>PXYT01000016.1:52385-59687 GCA_003023725.1 Sulfobacillus benefaciens | reverse complement strand
TTCTGCCTTGGCAAAGAAAGCACGACGAGCCATAGGCACTGTAAGGCGCTTCAGGTGCTGAGACGAATTTCCCGGGATTACGGGGGTGTTTTTACAGCCAATGACGCCGTTTAAAGATGTAGAGCATCGTGCCTCCTACCACGGCCATTAACAACAGAGTAAATTCTTGGCCAAAGGGCAGTGTTAATTCCGGCATACTTTTGAGGTTCATACCCAGAAATCCGGTAATAAATGTTAAGGGGAGAAAAATGGTGGAAAATATTGTAAGGAATTTCATGACCTCATTGAGGCGGGTTGATCGTTGGTTAAGCTGAAGATCTACTAAGCCCGTCAGATTGTCGCGCAGGCTGTCCAAGTTGTCCATGGCATGGTAAAAGCTGTCATAAACATCCACAAAAATATTGGTGCCGGACATGTCGGCTATTTGAGCCGTGTTCGGGCCGACACTAAACTGGCGGCGTGAAAGGCGGGCGGCGATTCGGCGCATGTCGGCTAAGAGCCCCCGCAGGTGGTGCAGCGTACGCCTCAGCGCAAAGACTTCCCGGGAACGGTCTCCTCCGTTCAAAATGGCCTCTTCCAACACGTCAAACTGCTCCTCGTACTGATCCATCCGTTCCAAATAACAATCCGCGGTTCTCTGTAAAATTTCATAGAGAAGGTCACGACCTGACTGCAGCAAATCCACTTTTTGCGGAAGATCCTGTTTCAGATTGTCGATGAGGCTCAAGACGCCCGTGTGTTGGGTAACCAGAGCATTGGGACCGACGAAGACGGCAAGAGGGTTTAGGGCATCGCCTTCTGGAACAAATATGTTGAGGATGAGGAGGTCCTGAGTGGATTGAAGTTGGGCCCGATCGAATCCCAGGCCCATTTTGGAAACATCAAGAGAATCCCATCCCAAAGTCTGCATGACTTCTTTGAGTCCGGGCTCAGCCCCGACTAGGACATCAATCCAGGCTTCCTGTCCGCTCTGCGGACGGGATAATGCGGTCAAAGAGAGCTGCGAACCATCTTTGAGAATCATAAAATCCCTCCAGTCTCGTTCATGATCACCATCTTGGGCGACGCGTTTGTGAATTTAAGCTTACACCAGGAGATCTCGGGACTATGCAGGGATTGGGCCATTCTCCGAAAAAAATCTGGTGAAAAGAAGGCCCTATGTTCGGAACGCGGGGGCGGGTTTCGGGAGAACCCCCATGAGGAAGGGGGGGCAGAGTGTCTGGCGGATGTCCTCGGGATAACACCCGGAGAGGGCAGGGGTTACGGCACCCGAGGATCCGGGGGCCCCAAAAAAATCCCTGGTTGTGACAGTGTCTATTCCATGCTCCGCCTGGCGGGCATCATAATGACTTCGGATTATCGGGTTCATGGCCTTCAGCAGACAAGGGATGAAGAATGTTTTGCCCGAGGCTTGGGACCATAGCCAACATTAGTCCCAACGGGACTAAAAGGCTCCACAGAGGATGGTGCATGGCTACGGCTATCATCATAACCAGACCCGATGCGGCGACTGCGGCCAGATGATAGTGGTTCAAAAATTGCGTGTCCCGAGAGTTGCGGATGATGATCAGCCCTTCGCCCAGGACCCACGACAGGATTAAGGAGGTGAAAAACACGATGTGGGGAAGTGTGACGCTAACAGTTAAGGGAAGAGACAGCCACAGAACAAACGATGCGACAAAAACGAGGGCAAAAGGAAGCCACGTACTTTGGACAAACCTCTTGACCATATTCGCCGGCCAAAACTGATTGAGAAACGGGTTGGAGACATCCTGTGCCAAGACAAAGGCCATATGGCCCTGGCGGAAGCGATAAGCGATGAAGAGCCAGAACAGCCAAGCCCATCGGTCTGCGCCGGGAGATAACAGAAGCAAACCGAATCGGAATAGCAAGGTGAGTTCCAAGAGGTTCCAGGCATAGCGGGGGCTGCGAATGGCGGTTATTACGACGCGGCCGGTGTCGGACCACGGGCTGAACCAGAGAGGAAGACGGCCCAGGATGCGGCTGCGAGTTATCCTTCTTTGATTGCGAATTTGCTGAACCATGTCGTGGTTCGGAAGATAGGCCGTGCCCAGCGCCTCGATGTCGGCAAAAAGCGCACTGGCTTCATGAATATTCATCAAATTTATGCGAGCGGAAGTGAAAAACGCCAGGATCCACAATGCGCCCAATAGGGTGGCAAATGTGACGGGATGTAAATAGCCGGGGGTCAGCTCGCGTGAGATCTTTGCAACAAATGGCTGAAACACAGCGGCCAAAATGATCAGGCTGAGCATGATTGCAGCCCAAAAGAAGCGGAGAGGTCTGCGGCTTCGTGAATAATGAATCGCGGATAAATTCCACCCTGCGGCTTGGCAGGAGGACATCCAAAGAGCTGAGGTTACGGCTAATTCCGTAATATGGCGGTAATGAACGGCTGCTGCGGCGAGGCTGGCCAAAAGGGTGGCAATCAAGAAAGTCTTCAGTTGCCTGCGGGGAAAGTGAAAAGGGGCTAAGACTCGCGGCGAAAGAGGCGAGGAGGTCACCCATTCGATATCGCCGTGAGTCAGATATAAGGGGGCTGCAGATGACGAACGCGTGATCACAATGATGCCGAAAATCACGGACGCGACACCCAGTGCTGGATAAGCGCCCGGAGAAATTTGACGGCCTACATTGGCCGCTAGGTTAAGGACTAATGAAAAGCTGAGTGCAACCCAGATCACGGCAATGGCGAGTACATAGAGGACGTATAAGCGGGAAAATGGGTCGCGGTCATCAAGATCAACGCCGAGACTTCGCAACCAGTACAAACTCCCCGATTTCCACCGTTTCCAGTGCAAGACAAGGACGCTTTGCCATGGCTTCGTGTGTGGGGACTCGTGGGGATTATGCGTCACCGGTTCTCCTCCGTTGAAGTATTTTCCTGGTATTGCGCCATCCCTATGCGGTATGGCAGGGTGGCAATGCTTCCGGGAAAGTGGTCGGTGACTTGTTGCCAGTTCCAGTCCACCGTTACCCGGCCCTGATTGAGAAAAACGAGGTGATCGGGGGTTGCCGTCTCAGGGAGTAAATGGGTTGTCACCAGAAGAGTGGTACCCTGATGGCACAATTGGCTGAGACGAGCGGTCAAATGATTTTGGGACACCGGATCAAGGGGGCCAAAAGGTTCATCCAACAACAGAATTGACGGTTGTGTCAGTAGGCACAGGAGCAAAGCCAGTTTATACTGCATTCCCCGGGAATAGCTAGCGGGATAAGCTTTCATAGACTGATCCAGCGAAAAGGCGTGGAACAGTTCCTGCGCCAGAGGCTCCCAGTGAGGAAGGTGGTGCAGCGTGGCGACTAGCTGGGCATGTTCCCACGCTGTCAATTCAGAATAAAAAGCGGGTGTGTCCGGCACGAACTTGATCCGGGAGCGCAAGAGCCGTTCATGCCGGACCGTCTCATAACCGTCTATCAGCACAGTGCCGCTTGTGGGCCTGGTCCAAAGGGCCAGACACTGAAGCAAGGTCGATTTGCCCGCTCCATTTTCTCCGACCAGTATCCAATATTCTCCTGACGGAATGTGAAGGGAAATATGTTGCAGTGCCAGATAACTGCCGAATTTGACCGACAAGTCGTTGACCTCGATACGGAAGATCGACAAAATTGAAACCCCCGAATATCCTTGTTATGGTTACGCTCCAGTCCTTTTATCATATCAATTGGAAGGGACTGGGACACTTAACAAAGGGGGTTATCCGGTAAAATTTCCCGATAATAGCTTGCAATTTAGAACCGGGGACCCATTACTGTTGCCCCAGGGACCCTTGGGTATGATGGACAGAGGGACAAAATAGGGGGATTATGGGCCATTCTAGGCATAATAGTGTGGTGACAATAGAAAACGCCAGCAAAATGTTTTGGAACGCGCCAAACCGGTGAACTCCGCAGGGGCGGATGACAGGACGGTGTTGGCGCGGGACCCGGGCCCGGATTTAAACCCTTCATGCTCCGAAGCACCGAGCAATCTTTAACTATGTCTGAAGTCTGCCGACCGGCAATACACAATGACTTTGGGGATGTCGGTTGGCTCCGGACGCTTTTGGTGATGAGAGCAGGCCGTCAAAAGCCGCGGACAACTGAACAGTGATCATTCGGTTGGAGACATTACGCCTTAGGCTCCGACATCTTGGGACCTGGATTATCTGTTCTACCCGTCTTCTGCCGTGTTTCCCGAGGACACATGAGAACTTTAGGGGACTATGCCCCATCTGACGCCCTCCTTGCGACCGTGGCCGGCGCTTTTACGCGACACAGGTGTATTGGAGGTGACGCTTTCTCTGTACCCAAAAGATGAAACAATTAGAAATTGGGGACCACCTGACCTTTTATGCTTGGGTCAAAAGTTCCTAGCACCTGATCCCCTCACGTCTCAGACTAAAATGTAACACTATGTATTTCGTTCTGCGGCCGTCAAAGGTGGCGCGAGTCCGATTACAGTGACGATGGGAGGATGGCTTATGAAACAGCTGGAAATTATACAACAGGAAGAAGACATGTTAATGGACGCCGTTTTGAGTGAAGCGCAAAACCCAGAGGTTCTGGATGCGGTGCTGAAGTTGCTCAGAGCGGTGGAAACACTTAATGACAGTGGCATTATCGACATGTTGACCACCATGGTCGATTTTATGGCGATGTACCCCGACGCCATCAACACTGACGAAATGGCGGACAAAGTGGGGCAATATTATCAAAGCCACGAAGGGCTGATTGAAGAGGCCAAGACCATCCGTCCTGAAAATTTGGTGAAACTGACCCGCATCATGAGCAGGGATCAGGTGACAGAGCCATTAATGGCCATGATTCAAGCAGTTGAATCGATTGAGGATGTCAAAGGTCTGCAGGACTTGTTGCAAGGTTTGGCGAAAGTCACCAGTCGACTGTCAGGCGAGTCTATTGTCCAGGTTGTGGAAGCCATGGCCCGTCCCCGGGTTCTCGACGCATTGCCAAAGTTAGTATTGCTGTTGGAGGCAGTCAATGACCGCGGTGTTTTTGACGACCTGCTTCTAGCTGTGGATTATCTGGAGGAACTCTCAACTCTATTGCCTTCCGGCGATGTCATCGATCAAATTTTCCGCTGGATCCAAGACAATCACTTACTGGAATCCATGCAGTCCACTCAATGGCAAAATTTAATTCAAATGGCCGCATTGGCATCTCAGAACGAGATGACATCGCTTCTGACTCTCACGCTAAATACCTTAAAAGACATCCCGTCCGCCACCATCCAGCAGCTTTTGAATGTCAGTCTGGATGTTCTGGGTTTTATCGATAAGAATCAGGGTTGGGATGTCGTTCGGCAGGTTCTGGGCGCTGCGGATGCTTTAAAGAGCGAAGTCAACTGGGGGGAACTGTTTCCGGGGTTGATGACCAAAGAGGGCCAAATCAATGTCGGTGGCATCGTGGACACGATCAAAGGAGTGGCCGAGGACACGCAAAAGAAGACATCGACGTTTGGGGGCATGCGGGGCATGATGGCGATGATGAAAGACCCGGATGTGCAAAAGGGTCTCCAGTTCATGACGGCGGCCTTGGGACGGCTGGTACACATGGCGATGACACCGGCCTCCTGAACAATGGGTCAATTTCAGCCCTAAGACAAGAGCCGGAAAATCTTGGTCCTGGGAACCTGGGGTGTTTAACGAAGCCGCCTTCCGTGAGGGAAGGCGGCTCTTCGGTTTCTCCTCCGGTATGGCCGGAGCCATATCCAATGTTTGACGCCATTTGGAAACTCTAGTAAGTTTTATATATGTAAAATTAGATAATAGTCGAATTATGAAGAGGGTGAGTCTGGTGCAACTCGATAAAGTTGTTGCGTTTCACAAAGCATTGGCTGATCCCACCCGTATCCGTATACTTTTTTTGCTCAAAGACGGTCCATTGCATGGTCAGGCCATCGCCGGCAAATTGGGGTTATCCGCTCCGACGGTAACCCATCATATGGCTCGTTTGCGACAAATCTCGCTGATCAAGGGAACACGGGACAAGCACACCGTGTATTTTGAGCTGGACCGATATTTCTTTGAACAAAACACCAAGGCCTTGCTGCAGGCGCTCTTTGACACCAAGGAAACAGATCGGCAATCGGAGGGGGACAAGATGAATCAAAACGACCGTCTATGGCATTCCGTTATTGCCAACTTTTTTACCAAGGATGGAAAACTCAAGCAAATTCCTGCTCATAGAAAGCGTAAGCTGATCGTATTTGAGCATATGATTCAGGAGTTGAAGATAGGAGAGAAGTATACCGAACAACAAATCAACGAGCATATCCTGCGGTTTCATGAGGACTATTGCACGATTCGCCGTGAGTTTGTCATCAACCATTTCATGTATCGCGATCACGGCGTGTATGAGCTCAATCCCCGACAGATGTGGGCTGATTGGCGGACTATCGGTGGTTAGTGTGCCATTATTTCCATCACGATCTTGGGTTGGCTTTTTCATCCTCTAGATTCCAGCGCCAGATGATTGGCCGTACTCTGTAACTGCAGCCAACGTTTGCTGCAGAAGTGATCCACCTGAGGTTTACTGTGTTGGGTGCCATGGGTTACTCGCGCCTCACCGTGACAAGGCACACCCGTTTCCGAGTAACCAAAAAGGAGGGTGAGTGTCCCCGTCCCACGAACATGATATTGAACACTTGCGGTGACGATTACTATCCTTACAATCGTCTTTGGGGATGGCCGTTTCCGCCGGGGCGTATACTCCATGCAGCTGCGTCGCTGGGACCTGACTTGGTGATTGAGGGTGCCCCGTTCTGTAAAATTGTGATGGAGTATGGCCGGGAGAGATGAGCCAGATCGGATGCCTCTTGGGTTGTGATTTCTCGATCATCATGTAAATATCCGCCGAAGGGCATTTAGCCAGTTGACGAAAGACTTCAAGCAACATGTGAATCGGCGGGCCCGCAAAGATTAGTGGTGGTTGTGCCACCATCCTTGTAGCCTGGGAAATTGTGCGGAGAACCAACTGAATTTTCGCTGAAAGTGTTACCTATAACCCCTTTGTGGCGTTATGGTAAGTATAAAGCGAGTAAAGGAGAATGGTTATGCGAGTGACGTATCCCGTTTGTCCTGAGTGCGGCAACCGGTGGGTTGGAAGGCTAACCGCTCCCGGATGGTTTTTTTGTTCAACATGTACGATTGAATTTAAATACGACGTGGATGGCTTGATTGTCTATAATATTACCCCGGATGGAATGAGGAAAAGGGCACATAGGAGGCGCAGACGCTCTCAACGCCGAGAAGCCTATCAAACTACCTGAATGTATGGGTC
>PXYT01000016.1:0-52274 GCA_003023725.1 Sulfobacillus benefaciens | reverse complement strand
AACCGGAAACCGGGTAAAGCGGGTATCCCTTCGCGCTCCTCTTTTTGATTTCCAATGAGGGGGGAGGTTCTGACCATAGGGATGATCTTGCCGCATTTCCACCCTAAAAGGTGACTGATCGATGGGTTTGTCGTGCCCGTACACCAATGACGGGCTATAGCAGCTGTGTCGGCAGTTCTGTCACAATGACCAGCAAGACGCTCTTTAGAGCGTCACCAAAGCTCGGCAGAGAATGTCCTGCGACAAATCGAGGTCTGGTGCTTTTGAGGGCGATCACATACATGATATCCCTTGGCAGACGTGTCGGTTGTGACCATTTTGGTGGCTATGGCGGAACTGTTTTCAAACAGATTTCCAATCCGTTCTTGCCCGCTTTCTGCCTGCTGGCCCTCCAATAACCTGGATTTTTTCGTTATTTGGACTTCAGGTGCCCAGAAGGTGCGCCTTCCCCGAAACCGGTTAGGGCTGAAATGATGTTTCCCAAGTCGGAAAGATTCCGACCCGAAAATTCGGGCAGCCTCGATCCTCTTTGGTGGTCTCAGTCTCTGTGATCAGCACTTTAGTGAAGGGGCGTGTCTTTGAACTCAGTCTGCTGCGAGCTTGTCCAATTTATTTCTCATGGACTCTCTTTCTGCGGATAGCTTGGGGGGATTGGTGCACGAGACACCTGGTCAGAACTGGGACATTGTGGTCAAATACACGCCTTAAATCCGCTATAGGTCGGATTTCTGCCGTTTAAGGCCTTTTTGGTACGTACACCGGATTCCCATATTTACCGGTGCTTGGGTGAGACGGGATAATTTCCGGGTGACTCTGTGGATGTTAAATGCCAGCGTAACGCCAAATCTCAGTTGTGCCTGCGTGATAATACAAATTTCTTATGGACCGGCCGATCCGCCGAAAATTGGATTGTTCCAGGTCCACTCGTGGTTTTTCACGCCATTCTCGGCTAAGACAATTCTTCTTGTTTGGGTCATGAGTGAAGGCTTTGAGGTCCCGGGGTGCGCCTGTGCCATTAGCGGGATCTAGAAAACAACAAAATCTACCACACTCCCGCACGTGCTCCGGAATGAAAGAGACGGGAAGACAGCAGGTAATCTTTGACACTCTTTCAAGAGCTATTTCACCGTGGTACGAGAAAACCAAAGCTTCCGGCTTAAAACTGCTCGCAACATCGATGTTCGGCCATTTGAACCCCTCTGCCAAAGATGGTCTGAGTCCAAAGCCGCAAGTCCATTGTCAAGGCCGAAAGACCTCATGTATCATAGGTTTGAAACGTAGTCCTCCGTTGCCGGTGACCGGAGCGGATAACACAATCCGGTGGTGATATTTGTCCTTGTGTTGCGAGTAGTAGGGGACAAAGCTGGGGGAGAATGATTCGGCTGGACAGTTCATGTCAGTGTTTAGAGGCGCGGAACTCCGAAATATCCTAGTCCCGAAAGTGATGATGCACGCAGTCTAGGGGTCTTAGACTGCTTTGGGCAGCTTCCCAGAAGTGGCCCTGGTGAGGCTTAAAAATTATCGTTTGACTGGGAAACATGGCAAAATGAGCCTAGGAATTAAATAGTCAGTCTTTATAAAAATATGTTAACGGAAAATTCAGTTGTTTTATAATAGAGATCAAGAGGATATGGCCCCATCGCCACTGATGCGCAAAAGTCCAGAGAAAGGCAGGCAGGTATGGAGATTGCCCTTGCGGGAACGCTGATATTAATTGCCATAGTGGTTGTGCTTCTCGCCCTGCGTCCGCCGAGTGCCTATGTTCGGGGCAAGCAAGGGCAGTTTATTGTCCAGGGTGCGTTGCGACTGTTGGATCCGCTTCAATATGATATCTTTCACGACATCGTCGTGCCGTGTGCGTCTACGGCCTCCGGCGGCTGTCAGATCGACCACGTCGTGGTCGGCCCGGGTGCGATTTTTGTGATTGAAACCACAAACATTCAAGGGGCTTTGCATGGGAAGCGCAAGGACATGTACTGGACGCACGTCATTGGCATCCAGAAACGGCGGATTTATTCGCCTCACCGTCAAAATGCTGTCCACATCAAGACCTTGCGGCGAAATTTTCCCGATTTACCCAAGGATGTGTGGTTCTCAGTCATTGCGGTTCCCAACTCACTGCGCTTATATGTCGAAGAAATCTCAGGCGCCCACATTGTACAGTTTTCCCATCTTTCCGAATTTATTACCCGTGCAAACAGCCACATAGGACAGCCCTTGTCTGCTGCTCAGAGAGAGCATGTCATCCGGACTTTGATACGATGGAAACGCCGTCGCTCCATAGCACGTTGGTGGATATGGAAAAGGCTGCGGCACCATAAGCGGGATTTGGGTAATAGTCTGGAAGTTGCCAGCGGCCGTTGCCCCGTGTGCGGGAGCGTACTGGAGGTTGTGCGGGATGATCATGGGTCAAAAATGATTTGCACCCAGTCTTCGTGTACTTTTTCAACGACTGTACTGGCGATAACGGCACTGAGACAACCAAAAGACCGAACTAAAACCTGAGTCATCCTGATTGCGGCGTTCCGTTCCGTGTAACATTTTTTCTTCGCCCTGCGTGGGTGATGGGTTTTAGGAATATCTTCTCCCAGCCGGGGATGCTCTGTCAGTTTCTGCTGCAGCCCCCGTGGGTACCGATGACCGGTGAGAGCAGACTCTTCCAATCGTGTTCCGCGTCAGGCCGATAAAGGCCGTAATGAACGAGACATTCTTTTGTATGCCGGCACTTCCGTGTCATTCGTGTCACCACCGGAATTTTCGGTCCAGCCCACGAAAGTGGGGACATTCTCCCGGTGTTGCGTTCAATTTTTCACTGGTAACCGTCATTTCCGGCAACGGAGCAATGGCCGGTTCGGCGGCCCTGCGGTGTTTATTCAATACCGCCAAAAATTTTCATGGGTGAAGCCCCGTTTGGGATCGTGCTTTCTCCAATATGGTGCGACAGCTGCAGCCGGGTTCGGCGACGGGGAGGGCCTGTTAAGATTTCGGAGATCTCAATGGGGTTTTAAACAGACTTTGACGGCACCGCTATTTTTGTCCCATAGCGCATGAAATGCTTCTTTGTAATCCTTTAATGCAAATGTATGAGTAATCAGTTCTTCTATGGGAATTGAGGAATCGGCCAGCAACCTCAAGGATTCCCGAAACGTTTGATCGGAGGCACCATAACCATATGTGCCATAGAGGGAAATATCGCGGGACCAGACAGGGGCAAAATCCCACTTCATTTCACCGGCGGCACCCAAGAGCAGCACTTGCCCGCCTGGATGGACGCATGCCAAAGCGCTTTTAAGTGATGAAGGAGAACCTGCTGCGTCGATCACCAAGTCAAATCCTCTGGGGCGCCATGGAGAAGCGTTCAGGATGCTCGGATAGGGCGTGCCTGTGATTTCTGTGATGGCGGGATCTCCAAGATGGGACACAACTTCCGCCCCCAATCGTTTGGCCCAATATTGCTGCTGGGGATAGCGGGCAACAGCCATGACCAGCTCGGGAGAGACAAGCCGGGTGGGAATGGCCAGAAGGGCGAGCAGACCAATGGGCCCTGAGCCAATGACCAAAATATGCCGCACTGGAGCCCAGTGAACATGAGAAAGTCCATGGAGCACAATGCTTAAAGGCTCGCTGAGCACGGCTCTTTGAATCGCCATGTTGGAGGGAATGGCATAAAGTTGGTGAGAGGGGACCCACATCCGTTCTCCGAATCCTCCCGGGAAGTCGGTATGAAATCCCATGAGCAGA
The DNA here is from genome assembly GCA_003023725.1 of Sulfobacillus benefaciens. Classification (GTDB taxonomy): domain Bacteria; phylum Bacillota; class Sulfobacillia; order Sulfobacillales; family Sulfobacillaceae; genus Sulfobacillus; species Sulfobacillus benefaciens. The sequence goes on along the minus strand of PXYT01000016.1, from coordinate 48,533 downwards.
CCCAAGTCGTGCCGGCCGCGATTATAACAAAGTTCGGGATGCCCTGAAGCGCAGGCGGCACAGGCATCTTTTATTGCCAAAGAAGCGCAGGACAGGGACGGATTGACCACAACCCGTGTTCCCTGCGGCCATCCCGGTGCCTCTTTAACAACTCGGGCCACCACCTCGTGCCCCGGCACTGCGGGGAACCGGGTCAAAGACGCAAGATAAGGGGAGCTATTCCCCAAGATCAAAGCCAGATCAGATCCACATATGCCCGATAACAATGGCTCGATTTCGACGCTTTGGGGATTGTTCCGAATCCATCGCGGTTCCTCGGCTCGTTCATAACGTAATGACAAAAGAGCTCGCCACCGGCTTGTGGCCGGGGCGACCTTTTGTCGGACAACGCGAATTAAAGAGAGATTATAACGAAGAGCCGTATAGCTCATTGCATGGGAACCTGACGCAGAACATGGTCGTGAATCCGGGCGAGAATTTCCTCTGGGCTGTCTCCGGTAATTGTGAGGCCATGATTTTTGAGCCCAATCACGGCGTGTCGGGGATCCGGTGCATTGGCCAGTTGTTTGGACACCTCGTCGGCTAGTTCTCTGCTTCCGCAAGGATAGTTGAATTCCGTAGCGGGCACTCCTGGTATCCAGGCATGAATATGAATGATGGCGCCAATATCGGGATGCTGGTGATAAATATTCCAGTGTTCGATGGCATCTACGGATACCCGCCTGGGAGAGATGTCTCGCGGCACGCTTAATTCGATACTTTCTTCCTCATCGTCAAAATCCTTAACCAAAAGAATATCCCGCCCAATTTCATGCAGACGGCTTTTGTCCACGCCGCTGGCACTCATCCAAAAGCTGCCATCGTCATGACGGGCGCTTAGGTTGCCGTAACTGAGTCCTCCGATTCCGAACAGCCGGTTGACATGGGCCATTTCTTCGGGAGAGAGGTAATCCTGCATCGGGAATGGGGTGGGCAAAAGATCCCAGCTTTCGAGAATTTGGCCGGCTCTGGACAGGCTCGCGGTTTCACGGGTGCCGTTCCACAAGGAGGGACTCAAATCCGGGTCAAAGCGATTACGGATAATTAAGTGACTGCGCATTAAAGGCGCTATGCGCTCCACTAATTTTTGATACCGCGTGTCAAGGCTGTCCTCGGGAGAGGATACCATAATGGCCCCCCGTTCGAGGGTGGTAATGACGAAAGTGGGATCGGCTAAAGTGCCCGCGACGACGATCAGAATATTGGACAAAGACCTGATGTGGGTGGAATAGAATTGTTTCAATAAATCCTGGTTGTTATCCAAAGACGGCGTGAATAAGACTCCAATCACGTAGACGGCATAGTGCCGACGGCGAAATGGACGGATTTTGTCGCTCACGACTTGGAATACGGTATTGGCCTCATTGACTTCCTGAGTCTCAACAAACCCGGCTTCGTTCACAGCTTCAACGAGTCGGGTTTGAAATGTCTTGGTTAGTCCCGACTCCTGGAAGTCCTGAGTGAACCAAAATTTATCCAAGTGCATCACTCTCCCCACCAAAATTTATTGCCGTGTCTAGTTAGTTTGTCAAATTTTGGACTTCTAAGCCAGGGCCAAATGTACCGTTTTTCCTATCCTAACGGATCAATTTTCGTGGTTGTGAACCTTCTCTGGGAAATTCAGGGGTATTGAGACGAAAGGGAAAAAGTCCCGTTCATGGTGCTGGACCTGCGAAACAAGGTGAAGACGTTGCGAAAGATGTGAAAGAATAAACTACCAGGCAAGTTTTACCGAAAATCCTGCCCCCGCGGGTTTATTTCGCTATTATGAATGAGACACCGGAATAAGGGATGGAACATTGGGAAGGCACCTGTGCAGTGTTTTTTTCTCTAGTCCGCATTACGTAATTTTTTGTAGAATTGAAGGCGTAATTTGGCAAGCACGTACGGAAAGGCAGGGATTTCACGATCATGGTTCCGTCTCCACAAGAGGAAGGCGAGGCACACAAGATTAATATTTTTTCGCTTACCGGTGGTGAAGGCGACCCCGTACTTTACCTTCCTGGGATGGGATGGACGGCCGAGTCGGCCGGAGTGTTAAGCCCGATTCTGGAGGAACGGTATTGCCTTCACCGGCTTGATTTACCCGGTATGGGTCGCAGTGAGCCCTTAACCCGCATACCAGGATGGAAAGATCTGGCCTTGTGGGTACACGGGTACTGCCGAGACCATGGTTGGGATCAGGTGCGAATTATTGGTCACTCCATCGGGGGTCTAATTGCCTTGGCTTTCGCCGATCAGTTTCCGGAACAGCTCTATCAGCTGGTTCTTCTCGATGCCGGGTATCAGTCCATTCCCCGTTTTCCCGAGGATGTCGCTAAGCCCCTTCGCTATTTCCTGCCGCTGGCAAATATGCTGGCTTCCTTAGGATGGGTTGAATGGGTGACGCGCCGGATCGTGGCCAGTGGCAAGCCGGGTAACACTTCGCTGCATTCGCCGGATAATGAGCTAATCGAAGCGGAATTTCAAGAGTTCGTCGAAAGCCAGCGCCTGTTAATTACCAACGAATTGCGTGAAGCGTTTTACATAGCCCATAAAGTCATTCAGGTGAATGAGGACACGATCAAATTATTACTCGGTATTTATCGTACTAAACCTGTCAGCGCCTTCAACCGTCTTAAATCGCCTACTCTGTTGGTCATTCCCGAAAATATGACACACCATCCTCCTTTAACCCAAATTGATGAAAGGGGGTTGCCGGTGCTTCTGTACGAAGTGAGCGGCGGCCATTATGTTCATTATTCCCATCCCGAAATTGGCTACGTAATCCGGGATTTCTTCGATCATTGGAGCTGAGCCTGATTGGAAGCCGCCGCCTAAGGCTCCACAAAAACCTGTCCATCCTCTCTCTCATTCGGGAAATCAAGGTTGCCCGGCCGTCTTATTCCTCATTTTTTTAAATATTGGGATAATGTCGTGAGGGATGTGGGACCCGGAAAGACAAGTGCAACCGAGAGCATGTTTCCCCTTGTTTCACCGATTTTTCCAGACGACATAGACGGGCACTATTTGTCTCCTGTGGTGATATCGGGTGAAAACACCATGGTCGTGGCATTAATTGCCAGGACAATCCTCGAGGGTTTTAAACTCGTTTGGCCAAGCCTCTAAAAGACCTTGGACCCTGACACCGTCTCTTTTCCTTGAAAAGTTTTCCCGGAGGCCGGATTTCACTGTGAGCTGAACACCGTCCGGAGCGCTCTGGGTGATCTGACACTCAATGGAGATTTTAATGCTGGCTTACAATGGGTTTGTCGTTCGCCAATGGCAGACAAAAATCACATTATGATAAGGCGGGAGCGTCGCCCTTTTTTCATTTTCTAATGGCAGGGGCCTTCGTCTTTTTCCGCGTGGTAGAAATATCCACCTATTGTCAAAGGGACGCTTCGCTGACTCGGCCCTTGCCTGCTCGCTTGGCCTCGTACAGAGCCCGATCTGCTCGGCGTGCCGCATCCCAGACGCTCTCCTGAGCTTGTCCCGAAGCAATGCCTGCGGAGAACGAAAATCCCGCTAACCCGTCCACGGATGTGGAACAGCACAGGTGCAACACCCTTTCCAAAGCGGTTTGGGCTTCTTCGGCTGTCGTGTGCGGGAACCACCATCCGATTTCCTCACCCCCGAGTCGGCCAATAATATCGCAATTGCGCGACTGCGACAATAATAACCGGCCCCACATTTTTAGTACGGCGTCTCCGGTGCCGTGTCCCCATCTATCATTGACCTGTTTGAAATTATCGAGATCCAGGTATGCAATCACCCACGGGCTGGCACCTTGTTGCAGAGCAGCGTATTCGGTGAATTCCCAAAAAGCAGTGGGACGGGCTAAACCGGTTAGGGAATCCCTAAGAGCCCTTTTTTGCCAGGTCGCGACCACGTGATTCCAGATAATCCAGAGCAGGATCCATACGAATGCCTCGGCAATTAATGCTATCCACAGCGAGTGGCGGCAATGAAGAGGAACATTCTCAATAGCATGAATCGCAATGGCGCCGGTGACGATGCTGCCCGCTATAGTTACGCCGCTAAGTTTCCACCATAGGGGACGCGATTGGCCATGAAACCACCGAAACCGCGAAGTCATGGACTCACTTCCTTTGTTGCTGATTACATGGATTCAAGCGCTTGCCTTAGACGAAAACCTTCTTCACCGTTCTTTAGATATTTCGGCAAATTTTAAGAAATTCCTTCTATTCACATTAAAATCCTCTTGACGAAGATGATAAGATAAGAGAATTTCATGTCGAAGAATAGGAAATGGCTATCTTTGTTTCGCGAAGTTCGAAGAACAAAGTACTGATTGCATGGGAGGGTTCGTGTCGGGTTGTTCTCCCCGGTGTTCGGACGAAAACCCAATGGGAAGGATAAAAACAGGAAAAATCCGGTTGCGGGTGACGGAGACATCGGCAGATGAGGCGTGCCAAATCATAATATTTGGGAAGGGAGCGTCAATTCATGTCCTGTCGAACAGAATATTCCGTATAATATCTAGGATCACGGTTGCTACCCGAGTCTTTTCTGAATAGTTTTCATTCAATTTTTTTGAGTCGCGTTCCGCGGATTTTCAATTTTGGCGGCGGGGGGTGTCTCATGAACAGCTTGAAGCGGGATCTCGATTTGAAGGATCTGATCATTATCGGTGTTGCGGGTGCCGTGGGCACCGGTGTGCTGTTTTCCACCGCGGGCATGGCAGCTCTGGCCGGGCCGGGGGTTGTGATCGCCTGGGTCATTGGGGCAATAATGTATCTTTTCGTCGGGCTGACTTATGTGGAGCTCAGTTATCTGTATCCTGAAGCCGGCGGGCCTTCGCGGTATAGTCTTTACAGCTACGGAAAGATGACCAATATGATCAATGCGTTTGCGGACTTGATTTGGTATTTGTTTATCCCGCCGGTGGAAGCTTTGGCTTCTGTGGAGGGTATTAACTATTTCTATCCTCATTTGGTGGCCGCCTCGGGAAGTCCTACCACCTTAGGGGCCGTGATGGGTGTGGTTCTCATGGTGCTCTTTTTTCCCTTCAACTATTTCGGGGTTCGGGCTTTTGCCAAATCTACGGACTTTCTCGGGGTGATCAAGCTATTCTTATACATTCTGGTTGCGCTGGGATTTCTCGCCTTTGCCCGTTTCGGCAATTTTACTCATTATGGTGGATTCGCCCCGTTCGGGGCTGAGGGAGTTTTTGCCGCCATTCCGCTGGGGATGTTTGCGTTCGGCAGCATCAGGGTCATCCCCGATTATGCCGAAGAAGTGAACTCTCCGTCGATTTTGGGCCGGGCCATTATCTGGGTGGTCGTGGGCCAAACCCTCATTTATGTGTTGCTGGCCGTGGGATTTTTGACTTCTTTGAACTGGCTGGCTCTAAAAATTCATCCGGGAACATGGGGCGCTTTGTCGGGGATCGCAGGCAATCCCTTTCTCGCCATTGCCAGTGGGGCACATGTTGGTTGGTTGATTGGATTTACGGTGATTATAGCGATTTTGGGTCCGTTTGTGACCGGATACATCTATCAGGGGGGAGGAAGCCGGATTCTTCTGGCCATGAGCCGTACCGGTCTGGTCAGTGCCCGGATGAAGGAAATCGACCGCCACTATGCCATTCCGGCATGGGCCCTAATTGTGTTTACTGTGGTGGGGGCAGTGGTAGCCTATATTGCGGCTCCTCTGCCGTCGATTTACAGTCTGATTACCGATGCGGTCGTGGCGGGATATTTGGGATTCGCCGTAAACCCAGTGGTGATGCTGGCTCTGCGCAAACAGGGAAGGGAAGGGCGGCTGCGGCAAGGAGGCCTGGTTGCGGCCATCGCCTTTGCCTCCGCGTCTTTGATCGTGTACTGGAGCGGATGGCCCTCAGTGCCTTACGCCACAGTGCTTCTTTTGGCGGCATCGGTGATTTTTGGCCTAGTGTATAAGGTTGCGGATCATGCCAAGAATGCGGTTTGGTACATGGTATATATTGTTTTTTTGACGGCAATGACCTATGTCGGTGGTGTCGGAGCCCAGAAATGGATGAATATTGATGTCGGCAGTTTGATTGTAGTGGTTGTTGCCCTGGCTCTGTTTCTGCCTTGGGGTGTGGCTTCGCGGATGTCCTCAGATGAACTGGATGCCCATACTCGGCTTGCGGAACAGGGCTAAGACTTGGTCTCACGGCAACATTCAAAGTGAGGAGGAGCCGAGATCCCCCGGGATTTCGGCTCCTTGCGGAAAGAGGCTGACGGCACAACGTGTTGTGCGTTTCGGAATGCATCGAGGCGAAACTTGAGCTTTCAACTGGGCGTGCCTGGCACCCGTCGTGCAGGGCGAATGTTTCTGGTCCGGTTATTGTGGTGTCTGCCTTAATCAGCTACCGTGACGCCAATATAAGAAGTTCGATAGTGCAAAAATAGCGAAGAGGGTGCCCGTTATTGTCGCTTTGGTTGGTACCGTGGCACCGTCTTGTCCGCTTTCGTTAATGGCCGCAGTTGTTCCTTGGACCGTGTCACGGCGACCGCTGACACGGGCTCACGATCCTGAATATTCCAGATTCAGATGCCTATAGTGGGGCTGACTCTCTGGGCCCATGGGGTTTGGCTGTGAAGACAACGAATCCGCGTGGGTGACTAGCAATGCCAGCCATTTCGATCTTAACAACGCTCACACGGCCTGGATGTTCAAATACATACCAGGCGCATGTTGGCGGCATTTGGATTCTCGCAGGTCATTTGGCGGTTGTTCCCGGAATTCCCAACGTGCTCTTTTACGTGTCGCCGCGCTGTTTTGCTCTCTCTTTCAGCTCCTTGTGCACGGTATTTCAGCGTCGGGGTTTGGATCCTGACAATCTCCGTGCAAACCATTATGAGCCGTCATTTCACAGCACGTTTTCTAAACCGGGCCCCTGACCCATATCAGGTTGTCGAAGTGGCCCACTCATAGCGCGATGAAGGTGGACTGGCGGTGAGGCTCCGATATTGGAAGCGGCGGGCACTTTTGTCAACCTGCCTGCGGGATCTGGCTTGGATTGCATCCGCTTCTGCCGTACTCATCGAAATAACCTGTGCCGTGGTTTTGTGATGACTGTTTGTTGTCAGTGTGAAACGGCGTTTTTAGGAGCAAACGGGCGGGTCATTTCTCCGGGGGCGTATTGTTCCCCTCCCACTCCCAGGAATAGGCAAACACTTTAAACCCGAGATTTTGGTAAAGCTGATTAGCTCCGGTATTCCATGAGTAAGAGGCGAGACGGATATGGACGGCTCCCTTCTCTTTGAGAGTGCGGATCAGAAATCTTAGGAATGTTTTGCCGAGATCTTGGCCCCTGTGCGAGGGAAGGATAAAGATTTCGTCGATGATCCCGACAGGCTCGGCGCCGTTGTCTTCATAAGGAGGTGGCTGAAAGAGGCGGGTTCGTGCATAACCGGCAACATCTTTTGTACTTTGGCCTTCAACAATCCACATCTCGTCTTGGCGTATGACCTCTTGCAGACTCTCTTCCAGGTGTTGGCGGTACGCCTTGAGAGCTGTGCCATCATGCACCCGGGAATAATGGGCCCTGTTAAACTGCCAAAAATCCAGCATCAAAGTCGTCAGGACTTCGCGGTCTTTGGCAGTGGCCTGACGGATGAAAAACCCGTTACGGCGAGTGAGGGCCAATTGTTGTATCTCCTTTGCCGGATGTTGTAAATGCCGAGGAACGCAACTCGCTGCTTAGATGTGAGCGGTATGGGAAAGCCGCGGCAGAACATGCAAGCGCTGTCCTATAATCAGGAGCGGGCGAGGCAAGATTTGGGTGAGGCGTTCCACATCCGATGACTCTCGGTAAAATCCGAAAAGATTCAGTCCATAGGCATAGATCACTGTGTAAAAGATCCCGAACGCCGCCGTGAGAACTAGGCTGCCGGGTCGTCCCGGGGGAAGAGGCACCTGCTTGGTTAGGATATTAGTCGCGATGCCGCTCAAGGCCGACACGATGACAATTGGCCGAACCCACGACCACAGGCCCTCGCCCCACGTCATATCCATATAGCGGAAGAACAGCCAGAGAAAATAAAATGACCCTAAAGTGGTCCCCAGTACCGTTCCCAAAAGGATTCCCGGCAACTTGAAGCGCGCGGCCAGACTCAAACTGATGGCAATCTTGGCGAGTGCATTTAAAATGGCGTAATAGGACTCAAGGCGCGGCTTTCCGATGCCGCGCAAAATGGTGGTGCCGATGGCTGTGAGACTATTGACCACAACTGTTACGGTTAATAGAGCCATAGCGATAAATTCGCCCTGATAATGATGTTCCAGCCAGAAATGAAAGATGACCCGTTCGCTGCTCCAGAAGAAAACACCGAGAAAAAAAGTCAGGGCGACCATATAACGGCTGGCATCGCGGAACGACTGGCGGATTCTGTCGTGATTGTCGGTAGCTTCCCAATGAGAAATGACGGGTAAAATGGCTCCTGTCAAGGATCCCGGAAAACTTTTGGCTACCCGGGTAATCCGGTAAGCGATCTGAAAGACCCCGGCCGCGGCCGGGCTAACATAAATGCCGATCAGGATCCGGTCGATTTCGTTGGTAATCTGGTTGGAGATCCGGTTGATTTGAAGCCAGCCGCTGAACGATGCCAGCTGAACTATAAGGGGACGGGGCAAAGGCCAGGGGATCGTGAAAGGCCATTGTTTCAAAATCCGCAGGCTCAAGACGATATAGGCCAGGGTCGGAATGACCCAGGACGCATAAAGCGCGATGATGAAAGAGGGGAGTCCTAAATGGAAAATTAACAAGAGAATCAATAGCCCGGAATTGGTCAGCTGCCCCAGAACCCCCAGAATGGAAACAAACGCAAATCGCTGGTCGGCCGCAGCCAATGACGTAAAGGCGGAAAATGCCTGGGACAAGAAAACAAAGAGATAAAGCCAGGGAATCAACGGCTTCACAGCGTGCCAGAAACGCGGCGCAATATGGAGCCAGAGAGGCAGAGAGGGAACAAGAAAGTACAGCAACGGAGAAAACAGAGCAGCCAATGCCAAATAAAAAATAACACTCAACGTCAAAATCTGCCGCGCCTGCCGGGTATCGTGCCGCGCCAGCGCCATGGACAGCTGAGTCACGAAAGTCCCGCCGACTCCAAAGTCAAAAATTGCTAGCATTGTCACGAGTCCGAAAACGATAACCCAGACCCCATAGAGACTCAAACCGATGAAATGAATCACGATGGGAAGAGCCGCAAACCCGATCAGGAGGGTCAGGACATTCGCCGTGGCAATCATCGATGAATTTTTGAACAAGCGGTGACTTATGGTGTTCATTGGCTACCCATCACACATCCATGTCATGGTTCTCAACTTGCGGTGAAATGCTGTTGCCATACCGGATAGCATAGTGAATTCTCGCCTCCATTGCAATTGCCTGCAATAGCCACGTACAAGAGATTGAGCCGGTATTCACGTCAAAAATGGGCCAAAGACACGGAGTGGAACCCGTTCTTTGGCCCATGCCTTCGCCCTCTCGGCCCCTAATTATTGTTCTGTTCCAAGTGGGCAATCTGTCTGGCGACGGACGCCAACTTTAGCACTAGATGGCGTTCCTCTTTGATCAGCCGAGCAATTTCCTGCTGCTTTGAAGATGGCGTTGGATCAAGCACGGTGGCGCTCTGAGCAGCTTGATTGATGGCATAGACAGTGCCGGTATGCTCGTCCACCGCCACGCCCTGCGGTTGCTTGCCGGTGGGCAGTGTTTGCTGAACCTGATTGGTCCGAGTATTGATTATGCTGATTTGATTACTTAGAGAATCGTTGACAAAGAGGCGGTGGGTGCGGGCATCCAAGGCCAATCCGTGAGGTGAGTTGCCGACGCCGATATCCTTGACAACCCGCTGGTGTTGAATCATGGCGACTTCATGGGCACCGCTCACGCCGGTGTACACAGTGTGGGTGGCGGGGTCGGCGATGATGTTCCAGGGGTGGGGGCCGACAGGGAGGGTTTTTTCAACCTGAAAGGTTTTGCCGTTAATAATGGAAATTGAGTCGCCCAGCGGGTTTACTTGCTGCGATTTGCTGGCGGCAAAGGGATCGATGCCAGTGTTGGCGGCATAGATGGTGTCGGTTTTGGGGTTGACCGTAACTCCCCAAGGGTTGGGCCCTACAGGTATGGTTTTGATGACCTGATTGGTTTTGAGGTTGATGACTTCCACAGCGTCCAGACTGATGTTGGATACGAAGGCTTGGTGCAGCCGCTGGGAGACGGCGAGACCATGAGGGTGGCCCCCCACGTTAATTTCTTTTTCTAGCTGGTCGGTCTTGGCATTGATGACGTCCACCAGTCCCCGTTGAATGTCAGTGACATAAACGGTGCTGGTTTTTTGGTCTACCATCACGGTGTGCAGGGTGCCTCCAATATGAATGGTGCCGATTTGTCGGCCGGTGCTGGCGTTGACAACCGTCACGGTGCCATGAGCCAGATTGCTGACGAATAGTTTGTTCAGGCGCATATCAACGCCAGCAAAATGTGGAGTGGGGCCGACATCGGTCCACGTGTTTTGTACCTGATACGATATTGGCGGACGGGAATGTGCCGAGGCGACGGTGGAATTTAAAAGCGGTCCTGCCGCCAGAGCCGCCGAACCGGCCAGGGCCATGAACCATTTGTTTGACGTTGGTATATGCATGATCTTGTCCCCCTTCTGGTATGTCTGGCTCCGTGAGCGTGCTTGCATGATGAAAACGCCCACATTATTTCACTAATACGCTGTTTTGATAAGAAACGAATAAAAATGGAACAAAATATGAAGAATACCGAGACCAAGGCCAAACAAGATGGCCCGGAGAGAGGCCGTGGGCTTCGCCGCGAAAAAGAAGCCCGGTGACTGCCAGTGCGGGCCCAAGACCAGGACGGAAGGAGAGTGAGCAACTTCTCATTGTTGGTCTCAGGAATCCGGTCTGGAAAAGATAAGGTTTTTCCGAAGATCGCTTGGATGTCACGAGGTTCGCAGTAGCTCGTTAAGCTTGGAACCCCGGTCGTGCTTTAACATCCACCATCCGACCAGGAGCAAATAAACCCAGGCAATCAGCGAAAACCCGCGTCCGAAAGAATAATGGGCAAACTCAATGTGGCCGGTTAAGGGATGAGGATTAATGCCAAATGGCAAGGAAATAAACCCCGAAAGAAAATACATAAACATGTTGTAAGCTGTGAACCACAAAGGGGGACTATAAAACTGGCGAAGCCCTAAGAGGTAAATGACGGCAATCAGCCCATAGGAAGCCGTCTCGATATCGATCCAGTACGAAATAATTTTGCTGCTGCTGGGTCCTGCAAATAGATGAGCGGCAACGTCCAACAAGGCAAAGAATGCTAAGGAAAGTCGAAGTCTTTGGATCTTAACCAGCGAATCTGTGGACCTCGGTTCTTCTTGCGCTTGGGTTGACTGAGACATGATACCTTCCTCCTCGCATTGGGCGTTGTGTTCAAACAATATCTCTTGTCAAAACAGCAGGCAGAAGTGCCGAACGCCATCACAAGATAGCGATAAATATTGCAGTAGTCCGGGAGCTAGACGACCTTGGCCATTATTGCGCTAACATGGTTCATGCTGGCTGGTCCTCTTCTACTAACTCAATTGATAATATCACGAACCTTGTGTAGAGTCTTTTGTGTTCAGGGCAAAAAGGAATATTGCGGATAACGGGACGATGGCTAAAAATCTCGAGATTGAGATTGTTCCCGGTAAGCGAACCCTAAAAGACAATGCAGGATCCCTATTAGCGGCTAGGGACCCGGGGATCGAACAAGAGGGTGCTGGACAGTACGCGACGGCCACTCTGGCGGCGCTCGTTCTCAGGATGGTGTGAATCGCACAAATCGTCTGCCGAAGATGCTAGTTGGATGACACATTGGAGGAAAGCACGATGAGTATGAAGTAGCGCTCCATGAAAAACATACTGGAGCGCTACGATCTTTGTGATGGTTTATACGCCGATTACCCGTTCATAGATTGTGATCGGGCCGGGGCCATACGTTCTTCCGAGGGAAGACGCATGCGACCAGCAATGAGGTTCAGTATCACGCCGATAGCGGCTAATACAGCCATGATGATGAAGACGCCGTTCCAACCAACATTCGGTACCAGGGCCGAGGATACTAAAGGGCCAATGGCGCTTGTGGAATTTGAAATAAGCCCCATGCCGAAGGCGCCCGCACCAATTAAAGCCAGCGGGAAAATTGTGCCCGGCGTGGCCCAATAATTGGGAGGCAGCATCATCATAAAGGCATTGACGATGACAGCAAACATTAAGAGGCCAAAAGATGCGTGACCTAGCACTAACACTAGCAAGGCACCCAGCCCCATAAGGATGTTAGCCGTTGTCATGACTTTCAGGCGGGCGCGGAAAATACCGGAATGCGAAGAGTGTTTGGCCGACATCGCATCTCCTAAAAAGGCTCCGACAAAGGCAGCGACAAACCCGGCCACACCCCATACAAACATGAGGGTTCCGACCTGATTGGTATGATAGCCCAAATGATAAGCATAGGAAGGTAAAAACCCGCCGACACTGAATAGGGTCCAGGTCAAGGGAATTTGCACAAGGCCCATCATCCATGTAATGCCCAGGTTCCAAGCGCTCTGGTGATGTGTGGCTCGCTGTTTCTCTTTGAGAAGCATTTCTTGCAAGGATTGAGCATTGCGGGCGAAGACGAAATAAATCACTGCTCCGGCAATCATGATTAAGCCGGTAATGTAATACATTTCATGCCATCCTAGGGACTCAAGACGGCTCGATAGGAGGCCGCCGACAGCTCCTCCCAAAGTTATAGCCCCGAGTGTAAAGGCCAATGAGCGTCCGCGTTCGCTCGGACGAAACCATCCTGACAACTGAAGGGAAAATAGCGCGAGCATCATGATCATCAATCCTTGAGCAAATCGCAATACCGTTAACAGCCACAGGCTCGTGGTAATGGGAAGCAGAAACTGCGGCACAATGAGGAGAATTTGAGCCATCAGGACACCGGTTTTGACACGGGTGTCAAAAATGCCTCCATGTCCCAAGAAGAAGGCCAAAAAGAGGCCAATGGAGAAACTGTCCACCCCATAAGTGTTGACCGTGGCGGGATTCAGACGGAGAGACTGGGCGATTGCGGGAGAAGCCACGCCAAACGAGGTTAATGCCACAAAGCTTGTGGTCATCAATATGCCTGCGACAATGGCCATAACCCACCGATAAGACGATTGCTGTTCTGCCGTGAATTGTGGCTTTCCAGACATCTAGGACTCCTCCTATAGAGCGGAATGTGATTTTGACAAGGTCGTGCCGGGTAAATTTTACGCAGTGCTAAAGATCGAGCGCCAACGCAGCAACAGTGTATGGCCAAAGCTGGTTGAAAAACAAGACAAATGGAACAAAATTCTGTATAGTAGAACAATCAAAACAATTGGTGTTTTAAATCAAGAGGGGGAAGCCATGGAAGATTACACGGTACAGTCGGTGGATAAGGCATTGGGGCTATTGGAAGCGCTAAGTGAGTTTCCGCGAGGCGTAGGCATTACGGAACTTGCGGCTCGTTTGGGACTTTATAAGAGCACAGCCCACCGATTACTCGGTACCATGATGAAAAGAGGTTATGTCGAGCAAAACTCGGAGACGGGAAAGTACAAGTTGGGATTTACCGTAGCGGATCTCGGTATGCGCCTGCTGTCCTCTATTGACATGCGACGTGAGGCTTTGCCGTTTTTGCACGAGTTGGTTGATAAAACGGGCGAATTGGCCCATTTGGCGCTGCTTGATGGCCGCGATGTGGTCTACATCGAGAAAGTTGACAGTGAGGGAACGATTCGCATGCATTCACGGGTCGGTATGCGGGTGTATGCCCACGCTACCGGATTAGGCAAGGCCATGTTGGCGGCATTACCCGAAGCCGAAAGCCGTGCGTATGTTCAGCGCTATGGGCTATCTCGCTTGACCGATTATACCATTACCGATGCGGAACACCTATATAAAGAGTTGCAGAAAATTCGTTTAGTGGGCTGCGCGATTGCCAAGGAGGAGAACGAGGTAGGCATTTGCTGCGTGGCGTCAGCCATTCGAGATAGCCGTGGCCAAGTGGCGGCGGCTTGTAGTGTGTCAGGCCCATGTTCCCGTATGGACTCGGCTAAGATCCAGACGGTGGTGCCTTTGGTTAAGGAGACGGCAGAAAAAATCTCGCGCCGCTTGGGATTCAAGTCAGGGGCGGTTGGCACGCTGTAGCCGTCGTCCCGTAACACGCGCGGTTGAGTTTCCCAGTTCACAACAACCGGGAGGAATGTGCATTGGAGCTGCGACAATTGAGGTATTTTTTAGCGGTTGCGGAGGAACTGCATTTCGAACGTGCGGCGCGCCGGTTAAGCATGACCCAGCCGCCTTTGAGTCAGTCTATTAAGCAACTCGAAGAAGAGATCGGGGTGGAGCTCTTTGAGCGTATCCACCGGCGAATCCGTCTGACGCCGGCCGGAGAAGCTTTCTTGGAAGAAGCACGCCAGGTCATGCGGGCTACAGATCATGCAGTGGAGCGAGCGAGGCGGGTCCACCGGGGTGAGTGGGGGCGGTTAACGGTCGGGTTCGTGGGTTCAGCAACTTATGATATTCTGCCCCGTGTCATTCGGATCTATCGGCAAAACTATCCCAATGTGTCCGTAGAAACCCGAGAACTGTCCACGCCTATGCAAATTGAGGCTCTGCGCCAGAAGCAGATTGACCTGGGAATGCTCAGACCTCCCGTTGATGATGTTGCGATCCAAACCGAAACCGTCTATTCGACGCCGTCTGTGCTCGCGGTTCCGAAGAATCATTGGCTTACGGAATTGGGTTCCATTGATTGGCAAGATCTTCGCGAAGTGCCTTTTGTCCTTCTCTCCCCGAAAACCTGGGACTGGTATTATCGCGAAGTCCTGGCGTATGCGGAGCGTGCGGGATTTCAGCCCAAAATTCTTCAAGAAGCAATGGAGTTCCACACCGTGATTGGCTTGGCAGCAGCAGGGATGGGCGTAGCAGTGGTGCCTAAGTCCGCGCAAAACCTGCATACGGAGGAAGTGGTGTACAAAGACTTGGGCGATGGCATGCCGCAGGCGGATATGGCGGTGGGCTGGCGGCGTGGGGACCAGTCATCGGCAGGGATGGCATTTATCGAGGCCGTGCGCCAGATTGGTCAAGACTTGTTTGCCACAACCTGCCGCACGGAAACATTCGGATAACCTAGGTAACAGCAACAAAATCCGAATTAGACACTAGGGCATTCATGGCATAGTATGACTTATATCATTTTTCTGTTTTCACACCCAATTCACGTTTCCCACAGGAACGGAGTTCTGGATGACAGAACGTAAAAGCCAAGGAGGATGTTTATGCCAAGAATGACCACAATGGAAGCGGCGGTGGCGATAATGGAAGCGGAAGGGGTAGATGTCGTCTTTGGTATTCCGGGGGCGGCTATTCTACCCTTATACAAGGCATTGTCCCAAAGCCCGGGAATTAAGTCCATTACCGTGCGCCATGAGGAAGGTGCGACGCATGCCGCGGACGGATGGGCTCGTGCGACAGGGAAAGTGGGAGTGGCGATCGGAACTTCAGGACCGGCGGGCACGAATATGGTGACGGGATTATATACCGCGTGGGCTGATTCGATTCCCATGATTACAATTACCGGCCAGGCGCCACGTGCGCAGCTGCACCGGGAAGGGTTTCAGGCCGTCGATATCTGTTCGATTGTGAAACCGGTGGTCAAAAAGAGTTTTCTGGCTATGGAGCCGGCCCAAGTTCCCTGGATTTTTCGGGAGGCGTTTCGCATTGCTCGCGAAGGACGTCCTGGGCCTGTGCATATCGACTTGCCGCTAGACGTTCAGCAGGCGATGATTGATTACGAATCTAGCACGGACCACAGTCTGCCAGTCTTCCCCATGCCTCCGTATTTGCCGGCAATTGAGAAGGCCTTGGCCATGCTGATGAATGCGAAACGCCCCATAATTCTGGCTGGGGGCGGGGTGATTAATGCCAACGCTTCGGACGCGTTAGTGGATTTGGCGGAATATTTGCAAGTGCCTGTTTCACCGACATTGATGGGCTGGGGCGCCATAGCGGCCGACCATCCCTTGTACATTGGGACGGTGGGTATTCAAACCCAGACCCGGGCGGCCAATCAGATTTTCTTGGAATCAGACTTTGTCCTGGCGATTGGGGCTCGTTTTGCTGAACGCCACACCGGTAAGCTAGACGTCTATACCCGCGGCCGCCAATTTGTGCATATCGACGTGGAGGCCACCCAAATTGGACGCATTTTTCAACCGGACCTGGGCATTGTAGCCGATGCCCGTTTGGCGATTGAGGCGCTGTTAACGGCGGCCAAATCCCGAATGCCCCGACAGAAGCCAGGAGAGTGGGTTGAACGCGTGGGCCTCTTGAAAGAGGCCAAGGATCGCCGCATGGACATCGACACCGTGCCGATCAAGCCCGCTCGTGTCTTTAAGGCGCTGAATACCGTCTTTGGTGCACAAGCCATTTTTACAACTGCTATTGGGTTGTATCAGATTTGGTCGGGGCAGTTTCAGCATGTCTATAAGCCGCGTCACTATCTTGTCTGTGGCCAGGCTGGACCTTTGGGCTGGGAGATTCCTGCAGCTATTGGGGTGAAGTGCGCACATCCGGACGAAGAGGTCGTCGCGGTGGTCGGGGACTACTCTTTCGAATTTCTCATGGAAGAAATCGCGGTAGCGGTGCAGTATCACATTCCTATGGTCATTGTCATGTTGAACAACGGCTATCTCGGACTGATCCGTCAGCCCTCGAAGTACCAGTACGACATGAACTTTGGCGTGGATATCAGTTACGGCATGAATGAAGACCGGGGTATGGATAACGTGCGGGCGGTGGAAGCCATGGGCGGTTTGGGTAAGAAAGTGATGAATCCCGCCGAGTTGGAAGCGGCCATGGTATGGGCTCAAGATGCGTCACATAGCCACCAGTTGCCCGTGTTGGTAGAAGTCTTCATTGAACGTGAAGCCGATGCCGCGATGGGCCCGAGCCTTGATCAGATTCGCGAGTTCGATGAGGTCATTGATCGTGATGTGGCTCTGGCTTCAGAACAACGGTAATCAATCGTTCCACGGAAAGGCAGGAAAATGTGATGATACGCTATGCAGCCAATTTGTCTCTGCTTTATCCTGATCGGCCATTTTTAGAACGCTTTGCGGCAGCTAGGCGGTCGGGTTTCTCGGCTGTAGAATTTATGTTTCCTTATGCAGCTGGGCTCGACGCGGTGGAAGAGGCGTTAACCGATCATCAACTGCAACTGATCTTATTCAATCTCCCCGCAGGGCGCTGGGAGGATGGCGAACGTGGTATTGCCATCCTCCCGGATAGACGCTCGGAATTTCGAGAGGGTGTGGCGGAAGCGATTCGTTATGCGACCCGTCTTCAGTGTTCACGTATCAATTGTCTCGCAGGGATATTGCCAGGGGATCTCTCTGCGGACGAGGCCTGGGCCACGTTGGCGGACAATACCGCTTACGCAGCCGATCGATTAGCCGAACATGGCATTCGTTTGATGGTTGAAGCGGTCAACTCACTGGACATACCGGGATTCTTTTTGAATACCCCAACACGTGTTGAGAAGCTATTGGATCAGATTCAACGACCTAATGCCTACATTCAATATGATGTTTATCACACGCAACGCATGCAAGGAGAGCTGATTGGGACCTTTAAACGGTTGGCCTCTCGCATTGGCCACGTGCAAATTGCGGATAATCCGGGGCGTCATGAACCGGGCACGGGTGAAATTCATTATGATCATGTCTTGCAAGCTTTTGAGGAGTTAGGATATGAGGGTTTCGTAGGACTGGAATATATTCCGGCTGCCGATACCGATGCCGGCCTGCGGTGGCTCCCCCGTGAGAAACGGTGATTGAACGCGAAAATATTGACGAAAGGAATGACAATCATGAACAATGAGAACAGAACCCCTGACCGAATTGGCTTTATCGGATTGGGAGTGATGGGGGAGCCAATGGCTGAAAATCTTCTGCAGGCTGGCTATTCCCTCACCGTGTTTAATCGCAGTGCCCAGGCTGCTAATCGTCTGGCACACGCAGGGGCCCGAGTGGTGAATAGCATTGCGCAAGTCGCGGAGTCCAGTGATGTCGTGTTCACCATGTTGCCGGACACACCAGATGTCGAAGCGGTCTATTTCTCAAACGACGGACTCTTAGCCTCGTCGCGAGCGGGGATGTTGCTGATTGACACAACGACGGCGGCGCCCGCGATAGCAAAACGCATCGCGCAGGCTGCTCAAGAACGCGGGATTGATACGCTCGATGCACCGGTATCGGGCGGTGACGTAGGTGCCAAAGCGGGGACGCTTTCCATTATGGTCGGCGGAGATGAAGCGGCTTATGCCCGGGCTCTGCCGATCTTTCAAGCGATTGGGAAAAACATTGTCCACATGGGTCCGGCAGGCTCGGGTCAGGTAACCAAGGCTTGCAATCAAATTGTGGTGGCGTTGACCATTGAAGCTGTGGGAGAAGCGTTTGCGCTAGCCGAAAAATCGGGAGTGGACTTGGCCCGAGTACGGGACGCGCTATTAGGTGGATTTGCTCAGAGCCGCATTCTTGAGCTTCATGGTCAGCGGGCCTTAGAACGGCGTTATGAACCGGGATTTCGTCTGCGTTTGCATCACAAGGACCTGGGCATTGCGTTATCGTCCGCGTCGGAAGTGGGCGTGTCATTGCCGCACACGGCGGGGGCTCGGGAAATGATAAACGTGTTGCTTGCCCATGGTCACGAGAACGAGGACCATTCCTACTTGATTCAATATCTCCGCAATTTGGCGCAAGCGGATTCGGTAATTTAAAGAGGGCGCGCACAACCGTGAGGGGAAGCGAGGAGACAGGGGTATGCAAGGTACGGTAGCCGCATTGCTGGCAGAGATCGTCGGAACATCAGCTATTGATCCTTCTGGGAATCCGGGGGTCATAGCGGTACACCCTGATGGTGAAGAGCAGATTTCCCAGATTTGCCGTCTGGCCCAGGATCACAAATGGCGTCTTGTGCCCCGAAATCGCCCTTTGGTTCAACAAAATTCGACCCCGACTGTTGTGCTCTATACCGACAAACTGGTGGGGATTAGCGAGTACGCGCCGGGAGATATGATTGTCAGCGTACGCAGCGGAACTCCTTTTGAGGCGTTGCAAGACAGCTTGCGCACGAAGCAGCAGATGTTGGCACTGGATCCAGTGTGTGACTCTCACGCAACGGTTGGGGGTCTGGTTGCATGTGCGGCGTATGGCCCTTCCCGAGTCGGATATGGGGTCTTGCGGGACATGGTGACGGGCATGCGCGTGGTGCGCGCAGACGGCAGTGTCATTAAGGTGGGGAGCAAGGTTGTTAAAAACGTTGCGGGTTATGATTTGCCGAAGTTATTTATTGGCTCGCACGGTAGCCTTGGGATCATTACGGAGTGTACCTTTAAACTGCGTCCTATCCCCCGTCACCGCACACTGTTTGCGTTAACGGGTTCTGCCACAGAGATTGCCCGCATTTATCAAGAAATCATGCGAAGGGCGTTGAGCGTCTGCGCGCTGGAACTGGTCGGTGCCCCGCAATCCTCGCCATCTAGCAACAGCGACGATTGGATGCTTCTGGTTGGGAGCGATGAGGTGGCTGATGCGGCTCAGGCGCTCCAGGCACAAATTCAGGCCATAGACGGGCGCGTGTCTTTAGAAATAATGCAAAATAGCCAAGTAGCAGAATTTTGGAATCGCTACCGACAGGAGCTAATACCCGCCGCGACGGTCCTTCGGGTACAGATGGCGCCCACCCGGATGGTGGCCTTCGCCGCCTCCTTACGGCAAGTTCTCTCGGAGTTGGGGATCTCTGTGAAGTGGTCGCTTACCCTCAGTGAAGGCGTTGGCAAGATTTACGGACACGACCGGGATCCCAAGAATGTCGAAACCTTGGTGAACACCGTGGTACGTCAGTGTCAGTCCACTATGGCGTCCAGTGTGATTGAGGCGCTGCCTCCGGAGTTCTTGTGGACCCAACCGATGATGCAAAGCCCGCGGGTGCGGGAGTCCGAATTACGTCTCATGCAACAAATAAAGGACGCGTATGATCCACGGGGAATCTTTAATCCAGGTGTTTATGCTAGGGGGATGTGATCATGCTCAAGCCTGAAGAACTGACAGACCGCAGCACCGACCAGACAATGAAAATGTTTGCCGGCCCAGACCCCGATGAATATTCCAAGTGTGTGCATTGCGGTTTTTGCCTCGAGGTCTGTCCCACATATCAGCAATTGTCTGACGAAAATCACTCCCCCCGTGGCCGTGTGTTTTTAATTAAGCAAGTCGCGGAGGGCACATTGCCATTGGAAGCCGCCGAAGATCCGGTATTTGCCTGCTTAGATTGCCGAGCTTGCGAAACGGTGTGCCCGTCTGGGGTGCCTGTGGGCCATCTTATTGAAATGTCCCGCGGTCAAATTCATGACGTGCGTACGCAAGCGCAAAAGCAATCCCGGCGCGAACGGTGGATGCTGCGAGGGCTCTTTAGCCATCCTAGGCGTTTGCGTCTTGCGGGCGGTCTTTTGCGGTTTTACCAGCTTTCGGGTCTGCGTCGGGCAGCGCGTGCAGTGGGGGCGCTAAAACTTTTGCCACGCCATCTGCAAGAAATAGAGGCAGGCTTGCCGACCGTGCCCTCACGGCGTTCCGATTTTTCGCTTCCTTTGCCTGTGCCGGCTCCCTCAGATCATCGGAGTACTCAGCCGGTTCGCGTCGGCTTGTTAACCGGCTGTGTCATGGATGTGCTGTTTGCAGACGTCAATGATGCGACAGTCCGGGTGATAGCACGCAATCACATGACGGTTGTGGTTCCTAAGGGGCAAGTATGCTGTGGCGCGTTACACGTTCATGCAGGTGACCGCGAAGAAGCCCAGGCGTTGGCTCGGCGAAATATTGATGAATTTTTGGGATCGCAGGTTGATTTCGTGGTGACGAATTCGGCCGGATGCGGTGCCGCCATGAAAGAATACGGTGATCTTCTGCGCGATGATCCGGTTTACCGCGAGAAGGCGCAGGCCTTCAGTGCGGTGGTTCGGGATATTTCCGAGATCTTGGTTGAACAAGGATTTGATGCCCCGGCCGGACGTCTTGACCGGCAGGTGACATATCACGATGCCTGCCATCTCTGTCATGCTCAGCGTATTCGGGAGCAACCCAGGCAATTGCTCACCGCCATTGAGGGTGTAGACTTGATCGAAATGCCGGACTCCGAGCGTTGTTGCGGCAGTGCCGGAGTTTACAATCTCACTCATCCTGACATGGCTCGCCAGCTCTTGGACAGAAAAATTACGGATATTCCCGAGCAGGCTTCGGCTGTTGTAATGGGGAATCCCGGATGTATGATTCAAATTCGTGCGGGGTTGGCCGCCCATGGACGCTCCACTACGGTGTTGCACACCGTGCAACTTCTAGACATGGCGTATCAGGCGGAGATGGCGGAGGCTCAGGCGTCCTCCGCGCCGAAACGGTAGGTATGGTACGACTCTTGGCAACAGAAAGGACGATGCATGAGATGCTGCCAGTGACCGTGATTCAAGAACTTGAGGGCATTTTGGGCCGGGATAACATCATTGTGGATGAGCACCGCATCATGGCCTACGATTGTGATGCCTATGTGGCGGAAAAGTTTATGCCCAGTGCAGTCGTGTTCCCCCAAACCACCGAACAGGTCGTGGCCATCGTCCGCTGCCTGGCGCGGAAAGGAATTCCTTTTTTGCCCCGTGGAGCGGGAACAGGGCTGAGCGGCGGTGCTACGCCTATGAACCATGAAGTGGTTATTAGTTTGGCGAAAATGGACCAGTTGCTCAATCTGGATTTCGAAAACCGCCGGGCCACTGTACAACCGGGTTTTGTGAATTTAATGCTCACGAAACGTGTGGCTAATAATGGGTATTATTATGCCCCCGATCCATCGAGCCAGTCAGTGTGTACGATTGGCGGCAATTTTGCCGAAAATTCGGGGGGGTCGCACTGTCTCAAATATGGGGTGACGACCAACCATGTGGTTGCTGCTGAAGTCGTGTTGCCGTCGGGAGAGATCGTGACGGTGGGAGAACCTTACGGTGACCCGGTGGGCTTGGACTTATTGGGTGTTCTGGTGGGTTCCGAGGGCACTTTGGGCATTACCACCGCCATCACCGTGAAAATTCTTCCGAAACCGCAAGCCGTCAAAACGATTTTGGCGTATTTTGACCAAGTCGACGATGCATCGCAAACGGTTTCGGACATTATTGCCCAAGGCATCGTGCCTGCAGCGTGTGAGATTATGGACCAGTTGATGATTCATGCCGTTGAAAAGAGTGTGTATCACGTCGGTTACCCTCAAGACATTGAAGCTGTCTTGCTGGTGGAGCTCGACGGGATGCTAGAAAGCGTGGAAGACAATGCTCAAAGGGTTTTGGACGTTTGTGCTCAAAACCACGTGCGAACCTCCCGCATTGCCCAAGATGACCGTGAGCGGGCTCTGTGGTGGAATAGTCGAAAAATGGCTTTTCCCGCCATTGGGCGTATTTCGCCAGATTATTTGGTACAAGACGGCGTGATCCCGCGGACCAAATTGTCCGCGGCATTGCAGCGGGTGAGTGCGTTAAGCGAGGAATATGGGCTGCGCGTTGCCAATGTGTTTCATGCCGGGGACGGTAATTTGCACCCCCTCATTTGTTATGATGCGCGAGTCGAAGGCCAATTACAGCAAGCGCTGGCGCTGGGACAACGCATTTTGGAAGTGTGTGTGGATATGGGCGGGAGCATTACCGGTGAGCATGGGGTCGGGATTGAAAAAATTGGACATATGGCCTACATGTTTTCGGAAGAAGAGATCAAGGCACAGATCGACTTACGAAGGGTATTCGATCCCCAAGGGTTATGCAATGCCGGCAAACTGATTCCTAGTCCCGGCGCCTGTGTCGAGAACAGAAGTGCACATCACACGGATGATACAGTCCTGGCCGGGGTAAGTCAGGGCGGCGAACACTTATGAAGATTGTGGTTGCGCCTGACTCCTTTAAGGGAACCTTTACAGCGCAGCAAGCAGCAGTGGCGATGGCTCAGGGCTGTGCGCAAGTCGTGCCAGGTTCTGATATCGTGCTCAAACCCATGGCTGATGGCGGAGAGGGCAGTTTAGACGCGGTACTGAGCGCGACCCCAGCGGAGCCAGTATCGATACAAACGGTGGATTCTTATGGACGGCCGATTTCAGCGATATATGGATGGCATGACCGGACGGCATGGATTGAACTCGCACAAACCTGCGGTTTGCACTTTTTTGCCGACGCTCCTAGTGCCTCCGACTCAAAAAATCAATGGGCGCTGCGAGCGTCCACATGGGGTGCAGGGGTACAGTGGCATCATGCGATTGCTCGCGGTGCACAGCAAATCTTCTTTATGATCGGCGGCAGTGGCACGACGGATGGTGGCTTTGGACTCTTGGGGGCCTTGGGGGCGCACTATTGGTATCAAGAGACTCTGTTGTCGGGAGATGATGCGCGTCAACTGGCGTTGCCCATCCGAATTGAAAATATTGATGCAGTCCGCGAGTTGCTAGAACCGACGACAGTCGTTGTGGCCACAGATGTCACGAACCCGTTGTGCGGCTCTCAAGGTGCCTCGGCGGTCTATGGACCGCAAAAGGGGTTAAGCCCAGAGGGGGTACACCAGCGCGATCAAGAATTGAAACGCTTTGGCATCTTGCTGGCACAAGCTGCTGGTGCTCGGGATACGTCCGTGATGTTTGAAGAGGGCATGGGGGCTGCAGGGGGCACGGCCTTTCCTTTACGCCTATTAGCCCGCAATTTGCGATTGGTTCGTGGGGCAGAATTGATTGCTGAGTCGATTGGATTGGAAGCGGCCATTGCCCAAGCCGATGTGGTGTTTACAGGCGAGGGTGCGACGGATGCCCAGACATTGGCAGGAAAGGTGCCTGTGAGCGTGCTGAGACTTTGCCGGCAATATCATAAACGGTGTGTGGTGGTATCGGGGCATTTGGGGCAAGGGGCTGAACAGCTCAAAACGTTAGGAGACGTGTGGCTAGAGCAGGCCACTCCAGATGGAGCAAGCCCTTTGGACATTGAACAGCATGGACAACAATGGATTGCGCAGGCGGCGGCTCGCGCTCTGCAATTTGTAATGCATGGGGCATAATGAGCATGGGCTTTCGGGCCACCGATGAGATAAGACCGGTAATTGCTAGGGGTGTGGTGATGGGGCGATCTTTCCGGAAGAATCTGGATGTGTATCCCGCACACGATGGGGTGAAGGCGTTGAGGAAGCATAGCACGTCGGAACGTCGGCGTGTAACCCTGTGGCATGTCGAGCTCGGGAACATAGATATCGGTCATTCCCGTCCACATACTCCCGGACACCTCCCCACAGACTTCCCGTAACGCTTCGATTTGATCCGATGGATACATGGCGGCCACCATTTCAGGACGAATGGCCAGATGAGCCGCCAGGCTAGAAGCGCTCACCGCGATGTACCACCACGAAGCCATTATTGGGCAACAACGCGTATTCCGGCACATTGTAGATGACATCGATAGTCGGGATGTCATCAATTTTGCTCATAGTGGCTACTTCTGGTCGACCTTGACGAACTTCAGACGGCGTATCGTTAATGCAGATGGGGACCATGCCGTGTCCGTGGGTCTTGCCAGCATTGGTAGTAGGCGGGCTAGGGTATTGATCTTGTTGGTTCTTCACAAGAAGCCAGCCAATCCTCTACTTCTGTTAATGTGTTGCTCGCCCGAAGATACGCTGTGGTTAAGAGGAGGAACACACCCATATCCGGTCGGTCTAACTGCATGGCGAACGGCCCTATCAGAACCACGCATGTGAGGAGGGATTGGGCGATGGCGAGCACCAAAGAACAGCTGCGTGAATTGATCGAGCGTCTGCCGGATGACTGAACCGTGGAGGACGTCCAGTATCACCTGTACGTGCAGCAGAAGGTGGAGCGGGGTCTCGCGGATGTGCGCACCGGCCGGGTGCTGAGCCACGAAGAGGTTGAGCGGCGGATGGCCAAATGGACCGACAAGTAAACTGGAGCCTGGCAGCGTTGGGCGACCTCGAAGCTGCTGCTGAATACATTGAGCGTGATTCGCCCCATTATGCGGCGTCGCTGATTATGGAAATTCTCGCTGCCGGCCGATCTCTTTCGTTTCTTTCTCCACCGCGGGCGAAGGGTGCCCGAGCTAGACGACCCGCACCTTTGCGAACTCATCGTGCCGCCTTACCGTCTCATTTACCGCATCGACCCGGATGCCGTTTGGGGAGAATGCCCTATTTTTCGTAGAAAGTGACACGAGCGATCCTGTTGGCTCTTGGGTTTACTAGAGAGGTCTGATCCATCATCAGGTTAAGACAGAGTGTGTCTCAGCATGGTGGTTATTTTGGCTGCGGCAGGATGTTTTCATGCCGTGTGTGCCAGAGAATGCCAGACAACTGGCACGAGAATCATGAAGGCGGGGCAGTACCCGTGTGCCGTGTCAGGATCCGGTTGATAAAAAGAAAAGCCCCGTGCTGCCTGCCGCAGGCGGTATGGCAGTACGGGGCCCAAGCCCAGTCGAAACGGCCTGTGTGGGTGGGATTTATGGCTTTAACAAGGGTTTCCCGGGTGTCCAGTCGACGGGGCACAATCCACCGGCCTGGATGGCCTGCAAAACCCTGAGCGTTTCATCAACTGAACGCCCAACGTTTAGGTTGTGCACAACCTCATATTCTACGTAACCCTCCGGGTTGATAATGAATAGTCCCCGGTAGGCTGCACCTTCCTCTTTAACATAGACCATGTAACGGCGGGCATTATCATGGGTCCAGTCGCTGGCCAGAGGATAGCGGATTTTCCCAATTCCTCCTTGGTCCGGGCCTTGGGACATCCAGGCCTTATGTACATGAGGACTGTCCGTGGATACGCCCAAAATTTCTGCATCCAGTTCTCGAAATCGGTCATAGGCCTGTGACAGTCCGGTAATTTCCGTTGGACAGACAAAGGTAAAGTCATGCGGATAGAAGAAGAGAACCAGCCATCTGCCTCTGTAGTTGTCGAGACGGACATTTTGTGTTTCGCCATTAGGCATAATCGCAGGCATCTCAAAAAATGGTGCGGGATAGCCGACCAGAGCCATACAAAAATCCTCCTTAAGATCATCAGATCATCAAATCATCGATGTCGGGTATTCGTTTCGGACCCGGATCATCCGGGCGCTAACGGTTCAATATCCCGAGTCATTGCAACGTCATCCCCCGGGGAAAACCCGGGGACAATCATAACCGACTTTCTTAGTGTAACCAATGTCGTGGCATTTGTGCATCCCTGGGTTACGGTTTAATTTCTCCTATACTTCGGCACAATTTCCGGACCGGACGGCATTTTGGCGAACGACCGTAAGGATTTTGCAATCGTCACGACGGTTGACGGCGGTTATGATACCATATTTTTAAGCGGGGAATTTCCGGCGCAGCTGGGGGGACGACATGGCAGAGAAGGGCTGGACGGATTTTTTGACCAGGCGAAAGAGCTTCATCATTCTCGCCTGGGTGGTGTTGTTTATCGCCACGCTGCCATTAGCGCTCAATGTCACCAAACATTTAACGGCCAATGGATTTAGCCGCCCCCAAAGTCAGGCTGCATGGGCTACCAACCAAGTGGCCCGGCTTCATCCTCCGCCAAGC
This sequence comes from Sulfobacillus benefaciens, assembly GCA_003023725.1. GTDB lineage: Bacteria > Bacillota > Sulfobacillia > Sulfobacillales > Sulfobacillaceae > Sulfobacillus > Sulfobacillus benefaciens. The sequence continues at coordinate 21,792 of PXYT01000016.1, read as the reverse complement.
CCGGTGCCGCTATTGATTGAAAAGTTGTCTTTGTCCAGGACCGTGGCTTTGGCTCAGCGTGAACACATTTCGAGCACAACGCTCTACCGGGTGGCGGCCGGCTATATTCTCTATGTGCCCGCTCGTGGAACCCACCTGACTCAGGTAGGCGGTTTTGTCCGGGGAATTCACGAGGATCACGGACAATGGCAACAGGTGAGTCAGGGGACGATAGGCAAACAGGTGTCTCATGACAGTGCGAAAACTTTAGCCTTAAGCGGCCTCATGGCCTTGCCGGTACTGGCGGTCTTATTGTTCTTCATCTATGGTTCTGTGGCTGCAATTCTTCTACCGTTAATCATTGCGATCACCGGATCGGAACTGGCCCTAGCGGCTATCTCCGTGATTGAAACCCATATTCAGCTTTCAGTTTTCTTAACCAACATCACGACTTTCCTAGCCTTGGGAGTCGGCATCGACTATGCGCTCTTTATCAGCAACCGATTTCGATCGGCCTTGTTCCGGGGAAGACCAGTGAATGCGGCCGTAGCTGAGAGTATGCGCTACGCCGGCCGGTCTGTTCTATATTCCGGTATAGCCGTAGCCCTTGCTGTTGCCGCACTGTTAATTGGCGGTGATGCCTATTGGCGGGGACTGGCCTTGGGAGGATCTATCGCCATCGTTTCCGTGCTTTTAGCCACTCACTCCCTGCTCCCGGCTATTATGAGCCTGATGGGCCGCCATATAGACTGGGGAAGTCTTAAACGGGTTCCCAACTTGGGGTTTTGGAGAAAATTGAGTTTGTGGGTCACACGAAGAGCCTGGGTGGCCATTATCGTGGGCCTTGCCATTCTGGCGCCGTTGGCAATTTTCGGCGCGCAGATCAATATGCAGACTCCGGCGAATCTCGCTGCTATGCTGCCAGTTAACAGTGCGGTCCGTGAAGCTGTGACTAAAGAGCAGCAGCTGAACGGACCCGGAAGCATTACTCCCCTTGCCGTTGCTATCCGTCTTCCCTCATCCCTCGCGAAAACTGGCAGCTGGAACCGAATCTCTTTGGTCACATGGAAGCTGGGATCTCTGCCGGATGTGAAAAAAGTGGCTTCGCCAACCACCCTCTTAGGCCTAAAAGCGCCACAATTCGCTGCACTCGTGAGCCATCCCCAGGCGTTTCCGGTGCCTCTCAGAACGGCGCTAAGCAACTTTATGACTCCCTCTGCCAAAAACCTTGTGGTTTTGTACGTCACGGCCGATACCGGACCGGATAATCCGGCGACGTCCAATTTGGTCACCCGGATCGATCAGAATTTGCCGCACTGGCTCCCCGAAGGGTCAAAAGCCGCAGTGGGAGGACAGGTGCCGATATTACGCAATTTCAACCTGTTAACTGCGCACCGCTTGCCCTTGATCATCGCATCGGCTCTGGCGGTGGCTTTCGTCGTTCTAGCCATTGCCACTTCGTCGGTGGTTCAGGCTTTTTTGGGGGTGCTTTTCGACGCCTTGGTAGCATTGGCCACAGCAGGACTTCTGGTGCTGGTGGTGCAGCATGGGCGCTTGGGATTTCAAGCTCAGCCCTTGGACAGTTCCATCACCCCTCTCATTTTTGTTTTGCTCTTTGGACTGTCCATGGACTATGAAGTCATTTTGCTGCATCGCATTCAAGAACCGTTAAGGGAGGGGGAAACCATACGCCGTGCCGTCGCCCATGGTGTGGCTACAACCGGGTCGATGATCACCGGGGCCGGGATGGTCATGGTGGTGGTGTTTCTTTCCCTGTTAATCAGTCCGCTCCAGGTCATGAAAACGATGGCGATCGGACTGAGTTTTGCGGTTCTGGTCGACACGTGGGTTGTGCGGTCGTTGTTGGTTCCGGCGACCATCTCAGTTTTGGGGCGCTATGCCTACTGGCCTTGGCGCTTAGCCGAGAAGGCTTCACGGGACGATGTTGCTCCAGTTTTGGCACAAAGACGTTACCAGGAAGAAGACTAGATTTATAATTTGGCTTCTATTGTTACCCGTCCAGCGAAAGTTGCGGTGAGACGATGGGACGTATGACGCCACCGGCGAATACTCTGAATCATAGATGAAATGAGGGGGGATCCTATGTTTTCTTTAGCATTGTCCGGAGGCGGGATCTTGGGAGCGGCTCACTTAGGCGTGATTCAGGTTCTGGAAGAAAAGAAAGTCAAACCTTTGGCTGTGGCCGGAACCTCGGCCGGGGGGCTGGTGGCATCCCTGGTGGCCTCAGGTGTCGGCAGTGCCGCCATGATCGGCTGGGGGAAAAGAGTGAGCGGGGCCCCCTGGGATTATTTTGATTTAAATATTCGTGGATTAGTGGAAGAAATTTGGCCGGATTCCGGGAAGCCCGCCGCGGGATTAATCAATCCCGGGAAATTCCTGGCCAGCCTTTTGGATCTCGCTCCGCAGATTGGGTCTATTGAAGAGTGGATTATGCCCTGCGCGGTGATTGCCGTGGACATTGCCACTATGTCTCCGGTTGTTTTCAGCCCGGTTCGGGACTTGCATCCGCCGGAACCCGGTTGGCAAATTATTAACCGAGCGGATTTGCTGTGGGCTCTGGGATCCACCATGGCTATGCCCGGTCTCTTTGACGGGGTGAGACGGAAATCTCATATGTATGTGGACGGGGGAATCGCCAATACTTTGCCGGCCGACTGGGCCTATCAGTTGGGACCGGGACCGGTGCTGTCGGTAAATGTGGCTCCAACGTCCGTGCAAAACGGGCAAAATATGGGCATTGCTGATATTTTGTCCCGATCCGAAGCCTTTGTGACGCAGTATTTAGCGAATGTGGAGAACCGTGGATATCCCGTGATGACCATTTCCCCACCAACCCAAGGTACGCCCTTTTTCGGGTTTCAGGATTTTGATCATTTGGTCGAAACCGGGCGTGAAAGTGCGCTGAAGCTCTGGCCGCAAATAGAACCGTTCATTTCGGGCCAGGAAAAGAACGGATAAGGACCCCCTAGATTAGGGGCAGCCTGGTGAAGCGTAATGTGATGATTTTGAGCCTCACCCCTTTTTCACGGTCCAGTGATCTGGAACATGATCAATCACAACCCCCTTGGAATTGGCCTCTACCGACACGAATTCCTCGCCAGTCAAGGGAATATTGTGAATGGAAAAAGAACCCAACGACCCCTCCGGCTCAGGGCGGAGAGTAATGAGGTGCCGAGTGGCGTCAATGTCCATTCCCAGTATGATCTGAAGAAGCAACAAAGGCGCTCCCGCCGCCCAAGCTTGAGGACTGCACGCGCCCTTATACGGGTAGGGGACAGACGTGGAGTGCTCGCCTGAAAATAATTCTGGCAGGCGGTAATAGGGGAAATGGGAAGCTGCGGCCAAGAGGCTTCGCGCCAAAACGCGAGCTTCGTTCCACATGCCCGACTGCGCCAGCCCTTTGGCGATTAAAGCCGTGTCGTGGGGCCAGACGCTGCCCCGGTGATAGCTGTATGGGTCATAGGTGACGGCGTCGGAAGACAAGGTGCGGATTCCCCATCCGGAAAACAACTGTGGCGTCATGATGGTGTGAGCGAGAGCCCGGATGCGCGACGTTCGCACGATACCGGACCATAGGCATTGGCCGGTATCCGAGGTCAAGACATCGAGAGGGCGTCCCGAGGAATCAAGGGCGAGAGCATAATATGATCCCTCTTCGACCCAATAGCGTTTATTGAAGTGGCGTTTGAGATGGGTGGCCCGGTTTTTCAACTCTCGCGCCTTGTCTTCGCGACCTATGTAAAGATAATACTGCGCACACAGGCTCAGAGCCCGATAGGCATAACCCTGAACCTCACTGACAGCTAGAGGTGGCTGAGCATGCTCACCACTGCCGTAAACCATCGAGTCAAACGAATCTTTCCAAGACTGGATGATTAAGCCTTGGTTTCCGTGATTTTTAAAGGAAAATAATCCGCTATGCACGTCCTGGGATGCTATCAGCCAGGACAGAGCTTTTTCGGCTTCAGGCCACAAATCCGCTATAAGTTGGTCATCGCCCGTACGCTTCCAAGTCTCCACGAGGAGAATTAAGAATAGCGGCGTGACGTCCACCGAGCCGTAGTACCGTGAGAATGGCACCTGGCCACTCTGGGCCATTTCGCCCAAACGCACTTCGTGTACCATTTTTCCCGCTTCTTCCTCGTGATCCGGATCTTCTTCCTGCCCTTGCCACTGTGCCAGCGTATACAACGTGTTGACGGCTATTTGAGGATTCCACAGCAAGTATTGATACGAGGCGATAATAGCATCGCGTCCAAAAAAAGTGGCAAACCAAGGCAGACCCGCCATGGGAACAGGCCCCTGGCCAAAGTCGGTGAGAAGCTGGTGATAGTCTTGATAAGCGCGACGGATAACCTGATTCCAGGGATAATCCTGGAAGGAAAAGACCAAAGACGGAGGAGACGGTAGTGATGATTGACGCCTAGTGGAAACGGCGGCATTGGAGACCACGATCTTTACCGGATTGATCCAACGGATGCTCACGGTCAGTTCTCCTTGTTTTTCCCAAGGATCAATCCGCCATTGCCATTTTCCCTCCTGCGCTTCAAGGGGATTCCGGTTGGCTGCCATGCGCACTTGACGAGTCACCTTATCGATGCCCATGTATTCGATCACATACTGTCCATCCTTGAAGAATTTTGATTTCAGCCCTGCTTCCGCCTTCGAGATTCCCCGAAGTTCGAAGATGTCGGTGAAATCCGCATCCATGGACACAGATAGGGCCCAGGACGTGGGCGATCCGTAATATTCCCAGGCCCACTGATCGTGCAAATGGTCATCATAGAGAGTGAGATGCCGTTTAAGAACCAGCGTGGACCCGTCCTGGGAAGCCGCATACCGGATAATCAGAACATTTTCTCTGACATCGAAAGCCAAGGGATTTAACACTTCGTCCTGAATTCGCCACTGGTACACGGACAGCAGGCGCGTGTCAAAACTATAAATTCCGTGCCGTTTGGAATGGATCTCTACATGGCCCTGGGTGGAAAAAAGGGCAAAGGCTGATCCTGATTTGAGAACCGGTTCACTGATGTCAGTCGTCGGAGTCTGGAACACCGCAGGGACGCCGGTTGACTGGCGAATGTTCAGCTGGGGAGTCACCCGCTGACTCGTGACGTGTTTTCCCTGAATGAGTGATATCAGCATCCGGGCTAATTGGTATCCGGCCTCCCTGAGGTTGATTTCCACGGTGGAAAGAGACGGATGGGTGTCCTGGGACTCCCAGGTGGGTTCGAGACTCATGACGGATAGCCGCCTTGGCACATGCATACCCAGATCCTGAGCGCAGCGGACGACTTCCCGGGCTCCGTAGCTGGTAGTGACCAACAGCGCGGTGGGCGGATTCGGCTGGGTTAAGACGTCATACGCTCGCTGATAATCCCCTAGACTTGTTCCGTTCGGGCAGTCTTCAGGCGAATGCCGATAAGGATATTCCGGGGTCAGGTGGAATTCGGCCATCGTTTCTTCGAAAGCCATTCGGTAACGCTGAGTTTGCCAGGACAGGGAATCTGATGCCAGGAAGGTAATGTGGCGATGCCCCAGGCCGATTAAGTACATGGTGGCCATGCGGGCCGCTGTTTCGAGATCCACATCATACGAAAAATCGTCGTGGTGGGAATCGCCAAACACCACAAAAGGAATGCGGTGCCGGGACAAAATTTCCCGGTTTTGCGCCAGGTCGGGACCGTTCAGCAAAATCAGACCGTCGGCACGCCCGGACAGTCCAACTTGTTGCAAATAATCGGAACTGTCGAGGCCGGATCCGGACAAGACGATGATTTGATAATTGCTTTCCTGGCAGGCGGTAATCAACCCGGGCATGAGGGCGGCAAAGATCCCGGGAGATTGTCCCTTACGCAATGGGGGAAGAAGAATACCGATGGATTCGGAAAGCCCCCTAACCAATATCCGTCCGCGGATATTCGGAGAATAGTTCAAAGCCCTGGCAGCTTCTCGAACTTTCTCGATTGTCTCGGTGGAAAAATGTCCCCGGTTATTTAGAACGTACGAGACCGTGGCAGTGGAGACTCCGGCTAATTTGGCCACATCGCCAATGCGGGCACGGCGAAACGTTTGCGACATAGGATGCCTCCGTCAAAAAATATTGAAACGTTTCACTTAAACGATTGAATTATATCTGAAAGTATGACACAATACGAGAAATTCGCAAAACATTAATGACAGAACACAAATTGAGAAACCAAAAAATCACTGAAAACACAAAATATTCTTGTCTAGACAGGCATGGCAATGCCAACGAGTCGACAGAGGGAGGAAAAAGTATGGTGAGTCGAACGCGAGCAAAACGCGCTGGAATGGGTATTTTAAGCGGCGCGATTTTAATGGGGGCTTTAGCAGGATGTGGTTCGGCCGCACAGAGCTCGGGATCCAAAACCGTCAATTTAGTGTTTGCGACCCAGGGTCTTGGGACTGAGGCCCAAGCCACGCAACAAGCGGTCAAAGAATTCGAAAAATTACATCCACATATCCATGTGCAAATCGAGACGCTCTCGGCGTCATCGAATAGCGCTTATCAAACGCTGGTCACGGATCTAAACTCCGGGTCGGCCACGCCCGACGTTATCACCTCCGACGTCATTTGGCCGCCCACGTTTGCGGCGGCCAAGTGGATCATGCCTTTGAATCAATTTCACCCCAATATGAGCCGTTTTTATCCCGGCATGGTCAAGGCGGGCGAATACAAAGGAAAACTCTACGCCATTCCCTGGTTCATTAACGTGGAAGGAGTGTATTACCGCACCGATTTGGTCAAGAGTCCGCCTAAAACGTTTACCCAACTGGTCTCCGATGCCAAGGCAGCGATGGCCAAAAACCCCAAGCTGATCGGACTGGCTTTTGAAGGCAACAAATACGAGGGAGCCGTCACGGTTTTTCAGGATGTCTCGGGCGGATTTGGCGGGTCGTTTTTGAATTCCAAGGGACAGCCGGTTTTAAATTCTCCGCAAAATATCCGGGCCCTAACATGGCTGGATAACGCCATTAAGACCGGTTTGTCGCCGAAAGCGGTAACAGGATGGGAAGAAGGCAATGTGCAACAGGCCTTTTTATCGGGCGATGCCGTATTTGCCACCAACTGGCCCTATTTATATCCTCTCGCCGAACAAAAAGGATCGGCGGTGATCAATAAAGTGGGATTTGTGCCTCCTCCCACTCAAGGTGGCAAGCCGACGGCGTCTTTGGGGGGAGACGACTTAGTGATCAACAAGAATACCAAATATCCTAAGCAAGCATGGGAACTGGTTAGCTTTTTGACTTCGGCCAAGACGATGACGCAACGAGCCCTAATTTCGGGGGATCCGCCAGCCCGGACCGATGCTTACACACCGGCGCTGCTTAAAAAGGCTCCCTGGTTCAAACAGGAAGAGGCCGTTTATGCTGATGCCACACCGCGTCCGGTCACCCCGTTATACCCCAGAATATCGGCCCGGATTCAGGAGGCATTGTCCGCCACATACTCCGGTCAATTGACCCCTAAACAAGCCCTGGATCAAGCCCAAAAAGCCGTTCAGGCCATTGTGAGCGGCCATGGCAGCTAAACTGGCGACAAGACCCCGGGATCAGTTACCGCGAAGCCGCCGCGGCGCATCATACCTGGCAAGGCGCAGGCGAGTCGGATATCTGCTGGTCTTACCCGCGCTGATTGCGCTGGCCTTGGTAGCCATTTACCCATTATTATATAATCTGGTTCTGTCGTCACGGTTCGACGTGGCGACAGAACCCGGTACGCAGCATTTTGTCGGGATGCAAAATTATCATAGTCTGGTCGTGGACCCGGCTTTCTGGGGTGATTTGCTGCACACGGGAATATTTGTCGTCATTTCCGTCACTCTGGAATTTGTCGCGGGAATGATCCTGGCACTGGTGGTCAACCGGAAATTTCGCGCACGAGGTTTGGTACGGGCCTCGATTCTGATCCCTTGGGCCATCCCCACCGCTGTATCAGCGTTGTTGTGGAAAATGTTTTTTGATATTCGTTCTGGATTCGTGGATTTCGCCCTGAGCGCTTTGCATCTGCCGGGGGCGCAAACGGTTTGGTTCAATTCGCCGGTTTTGGCCTGGGTGCCGATTATCTTGAGCGATATGTGGAAAAATACGCCCTTTATTGCTCTTCTTCTATTGGCCGGTCTTCAAACCATTCCCCAAGAAATCTATGAAAGCGCCAAAATTGACGGGGCTTCAAGCTGGCAGGCTTTTTGGTCCCTGACTCTTCCCCTCTTGCGCCCGGCCATTTTAGTGGCTCTGATTTTCCGTACGTTAAGCGCCATGTTGGTGTTCGACACCATCTTCGTAATGACGGGGGGAGGGCCAGGACAGAGTACTGAAGTCATCGCCTACTATAACTGGTATAAATACATGGTGTCGCTGAATTTCGGCTACGGCGCCGCGGTGGCGGTGGTCATCACCATTCTGGCACTGTTGCTGGCCGGAATTTATGTCCGCATCCTGCGGCAACGGGAGGGATTCGTGACATGAGAACGTGGTTTGGACGCACAGGATTTTATGTCCTAGTGGCGGTGATCATTCTTTATTCGTTATTCCCGTTTTACTGGGTATTCAAATCCTCAATGGAGTCAAGTGTTGCACTGAACCAGCCGACGACGGGCATGCTGCCTGTGCAATGGACGTTTGTCCACTATGAGGCTATCTTTGCGGTGGAGAATTTCTTGCGTCCATTGCTTAACAGTATGCTGGTGGCAGGTCTCACCACTATCGTGTCCGTCATTCTGGGGTCGATGGCGGCTTACGGTTTAGCGCGGATGCCCATCAAAGGGAAAGCACTCATTTTGGGATTTGTCCTGCTGGTTTCCTTTTTCCCCCAAATTGCCATGGTTGGACCGCTATACTTGGTGTTTCGCCATTTGCACTGGCTAAACACCTACCAGAGTTTGGTCATCCCCTACCTTATTCTGGCACTTCCCATTACCACCTGGATTTTAACGGCATTTTTCGGTCAAATTCCGGTGGACATTGAAGAAGCGGCCATGGTTGACGGGGCCTCGATCCGCCAAACCATACTCAAAGTGTTTGCCCCGATTGCATTGCCGGGGATCTTCACCGCGGCCATTTTGGGGTTTTTGCTGTCGTGGAATGATTTTCTGTTTGCTCTGTCCTTTATTCAAAGCCCCAATATGGACACGGTGCCGCTGGCGTTAGTGAATTTCCGCAACGCTTATTACGTGCATTACGGGCAGATTTATGCAGGTGTGGTGGTGGCGTCGTTGCCCATCGCTCTGATTGTCTTGTTCTTACAGCAACGGATCGAATCCGGGCTCACGGCGGGTAGCGTAAAGGGCTAAAGGAAGGAGCGCCAGGGGCCCTGTCTTCTCTTTGCCGATCGTCATCCGTCAAGAACCAGGTAAGTCCGGCTCCATCCACCGGGCGAACAACAACCATGAGGACAAGGCCTCTGCGGCTTCGCTTTCCAATTCAGGCAGATCGCGGAAAGATTCAAAGAGATACGCCTTGAGCGGGGGAATGGCCGGTGCGGGCACGCTCAGGCGAAACATTTTCAGAGCGGTGAACAACAAAGCCCAGCGATTGTGGGTGGCCAACTGTCCGCATACGCTGAGGGGCAGGCCGGTGGCACCGGCCTGTTCGCTAATATAGGCCAGGAAACGAGCCAAAGCAAAATCAGCGGAAGAAATGTTGTGACGTTCACCTGGGGAGGTGTCGGAGATTGAGGGCTTTGGCAAATCGACCTGGGGCCGGGACGGGGTTGACCGTTCCCGGTCCGTGGCCGAAAAGTATTGATAGAGGTCATTGCTGCCGATGGAGACAAATTCCGCGTGATTTGCGGCCAGTTCGGGTAGGAGAAATCCCAAAGAAGGCACTTCCAGCATTACGCCCAAGTGAAGGGAGAACGGCGGCAACCCTAATTCGCTCAGGACATCACTCGCCACACGGCGGCAATGTTGCCAGTCCTCAAGATCTTTAACCATAGGGAACATCACCGACACGCCGCCGGGTCCTTGACCTGCCATAGCGAGAGCGGTTAATTGGGTGCGCAGCAATTCCGGATAAAGATAATAGAGGCGCACACCTCTCGTTCCTAAAGCCGGGTTGGGTTCGTGGGTTTCTATGGGCCAAAAGGATAACGCTTTGTCGGACCCGAGATCGAATGTCCGGAAGATTGTGGGGCCCGGACTTTGGCGGAGAATATCGCGATAAAGGGCCGTTTGCTCTTCCAAGCCGAGTAGATGTCCGGCGCTTTCCAATAGGAACTCCGTACGCACCAAACCGATACCCTCGGCATCAAAGGCGTGGCTACGGGCGGCTTCCGCCACCGAAGAAACATTCGCAAAAATTTGCAGCCTTTGTCCCTTCCATGAAAGACGTAAACGGGTTTTAGGAACAGTTTCCGGGGCCACAGACCGTTGGTTCCCTTGCTCTGTCTCATTGATGAACACAGAACCGGCGTCGCCATCAACGAGAACCTCGCTGCCGTCCATGGCTTCGAAGAGAGACAGGGCCTGGGGAAGTGCCACAACGGGAATCCCCAGATTTTGAGCGACAAGGGAGGCATGCATTAATGGGGTCCCCAGCTCGCACACGATACCCGGGACTCCAATCTCGGCCCAATGGACCACATCGTGTACCGTCAGCGTCTTGGTGATGACAATGGATCCGCCAGGCGGTTGCGAAAGGGCCTTTTCTCTCAGAAAACGGCACCATAACCCAGCGACGTCCCGGATATCGCGAGCCCGTTGCTGCAAATAGGGATCGGTCAGTTGTTCCAGCGAAGCCGCAAATTCTTCGGCGGACTCGATAATGGCATTTGCGGGGGAATTGGACGCCACCAGCGCTTCAATCCGCGAAGTCCACTCGGGGTCTTCCAGCATGAGTATTTGAGCTTGCACAATATCTTTGCTTGCCTTGTCCTGTAATTCTTCTTGCATTTGAGTGAGAGCTTTTACAGCCTGCAGCCTGGCCGCTCGCCAGTCTTCCTGCTTTTTTTCCATCTGCGCAATATGAGGATCCGAAGTCAGGAAACAAGGCCCTTGAGCCGTTCCGGGCGCCAAGACCTGGGCTTGGTAGCGCACGCCTTTCCACTCCTTTTTCTCCTTATCATACTCTCTGCATGGCCAAGCGGAAAGCTGCTTTCGCTCAGCTTGGCATCCCTGGAGCCAGGTCGCGAAGAGGCAAAACGGGGGGAATTCACCGGCAGGCCTGAAAAGGACCGATGTCAATCCATGAACCAGGGATGTCAAGATGTTGAGTGGTGAACTATGTGCTCAAAAACCCTTCAGTGGTAGTCGCATGCCTTTGTGGCCAGATTTCTTGGATGTCGCTTAACTCGTGAGAAATCATTTACGCAATTCCTTTACATTAGACTCCGCTTCCTTCATACTATGAGAAAATTTAATTTATATGATGACCTGGTAAGGTTGCCGTACGGGCAGAGATATGGAGAGCCTGACACACCGGTTTTGGTGATGTTGGGCTCTTTTTTGTGGAGGGATGGCGATGGTTATCGTCGTGGGAGCGGGTGCCACTGGTCTGGGAATTGCTTGGGATCTTGTTTTGAGAGGCATTCGGGTCACCGTCATTGAACAAGGCGAGGTAGGCAGCGGCACCTCGGGACGATTTCACGGATTGCTTCACAGCGGAGCTCGCTACGCTGTCACGGATCCGGTGGCTGCCGAGGATTGTTGGCATGAAAACCAGGTTCTCAAACGGATTGCTGCGGCTGCCATTGATGATACCGGGGGGTATTTCGTTCAAACTCACGAAAGCGATGAGGCGTACCGAATTCGCTGGGAACAAGGGATGAGACAGATGGGTATTCCCTACCGGGCCGAGGCCCTCGGCACATTGTCTCGGGCAACAGGTGAAAGCCTGGCAGCATTTCGGGCATTTTATGTTCCTGATGCGGTTCTGGAAGGCTTTCGTTTGTTGCAGCTGCTGCAGCAAAATATTCGTTTGCTTGGCGGAGACGTTCTGGTTCATACCCGGCTTGCCGGCGTGAATACCCACGGAGGAACAGTCCGTGGCGTTCTCGTCGAAGGCCCGGATGGTCAACGCGAAATGGCTGCGGACGTGTTAATTAATGCAGCGGGTCCTTGGGCCCAGAATGTGTCCGCACTAATCGGGGATAAGCTTTCTTTGCAGTTGTCCTATGGGCTCATGCTTATTTTTGCCCAGAGGCGAATAAAAACCGTTGTCAATCGGCTTCGGGAACCCGGGGACGGTGATATTATCGTGCCTCACCGCGAAGTGGCGATACTGGGTACCACCGACATCGCGGTGGATGAACCTGATGCACCCCAACCGCCGATCGACGACGTGATAAAACTATGGCAGTTAGGGAAGGACATGGTCCCCGGCATCGAAAACTGGCGGGTCTTAAGAGCATTTACCGGGGTCAGGCCTTTATACGCCGGAACCGCTAACACTTCGGATCCGAGGCAGGTGAGCCGGGATTTCAAAGTAATCGATCACAAAACGCGTCAGGGACCTGAGGGAGCTTTTTCGGTCGTGGGTGGAAAATGGACAACCTTTCGGCTTATGGCGGAACATTGCGTAGATGATGTTTGCCGGTATCTAGGAGCTTATACGCCATGTCGCACGGATCGTGTGCCGCTGCGTCCGCCTCAGCCGGATTTGCATCAACCCATAAGTCCAGAGCCCGGGGACCAGACGATCTATTGCGAGTGTGAAAGCGTCAAAGGACATCAATTGCAAGCCATGGACGGTTCTCTTGACAATTGGAGAACGGGAACCTGGTTTTCGATGGGACCGTGTCAAGGAACCGTTTGTGCGCACCGGGCAGTGACGCTGTACTGCCAGAAGAATCCAGGCGAAGACTATGCCAGCCAGTTACGCCATTTTCGGCATGAACGAGAAAAAGGGATGCAGGCGGCGGCCCTGGGCATTAATGCACGGCAATGGGCACTTCAGAAGGCCGTAAGGTTTCAAACTTTGGGGGAATCTTGGGATGAGCCTAAGGGCGTGGCGGACATTGCTACAAGACCGGAAAAGGATAGCGAGGAGGAATACCGAACGTGAGCTGGACGGTGATCGGCCGAGGACCCGCAGGTCTGTTGGCAGCATCATTACTGAACATGCACGGAGAAGAATGCCGGCTGGTTGCGGCCCACGAAGGCACAATGGCCTTGTGGAGCGGTGTGATGGACCGGGGGGATCCCGAACTTTTGCCTTTAAATGCCGAAGAATGGCAGACTTTGTGGACTCTCTTGAGCCGGTTGTGGGGGTCCATGGGGATTGAGACACGGCTCGGACCGGCTCTCACCCTCAGTTGTACCGGCAGCCTAAAAGCCACTTTTCTTTGTCCCACCTGGCAATATTGTACTCCGGATCCGGGGCCCCTGTGGATTGTGGCCTTTGAAGGTCTGCCGGACAGCTTGCAAGACATTCATCTCAGCGCCATTGAAGCAGCGACAGGACACAGTCCCTTCTGGCAGCGGCTTCCCCGCCCGCCGGGATGGGATGACAGTTGGACCGCGGTACGTTGGGCCTCCTTTATCGACCAGACGGAGGGCAAGTTTTGGCTGAAGACGCTGCTGCAGGATCTTAACCCGCGGGTTCCGGCCGGATGGCCGTTATTGTTGCCGCAGGTCATCGGCCGTATCCGTACCGGGGAAATTTTGCGCGAAATCGGCCGCGACTTACGTCGTCCGGTTTTCGAATATCCTTTGGTCATGCCGTCCTTGGGCGGTATGCGCATTCGCGATTTGTGGCAAGCATGGCTAAGAAACCGTGGCGTGCCCTTGATATCCGGGAGTGTCACCGAATACCTCAAGCACCGCATTCATCTGGATGACGGGCGAAGCTGGGGAGCCGATCACGTCTTGATGGCTACAGGCGGAATTTTGGGAGGGGGTATCAAAGTGCTTCCCAACGGAGTGGTTGAAGAAGCCATTACACACCGGGCCCTGGGGCAAATCACTGCGGAGACGGGGTGGGGGCCGGTATTTCGCTGGGGCTCGGAAGCCAATGGCTCCTTGTCCGCCTGTGGTCGGCAAAGATCCGGCTGGGATCCCGACCGCGACCGCAACGGCGGCGCAATGATTCTGGCCACGGTCTATCAAGCCTTGCGGGAGCAAGGTCTCAATATTTTGACTGTGCCGCGAAAAGGAGGCCTAATGTCCCATGCGGGATTTTGATTTTGAGGATGCGTGTGTCAACTGTTCGGCGTGTGTGAGTGTTTGCCCAGTTTATGCCAGAGATTTTCGTTTTCCGGGTCCCAAGGTTTTGGGCCCGGAATGGTGGCGAGACAGCCAAGACAGCCGGACCGAGGGCCAAACCAGTGAATTTGTCGATGATTGCACCTTTTGTCAGTTATGCGAGGACGCGTGCCCGGTCGGAGTTCCGGTGGCCCATTTAATTGCCGAGCATAAGCGGCGGCAAGCCAAACCGGCTCGTTATCGGTGGCGTGATTATCTCTTGGCTCATCCTCACTGGATTGCCCGCTTTCCGCAAATCACCCGAGTACCTCGCAAATGGACGAAAGTTCTGGGGTTAAGCACGCGCACGCCTTGGCCCTCTCCAAACCGTCCGGCCAAGGTGACCCACGATCTCCTTGTCCGGGAGAAATCCATGCGAGTGGGGGTGTATGGGGATTGCTATACCGAGGCCTTTGATGGACCCGTCCTCGATGCGGTCATCGCTCTTTTGGAGGCGTGGGGTTATGAGAGCATTGTGATGCCCGGTGCCGGATCATGCTGCGGAGCCGCCGCCTATGCTGCCGGAAATGCGGAATTGGGACGGCGGATTGCTTCCGCTACGGCCGAGCGTTTACGGCGTGCAAACGGGGACACAGTTGATTTGATGCTGACTCTGAATGCCACTTGTGACAGTACCTTGCGAGAGGAATGGCCTCGGTTTTGGCACCTCTCCGCATCGTGCGAGGTTGTGCCTTTCACCGAGTTTGCCTTGGAGTACGCACCCTTAGAGTTTTGGCATCTTTTGCAGCGGCTGTCGTCAGACAAACCGGATTTACCTTATTATGTGCATACAACCTGCCGTTCCCGGGTGTCTCGCGGAACAGGATGGATGGAACAAATTGGGCAAAGAGCCAGGTGGACCGTCAAGCCTTTGATGCTGGCCTGCTGCGGTGCCGCGGGATCGTATGCGTTTAAAGCAGAACACGAAGAGCTGGCCCGGGAAATGGGCCAGCTGGCATTAGATGAGGGCAGGGTGATGACGGACAGCGGAACCTGCGCTTTGCATTTGCAGGGCATGACCGGTTTGAAAGCGAGTCATCCGGCGTACTGGCTTTATAAAGCCTACCGGGAAGCTCAAGAACACGTTAAGGTGGTGTAAAGCATGCGGATTGAAAAGTCGCTCATGCCCTCCGTCATTCCGGCAATAAGGGACCCGGAACAGTGGAATGCCCTGGGGGACGGGCAAGGACGATGGGTTTTTCTTTTGGGGGGGCGGGTGGATGTGGTGGCGGAGGCTGTGGCGTTATTGCAAAGGCGCCACTGGCATGTATTCGTTCATATCGATATGGTCAAAGGCATTACCGGGGATTTCGAAGGCTTACGGTTCTTTCGCGAATTCGCCGCCCCTGACGGGATTATCTCCACCCATAGCCATACCGTGAATCATGCCGTAAAATTGGGGTTGATGACGATCCAGCGGATTTTCCTCATCGACAGCCAGTCGGTGGAATCGGGAATTGCTCAGGTCGAACACCAAGGGGCCGATGCCGTAGAAGTGTTGCCCGGTATTTTGCCCAATCTTATCCGGATCTTGTTTTCCCGTCTTACACGCCCTTTGATTGCCGGAGGGTTGATTACCACGGCCGAGCAGGTGGAGATGGCGCTGGCAGCCGGGGCGGTAAGCGTGTCGACCAGCACCCGGGATCTCTTTGCGCTATCTCGGCGGGAGGGCTAGTTTTTTAACTGACACAGAATGCCTTAGGGGTGGGGAAATGATTCAAAGACAATACAAAATCGTGTCGCCGGAAGGGCTGCATGCCCGCCCTGCGGCTCAATTGGTCAAAACCCTGTCGGCGTGTCCTTTCCCAGTTCAGTTGTTTTGTCACGGCAAGGTCGTCAACGCCAAAAGCATCCTTCAGGTCTTGACCGTGGGTGCGGGATCGGGCGATGTTTTAGCCCTGCATTACGATACCGGGGAGTTGGATCGGGTCCTGTTGCTGGAACAAGAACTACAGGAATTGTTAACAGTGGATGGCGAACAAGAATAACGAAAATAACGAAAATAGAAGGATGACAGCCAAAGAACGAAAAGGGCCGGCAGCAACAAAATTCTGAAGGCCGTGCGGCCAGGCGTTAGGCCGGCGCTGACCATGGTCTGACATCAAAGGCGTACGCTGGTGCCTGGTTTTGAGGCGGTCCGGATATCAGGGGTGTTGAAGCCCATGAGTGGTCAGTATGTACTTGCGCTGGATCAGGGAACCACGTCAAGCCGCGCCCTTTTGTTCGATCGCAAGGGCGATGTGATTGCCACGGGCCGGAAAGACTTTCGCCAAATCTATCCCCGTC
Organism: Sulfobacillus benefaciens; assembly: GCA_003023725.1. Classification (GTDB taxonomy): domain Bacteria; phylum Bacillota; class Sulfobacillia; order Sulfobacillales; family Sulfobacillaceae; genus Sulfobacillus; species Sulfobacillus benefaciens. Next base: position 5,299 of record PXYT01000016.1, on the reverse strand, counting down.
CCGGATGGGTTGAACATGATCCGGAAGAAATTTGGAGCTCCCAGTGGCAGGCGGTTCAAGACTGTCTTTTTGAAGCCGGAGCGCCGCTTAAGGACATCGTAGCCATCGGCATGGCCAATCAGCGCGAAACGACGGTGGTGTGGGACAGACGCACGGGGCGTCCGATCTATAATGCCATTGTGTGGCAGTGCCGAAGAACTGCCGGAATTTGCGATAAGTTGCGAGAAAGAGGTCTTGCGCCAGCTATTCACGAGAAAACGGGACTGGTCATTGACCCCTATTTTTCGGGTACCAAGGTTGCGTGGATTCTAGATCACGTGGACGGGGCCAGGACCCTCGCCGAACAAGGACACCTGGCGTTTGGGACCATTGACAGCTGGTTGATTTATAAGCTGACGGACGGCATGCTTCATGCGAGCGACTATTCCAATGCATCGCGGACACTACTGTATAACATTCATGATTTGAGGTGGGATCAGGACCTTTTAGCCTGGCTTGAGGTGCCTACCTCGATGTGCCCTGTTGTGGTGGACTCGTCCGGGGTTTGTGCGCAGAGCGCCGAACACTGGTTTGGGCGCCCTATTCCCATTGCCGGCATAGCCGGAGACCAGCAAGCGGCCTTATTCGGCCAGGGATGTTTTGCCCGGGGTACCGTGAAAAATACCTACGGCACCGGTTCTTTTCTTCTGATGAACACCGGAGAGCAACCCCTGTCCTGCGACCATGGGATCCTTACGACCATTGCCTGGGGACTGGAAGGCCACATGACCTATGCCATTGAAGGATCGATTTTTGTTACCGGAGCAGTCGTGCAGTGGTTGCGCGATGAATTAAAATTAATTGACAGTGCTCAAGAAAGTGAGACTTTGGCGTTGTCTGTGGACAGCAGCGAGGGAGTCTATGTGGTTCCGGCCTTCGCCGGACTGGGCACTCCCTACTGGGACAGTTATGCCAGAGGCGCCATTGTCGGGTTAACCCGGGGAAGCAACCGGGCCCATATAGTCCGGGCCGCCCTGGAGTCCATTGGCTATCAGACGCGGGATGTGCTGGAGGCCATGATCCGTGAGAGCGGAACCCCGCCAAAAGCCTTGAGGGTGGATGGCGGGGCAATCGCCAACGAATTTGTCGTCCAATTTCAAGCGGACATTCTGGGACTGCCCGTGGAACGCCCCAAGGTTCACGAAACCACAGCCATGGGAGCCGCCTTTCTGGCGGGACTTGGTGTGGGGTTTTGGGCCGGCCTGGATCCCTTGCAAAAGATTTGGCGCCCAGACGGCCTGTTTTCCCCGGCTATGGATGAAAAGACTCGCGAGGGATTATACCGGGGGTGGAAGAAAGCGGTCGGCAGGGCCATGAACTGGTTAGATCCGGATAAATGAGGCTTGATAAGGAGGGATGAAAGGTTGAAAAAACTTCTGGATCGTGTCGAGGCCGTGGTTGATGATATGCTCGACGGGTTGGCGTGGTCGTTTCCTGACTATCTTCGACGCATCCCGCAAACCCGCGTCATGACCAGAGCCAGACCGAAGGATTTGGGTAAAGTGGGCATTGTCTCGGGAGGGGGATCGGGTCACGAGCCTGCTCACAGTGGGTATGTGGGATTTGGGATGCTGGACGCGGCGGTCGCGGGCGAGGTTTTTACTTCGCCGACCCCGGACCAGATTTTAGAAGGCATACGGGTAGCCGATCGCGGAGCGGGAGTATTATTGATTATAAAAAACTATACGGGCGATGTCATGAACTTTGAAATTGCCAAGGACATGGCGAGTGCAGAAGGAATTCTCACCGAGGCCGTGATTGTCAACGACGATGTGGCCGTAGAGGACTCGCTTTTCACGACCGGCCGCCGTGGGATAGCGGGAACCATTTTGGTTCACAAAATTGCTGGGGCTTTAGCGGAGGACGGCTGCGATTTGACTACGGTGAGCCGGGGTGCCAACACCGCTATTCAAAACCTGCGGTCCATGGGGTTTGCTTTGGCTCCTTGCACACCGCCTGCGGCCGGACAGCCGAGTTTTACCCTGGCAGAGAATGAAATGGAGATGGGAATCGGCATCCACGGGGAACCGGGCACCCGGCGCCAGCCCGTCCAACCTGCTCGGGACTTGGCGGACTACGTGCTCAGCCGCATTGTCGAAGATCTCCAGCTCAAAGCGGGTGACTCGGTAGCTTGTCTCATCAATGGCATGGGAGCGACCCCGCTTATGGAACTGGCCATTTTGGCCAAGGACGTCAGCATGTGGCTGCAAAACGCCAATATACCCTGTAATTTTGCCTTGATGGGCGAATACATGACATCTTTGGAAATGGCCGGTGCCTCAGTCACCTTGCTGCGATTGCGTGATGATTTGGAACGGTGGCTCAAAGCTCCGTGCGATACGCCGGCGATGAGGCAGGGCGTGATGCATGAACGCTGAACAATTTATGCGTTGGTGGATTTGTTTTGGGCAAGAAGTCCATGCCCATTTGGATGACTTAAACGAACTCGATCGTGCTATCGGGGACGGGGATCATGGAACCAATATGGACCGGGGGTTGAGTAAAGTCCGTGAGTTGTGGTCTCTTCCAAAAACACCGGTGGAAAATTTGCTCGAACTCAGCAAAACAACGGGGATGACGCTTTTGAGTACGGTGGGAGGCGCGTCAGGAGCTCTGTGGGGCTCGGCAATGGTTCAGGCTAGCCAGAAGCTGCCCGTGCAAGGCACATGCACCACCGAAACCCAAATTGCATGGCTTGACGCGATCGTTGCGTCGATGGAGAATCGCGGCAAAGCCCGCATTGGCGACAAAACAATGATTGATGTCCTGCGGGTTGGGGTCGATATACTAATCAAAGGGGACCCTCCTTCGTTCTCCGAGCGGTTGAACACCGTGGCGTCGTCGGCCCGTGAGTGGTCGGAAGCGACACGGAGCTTGATAGCTAAACGCGGACGGGCGGCCTATTTGGGCGAACGCAGTCAGGGGCATGTTGATCCGGGATCTTTTTCCGCCGCTCTGTGGTGGGAATGCTTAAACCGAGCAATGGGGGAATAAGATGACGGGTATACTACTGGTTTCTCATTCAAAACAACTGGCTCAAGGCCTCGAAAAACTGCTGCATTCCCTGAGCGGAGAGGATGTTTTTGTCGAAAGCGTTGGTGGAGTGGGTTCGTTGGGTGTGGATGCGACCATGGTTATGGAAGGGCTGAATCAATTGACGGACATGGGTTCGACCGAGATTTTGGTGTTTGGGGATTTGGGCAGCGCGATTCTTAGCGCCGAAAACGCCAAAGACTTGATGCCAGTGTCTGCCCGGGTTCATGTCGTCGATGCACCTTTTGTGGAGGGCGCCGTGGCAGCGGCAATGAGCCTCAGTACCGGAGGTGGGGCCGAAGAGGCCATGGCGGCAGCCGAAGAAGCCTATCAGATTCGTAAGCGGTAGCAAGGGCCGGAAGGAAAACTCGGGTACACCCAAAAAAGGCCGCCGGTGGCCTTGGGACATCCAAGCGAGCGGCGGCGATATCTTTGGAACTGAGCACTATGAGGGTTTTCATAAAGTCTAGTAGCCGCGTCATCCGTGCTTTTTCGCCTCCCATTGGGAGGCGTTTTCTAACACCAGTAATTGGGAAACCCCGTCTTTGTGTGAATGACACTAAGTGTCATTCCGCCGGGAAAAACGGTCATGATTTCAGACGGAAATCACCGGCTTAGCGGCCGGTATTCCACCCGCCCGACCCATTATTTCGATTAAATCGGAGTAATTTCTTGACAATGGGCAAACGTCCCCAAAAATTCGTTGACTGGCAATATTTTGCAGTCAATCCGAATCGAAGGAGACAAATCATGTTACGCACAATGATGACCGATGCCCAACTCTGGGCGACAGTGCAACAGCACTTAGATCACTGGAACGACGACTGGGGGGATCGCACCGCTTGGAGCAAAGAGACGGCGTGGACGTTGGCAGCGACGCTAGATGCGCAGGCTCAAGTGGCCCAGTCACGATATACAGTCGATCGAGGGCGTCCCGCCGAGGATCCGTTTCAACTGCTCCGCGCTCTGGGGCTGATCACCGTCCGGCAAATCCCGAGTTTGGTGGATGGCGTCGCGATGATCCGCCAATCCGTCTGGCTCTGCCACCTCTGTGGATGGACTGGCCCGACCGAGGTGCCCGCGGTGAGTACATTTTACGCCTTTCTCCGGCGACTGTATCCCGAAGCCCGGCCTCGGCTGGGGGCCCTCCGCCGATCGTCGGGACGTCGGCTGAAGTTGAAACGTGGTCAAAAAATGCCGCCGCGTCGCCCGGGTGCCATTGGCCGGGTGGCCCAACGGGTTCAGCGCGAAGCTCAACGGGGGCGCCGGTCGGCGCCCGGCGATCTCTGGGACCGATTTTTAGCCGACACCAGCCGTGACAGTGTGGATCGAGGCGTGTTGCCGTCGGTGTGGGATCTGGCCGCCGATGGCTCACCCATCGAGAGTGGGGCATCGAGTTTCGGCGAGAAACGCTGCGCCTGTACCAAGCGGGGCTGTGGCTGTTTGCGATATTTTAGTGATCCGATGGCTTTGGTCGGGTGGGACAGCCACCGGAATCGGTATTACTTGGGCTATGATCCGTCCGCCATGGTGGTGGTGAATGCCATCCCCGGGCAACCGAGTCACCCGTTGATTGTGAGCTTAGCCCTCCATCCCGCCAATCGTCATGACGGCGTAGCCCTTCCCGATTTATTGGTGAAAACGCAGGCCCTTTATCCCACGCCGGCCATAACGATGCACCATCTGATTGGCGATGCGGCCTATGATGTCCAAGCCCTTTGGGATTTTGTGCGGCAACGCGGGCTCATCCCAGCCTTTGCGCCCATGCAACCGGTCGAATCGCCCCATGTGAGTGATGACGCCATCGCGGCGGGCATCACCCTATCCGACACGAATCAGCCGATCTGTCGTGACGCACGTCCGATGCCGCGCATCGGACAACCCCGTCAAGGAGTCATGGTCTATGGGTGTCCGCTCCGGAAAAAGTCGGCTCCGCCGTGTCCGAATCCGTGTGACAAGGCCAAAAAAACCGTCACCGTCAATTCCCGGGGTTCGCGCTATGCCGACAGTGGCGTGCCCTATGGCACGCCGGAATGGACGACCTTATATAACGAACGAACCGGGGTGGAGCGGTCCTTTAGTTTATGGACCGCCCACGGGATTAAGGCGGCGCACCACCGCCGGCCCTACCTCTGGTATGCCCGATTAGCGCTCGCTGCCATGGTCTCCCACCACGAGGCCTGGATCCGCACCGCCGCGTAAAGCGGCAGTCGACAAGGGGGTGATG
>PXYT01000155.1 GCA_003023725.1 Sulfobacillus benefaciens | reverse complement strand
GGTGTTGGGGGCGGTTAGCCGAACCCGTGAATTCTGTGGTTCACGAACTTTTCAGGACCGGGTTCGAATCCGAACGTCTTTGACGACAGCTTCATTTACGGTATCATCGAGAAAATTGGAAGATACACCACAAAGGGTCGAAAGGGGGTAAGCTGAATGTCATGGTCCGCCGAGAAACTCCTAAGGGAGAAAGGCCTTCGAGTCACACCGCAACGTCTTGCGGTACTGGAACTTTTTTTGTCCGAATCGGGTTTTCATTGGAGCGCGGACCAGATTCGCAACCGAGTCCTTCCCGGGATTCCCGGCTTGGCTCGGGGCACGACCTACAAGGTGCTGGAGGAGTTGGTCAACACCGGCATTTGTGAGGAACTTGCCACGCCCGAAGGACTGTCTTTATACGGTATCCGCCTGAAGCCACATCAACACTTTGTCTGTCGCAACTGTCACCGCTGGTTTGATGTGGATGTGTCCGGCGTGGAAGAGCTCCATATCTCGACGGCTTCTCCCGCCGCCGTCATCGACAACGTTGCCGTCACATTTCATGGACTGTGCGCAGACTGCAGAAAAACCGATGATCAATAGCTTCATAATCCACCTTCCCTGCGTAAACAACGGGTGGGTAGCTTTTATAGGATTCAGGAGGTTCGGATACCCAGGTGCCTGCGGCAAACCATTAAAACCTGAATACCAACCCCGTGGTGGGCTATATCGACACACCGTTCACTGCTGGTCCGGGCGTGCTATTACTATTTCGTGGGATACTGTTCCCCGTTGTCCCTTATGGACAAGTTTGTTGCCGCGCCCCAATACTGCTCACGCATAAGATTCACCACTTTGTATTCTACTCCTGAAGTATCCTCAATTTATTTCTGATAGCCTATTCAGCCTTCATTCGACATCGGGACTGAACTTCTTAGGTGATCTCTCTTGGATACACACAAGAAACCTCTCGACCCTCGAGCCTTCTCACCATGGAATTTCACGTATTCCATAAAGTCGTACCTTCGGTCATTGTCGACAAAATTGTAGCGAAGCGCTGGCCCATCTTAGCTCATACCACGTAGTCCGATCTCGAATATTGCTTTAACCGTTAAGGTTGAAATACCAAACATTATTGAGATAAATTGCATAATTGGGTTGATTTATAATTATGGTTATCTTAGACTAATCGTAGTTCTACTTGGTGGAAAGAGAATTTGGAGACAATCCCTGGTAGCGTTGACACGCTGTGGGGATTTTTTGTTGTAACAATACGCGTAAGCGAAGCTGCGCAATATGAAAAGGAGACAAAGATATGCGAAAAACTAAGACTTCCCTTCTAATTGCTTCCTCAACTGCGATATCTGCGTTATTGCTAGCGGGATGCGGACAAACATCGGCTCAAAGCGCTTCCGCTCCATCGTCAGGACCGGTGACCATAACCTGGTACGCGGGCCCAATTACAGGCACGGGGGTTCGTTCGACCCTGATATCTTTGTTTGAAAAATCTCATCCCAACATCCGTGTGAAGTTGATTTCAGCGCCGACGAGCACCAATACAGACCGTGCTAACCTTAGGAGGCCCGAAATTTTAACGTACGAATAGGACGGTTATGCTGGACAACGGCTCTGCGTCTTGCTATGCTTCGTTGGGCAACTCTAACAAAGGAGCGGATAAGATGCA
>PXYT01000154.1 GCA_003023725.1 Sulfobacillus benefaciens | reverse complement strand
CTACTTTAGCGGATGGGATTCATTCTGTCCAGCATTATTTTCCACGGGCGGGGTACTGAGCAGTTACATAAAACCACTCTTTATACAAACTCTCCATATCTCCCATCAGTGCTTTTGTTGAACGCTCGATATCTCCGCTAATTCCTTTTTGGAAAGCAATCATTTCAATAAAACTCTCAAAATCCCCTGACAACGCTGACGATCCTGGCCCCATCGGATTTATCATAAAATCGGAAGAATATCGAAGCTGAGGTCTGAGAAAATGGCAACGAATCCACTCATTATTAACCACGGAAAACTCAATATCCAATAAATAGGCGTCATCACAGTGGAGATACTGCAAGGAATACGGGTTCTCGCGGAGCCATGCTATGAGTCCCGCAAAAAATTTTTGTTGGAAAGTCTGAATGTCCATATTCTCTCTCCCTACTGTGAACCCTTGGGGATAACGAATCTATTATACCAAAAGATCCCATGTCACCTACTCTACTCACGCCTACGTTGGGGTATGGCAACGATTCGTGATTTTTCCGCCATAAGCCAAGTTCTGGCAGTTTGAACGCATCTCCGGCTGTCAGGTTGACGTATAGGTTAATGGAACGAAAAACCCCGATAAGCGATCCATTTACTGGAGGTAGCAGGCTGGTTGTATTGGGGTGGGGCATCGTTTCCCCTGCAGGGAAAAAATCGACTCACGACCTTGTTTGTGAAGCGATTAAACCGCTTCGATCGGCAAGCGTGTGAGGCAGTCTTGACAGATACGCTTGCCCCGAAAAGTCGCGAGATGGTCCGCGTGGCCACAAAAAATGCAGGCCGGTTCATACTTTTTGAGCACAATACTCTCGCCGTCAACAAACATTTCAAAGGGAGCTTTGTAGGCAATCTGTAAAATTCGACGAAACTCACTGGGCAACACCACACGCCCCATGGCATCCATCCTCCGGACAATTCCGTGCATGGTCTCCCCCCTGATATGTGACAACCATTGGGCAATATGATACCAGAAATACCCAAAGGTCGGCACCAAAATTCCTTTGAGACTATCCCCGGTAGATTATGAACGAAAACCCCGGAAGCCATTACAGACTTCCGGGGTTCAGCATTATTTGGATCGGGGTCGGAGTGTCGATTCGTCGAGTTGCACGGTCGCCATGGGATCCCCATAGCCCAGAGAGCCGACCAGGTAAAAATCCGGAATGTGGACATCGCACACCCGTTTGCCCCTGGTGACAGCGACGCTGGTACTACCCCTTCTAGCGTGGGGAATTCGCGTTTTGTTGCCGGATATCCTTGATGCACAGATCACGGATAGCGACTATGACGCATTAAGGGCTATGTAATGTGATAGTAGATTGCGATACGCCTTCAATGGGATGGCCTGATCGGGCATTCACAATAATGTTCAATGTACCACTGCTCGTCTGTGATGTCGATGAAGCCCCACCGGGGATATAGGGCCCGACAACTGGCACCGCCACGTTGGGCACGGATACAATCCACGCCGGACCTTGATATAGTGGAGTGGTCACGGTACCAAATTGGGTAGAAATGGGTCCCTTTGCATTCCATTGAGATCCCGCAGCTTGTTTAGCTTGGGCGATGGCCGTTGTAGCACTTACCATACCTGCCGTAGGCCTACCAGGCTGGAACTGAATATGATTGTTTCCTAGCGTCGTCGATAAGTTGTGTGTGTGCTTGGGTCAGCATGGACCACCCCCAGAGGCCGCTGCCCACAATGATGACACTAATGATACCACCCGCAAGTGTTGCACGTCGCAATTTTCTTCCCTT
>PXYT01000153.1:1412-3457 GCA_003023725.1 Sulfobacillus benefaciens | reverse complement strand
AGGAAGATTTCTATGATCCGACGGCGCGCGTGTCCGTCAATGCCGGATCGGACTCTAATCTGACGGGGTCAGATGCCATAGCCTGACTAACATGACAGCTGAGAACGCGCCCAAACTGCCAGAACCTGGATTATGGCGGAAAAATCACGAATCGTTGCCCCCCGAGAAGGGGCGGGAGCGCATTAATCGCATGAATTATGGGATTAGCGCGCTGCAAGCCTTGACAGTATGTCTCTTGTCTATGGACATGTCCAAACTCTGGCTAACTTTTTTACAGGTACGTTACTGGTGCCGGAATGGTTGCTTCCAGTCCACGTAACGTTTCGGACCCGTAAGGCTTCGGCTTTCTGAATCAATCGACCCATTTCACTAAATGCTACGCAAAACAAAGGCAAGCCTTTGCGGACAGATTTTCCAGAAGACTGGTGCAAGAGGGAGGATTCTACCGTCCTCAGTCCGCGCTATCGCTTGGACATGAGGGAGAAGACACGTCCTACGAATTAGTTATCAGAACTTACACACCCCCCAGCCCTGTCGGGCTAGAGAAAGAAAGTAATAGTGCTACTTAAATAATTATAGGTACCGACGAGAAGTGGACCATGCCCCTTTTCGATATACCCGGAAATGCAAAGGCCATATATAGGTTCGCCTGCCTGTGTTCATATGCCAATATACCGTTTCGACACAATTTCCTGGCCAGAAGGCTACCAAAGCAACTTGTGTAGTCGCTGGATTATCACAGCGCATCCGCATTTTTTCTAAAAACTGAATATGACGTTGTGGGGTCCACCGTCCTCTCAAAGACACGACACGATGAAGCTCATCGATGGTGCGGGTTTCAACATACACCTGTAGAGGCAACGGTCCTTGTTGATGGATAATGATCCAATCAGTCGATGCAATGGAACACAACCACTGTGTCGTCGATAAATGTAGCGTATATTCCATTTATGCTTCACATGGGACAAAATACGACTGCGAATCATCGACTTGCCAAGAGTTTCCTACCAAATCCGATTGGATTTCGGCATATCCGTCGTGAGAAACATACCCACCACAGCCCACATTGAGATTTGACGTTTCGACAACGAGGGGATTGTTGCTCCACGGAACGAGAGTTTCTTCTTTTTGGTCATTAAAGGCTATGGTGCCATTAGGACGAAACACTTGACCGTGGACTACAAGTTGAGCATCGAGCGTGTCATTAGACGTACCCGTCCATGCAAAGTCTCCATCAAGTGCATCACCGTAAAATGTCGATGTTCCCAGTAAACTGCTGATTCCTACAATAGAAGCAATACTGAAACTTTTAGTAATCCATGATAACAAAACGATCCCTCCTAATGGGTTCTTGTATACTAAAAACTTCAAGAAAGGAGGAGAATCTCCTGCTAAACAAACACATAAAGCATTCGACAAACCAAACGAATCCGCTACTCAGCAGACTGCCCAAGCCTGCGGCTAGGGGAAAGGTAGTAGTACTAATCGTTTCTATATCCATTTGTCTGAATCCGTAAGAATCTCTTCCCACGCAGCGTCGACGAAGCGCTTCGCTCGATTTTCAGGAGAAAAGAAGTTGTCCAGCCCAAGGTATGGCTTGTGTCCCTTCTTCCTTTCGTGTTGCTGAATTCCCTCAATTACTGAGGCGATATTGTCAAAGAGCTCCTTCTTGGCCCGTTCAACATCACCGTGGTACTCAATCAAGTATCTAGCTAGCACTCGTGTAAATCGTGTTTGTAATTCGTTCACGGCGTCATTCCTTGCTTGGTGGTTCCAATTCCGACAAGATAAACCGCGCCTCACTCGCGTTGCGGATTCCACGAATGTTCATCACTAGCTCACGAGCCTTAATGGGCTTTCCTTCTGCAGCTAATCGGTCCCGTAAAGCCTCTGCTTTGAAGTTTTTTGGTCTCACCATTCAGAAAGCTAACTATTTCAATTTGCTCATCTAGGGGTATGGCAACGATTCTTTCTTGGACCGCCATAAGCCAAATCTTTCCTTTTGTGGCTCATAGTGGTGCAGGTTTTGTCAGGAAGATTTCTAT
>PXYT01000153.1:0-1241 GCA_003023725.1 Sulfobacillus benefaciens | reverse complement strand
GCTCACACGCCCACCCCGATATCTAGGCAAGGCCTCCGCCGACCCACCACGATATGCCTCCTTCCCAGTGTAGCCAAATGACTCGGCAATGCGGACAGGTACCTTGTGCTACAACACCTTCCTCGCTTTGGGCGGGATTTCAAAACTAGCGAAGCGGTTAAGCGAGGTCAAGAGATCCCAGTTTTTCAGTCTTTGAGAGACATTTTTTCTCCGAGGTCGGAAGGACGAAAGAGGACGGATAGAGAATTGATGGGGATAAGGGATGGTCGGACGCCGGATGGGAGGGAAGACAGACCGATGGACGAAGCAGACGGACGGATGCTACTGCGGAAAAGGGATTTAGTGGACACATTAGGGGTGGCGAAGAGTACGGTGGCGGACTGGGTAACGGAATTTCGGGTCTTCATCCCCACCATGAAAGACGGGGCCTTGACGTGGTACAAACCGGAAGCCTTAGATGTGTTAAACGCGATTAAAGTCATGCGGGAACAGAATTTACCGAAAGCCGAAATTTACGCGCGACTTCAACAAAAAGGGGTCCCGATAACCGTGGAAGAGGCGGGGAACGACGTGCAAAGAGCGGTCGGGCCGTTGGATGCCCGCAAAAAACTCTGGGAAGTGATGAACCCGGTCGGCCATGCCCTAGAACGGTTGGCAAACCACGACGACGCGATGGATGGGCTGGCAGGCCAGCAAAAATCCTTGGGAGAACGCCAAGACGGGCAGGATGAACGGGTGAAGGCACTAGAACGGACGGTGCAGGAACTCAAAGCAGAGTTGGAAAGGAAACGGAGGCCTTGGTGGAAATTCTGGCGCTAGAAAAGGGTACGGCAACCATTCCTGGCGTGATAGGGGGTCTGTCTTGACTTGATAGGATGAAATACACGTAATATGGCCACAAAACTTATGAGCCTACGGTTGACTTCGGCCACGATTCCCACATTGGATTATTTGGCTACGGTGACGCACACCAGGCGGACCGGCGTGATTACCGAACTCCTGGATGCCTGGGGGCAGGTCTTGCAAGTCGAGGCCTTTGCGGATCCCCAGGTCGGGGTAGTACCAGCGTTGCTGCTACCCCCACTAAACGAGAAGGACGTGTATACCGCCTCGCTGTGGTGGCGGTTCCAGTGATCCAGTTTATCCGAGCGCAGTATCTGACCGGAGCTAGGGAAACAATCGTAGCAGGAACGTCTGGACCATCAGTTTGTGGCCACCGTCATGGTGCCGGCCACGAGACA
>PXYT01000152.1 GCA_003023725.1 Sulfobacillus benefaciens | reverse complement strand
GGCATCTGACCCCGTCAGATTAGAGTCCGATCCGGCATTGACGGACACGCGCGCCGTCGGATCATAGAAATCTTCCTGACAAAACCTGCACCACTATGAGCCACAAAAGGAAAGATTTGGCTTATGGCGGTCCAAGAAAGAATCGTTGCCATACCCCAAAAAAGATGGGGTAAAATATGGCCACTAAACCCACGAGTCTGCGGTTGACTCCGGCCACGATTCGCACATTGGATTATTTGGCAACGATTGCGCATACCAGTCAGGCCGGGGTGATCACCGACCTCCTGAGTGCATGGGCGCAGGCCCTGCAGCAGGAAGCCTTTGGATTGGAGCCGCAAGCGGGTACCGATCCGACGTTGCTAAAAAATGGCGGCACGATCATTACGGTTGAAGAACAAAAAGCCTGGACCATCCTCCACAATCGCCTGGCTGGGGCAAAATGAGGAGAATACAGAGGAAGTTGCGCACGATCATTAATCTTTGTTCAGTGGGTAAAAAACCCAAACAAAAATTGACCTGTTTGGGCACTGATTACGACGTTAAAATGTCGTACCGGCGCAGGTAAATCAGACTGCGGAGTTCCTGGTTGCGTTTGCACGACCTGTTGCGGCGTTGGAGCGGTTAACGTCACGACCCAGGCAGGCACATTGTTAATCACTGTCGCAGCACCTTGATATCCTGCAGGACGTAGCGATTGGGGTGCTGTGAAGTTTACTAAAATAGCTCGTGGTGGAATGGGTCCAATTCGTGCATAATGACTCACGAGTTTGAGAGCTTCTTGGCGAGAAATAACGCTTTTAAAATTCGTGGGTTTGAGAATCGCTTGATGGTGGATTTCTACACCTTCGGGCGGTAATGACGTGGGTACCTCCGTGGCAGCTGCTGGCGGCAGCGCAGCAGGTGCAGCCGCTTGAGTTAAGGCCCCGTGTATGGCCCCTAAACTAATGACAATTGTAGCCGTTGCTCCGATCCACCAATATCGTCGCCGTATCATTTCCAGCGCCACCTCTCTTCAGAATATTAAGCACAGTATGTTTCCCCTGTGGTGTAGCGTACATCATAGATATAAAAATAGTTACTCTGGGGCCAATACCCAGCCCCATACTGTGTCGTGTTCCATTTATTCAAATTGGCCATATCGTTGTACCATGTACCATTGTACAAATGTTGAACGGACTTGAAATATACAGGTTGTTCGGATGCTCCAACCACTTGGTCGCTAGGACTATGCGTTTCTCCCAACCACTCTGCGTGATTGGCACTCCAATTTAAGCTGACTGAAGCTTTATTTACGTTATTGATGAGAAACTGTGTGACATTATTACCGTTTGTATAGACAGTAAATTTGTTGGACGTACCGTAATTTGTTGCCGCAGAATCGACGCTAATGATGGCAGGGTTATATACTGCATTGGATTGCCCATATTCATAAAAAAAGTAGACATCACAGCCCGATCCCCAATACGTTCCTCTCAACCATCCGACTTGTGCAAACTCATCATAATTATTTGAATTAGCAATCATGGACCATGCAGATACGCCTCCTTGTGAACAAACATAAGGGGCGTAGTTATAAACAACAGCTTGAGCTCCCTGGGTCGAGATGGTGGTTGTTGCCATTCCAATATGATGATCAGCATAAGTGCAAGCCAATGCCGGTGTCGATCCCATAAATGAGAGCACTAACGAAAATAAGCCGATGATGCCCCAATGCTTCTTTGCCAACAAAGTAACGACCTCCTCCACAATATAATATACATACTAAATGTCCGAAAAATCCGAATTTATTTTCAAAATGCACCACTACTATGAATAATTTCTTCCTTATTAGCCATAATCTACCACAATCGCAGAAAAATATCCACTCCAAACCTGTTCCTGATTTCCCTGGATTCTGCATTGTCAGTCCAGGATACCCTGTCATGCACAGTCCAAGTTGACATAATACCGGGGTATGGCAACGATTCGTGGTTTTTCCGCCATAAGCCAGGTTCTGGCAGTTTGGGCGCGTTCTCGGCTGTCATGTTAGTCAGGCTATGGCATCTGACCCCGTCAGATTAGAGTCCGATCCGGCATTGACGGACACGCGCGCCGTCGGATCATAGAAATCTTCCT
>PXYT01000151.1 GCA_003023725.1 Sulfobacillus benefaciens | reverse complement strand
AGTCGAACTCATTGCCGAATCTGATCATTAGCGCCCTCTAATTGGTCTGTTTTATGTGTGATGTATTGTCGTAACTTTTCAGTTTCGTCACCCATCTCTATACCTCATTTCGATTTTATATTCCCTTGAGAAGATGACCACTAGAACTTCAACAACTGTCCCAGGGGGAATTACGGGACGTTTTAAGACTTGAGGAGACGATGCCAAATTTCCTCAATGCTGTCGAGGGCGGCATCCGTCCCCCGTAAATACATTTCCGCTAACCCCGGCCACCGAAACCCTTGATTTGTTACGGATCTCACAGCGGCTTCGAGTTCGGGCGGCAGTGGCTGTTCTGTGCCTAATTCTCGGGCGCGATAAACCAGACGGGCTAAAGCACTGGACGAAGGTTCTAAGCCGAACTCTACCGCCGCCGCCATGAAAGCTTGAAAGGCTGGGGGCCAATCAGGCGGGAGAACAGGCGTGATATGCCATTGGTTCGCCATTTTTTCTTTCGGCCAGGGCAACACCGGCGCCGGATCGGGCTTGATCGGGCCGGAGCCCGTGACCAACCACTTCCAATTAATATCAAAATAGGCTGCGAGCTTTTGCTGCGCTTTGTGGGAAGGTTGCTCTGTCCCGGTTTCCCATTTGGATAAAATCGGAAAACTGACCTGCAGGTGTTGGGCGCAAACTCGCAAAGTGAGACCTCGTTCCCGGCGGAGCATCCGCAACCGGCGACCGGCGGCGGGGCTCCATTTTTCTTGTCCCGGTTCGTTCACCTTTTTTGCCCCCTTTTTGGCAAATATTTTTGTTGCGTTGTGTTGTTTTTATTATCATACTGTGGTATGCTTACATTGTCAACGAAACACAACGCAACAAAACGACTGAAGAACACATTTCCCACATTTTTTTCGATACCGATAGTGAGTCCGCAGCCGAGAGGGTCGTGGGCAGCAGGGGTGAAAAGACCTGCGAATCCGAACGGGGGGGCTACATCTATGTCCAAATGCAGAAGCAGAATTTTCGACCCTACGAATGGCAACTGTTGGGAATGGAGCCCATGCCGATTGAGGCGCGAATTGCGGCGGGGAATGATCGTACCACTCGTAGAATTGGTGCCGGCTGCGCCCTCGAACCTAATGATCTACGCGAAATTGCCTCCGCATTGTACACGTGGGGAGCGGCTCCACATTGCCGCCTTGGCGGCGCAATGGTGGGATGCCGCGCTGTCGTCCGCGAAAGCGAAAGCGGCCCGACGCAGACCCCGCCGCACAAGCGGATATGGGCATGTGGTGCCCCGGCGGCCGAAACGTGTCCGCCTAAATGCGCACGGATGGGGTCGAGTGGAGCCGGTGGGTTGCGCATCCATTGATTCCGCGCAAGAACGCGCCATCGAAAATTTATCGTTTTCTATTTCTATTTCGAAAGGAGACTAATATGCTGGATGAGATGTATTTTCCTACGGAATTTTCCGAAAATGAGCTCGATCAATTGAGTCGGAGCGATGCGGTGAACATCGTCCTTGCCGAATTGGAACGGATTGCCAGCCGACCTGTGAGTGAAAATGCAGCGAATCTGAGTTTGCTGTCTGCCACACCCGTCACGAAAAAAGCGGCGGTGACAGCGCAGTGGCTTCGCGAAATGTGTGCCACTGTGCGGCGGCGGGCTGAGGAAAAAGCCCGAGCCGCCGCCATCGCGGCGGCGGCGCAAAATGGCACGCTGTCCGTGTCCGACCAATTATGGGTCAAACAAGCCTCGGGCGCGCATTATGGCCTACCCGAAGGGATAATGTTTGAAAAAAGCGGGGACGGATATCGGTTTACGGATGTGTCTTGGGGCCCGATTGGCCCGGCACTATACCCTCTGGAAGAAATGGAAAATGGTACCATTCGATTTCGAGGGTGGGACCGGTGGGGGCGGGGTGTTGAAAATTTGACGTTGTCTTTCGCGGATTTGACGAAACCGACAAAAGCCGACATCAAACTGCAACACAGTGGATGCCGGATGGTCCAGATCGGCATGTGGTGCGCGCTGGTGAGGGAAATTCTGACAGTGAATGATCTCAGAGTATCAGATCCTGAGCCCCGGGAAAGTGAGGAAGAAGAACTGGAACGGATACAGAATGCGCTGAAAAAATCGGATTGGTTCCTGAACGCCAATCAATGCCCTTGTGTTGATCCTGTATCATTTGAACGCGAGTTCGGAAAACTTGAAC
>PXYT01000150.1 GCA_003023725.1 Sulfobacillus benefaciens | reverse complement strand
GAACGGATGATCATGAAACAGACCGGACACAAGTCGACGGCGATGGTCCGCAAATACATTCAGGATGGTGCTTTGTTTGAGGACAATGCGGCCGCTGAAATCGGTCTCTGATCGAAAAACTTCCCTGTACCTGCAGTTAACTAACATGGAGTTGTTTAAGCATGAAACTTAAGACTCTATGAAAGGAAACGAAGGTTAGCGCCAGGAGGCCAGATCCACCAGGTGCGTAAGACCATGTACACGATAACAGGCATCCATACCCCTCCTTGTTGGCGAGTATGAAGGGAAGGGTGATGGGCGTCAAAGTGTCTAGCGGGCGATTAGAGTCGAGGCACATGGTCGGAAGACTCGACTTTTTCTTGCGATTTCGAGGACACCCTTAGAGTTTCACGAGAGTCGCAGTGAATTTGACAAAAACTAAGTCCGGAAGTCGGGAGCGGCTCAGAGCAAGTCACTGGGCGAGTCGTCGGGCATTGAGTCAAGAAAGTCGCGGAAATAGGATTGTGGACTACTTCTACACTATAGATATGGGAGCTTCTCACGTATACGGTAAACCTAGGTATACGGTGTACCCATGCGAGGCTGCTAAGACCTTACGCATTTCGTCCCGTTCCTGATTTGCCTTTCACATTTGCCTCCACAGAAGCGCCTGCGGAGTATGGAAAACCGTGGTAGCGTGGACTGGAAAGGAGGGATGTCGCGTGACTACAATCGAACGTGTTGCGGTCGGCGGCATCGGCCTGGTGCTCGTAATCCTCGGGCACACACTCATGACCGATGCCCTAACCACGCAACACAAGAACGGAGTTTTGCGTGCAATATACAGCCTAAACCACGCCATGTTATGCGAAGCCATTTTCTGCTATTTTTGCCAACTCAGAGGGGGTCTGTGGGGACTGAGGGACTCCTGTGGGTACTCGTCATAACGGCGTGGTTGTGCGATTGTCCTGATTTTGAGGTCCCTAATTTCGGCTGGCAATTACGTTGGTGACCCCAGGGTAGGGACTCGAAGCGAACCCGCAAACCCGTATTCTTATGCGATTGTCCCATGGCTCTGCCGTGGGGGTGGGGGCAGATTCCCCTTATCCTGCGTATTTTTGCTTCGGGTCTCGCCAATTCCGTTTCGGGGTTTTGAATCGCGTTAGATATCGTGTCCTGGCGAGTAGCTGGCCTACGGCCCCGCCTAAGCCATCACTTCATAATGAAAAAGACGTAAACCGTAAACCGTAAACGGTCATAGCCATCGCCGCTCTCTCCTCAATGATGGGCGGCGAGAGGCCTCTCCTTCTCAATGGCCATCGCTATGGTGATTGCCAACGTTTTAACCGAACTTCCATCCGTTCATCGAGTTCTTCTCTAATACGTTCTGAGCTCTTCGTGGGATCCGGCACAGGCTCAATGTGATTCTCGTCGAGGAACTGGAGCAACAAACCGCGATTGCGCAGGCCTACGCGGTCTGCGGCTTCTCCGCTCGTCAGGAATTCGGTGGCATACAGTTTGGCGGCGACACGAATCCGTAATCCATCTAATCCTTCCTGTTTGACGAGGGTGTGGGCCTCTTCACGCGACATGCCGACTTGTGAGCGTAACTGATCAATGGTGGCGTCATCCTCGTGCGTCTTGCGTTGCCGATTGATTGCCATTAGACTTGCCCCCCTTGTGCCTGTAACTGGTATCGCGCCCAATCGATAAAGGGTTGTGGCGACCGACCTAACATCATCAACTGTTGAAAAACGGTCACAGCTTGCGTTACCGTAAGGATACCCTCTCTGAGCAAAATCACAAGATACTCTGGCACGCTGACGGCATCCAATCCTTGGGTAATGGCGTGGTCATGGGCCTTCTGTTCGTCGATTAATGCATCGGCCTGCAGTTCCCTAGCCAGATCGAGAACAGCCCGTTCCCCGGGATGGAATAGCGTTACGTGGCTCTGATTCGGGTTGCTGGGTTGCACGGTACGTTGTAGAAAAGCATTCAGAAATTCGGCTTGGTCCCGATACAAGGGTCCCCATGAGGCCCATGAGACGGCGGCGGGGGTGGTCATAAATGCGGGTTGTCGGAAAATTTCTGCCATCACAGCACCGGGGACGAGTATCGGATCGAGCCAAACATGTGTTAATTGACATCCTCCCCACGGATAAATCCGGGGGATTCCTGTGCCTCGCGGCCACAGGTTCCTGCTTCATCGCATCATCGCTTCTG
>PXYT01000015.1 GCA_003023725.1 Sulfobacillus benefaciens | reverse complement strand
AATCCCCGCCTTCGTGCCTGTGCATTCCAAGACAACAGCGTACGCCTCCCCCTCCATGCTCCCGAGTTCTGCTGCGCGAAGACCTGTGTCCTGAGCCGCACGCCGCCGCGACTCATCAATATCCACAATCCCGACCGACGCACCTTGCCCTTCTGCCGCGAGTGCGGCTAATACACCGATAGGGCCCGCTCCGATAACCGCCACCCGCTCTCCCAATTGCACTCCACAGCGGCGTACCGCATAGATCCCCACTGATAACGGTTCCGCTAAAGAGGCTTCGTCAGGCGTCAGTTCTCCCGCTGCATAGACAAAATCGACTGGGTGTGTCACCACCTCTTGCATCGCCCCATCCACTGGAGGCGTGGCTAAAAACTGCACGGTCGGACAGAGATTATAGTGGCCGGTCCGGCAATAGACGCAACGGCCACACGGAATCCCTGGCTCGAGCGCCACCACTTGCCCGACTTGCAATGCACTGTCAGTGGGCGCTTCCTCCACCACTCCTGCGGCTTCATGTCCGAGGACCATCGGTTCTCGCAACACAAAGTCTCCAATACGCCCCTGCTCGTAATAATGCACATCAGACCCACAAATCCCGACAGCACGCACGGCGACGCGCACAAATCCGGGAGATAAGCGGCCGGGTTCTGGTCTATCCTCAATTCTCACGTCGTGCGGCGCATGCAAAACTGCTGCTAGCATAGACAAATCCTCCCCCTACAGCAATGATCGTACCCCAGGAATCAGTTCTTTGACCGGTAGATCCAGTTTTTCTTAGGTATATCCATGACGACCCCAACACGTGCCGTCGTCTGGTGACATAACGGTGTCCTTTGTGCCACTCAAGCCGGTGAGCGTCGCCAGGACGTGTTGGATCTCGGGATTTGCGTGAAATCTCAGTACGTTATCTTGATAAATACGATAACTGCGCGTGCATTCCGCCTCAAATTCCCACGCACCCGCAGGAGCCTCAGCGCAATAGGCCTAGGCACCAAAATGGCAAAGCCTGCCGCCGCTGTCTTGGAGCAGCTTCATAAAATACAACGCCCCTTTGAAATCGTCGGAACCAACCCCCAACTCTTGGTCAAATCGCCCAATTCGTTGACGATTCAAGTCCATGGAAAACAGCTTCTGAGCATCCGTTGCCTGAGCGACTTCGTGCACGGAGTTCAATCATTTTTCCGGATTAACGACTACGAACTTCAGGGCGTCTAGAATAGACACACAGGCGAGCATAGCTCCCATGGATGGCAAGCAGATATCTCCTCCGAGGCTCATTGGGTTTGGTTTCCCGCGCGACGGTCATGACAAACAACAATGGATGGATCTTTGTTCAGGTTACCCCCCCTTTCCATAGGCTAAGAGCCAATCGGTGACGCGATTACAGCACGAGTTTATGGACTATCATCACGAGATTCTTCTTCAACTAAATTAATTCGTATTGTGTGCATTTTATCAGAGCCTCCCCGCTTCATACTGTGAACCATGCAAGACTTTGAAATATTTTCGAGTCACGATTTGCCGATAGCCACTCCCTGTAAGAATCTGACGCATACCCCACAGTTACCAGGACCTTTTCACACACCCGCATATGCCAAAAAGCCGCCATCGACAGGTACTGTAATGCCTGTCACAAATCCCGACGCCTTCTCATCGAGCAGCCATATGAGAGTTCCCAACAAGTCCTCGGGGGTTCCCAGTCTCTTTGCCGGGGTGTGCTTTAAAATATCTTGAGTTCTCTCTGTCCACGAACCGTCTTCATGAGTAAGCAAGCGTCTATTCTGTTCGGTGAGAAAGAACCCAGGAGCGATAGCATTCACTCGCACTCCCACCCCTGCTAAATACACCGCCAACCATCGGGTAAAGTTTTCTAAGGCAGCCTTGCCTGCACTATAAGCAGGAACCTTCGTCATTGGTCTGATCGCGCTCATGGACGAAATGTTAATCACTACCCCGTGCGGTGCGACCGCCAACCGTTCGCCGAACACCTGGGAAGCGATCACGGCTCCCATGAAATTGACATTTAGGACGGTTTGGAAACCCTCTAAAGACAGATCAAAGAATGATCGATGGCCTTCTTGATTCTTAGAAGGAGGAGAAAATACAGACTCAGACGTTATAGCATCAAGACGATTTCCACCCGCTCCATTAATTAAGATGTCGCATCGCCCCCATCGCTGCATGATGGTCTCACGGGCCGCCACCAATTGCGAGCGGTTTAGCACATCTACTGCAATGGCGATGGCTTGGCCACCAGCTGCCCGGATTGTTCCGGCAAACTCCTGGCCGCTTTGCGCTGTCCGATTGAGGATAGCCACGGCAACACCGTTGCGGCTCATCTCCTCAACCATAGCTCGCATAAGCACACCAGTCCCTCCTGTGACGACTGCAACCTTCCCGGCTAATCGACTCGACATTGTCATCCTCCCAATATAAATCTTGTTTACCGCTTAATAGAACAATCGACCCCGGCGATCGGGAATCCCCGACTTTCTCCAAAAGTACGTGGTCACAACGTCACACCACTCCCGCGCATTGACACGTTGTTGTTGGAGTCGCTGAAAGACACGGTTCCACACCGCGATATCAATATGGCCTTTTAGAAGATCCCACTGGCTTATCAACCAGTCCACATTGGCCGCTCCCTCGAAATGGCTATCATAAATATGCTGAATGACCGTCTTTCCTGACTGAAGACGATGGGTGTAAGGCACATGGTGAAAGAACAACAGCAAGGATTCGGGACACGTTGCGGGCGATTCAAAAATGTCACGCCACGGTTGTTGATACTGTGCTACATATCCCGTTCCTGTAGTACGCGTCCGGTCAACCCCCATCCCTTGTGAATCGGCATAATGATAGGTACCCCATTGGGAGTACTCGTAGCCGTCCACATTAGGCCCGTAATGGTGGCCCGGATTGACCATCCAGCCCACGCCGAGCGGAGCCGTATACGCTTCGTATATCTGTCCGGAGGCCGTTAACATGGTTTCTAAAGTCTTGTTGACCAAAATGTCCCAGCCGAACGTCCGAGCTACCCACTCACGTGTAATCTCCGGCTCTGATAGTTGTGGATTCCATGCTAAACGTCCAAATCCGTAGAGATTCGCCTGAGCTAACGGATGTCCGGTCCAATCCGGATCGTCTCCCACATTAGCCACTCCAACCATTCCCGACCGCATTTCATCCGGTCCTACTTGCATCAATCGATGACCGACGGTCGTTGCTTCTCCATGGCCTAAAATGGTGAAATCCAGCACCTCTTTCCAAAATGGTACTAAGTAGAACAAATCGCGTTGCTGACCGGTATATTCTTGTGTAATCTGTACTTCCATTAATAAGGAGGTCTTCGGCAAGGCCCCCATTAACGGCGACACGGGCTCCCGCACCTGAAAATCCATCGGACCATTTTTGACTTGCAAAAACACATTGCTTGGAAAACGACCATCTAAGGGTTGAAAGAATTCATAGGCCGCGCGAGCCCTGTCTATCTTTTTATCCCGCCAATCTTGCTGCGCGTTATAAACAAAGCAGCGCCAAACCACTGTTCCATGAAATGGAGCCAGCGCATTCGCGATCACAGATGCCCCGTCCACATGACTTCTGCCATACGTAAATGGGCCAGGTCTAAACTCCGAATCTGCCTTAACCACAAACCCGCCGAAATTCGGGATATAGCTATAGACGCGTTCCGCAGTCGTCTGCCACCACATTGCAACTGTCGGGTCCAGCGGATCGGCCGTTAGTAGACCTCCCAGTATCATTGGACTGGCGAAATTTACGCTGAGATACAAATGAAGTCCATAGGCGCGAAATCTATTGGCCACGCTACGCAACCTCTCCAGATATGGCGGGGCAAGAAACCGTGTTTCCGGCTCATGAACGTTGACATTATTAATGCACACCGCATTGATACCAATCGATGCGACTAGCCTCGCGTAGTCAGTAAGGCGACTCGGGTCGGGATCAATCATCCCATCGCGAAAAAATATTGACGACCCGGCATATCCTCGCTCAATGGTCCCATCCAGATTGTCCCAATGATCCAACATCCGCAGCGACATTCGCGGCCAGTCTTCAACAATGAAGGGAACGGATAAATCCTGACGTTGTTGTAATTGGCTGAGGAATGCAAATGATCCATAAAGACAGCCGAGCGCGTCGTGGCCGGTAATACGCGCCAACCATCTACCGTCATTACGCTCATACTGTATACGGTATCCTCCCGCTTGTACAGACGCACTCGGGTCCCCATCCACCACCACCCCATCCCCGGAGCCAGGATCCTCTGGCACTAGTACGGGACGGGCTCCCAACAGATTGAAAAGGCCCTCACGCAGTTCAGTGGCAGCCGTTTCACCGACACCATTCTCAACGACTAGAAACCGAGGGTAAAACGGAGTGCTCTTCCGTCGTCGATAGGTAAGCCAAGCTGAATACATGGGCGAGTCAAGAGATAATAACGGATTCAATCGTGTTTCGCCTCCCTAAGCCTTGGCTATCTCGATAGTCGAATGGAAAATCCGTGATATTGGTGACGGAGTATTAGTCAGCACAAAAGTTCCTTCCAATTGGACGTCAGTTGACGAGCTCCCAACCATCACGTCAAACCTTCCGGGTTCTATCAGATATTGCATTGATTCGTTGTAAAAAGCCAATGCTGATAAGGGGATGAAAACCTTAACAGATTTGGCCTCCCCGGGTTCAAGCAACACCCGGGCAAAACCCTTGAGCTCCTTCACGGGCCGCGTAACGGAGGCGACCACGTCATGAATGTAGACTTGCGCTATCTCCGCGCCGAATCGGGAACCCGTGTTCGCCACCGTGAAGGACACCATAACGCGTTCGCGTTTTTCTTCCAATTGAATCAACAGATTATCGTAACGAAAAGTTGTATAACTTAACCCATACCCAAATGGATAGAGCGGGGACGCTGGACCATCGACATAGTCGCCGTGCCAATGTGATCGACCGCCTGATGGTTTGTGATTGTAAAATACGGGAACCTGCCCGACGGAGCGCGGAAAACTAATAGGCAGTTTACCACTCGGATTACAATCACCAAAGAGTACATCGGCAATTGCCTGCCCTCCCTCGCTGCCGGGAAGCCAGGCGTCGACAATGGCCTTGACATGAGGCTCCAACTCAGTCAGAGCAACAGGACGACCATTAAGAAGAACGAGTACAACAGGAGTGCCCGTGTCCGCAATGGCCCGCACGAGTTCACTTTGTCTGCCAGGCAGGGTCAAATCGGTGCGATCTCGCGATTCACCACTGGTGCATTCGAGCGTTAGCCCCGCCTTATCCCCCACTGTCACAATGGCAACTTCCGCCGTTTTAGCCAGAGCCACCGCTTCCGCTAGATCATAATCGGTCAATCCTAGCACGTTTTCATGAGCCGTCGCACCCACGATGGGTGCTTTCCCCAACTTCTCGGTTATCGCTTCGACAATTGTGGAGACCCCGCGAAATACATCGGATGCGGAAAGCCATTCTGGCAAAGGTGTAGCAAATACGTTGCCCTGATCGCGCATCTCTAAGAGTGAATCAATGTGACAGTAAATAGAGTAATCACCCATGAGATTGCGCCGCGACGTGGCGTGCGGACCGAAAACAGCCACACGCTTTATGCCCTTGGTTAGAGGCAAGATGCCATCATCATTCTTTAGCAACACAATCGATTCCTGCGCCAATTTCTTAGCGGTCTGGCAATCACCCGGCATAAGAAAGGTTGACGACACCTCTGCTTCATCCACAAACGGATCGTCAAAAAGACCCAACTCAAATTTATGCGTCAGCACACGCAACACTGCCGTGTCCAAAACGCCAATCTCACACAATCCGGCCTGAATCGCCTCTATCAATGGTGCTCCATAACAATCCCGAGTCGGTAGTTCAATGTCAACACCCGCTGTGAGTCCAATAGCCGCAGCGCCAACCCGGGTGTCGGTTAACTGGTGATAATCTTCCAGCATAGCCAACGCGAAATAGTCAGACACAGTGAGCCCCGAAAATTCCCACTCATCACGCAATATCGTACGCAACAACCGAGATGAGGCGTGACAGGGGATTCCATCAAGTTCATGGTATGCCGGCATTATCGATCCAATGTGAGCCTCCTTTACCGCGGCCTCAAACGGCCACAGGTACGCTTCCCTTAGTTCCCGCTCATTGATATGAGCGGGTGCCCAATTCATGCCTCCCTCTGACACTCCGTAACCTACAAAGTGCTTGCCTGTTGCTAAGACTCGAAATACGCCTTCTTGTAATCCTCGAATATACTCGACCCCAAGCTGAGCCACTAAATATGGATCCTCCCCAAAGGTTTCTTCCACCCTACCCCAGCGGGCATCTCGCGCAATATCTAGCAAGGGAGCCAAGGCTTGATGAGCACCGACCAATCGCATTTGTCGTGAAATAATTTCCCCCATAGAGCGTATCGATGCCAAATCCCATGTGCTGGCCAACCCAATAGTCTGTGGAAAGCTTGTTGCCCCTAGCGACATGTACCCACTACAGGCCTCCTCATGAATCATAGCTGGTATCCCAAGTCGCGTCTCTGTCTTCAAATATTGCTGGATGGCATTCGCCATGTGCGCTGTTTGCAGCGGCTCGAGATTACTGGCTCCCCCCACCCGTGTAATTTGACCAATTCCGTTCCCGATGGCATCGCGCGCCTTCCTAGAATCGAATTCAAATCCATTCATCACTTGGTAGACCCACACCGATGTCAACTGGGCCACCTTTTCTTCAAGAGTCATAAGGTTCAAAAGATTTTGTGCACGTTCGCGAACTGGAATGGTTCGGTCTTTGTAAATGATTTTCGCAGTGTCTGCCATTTCATTTGTCTCCTTCTTCTTTCGAACTCTTAGTTAATGGTCTAAACTTAGCAAATCAACACGGTCATGGCCCCTCGGGATTTACCCCGATGAAGTTCCAAAAGTTATCCGCTAACAAAATGGACACCTCATGTTCAATATCCCGTTCGCTAACGACTGAACCATGATAATGTAGGACCCGATATCGCTCCATAAGGCACTGCAGCAGCACCTCACGGGTCAACGACCCCTTGTAAATTTTTCAGGGACGCGTGCATCGGAACGCTGCACGATATGAATGTTCATAGCAGGGATCGTTTTTTCCACCTTGCGTGTCAATCTTTCTAACTCGCCCATATTCCCCCCGTGAAGATTCGATCCATTACGACGTAAAATAATCGGGATACGCTGCTTGCACAAGCGGCATATCCGTAACTAAACGGCGCAGATGGTGCATCAAAATAGACAAGGCTTCAGATTGATCCCCTTTCTTAATATTTTGGTACAGGGCATTATGTTCATCGAGGAGAACATCAAAGTTCTCCAACTTTCCTACAGACAACACTCGTACCCTGTTCAAATGAGCACGCATTTGTCCCACCACGCTTTGCAGCGTTCGGTTTTTTCCAACCATAACAATGGCACGGTGAAAAGCCTCATCTGCATCCAGAAAATCTTTAATGTCACCACGTGCAGCCGCTCGTTTTTGCCAGGCTAGGCAAGATTCAACTACGGCCGCCAGTTCATCATGAGTGTCAGAGAAGTTCTTCCATCGGTCTATACCGCCTTTCAGTGAAGCAATTTCAAGTACTTCGCGAATGACGCGCGCCTCTTCGACTTTAGTCGTGGAGATCAAGGAAACTTTCATCCCGCGCTGTGGCAACACTTCAATAAGGTCATCCACCACCAAAGTACGGATAGCTTCTCTAATGGGAGTACGGCTCATGTCCAGCAATTCAGCCAACTCCGATTCATAAACCATTTGTCCAGGTTTCAGGCGCAACGTAACGATTGCTTCACGTAAAGATAAATACGCCTGTTCACCTAGCGAACGCTTTTCTTCTCGCAATCGCACTCCGCCTATCATGGCTTCCTCCTCAATGGTTTCGTGCTTGCTCAACCGCCCTGCCATCATGTACCGCAAAACAAGCCACCTTCCCCCCGCCCGGTCGATCAACAACAGGGGCTGGCAAAGACCAGCATTGTTTCGCGGCCAACGGGCAATGAGGGGCATAGGGACACCCATGAGAAGACGTTGACGGAGTCGTCTGAGATACCCGCCGTCGCGGTTCCTGCCGTCTCCAAGGATTGGGAATCGAGTCCATTAACAGCTGTGTATAGGGATGCAAGGGATGCTGCAGGATTTCCCCAGTCTCTCCCCGCTCCACAATATGTCCTCGGTAGAGAACCAATACTTGATCGGCGACGAGCTGTGCGCTAAGAAGATCATGCGTGATATAAAGCATACTCTGAACACCCTGGTTCTCCATCACCGACCGTAACAAGCGAAGGATCTCCGAACGAATGGACACGTCCAACATCGATACGGGCTCATCTGCCACGATGACTTGCGGCGACGCTGCCAGCGCCCGGGCAATAACCACACGTTGCCGTTGTCCACCCGACAACTCATAGGGGCGTTTAGAGATATATGCAGAGCCCGGCGTTAACTGTACTGCTTCGAGCAACCGTATCACCTCATCGTTCACTTGAGCCCGCGCAATTCGGCGATAATTAATGAGCGGACGAGATACGGTATATCCGATTAAATTCATGGGATTAAGCGCAGCAAAGGGATCTTGAAATACCATTTGTACTCGTTGCTGCAGAGCTTTTCGCGAAAGCTCTGCACTGTTCTCCCAGACTACGGTCCCGCTGGTAGGTTGGTCTAGGCCCGTCAAAATCCGAGCAATCGTCGTCTTGCCACTCCCGCTTTCTCCAATTAGCGCCGTTACTTCGCCGTTTCTTAACCCAAAAGACACGTTATTAACAGCGATTACAGGAGCATCCAATCGTGTTTTGGGAGCAAAGCGCTTAACAAGGTTATCCGCGGATAGAATGGTGTTTGTCATCAGCTACCACCTCCCGACTTGTTACGAAGCATCTCACCTTACCACTCGGCGTGTCTGTAAGTTCTGGCTCACGGACCTGACATTCAGGAGTTACTAATCCACACCTCGGCGCGAACGCACAATGTTGAAGACGATGATGTAAGTCCGGCGGTGTCCCCGGCACTCCACCAAACTGCAGTCCATTGCCTCCGATTCTCGGCAGTGCCTGCATAAGTGCACGCGTATACGGGTGCCATGCCTGTTCCAGAAGACTGTCCGTGGTGTTTTCTTCAACAATCTGACCAGCATACATCACCAGTACACGGTCACATAATTCCAGAACCAAGCCCAAATCATGACTAATTAACAGGACAGAAAACTGCTCGTGTTGGCGCAACTCCGTCAAGTTATCCATTATTTGCCGTTGCACAACCATATCGAGTGCGGTGGTAGGTTCGTCTAAAATCACCAATTTCGGATGCAAGAGAAACGCCATGGCAATCACTACGCGTTGCTTCATGCCACCTGATAACTCATGGGGATAGCGTTTTAGCGTGTTGCGCGCGATATGCGCCATGTCGAGAACATCCATGGAGCGTTGGAGGATCTGTGCACGCGATAACGAGGTATGCTGCATCATAACATCACGAAACTGAGCCTCTATCGTCATTACGGGATTGAGTGCGTTCATGCCGCTCTGTAGAACAATCGCGACATCACGCCACCGGTGTCGGCGCAACTCTTCGTCGGGCATTGTCATCCAGTCTTCGCCGTTAATCACGATGCTTCCACCGCGAATATACGCTGGGGGACGCTCGAGACGTGCTATCGCAAAGCCTAGGGTAGATTTTCCACACCCAGATTCACCCACCAGACCGACAAACTCTTGATGCTGAACTTCTAGCGACACATTGCGCACAGCAAAAACCGGTGCCTTTGTCCCGTAATTGACCTCAAGATGGTCAACTGATAACACCGTCATTCTTCCGCACCCCCTAAGCGAGGATTAGCAATTCTGTCAAACCCAAAATTAATAAGAACCATCGACATACCGAAGAGAGCAATACAGAGACCAGGCGCTAGAATCCAAGCCCACTGCCCGCTGAGCAAAGCGGAAGCATTTTGCGCCCAATACAGCATCGTTCCCCATGACGCCTGGTTGGGATTACCTAGTCCTAGAAACTCTAACCCCACTGAGGTCAACAAACCATATTGAGAAGCGCCTAAAAATCCCGCCATCACCAATGACAACATATTTGGCAAAATCTCCCTCATCAAGATACGCATTGTCGAATCCCCAGCCAGCTTAGCCGCGAGAACATAATCTCGTGTCCGTAACGATTTCACCTGGGCTCGTAACACGCGTGCTCCCCATGGCCATCCTGTCAGTCCGACAATGATAATGATTAGAGTACTTCCGCGCCCCGGCGCATACGAAGCCAATACGATCAGCAGCGGCAATGCAGGAAGGACCAGAAAGACGTTAGTTAGAAAGGATAACCCATCATCACCGGCGCCCTGCGAGTACCCTGAGAGAAATCCTATGAATACCGCGATGAGAGTCGCGATCAGCCCTGTGGCTAATGCGGTAATTACGGAAATCCCCGTGCCTACTAAGAGTTGGCTTAAAACATCCTGACCCTCCTGTGTAGTTCCGAGCAGATGTTGTAAAGAAGGTCCCATCATGGTGGGGAATGACGTATTAGACGCTGAGTACGGAGCAATAAGTTGACCAAAGATAGAAATCAGAATAAATGTCGAAAACACGATGAGCCCGACACGTGATTTGCGGTTTGACCACAGGATGTTAAAGTACGTTCGCCACGTTGACGAGTGTCCCTTTGACAAATCCGAAACTTCTGAAGTGCCTTCTGGCTCCGTCATCAAATTCTGCATTTTTAGTCCCTCTCTTCTCCATACCGAACGCGTGGATCAATTAATACATACAGTAAATCAACAATAAAATTGGCTACGACCACACATGTAACAATTACCAAAAAAATTCCTTGCATCAAGGGATAATCTTCGTTAATAACCGCGTTATAGAGTAAGTTGCCCATCCCGGGATACCCAAAAACGACCTCCGTTAACAACGATCCTGCCACCACAAAACCCAGCGCCATGCCAAAACCCGTAATGTTGGGAAGAATCGCATTGTGAGCCGCATACATAGTGGCAATCCACCGGCTTTTCAAGCCTTTTGCTTGAGCCAAGAGGACATAATCCTCTCCCAAGGTATTAATCATGTTGTTACGCATCCCAATTAACCAACCGCCCACAGAACTGACAACAATAGTAAGAGCGGGCAAAACACCATGACGAATAACGTCCGTGATAAATCCTAAGGAGAATACCGGCGTTGCTCCCGGCGTATAACCCCCTGACAACGGAAACCAATGCAAAATAAATCCCATGATGTAGACTGCCACTAACGCAAACCAGAAATAGGGAAAAGTATTGAGGAAAGCCGCAATAGTCGTTAAAAGTCCGTCCGTCGTCGTATTTCGACCCCAGGCCGCTATCACTCCCAGTGCCGTCCCCAAGGCAAAGCTGATAATCGTCGCAATACCAACAAGTCCCAATGTCCATGGTAAAGCACGCTCGATTAATTGTGCTACGGTATAGGGGAAGTAGGAAAATGACATCCCGAAGTTCAAGTGAACCACTTCCCCTAAATAGTTCCAGTACTGAGTCAACAAACTGGCATGGGATATGCCGAGCATAATATCAATACTATGAAGAGCGGCTGGATTCAAGGGATGTCCTTCGCCCGTGAACTTTGCAATCATGGCTTGACCAGGATTACCCGGCATAAGACGGGGAATAAGGAAATTTAGCGTAACAGCCACCCATAAAGTTGCGATTAAGAGAAGCGTTCGCTTAAGAAAAAACCGCATAAGAAGCCCTCCCTCATTGCTGCTGACGAATCGGAGTACACTGCCTGTCAATGAGAAAAATGTCGGGGAGACACAGTAGAATCTCTTGGCCATGACAGGAAGATAGCTCATGCCCCTGGCAGTCCAGTTAGTATTTCTCTCATTGAGTATTCTTTTTAGTCAAGAGTGCAACATTCGAACACATCGCGAATCAACAATTTAAAATTAGAGAATACTGGCATACAAGTGGATAATCGGCAACGTTAAAAAAGAACAAATGGTGATGAATCATCTAAATACTCGGTATTTAGATGGCTAAATACTCTTTGTAGGTGCTGAGCCAATAGCTTCATGCCTGCAGCTTCGCTCGCTAAATGTCCCACGACAACGAGTCCCAAATACGAGCCTTGCAATACCGCATCCCGAACATACTCTGGAGCCTCCCACTCCGGTCCTTCCCCCACAATGACCACATCAAGCTTCGCCTGCCTAAAAAATGGAATCACGAGGGCACCTGTTCCTGAGTAGCCTGGCAACAGCCCGATGCGGCGGCAAGACATGTTTAAATCTCCCACGACGCGAACAAAAGGCACCCGCAAGCGTTGTTTGACATACCCCGCTAAAGTCTTGAGCGACATTTCAGGTATCTCCAGAAGATGGGTTTGAAAGGGTAAGGTCGTCGCAATCGTAGAATTCGTTACGTATGAATCCCAGTCCAACTCGTGAACCACGGCCTGCGCGATCCAGTCGGGGTCTCTTCTGTGCAGCGTATCGTGCAACCGAAAAAGAGCCATGTGAGCATCGGCCAAAATTTGCATCTTATTAAGATAAACGGGATCGTCCACAGCATGCGCATCTGGCCGATGGTTATAGAAGGGCGATTCATGCGCAATGACTAGGTTGATATGACGTTGACACGCTCGCTGGAGAACAGCCACCGTCGGCATAAAAGTCGTGGCAATACCCGTTACCTCATTTTCGTCGTTTCCAGAGATTAGGGCATCCACCGTGTTTTCCGGTCGACTGCCCAAACTCTGGAGGTGGTGAATCACTTCAAGAATTTTCACGACAATCATGCCCCCTAACCCACCACGGCGCAACACTGTACCAACTATTTGACAGAACGTTATCGGCTCGGCTTACTTAGACCCGGTAAAGAGGAGTCAAAAACCCTTCTCTGTCCACCCACCGTTTCCGAAAATTACTTACTTCACAGGGCGCAAATGCGTCACAACGAGGAGATTATCCGGATAAGCGTATACTTGTCCTGGAGCGTACGGATTTTTCGCAGTTGGCCACCCTGTATAGTGTGTTGTCGTATTCTGGAACCAAAATACACCATAGTCATAGGGTATCACGGGCACTTGAGTTAATACGATTTTCTGTAGCTGATACATGATTTTCTTCTGTAGCTGCGGATTAGTCGTTCTTGCAAATTCGCTGAGCAATTTGTTGGTAGTCGGATTATTCCAACGCTCATAATTGCTGGGTGCCACGTGACCAATCGGCGCAGTTTGCGCACCGTCTAATTCTTCGTAGTAAACAAAGTATGGTTCCGGAACCCCAATCGCTGCTTGCAGCGCCATCTCGTAACTACCCGTTTGTACATTATCGGTGACCGTGGTTGGCGATGGGGTAATCTCGTCAACAGTTATTCCCAGTTTTTTGAATGAGTCCACCATAATTTTGCCGTCCTGAATAATGTCCGTCCATCCTGCTGGAACTTCCAGGGTCAGCGTAATGGGCTGCCCATTCGGTGCCAACAGCTGTCCATGACTGTTTCTTTTCAGCCCCATTTTGGCCAATTCCTTCGCAGCTTTTGCCGGATCATAATGGTAGTCATATCGCTTAAAAAGTTGGGGATTGAGCCAGTTATTCATGGTGGGCGGCAACAGCGACTGGTGGTCCGGTGTCATCATATTGTATTCTGCTTTTGAGACAATCTCCTTACGATTAATGTCGTAGGCCAGAGCCTTGCGGAAGTCAAGTTGATTAAATGGCCACTTCGTCAAATTCATAAATAAGGTCCAAGGGCTAGATGGTGGCTGGAACGAATGGTTTGTGGCTGGATTCTTATCGATGAATAGCTTCTGCATATTCGGAATGAAGGATTGAGCCCAGTCAACCTGGTCGCTCACTAACCATTCGTCGACTGAAGTATTTCCCGTCACCCCTCGGAATTCCATTTCGGGGACTTTGATTTTATCTTTTTGCCAATAGTATGGATTGTCCTTAAGGTCATATTGCTCTCCCGTAAAGGATGACACCATAAAAGGACCCGTGCCAACGGGGTGAGGATCGGTGAATGTTACGGGATTTGGCACACGGCTAAACTGGTACTCGCTCACAATAGGAGTCGTCGCGATATAATACCACTCCGGAATGTTGACATGAGAAAATCTGAAAGTCACAACATTTCCTGAAGAGGTGACCGACGCCAAGGAATTCCATACCCCGTTGGTGTCTAAAGCCGGATACTTTCTAATGAGATTGAACGTATAGACCACATCTTTGGCAGAAAAAGGACGTCCATTATTCCATTTCACGCCGGAGCGGATAGTGAATTGCAATGTTGTTGCATTCGCCCACTTATACGAAGTAGCTAACCATGGGGTTTGGTGCCCATTCATGAGGTTAACAACGTACAGCGGCTCATATATAAAGTTGGTACCGTAAAGGTGATTGATGCTTAAAGGGTTAAAATTTTCTGTCATTGTGGGGTTGGCAAAATCTCCTGCAATGATTAACGGTGCAGCTGTTCCGCTGGCCTGCTGACTTGGGGACGAACTTCCACACCCAGCCAAACCAGCTGCTACCAACGCTGCAGAGCCTATGCCAATCGCCATTTTCGTTAGCTTCACCACTACTAATCTCCTCCCTTTCAAAAAAATACCACTAATGATGCAAAACATAATTTTAGACTACATTGCGAACTAATAACCTCAAACTAACGCATACTAGAATGCAAGTCAATACTGTTGCGCTAAATTATAGAATTATTAGACACTAAAACGTCGGAACTATAGTGGGATAACCACAGCGATTTCCACACCGCAAGAAGGCTGAAACAGCTTTGAGAACTCGGATGGAACGTCGGTATTCGAGTGATGGATTAAGATTAATATGAAACTAAACACTAAACAAGAAAGAGACAATCTCACATTTGGAACCTGAAAACTGTCTCGAATGGGGTCGTGCAACCAAGCAAGGCGGTTGATTGAGTGAATGAGTGGGAACCCCGTAATGGCGCACAGAAGGAGTGTTACGATCGGAACCTCCTTCCATCGTGGAGTTGGCCCCGGGTCAGCAGTTCGTGGATCACGCCGGTCACTTTCCTTGCTGTCAGCACCAACGTCCGCTTGTGTGGATGGTGGGCGGCTTTGCAGCACTGGTGGATGTAGAATGCTTCGAATTGCGGGTCGAACACACCAACCCGGTCGACCGCTTCGATTAGGTCACACCGCAAGTAGGCATTCCCCCACCACGTCAGCGGGTGATCCTCCGCATCAAACTTCCCCGATTGATGGGAGCCCTCTTAAAGTTGACACTGCCCATCTCGCCCTTCCGACTTCTCGCGATTTCAATATTTTCATTCGCTCTTGAGCAGTAATGATACCGAACCCTCCAAGAGTGCAGACTCGGGCTCTGGAGTATAAAGACATTTTCTGTCATGATCACAAGGGACCAATGGACCAACGGGATTACCCGGATGACTCAGACGAGATGGCTAACCGGAGACCGCCATACAAACCGGTCAGTGGTGCTAGGGACGCAGGTACGATATAAGTGTCCATTTTGTCCAGTTCGGGTCGTTTAATATAACCCTTCAAGAGTTCCGTCACTCGCTGACGAATGGCGGGAAATAACGGGATATGTTGCATCACGCCACCGCCGAGCACAATTCGTTGAGGTGATAAGACGTAGATATACGTGGCTAAAGCTTGAGCAAGGTAATCTGCTTCCCATGCCCATCCACGGTGTGTTGTGGGAAGACAGGCCGGGGACATATCCCAGCGTTGGGATAGCGCAGGGCCGGAGGCCATCCCCTCCAAACAGTCCTCGTGAGCCGGACATAATCCGGGGAATACATCCTCGGGCAGTCTATGAACGCCAATATGTCCCATTTCAGGATGCATCAATCCATGCAACGGCCGACCTGCCACCATAGCTCCTCCACCAATTCCTGTACCGACAGTCACGTAGAGAGCCGTATGTACGGAGATGGCAGATCCCCAGGCGTGTTCTGCCAGAATAGCGGCATTAACATCGGTTTCCACTGTTACGGGAATTTTTAAACCTTCAGTTAAGAGACGGTACCAGTTAACACCGCGCCATGCGATTTTAGGGGTGTTAGTGAGACATCCATATGTCGCATGCTTGGGATCCAAATCCAGCGGGCCAAAGGACGCGACCCCCAGGCGCTTCACCGGGTGGGCCCGGAAGAATGCTATCACTTCCGGTAGAGTGTCTTGCGGAGACCTAGTAGGAATGCTCACATAATCCAGCATTTCACCGCTGCGCTTTCCCACGCCGCAAAGCACCTTAGTGCCTCCCGCTTCGATCGCCCCATAGAGGATCGTCTCATGCCCTCTTTTCATATTGTGGACTGTTCGCCTCCTCCAAGAACACCACCATTGTTATTAAGAAAGACTCGTGCGTTTGGCCAGAAAGACACTGAAGACATCTTACAGGGCAATGAGATGAATGGATCCGTCGAGGCCCTCGGCTACACTAGGCCCATCCGGCACCACTCGTTCCTTGCAGTCCACGCATAAAACACCCTCAGTTTCTGGTGACGGCCTCCTCACGGCCCCATTGGCCGAATACGCCGTTTCACCGGTCCATGACCAAGACAATAGACAAAACAGTGCCTCACTTGAGAGATTAAAAATTTCTCTCAAGAACCCTCCACTTTTAAAGTAACTGCCAACCTTGTTCTGTCATGCTGTAAATCCCTCGTGCCACACATTTTACGACGTTACAGGGTTGGCCGCCATCCAACGCTCTACGTCATCCATTGAGTCAATCATTAAAGGACCCCCTAGGGACTGCGTGGCCAATGCTCCACATGACACCGCAAAATTTGCTGTTCGGGTAATATCCCATCCTTTTAAGTAGCCACA
The DNA here is from genome assembly GCA_003023725.1 of Sulfobacillus benefaciens. Taxonomy (GTDB): domain Bacteria; phylum Bacillota; class Sulfobacillia; order Sulfobacillales; family Sulfobacillaceae; genus Sulfobacillus; species Sulfobacillus benefaciens. Next base: position 47,016 of record PXYT01000015.1, on the reverse strand, counting down.
TATAAACCCCGCACAAAATGCCTCGCCAGCCCCCGTATTGTCAACCGGCACGACAGCAGGGGGATGAATCGACAAGGGAGCGCATCCCTTTTCAAGAATCAGTGCTCCTTGTTCTCCGAGTTTAATGACGGCAATTTGAACGCCGCGATCAATCAGGTACCGCGCCTGATCAAGAGGACTATCTGTTTCAGCCAATCGCAATGCCTCGTGAAAACTGGGTAGCGCAATATCCGTCAATTTAAGTAATTCTCGTGTTCCTTCCCAATTTCCTCCCGGACTGTAGACCGTATCAATACTTGTGGACACGCCCAGCCGGCGGGCTTCAGCCAACAATGTGAGGCCGGGTTCCCCATCATATTCCGGAATTAACGGGCTTCCTCCGAAGTGAATGTGACGGTAGCCGTCAATGGGAACAGCACTAGGCCCAATCAATTTCAAAGAGGCGCCGGGATAATGGTAAAAACTTCTCTCTCCGCGAGAGTCAACGAGTACAACTGTTCCACCCGTAGGCCATTCGTCCGTCTTCCGAATAAGAGAAACATCAACTCTGTCTCGAATTAAGCTTTGAAGAAGCATTTCTCCCAGCAAATCGTTCCCGATCGTTCCAACCAGTCCGGATTTTAACCCTAACCGGGCTATATCGTGCGAAAAAGTGGATGCCACTCCCCCAGACGTTAACAGAAAAGTACTGACGGTGTTCAGTCCTCCACTGGGAGGTAATGCGTCTACCGGCTTGATAATCACATCGGCGACGGCCATGCCAATCGCCAATACGTCTTTTTTTCGCATAGAAACCTCCTTATGCCAATATCACATCAACGGATTTATTGTTTAACACCACCGAAACATCTTCCGGAACCGGACCATCGGTTATCAGGCAATGCACTGCATCCCAAATGCCAATTTGGGCAAAATCTGGAGTGCGAAACTTTGCCCCGTCCGCTACGAGAATTACCCGCCGGGCCTGCTTACCCATGGCGGCCTTGGTTAGAGCTTCTGTTTCCGTTGATGTGTAGAATCCGTTGGCGTCCATGCTATTACATCCAATGAAGGCGACGTCGAATCTTAATTCTTGTAGTTGCAAAATCGTTCTCACTCCAATTGCGGCAAAACTTTCCCACCTTATTTCCCCACCGAGTAATTGAACCCGGGCTTGATTCCTCGCCAGAGCATTAACGACCGTTAAAGCATTCGTCACAACATTGAGATGCTCATTACCCGGCATTCGCTCAGCGATGGCCGTTGTCGTCGATCCCGCATCGATCAACACGGAACCACTTACGGGAAGTTGTTTAATAGCCACGGCGGCCATACGCTGTTTTATGTCTGAGCGGAGCAATTCCCGCTGTGCGTAGGATCGTTGCGCCTCAGACTCGAATTGAAGCATAGCCCCTCCATGAGTCCTCAAAAGCAAACCCTCACTCGCCATTCCATCAAGATCGCGTCGTATTGTCTCTGCGGAGACATTGAATCGCTTGACCAATTCATCGACCCGAACCATATCCTGTTGAACGGCCAAGTCTAAAATTTTCTGCCGTCGCGTCGAAGGGAGTTTATTCATGATAGTTGTTGGCACCTTCTTATAACAAAGATAACGATTGCGAAAATCCTTTATAGAACTGACGAGCCTCACTGTACAAACGGTAACGTTCGTCATAGGCTTTTTGCCAATAGGAACTCGACTCAAAAACAATCCGAGTTCTATTACGTGTACTCTCGACGGGGGGGACAACAGCACTTAGCGCAATATTTGCCACACCACAGGCCGAAGGCTCTTCGACAGCTAGCCCGTATATGGTAGAGCCAATTGCAGATGCCAGTCGAGGACCTATAATGTCCAAAAAGGCCCTTCTGCCAGCGATGTAGTACGTTTTGGGCATAATGTCCGTTTTGGAAACGAGCTGGTCACGCGCTTCTCGCAAAGCAAGAACGATGCCTGTAAGAACTGAACGGGTCAATTCGGCAGCCTCACTGTATACCGTTAATCCCAGAAACGCCCCGGACCGCGCCCCAGCACTATCTCTCTCACCCGCAATCTGGGGCAGAAAGAGCACACGACCAGGATCGATCGAATCGCTGTCCAACTCCTGCCCCCCCATATCGGTCCACCATTGTAAAGCCATGCCGGCTGCTAAGAGCGGAACCCCAATTAAAAGATGCCTATCATCAACATGGTTCAAAATTGTAAGGTCCATAACTAACTGCCTGACAGATGTGGTCATTACAACTTGGGCCGCCGTACCCAGATTGAATAATATCGACGCATCTTGATCTAAGGGATATAAGGATGCAGCGGCGGGGAGATCTCCAGTGCCATTGATTAACGGGGTATGAACGGGAATGCCAAGACGTTGAGAAAAGTCGCGTGACACCTCACCCACAATCGCATGAGAAGACATAATCACCGGAAGCTTAGAGACGTCTAAACCAATTCGCTCGAGAATTCTTGTATCCCAACTCCTTGTGAATGGATTATAATACCCCGTTCCGCTTGCTTCTCCGGGATCGGTTGCTAAAACGCCACCCAGCTTCCATTTGACCCAGTCTTTAGCCTGGACCAAATACTTCATTTTATCGGCCACTAACCGATCATTTCTTGCCTCCCATACCCACTTACTGGCAGGGTAGTCGGGATGTGGCGGACCCCCAATTGCGGACCGCCAAAGATCGGCGTCCTGGGCCTCAAGTTCCGCGGCTACGCTATTCGCTCGATGATCGAACCACAACATTGCCGGCCGCAGAGCGTCCCCGTTTTTGTCTGTAGCAATGAAGGCGTGCATCTGGCCGGTAACTCCCACGGCCTTAATCGCACCTCGTTGTGTAATGGGAAGTTGACATACCGCATCTTTAACTGCCGCCAGCCATAATTCGGGATCCTGTTCGGCAAAGACCGCGTCCTTGTCCGTCCACGAATTAAATGAATACCGACTCTGGCCCATGGCAATCTCGCCACTGACACTGTCCCAAATGACCGCTTTTACCCCCGACGTGCCAATGTCCAATCCGAGCGCACTTGGCATGGAAGTCAGTCTCCTCTCGGCTGTGCTAATCTCCTATTCCGCGACTTCCGTGAACAATGTCTACCAAGTCCCTCATGAGCCGCAGGCTCTTCTCTTTATCATTCCGACTCCAAACGTTACGACCCATGACAATTCCTCTTACTCCCACCCTTATAGCTTGGTCGACCATTACCGTAATCTCATGGACCGTATGAGTATCCCCCCCTCCCAGCAAGACCAATGGAACTGAAAAATCTCCGACCCATTGCTCAAGCACAGCTTGATCCCCGGGAAAAGGTACCTTTAAAATGTCTGCGCCAAGTTCATATGCAACCCGCACAGCATCAGACAGCAACTGTCGGTTGGGCGGCTCCGATAAATTTCGGGTCCGCATCAATAGGGGTTCAACCATCACCGGCAAATCCCATGCTCGCGCTTCCTGTATCAACTTCGCCAGCATGCGAATATTTCGCATGCGATCATCAACGGGTTGGTCCCAAATCAATATTGCCTTGATCGCATCGTATCCCTTGATAATAGCTTCCTTGGGTCTAAACACTAAACCCTGACTAATGTGGCCTTCATTCACAAAGAACGTATCAGCCGTGACTATGCGAGTCGGAGCCGAACGTCCCTCAAATACATGACCGCTATAGCCGGCAAAGGTTCCATCAGCAATTAACACACCGTCAATACCTGTTGCAAACATCTCTTGAATGACATTTACCGGACGCCGTAATTCAGGCAAATGCCCTAGTGCTAATCCGTGGTCAACCGGAAGAATTACGGTATTGCCGGTGTCTGGACGAAAAATTCGGCTCATTCGATATTCTTTGCCTGTCATAATAATCCTCTCCCCATCAAATGCCTGTCATTTAGCATTCATAGTCTCACGCGAAGATTCTGCAGGTTTCATTGCATCCGCGACGACTTTCGTTATCCGCACGGAGCGTCTGCGGCTAGTCCGAATAGTATCAATCGTAACGGCAATCAAAATGACCAAACCAATTACTAACGGTTGCCAGTAACTATTGACATTGAGAATGTTCATACCATCCGCGAGAGAACCAATAATGACCGCGCCTATAAGGGCCCCGGGTATGGTGCCCACGCCTCCAAACAGGCTTACCCCACCAACCACGGCAGCTGAAATAGCTTCAAATAAGGAAGTACCCGAACCAGCGGTAGGATAACCTGAACCCAAGCGCGAAGCCAATACTATCCCGCCTAGGCCTGCAAGAGTTCCGCTTATGGTATATACTGCAATGTCCATTTTGGCAAGATTGATGCCGGCGAGTCGTGCAGCTTCGCGGTTTCCGCCTGTGGCATAGACATGAATGCCGAATCGAGACATTGTCAGACCCAAGTGTAAAATCACTGCCATCAAGAGAAGAATTAGCACAGCGATAGGAACAACACCAAAAAGAAACCCCTGGCCAATATCCTGGAAAACGTTGTTTTGAATGCCGATAGGAACAGCCGAAGTTAAAATCAGCGGAATCGACGAAGCAATACCAAGGGACGCAAAAGTCGCAATAAACGGAGGCACCTTGGTGAAATGAATGACTATCCCATTGAACAGCCCGATGGCACTCCCGGACAAAATCCCTAGAAGGGTTGCAATTTCCCATGGAAGATGCGCGCCAAAAGCCTCCGCCGCGACCACACCAGACAAAGCCAACACTGCACCTACGCTCAAGTCAATTCCTGCGGTCAGAAGAACGAACGTTTCTCCCAGAGCTAGCAACGCTATTGTTGTCGAGTTTAGAAGGACATTAAAAACATTGGAAACTGTCAAAAACGCTGGTGCAACCAACCCCAAAACAATGATTATCCCAATCAATATCAGAAAAATTCCCGTTTCCTTCGGAACCCTACGCTGATTGAACACGGCTTTTCCCTCCTAATGCTGCACGAAGCAAGTCCGCTTCCTCCGTCTGGCCTCGCAAGAAGTAATTCTCAACCATGCGTCCGGAGGCCATCACAAGAATGCGATCACTTACCGCCATGATTTCTTCAACTTCCGATGAAACCACAATAACTCCGTACCCTTCACGACCTAGTTGTCTTATCAGAGAATGAATCTCGGTTTTTGAACCAATGTCTATTCCTTTTGTTGGCTCATCCAGCATCAGGATCTTAATCCCAGGAACCAGCAAGGCACGAGCGAAAAGAACCTTTTGCTGAGTGCCTCCGCTGAGATTGGCCATCGGCGTCTCCCGATCAACTTGGATATTGAGCGATCGCATAAATGTCTCAACCTTGGCCGCGATCTGTCGAAACTTGATCATCCCGTTCTGTTCAAAAGCAGCCAGGGAAGGGAGAACCATGTTCAGGGCTACGGATAATCCTGGGATAAACCCATCGACCTTGCGGTCCTCCGTGAGGTAATATAGTCCTGCGGCTAATGCCTGCGTGGGCGTTTTGGGGACGTAGGGCTGGCCCGACATCGTAATAGTCCCCCCTGTTATCTGTTCCAAGCCAAACAGAGCCTTAAGAATGTCCGTTCTTCCCGCTCCTACCAACCCATAAATTCCCAATACCTGTCCTGATTGCAAAGTGAAAGACGCGTCGAGAGCTTTCCCAGATGAAAGATGCGAAACTTGCAACAATTCTTCTGAACTATCATCACTATGGGCACTCACATTGGATTCGGTATTCTCCACCAAACGTTTCCCTGCGATGTACTCAACTAGTTGTTCCTCATGCACATTATTGACATGATCTGCTAGAACGACACTGCCGTTACGAAGCACCGTTACATGATCGCTTACAGCCAAGGCTTCTTTTAGTTTGTGAGTAATAAAGATAATCCCTAACCCCTTCTTGGCCAACAATCTCATAAGGTCTAACAAACGGTCGACCTCGCCGAGTGTTAACGATGAGGTGGGCTCGTCGAGGAGCAAGACCTTGATTTGCATGTTAATGGCAGCCAAAATTTCAATCATTTGTTTCTGGGGATGCGACAACTCTTTTCCAAGACTGTCGGGGTCCAGATCGGAGAGGCCAAAGCTTTCCAGCAAGGTCCGGCTCTCATGGCGCATGGCCTGCATATCCAAAAGTCCCTTTTTCGTTTTCTCATGTCCTAGAAAAAGATTTTGAGCCACGGTCAATCCATCGATAACATGAAGCTCTTGATAAACGCATCCAATACCCAGCTTGTGCGCTTCCAGAGGAGATGTCATGATGACCCTTTTCCCTTGAATCAGCACACTTCCTTCATTGGGCAACTCAACACCCGAGATAAGCTTTATAAGTGTCGACTTACCTGCCCCGTTATGCCCTAAAACAGCCAGAATTTCACCGGGCTCAACCTTTAGAGACACTTGATTAAGAACTCGCGTGTTGCCATAAACTTTTGATACACCATGAACTTCGAGAAGAGGCACCATGCGCAGCATCCTCCTGTTTAGTTTAGACGGTATCTCCGGTCTTGAAGCCGTCCACACTCGTCAATAGCGCACGCGGCCGAGCACCTGCTGTTATTTGTAGGCCAGAGGCGCATAATGGGCCGCATCCTGTTTTGTAATTCGAAACACCGATGTAAGGATTAACGGTTTCACTTTCTTCCCGTGAAGGTAGTTATAAATGCTGTGAATCTCGATCTTCGATTCTAGTTCCGGCTCCTGCATCACGCCATATTTGTAGACCGAATTGTTTTGTATGGCCGAAACCGCCTGCTCTGAACCAGACAAACCGATGACTGCCACTTGACCGACCTTGTGTGCAGCCCTAATGGCATCTACGGCACCCAAACCACAGGGAGCATTAATATCGAAGATCGCTTTGATATGAGGATGAGCCTCAAGCATATCCGCTGTCGCTGACAACCCTCCAGGCGTAGTGCCTTTTCCGTTGAGACGAGATACCACCTTGATGCCAGGATATTTCTTAATAACACTTTCAAACCCTGCATCCCGCTGCAAGACCGATGTGGCTAATGGAAAATCAAGCCATCCAATGTGCCCATGGCCATGCAGATACTTCACCATTTCCTGTCCGGCAATCACGCCAGCTTTGTAGTTGTTCGATTGAACAAACTCAACAATGTGCCCTCCTTGGCTCTTATAGCTCGATGGTTCTACGTTTGTATCAATCGTAAACACAGGAATATGAGCTTTATTTAAGGCCAGAACCAGTGTTCCCGCGGATCCCGCATCGGCAGGTGCAATCATGACGGCACTGACGTGTTGCTGGATAAAGGCATCAACCTGACTTAGTTGCGTAGCTTGGCTAAAGTTAGCGCCTTCATACTCCAGCTTCATGCCCAGTTTGGCGGCGTCAGCCTTGGCACTAGAGGCCATCTCTGAAAAATAGGGGTTCGTCAAGGTCATCAAGGTCATCCCAATCACTGGCTTGGAGGACTTCGACGAATTGGATGTAGCAGATCCGGGACTGGAAGTCGTTACAGCCCCACAGCCTGCAACCAACGTGATTAAACTTGCCATGGCCATCATCTTTATTGGCATCTTCTTCATCACATACCCACCTCATTTTAATAGTCCACAAATACAACAATTTTTTCCCTATAAGTTGTTAATAAACACACATATCATTGTTGTTTTGTGTTGTCTTCATTATAATTATACTTGTTCGAGTTGCAAGTCTTTTCTAAAATTAATTTTTAGGAGGTCCTCTCTATGCAGTCAATTTTGCAGTTCAAGCCTTTATTGCGATCGTATTATTTTGGCGGACAACGGCTAAGGCATTGGAACAAACACTTGCCCCCACAAGGCGCAGCAGAGTCATGGGAAGTATCCGCCTACCCGGATTTCAGCAGTGTCCCCACATTAGGAGAATTCGCTGGCCGTTCCCTCGCAGAAGTTTTGCTTTCTCAGCCTTACTGGTGGCCCACTGCATCCTTACCTCTTGTTAAGTTGCTCGATGTCTCATCATCTTTGCCGATTCATGTTCATCCCAACGACCTTCAAGCGCAAGCCATGCCAGGGAAAGACCCAGGCAAAATGGAAGCTTGGGTTGTACTAGAAGCAGGACCCGCCAATGACATTGCCATTGGTTTTAATCGCGACTATACAGCGGAAGACGTTTTACGAGCAACCTTAAGCGGAGAGCTGTCAAAGTTATTAAACCACTACTCCGCGGCGGTTGGAGATATTTTTCTGGTTCCAGCGCGTACACCGCACTCCGCTCATGATGTCGTGATTTGGGAAGTTCAGCAACCTAGTGACCGATCAATTTTTGCCGAACCTCATGATATTTACGGCAAGCCGGTGTCGCAGTCTACGTTTGAAACCTGGGCAAATGACTTTACAAAAGTCGTATCTTTAAAGGCGTCAGCCGGGCACCAGCTCTCGTCAATATGGGAGACTTCCCCTACGGGATTTGGCTGCACCCACTTTCTCGTTTCAGGCCTCACAGGCAATCAGCCGCAATTCCGGATATCTTATGGTATTTTAACCGGTATTGCAGATAGAGCATTAGTCGAACTATCCGGCACTTCCTCAGTAAATGTGGAGCCAGGAACGTCAGTTCTGTTACCGATGGGAATTCATAACTATTCTATCGTTCCCCTGTCTTCCGGTACCAAACTCCTATATGTTCGACACCCCACGAACAAGGATCTCGAGACGTTGGGTTCCAGATGGTTTACGTAAAGCTTCTTTCTCCGCACAGTGTTGCAGGACAATGCATTACGAAGGTCACGAAAGAGTTTGTCAGCTTCGTCGGTGCCCCCTGGCCGTGGAGGTATCCCCAATCAATGCTCATGACAAAAGACCAAGTTTGCTATGTCTATGAGGAATGAATTGGGTAATGTCCGGCTCAGGATACACCCTCAATTTGAATCATTAGCAGGGATTTCGGGTTGCGGTTCAATGAATGTTGTTTCCCCGGCACGGAGAACATAATATGGTGCCAACGCACGGTTTCCCTGCTCGTCAAAAGTTTGGAGCACTCCGCCAACCCGCCGTTCGTCGAAAAAGTTAGGCGCCAGCTTCTTACATTATGAACGCCTTATTTTTCGAAACATTCGAAGTCATGACTCAGCTGTGTCGCTATAATCGTGGGCACTGGCGGTTAGCGGCCAGTGCCCACGATTATGCCTCATCCGAATTGGGACCGTACCCAGCCGAATAAAATCCCGGTGTCCCCCCTTTTTTCTCACGAATGAGCTGATGCTTATCGCCTGGCCTGGCCACGCATTGGCGAAAGCCAGGACTTCCTCTCCCTGACCCATGAAATCGTCCTGATACGAGAAGAGAGTTCGGGAACATATCGCCCAGGAAAAAATCTTTGCCGATAGAGGATTAAAAATTTGGCTAAAAATGGACTTGGATACTACAGCGCAATTCAGCAGGCTGTAGCCAGTGGCTTGGGCCTCGTGATCGTTCTCAAATTCTCCATTCGGCTAGATCTGCAAACCAAACAAGCCGCCATCTTAGGTCCAGAAGGATTTCCCCGGAGTCAGCATTGGCACATTCTTCAGAGCTGCGAGCGATTTCTTGGTGGTCCCGGAGCAAACTTTCAGTCCTTAGTGCCGAAAAGTCCACCTGCATTGTTGAAGGAAAAGGCAGAAAAGGTAAATCCCCCGCTATCCAGCCTACATGACCAATGACAGGGTCTAGTGACACATCAGAAAACTACCAGGATTTGGCTCGATCCATTATCTTGGCCTTATCGATACTTTCGCACTTTGGTATTAGTCAATTCCTTGAATTCTTTGCTACGCTCTCAATATGAACTTCACAAAAGACAGTAGGCCACCAAAAGACCCTACTCACTGAGAGATCCTATCAAATCTTATCTATAAAGAGGTTTCAGCAAGAAAGAGTCAGCGTGAGAAATGCCAACTAAAGGACTTGTCGTGTCCATTACTTAATGAATGGCATTTAAAGAAGGGCTCGTGTTTCGAGAAGAGGTGAATTTTTGTGTCCCTGTCTTGGCTTGCTCCCGTCCGCGAGCATCTGCAGCCCGTCCGCTGGTATCCAGGATACTGAGTGGGGAAACGATATCGTTGTATCTCATCGCAATCCTCAGCCTTCTTCCATTGGCTGTGCAGGTGAGTGGGACTATTTTCAAGCGTTTGAGTCGGTGGCATCAAATCCCGTATACGGATTTACTGACGGTTCTTGATCCCGGTTTATTTTTCACGCAGCAGAACTACTGCATACAATTGGAGCGGCTAAAGAAACACACCGAATGCCCCGGTGACAATTGATAAATGCACCTCCGAAGATCGCTTGCGCCTTGGGGTGGTCGTGAGCCAAACGAGTCCTGTTTTTCAAGAATTTTGTAACCTCGGTCAATGGGGGATGAGGCCCCGGAAATTTTTGGAGAAATGGTTGCAGAGATATGAGAAAGAAGGTACCGGTTCAAAAACGCCCGGAGCAACACTGCACACAAAGAATGTTGTAAATGTCGGTGAGTGCTTGACATATGATTATGTTTTCGCGACAATTATGTCGTGACATAAGAACCGCTTTGTCACACTACCGCACGAACGCAGCAATGTTCGTGCCAAAAGAGGCGAGGATGACATGACTCAGGATCAGGCGAGCATTCACCCATACCAGGGCCGTAAGGTGGTTTTGGCCACGAAGCATCAAAAAGAACAAGTCCTGGGCCCGCCTCTCCAATCGGCCGTCGGTCTCATGTTGTGTGTTCCAAAAAATCTGGATACCGATGTGTTGGGAACTTTTACGGGTGAGGTAGAACGTATTGGCACTCCCAGGGAAACAGCTCTCAAAAAAGCCCGGTGGGGCATGGCCGTTACAGGCCTTCCCTTGGGGCTGGCCAGCGAAGGCAGTTTTGGCCCAGACCCTCAGCTATTGTTTGCCCCAACTTGCCACGAATTATTGGCCTTTGTTGATGATGAGCGGGGAATTGAAGTAATTGAACAAATTATCGACCTCGAAACCAACTATGCTAACCAATCCGTCCATCATCCAAGCGAGTTACAGGAATTTCTAGTCCGTGTGAAATTCCCATCCCATGGACTGATTGTCAGGCCGAATTCAGGTTTCCAGCCCGGCTTCTTATTCAAGGGCATTACCGATACCGAAACCCTGCATCAGGCCGTGACAGCCTGTGCATCGTCTTCCGAAGACGGCTTGGCTTATGTCCAAACAGATATGCGGGCGCACATGAATCCGATGCGTCGCCATGTTTTAGCAAAAGTTGCCACGAAATTGGGCCAGCGCCTGGCTACCCTTTGTCCTCGGTGCTCTACCCCGGGATGGGGGCTGGTCGATCTCATTAGAGGACTGCCGTGTGAGTGGTGCGGTGGGGAAACTTTGCTCACACACTTAGAAGTTTACGGATGCCCCGGTTGCGGGTATAAGGAAAATCAACCAAGACACGACGGGCTGCATTTCGCTTCTGCCGCCCATTGCCCACGGTGCAATCCATAAACGGCAGAAAAGTAACCGAGAGAACATGCCCAGAAAGCACTATAAGGCCTACCAGCAAAAGCTCCTAATAGGCCGCGATAAAAAACATTGCCACAAGAAAGGACCAAAAGCATGATGATGAAAGCCGCCGACGGTGCAACGACCAATATATCCACTCACAACGCGAGTCGTTTCGGATCAAATTCCCGTTTGGGTGCTGTTCCCCGTTCCCTCATAGTCGGCGGATTGCGGCCAGACTATGAAATGATCGTTGAAGAACAACTGGGATGCTTGCATCAAGCGCTGTGGCTTCGCTGCGAAAACGGACTGTTGTGGGATCCCTATGGTTCTTTCATGCGCACCATGTTGATCAGCCTAAAGCGTTATCCTCAGATAAGAACTATTTACGTAGTGGCTGAATCCCGGGACCGGCAAGATGCACCGGCTCAAGATGCTGAACTCATCGACCTCAGTGCTAAACTCTCCCAGGACACCGGGAATACGATCCGCTTTCTATTACAACAATACTATGGAATCGATCCTGAAGAGTGGCTGCGTTCCGACGACTCTAAGGCGTCCGTTTATATCCGGGACACCCTCCGGGTCATACGTGAACATCCCTTGCTCCCTCGAGATATCACTGTCCGTGGGTTTCTCATCAAAGAACCAGGCATCCTATTCCACCCTGTTGGAGAGTGAGATATGAGCACAAAACCAATGAAGCGCGGGATATGGTGGTTTAAATTCCAGATAGGGCAAGCCTCCTTATTGCGCTTGCGATCTTGTTCCACCCACGCGCGTGCTCCCCCCTCTTTTTTGGATCTGCAGGCCAGAGGCCACAATTCAACAATTTTTCGGGGACGCATATTTCGCCCGGCATTTTCATTCATTTCCTAATCATGTCTCACAGATAAATCATGGGAGGTTTGGTCGTGACGATATTTTACATGGTCCGCCACGGAGAAACCGAGTGGAGTCGTGATGGAAACCGATACTGCGGACGTAGCGATATTCCATTGACTGAAATGGGAACCTTGCAGGCTACACTCTTAGCAGCCTTACTCCATAAAATCCCTTTCGATGCTGCAGTGGTGTCTCCCTTAACACGGGCCCGAAACACGGCTATACCCATCGTAAAAAGGTTGGGGATTGACATGCAGGTCGATCCCAGATTGCAAGAGATAGACTTTGGTGACTGGGAAGGATTGACTCCACCGGAAATTGAAGCCCGCTTTCCCCGGCAATGGGCTGAATGGACGCATGATCCTCTCAAAACCCCAGCCGGAAGGAGCGGAGAAACCGCAAAGGAAGTTTTCGAACGCATGACAGAGGTTCTCAGTGAGTATCAGCACTGCCAAAATGTTTTGATTGTTTCCCACACCACCGCTATGCGTTTGGTTATGGCAGGCACTCTGGGCATGCCCTTCAGACATTACCGCAAGCTTGAAATTAATACCGGTGATGTTTATGTGTTGAATATGACTAACATGGCTGAGATCAAATGGAGAGCTCTGAACTGGCTGACAAGCCCACTGGGCGTCCCGTTATAGCCCGACACGATAATAAGAGGAAAAAGAATCGGAGTTCAGTCATTGAATTGCAAAACACGGAAACAGAGCAGGCATCTCGCATGTCGGCTCTTTCCTTAATTCACCGGTTTTTCTCTTTCTCGTTAGTAACGGTCTATCATGCCCTTGGTGGGTTTTTCGATCTCTCTTCAGCCGGTATATGCGAACAGTTCCAGAAGATCTGATGGCCGCCTTTGTTGTTGAGGATGGTGTATGAGACGCTTAGCATGAATTGCGTAACGATTTTGGCGGGCGTCCCGGAAGAGTCATATGGCCGGATTCCTCCAAATCATCCACTCTACGCTGCGGTACGTTCAGTCATCCTCACCCTCCCCGCAATATCTCTGGCCATCATGCGTCTGCCATTGCTGGCCGGGCGTAAGAACATTGGAGAGGGATTAATCACAAAAGCCCGCGCCCCCATTGTCATCGTTCTCTGTGCACTATATGGCAGGAATTTCATGCTCAAGCAACCAACAGACCACGTCTGCACTTAAGTCACAAGAAAATATAAGGTTCTCCGCTATCAGTTCCCTCACGCAATGGCCCCGGGTGAGGGAGGGATTGCCGGATCAGCGCCATAAAAAAGTTTCCCGGTTCGTTGCATCCTCTTGGTAGGCAGTGTATAATCACATACGACATATATTTCATGAATGCTGTGACATGTATTTGAGGGCATCCCCCTGTGTTTGTTGCTTTCATGCCGACCCACACGGCAATCCCGTGGGCATTTGGCGAAGACTTGGAACCACAAAACTTGACGAAGAAAGGCGGCAATGCTATGCCTGTGCAGCTCAGCACGCTGAGTGCAATCCTGATGCTTATTCTACCATGGCCCCTGCTTCTCCCAATTCTTCTCGGAGCAAATTGGGCCAACCGCCATTCGCGGTTAATCAAAAAATTGACCATAGGCTCAGCCTGGTTCGCCCTGGGGGACGGTATTGTGATTACGGCCATATCTCTCACTGGGCAACAGGACTCCAAAACATTCTTTGAGCTGCCGTTACCATGGCACTTGGCCCAATTTGCCCTTAACGAGGATGTCAACAGCCTGAGCGTGGTAATGATGTTGTTAGTGGCTTTGGTTGGACTCATCGTCTCACGATACGCCTTAACGTATATGGAGGGCGATCCGCATGAAGGAAGTTTTCATTACTGGCTCTCTATAACATTGGGCTCGTTTTTAACAGTCATTACCGCCGGCAATGTGTGGGAGTTCTTTGTTTTTTGGGTGGCAACCAGTCTGTTCCTGCATCACTTGCTGGCTTTTTACCCTGAGCGTCCTCTCGCCCTCTTAGCTGCCCGTAAAAAATATATTCTTCACCGCATTGCCGATCTCAGTCTGTTCATAGCGCTGCTGCTGGTTGTACATACCCTGCATACCGCGGACTTTAATCACATCATGGTGTCCATCGCCAGCATTAAGGGGGGACTCCCCAATACCCTGCAATTCGCCGCAGCTCTTGTTCTTCTCAGTGCGGTCCTTAAAAGCGCCCAAGTGCCCCTTCATGGGTGGCTCATCCAAGTTATGGAGGCGCCAACGCCGGTCTCGGCGTTGCTGCACGCCGGCATCATTTATACCGGCACGTTTCTGCTCATGCGGATGGTTCCCCTCATGTCGCGAGTCCCTTGGACGGGAGATCTGCTCATAGTCATTGGACTCATTTCCATCGCCACGGCTTCGCTTATGATGATGACCTCAACCAACATCAAGGGATCGCTCGCCTATTCAACGTCCGCGCAGATGGGATTTATGCTGATGGAATTGGGTCTTGGTCTCTACGCTCTGGCATTACTGCACATTGTTTCACACTCTGTTTACAAGGCTCACGCCTTTCTGTCGTCCGGTAGTATCGTCGAATATTTCCGCTGGCCGGTGATGCCCGCCGGGCCTTCTTCTGCACCACTTGGCAAAATCACCCTTAGCTTGGTTTTGGGGGCAATCACTGTGATGGTGACGGGATGGCTGCTTAAAGTTCCGCTCCTTGGGGATCTCCCTATCACAGTCATGGGCATAATTCTGGCGGTGGCGCTCTCTCATTTGATTTCCTCCGCCATAAGCCAGGTCAAATCCAGCACGCTGCCGTTCTTATGGATCTCCATAGGCATTAGTGCATTGGTGGCCACCCTTTATTTCCTTCTGGGCTCCTGGTTTATGGCACTCTTTGCCCCGGTATTGCCGGAACCTCTTTCGCCCACAGGAGTGGTGCAAGATGCGCTGCTCGGGTTGATTGTGATGGTATTTGTAGCTCTGTTGCTGATTCAACAGATGTTACCCAGACTCCTTAAGCAGCCTGTATGGCACGCCATCTTCGTCCATCTGTACAATGATCTCTATGTCGATATGATCTTCAGCCGCTGGATTCAAAAATTCTCCCCCCCTTACAAGGATGTCTCAGCGCCCCAAAACCATGAATCTGAACCCTCATTACGGGAGGTCACATCATTATGAAAGTCATGCATCTTACCGAATCCGAAATGCTGGACAAGGCCCAATCAGCCTGTCGGCGAATAGCCCCGTTATGGCCTCTCAAAAACTTTGTGGCGGTAAATCCCTACATGGGGTTCAGTGATCGGCCCTTTTGGCAGGCTCATGAAACCTTGAATCGTCTCACCGGAACGGGGCTCTCAATGCCGAGAGCCTATTATTACGAGCAAATTGTGCAAGGGCGGATCACACGGGAGGATTTGGCGGATGCGCTCGAAGAATTGGGCAGTTCCTGGAACATGAACCAATTTGAGCACATTCTCTCCCAAGATCCTCCTTTTTTGGGGGGAGCCTGTGTCAATCTCATGACGGATATTCTGAATAAGAAATCCAAAAATCAAGACTGGTCAAGCTTCGTGGCCGAGCGCATCAGCAGATACTGTGCCGCTTATTTCGATGAGGGCCAATCCTTATGGCCGCTGCCGTGGAAGGATACCTCACTTTACCGGGGATTCAGAGAATTTATGCGTTTTGATAAGACGCCCGAGGTCATGGGTTTTCGAAATCTCGGCAAAGTCATGTTAACATTTCCCGGCACTGCCCCCGATCTCATTGTCTTCGCCTTGCGAGAATTGCAAGTGCCCAGTGAGGCCATAGACGACTATCTCCATGCGGCTTTATTGAGTGTTGGCGGCTGGGCAGGATGGACGCGTTACTTGGACTACCAGGCTGAACTTCAGGGCGGCCAACATGATGTCACCCAAGATTTATTGGCCATCCGTCTTGCCTGGGACCTGGCATTCTATCACATTTTTGGTTCTGAGCCGGTTAAGGAGGAGTGGTTCAAATCTTGGGAACTTGCCCTAAAACCTTGGAACCAGCCCAACATCCGGCTTGAGGTTGATGCCGTATTGCACAGTGCGTTCGAGATCGGTTATCAGAAACAACTGATAGCGGCTATATCCGACTCGGGGAACTCCGTCTCACCGAGTCCCCGCACAGATGTCCAGGCGGTTTTTTGCATTGATGTGCGATCAGAAGTTTACCGCCGTGCCTTGGAAATGGTTGCCCCTTCAGTGGAAACTCGGGGTTTTGCCGGATTTTTCGGCATTCTGATGGAATATCTGCCTCTCGGGTCTCTTCAGGGCAACCGCCATCATCCCGTTTTGTTCAATCCCTCCTACCGCATCCAAGAAGGGATAGATAACGCGGACAGCCAAGCCATGGGCAAAGTAATCCGAAGAAGACACATTCACTTACGCACGATGAAAGCCTGGAAAATCTTTAAAACCTCTGCTTCATCATGTTTCGCATTCGTCGAAGCAACAGGCGTGTTATCGGCTCCGAAACTTATTTTAGACGGCATGGGATGGACCCGCCCTGTTCCCTCTCCAAAAAGAGCAGGCCTTCAGGCGGGGATCCGTCAGCAATTAGCGCCCGTTCTTTCGGCCAAGCAGCAATCTTCTCTCTCAAAGTTCGCAGAACCAAACGGAATTCCGGAAGAAGAACGCCCTAAGGCGGCTGAGTTTGTTTTACGCAACATGGGACTGACCCGCGACTTTTCCCGCCTCATTGTCTTTGTCGGCCACGCCAGCACCACAGTCAACAATCCCCAGGCCACGGCTTTGGATTGCGGTGCGTGCGGCGGTCAGTCCGGAGAGGCCAGTGCACGGCTGGCCGCGGCCTTGCTTAATGATCCCGCCACCCGGCGTAATCTGGTGCACCGAGGCATTATAATTCCCGACGACACCTATTTCATGGCAGCACTCCATGACACCACAACGGATGAGATGAAGCTGTTTGATGACGAGCTTCCTCCCTCCCATGAAGAGGAGGTGGCGCAATTCCGTCAGTGGACTGCGTCTGCCAGCCAAATTGCCCGCATGGAGAAAGCCGCGTCTTTGGGTGTTGCGGACATGCCTAACCGCAGTGTTCATAGCACCATGAAGCGGCGTATTCACGACTGGGCTCAAGTTCGTCCGGAATGGGCCTTGGCTGGCAATGCCGCGTTTATCGCCGCTCCGCGTGCTCGCACCAAACATTGTAACTTCTCGGGCCGAGTTTTTTTGCATGACTATGACTGGCATCAGGACGAGGGTTTTTCCACCCTTGAACTGATTATGACAGCACCTTTGATTGTGGCTCAGTGGATCAATATGCAGTACTACGGGTCGGTTGTGGATAATCAGCGTTTTGGCAGCGGAAACAAAGTGCTGCACAATGTTGTGGGCGGAGCAATCGGTGTGCTCGAAGGCATGGGCGGAGATCTTCGGGTGGGGTTGGCCATGCAGTCCCTGCACAATGGCAAGGGATGGATGCATGAACCACTACGGTTAAACGTTGTGATCGAAGCTCCGTCTAGCGCCATCGACGAGGTGATTGCAAATCACCGACAAGTACGGGACTTAGTCGACAATAACTGGATTCACCTCTTTCGGTTTGATGATGGCCATATCCACCGGCGGGTTTCCAAGAAAAAATGGAAGGAATTCCAGCGGACACGCTGAAGGTTTCTTCAAAAAGCATGAGAACAAATCACTAAGTTTTATGCATGGATCGTCTAGCATGGAACAAGCCCACTCCCACACGAGACACGCTGAACTCATCAAAAAAGTGCTTGATGTCGATGGCGAAGGGCGTCTCCCCCGCATCAGCTGCCCAACAAACACAGAAAGCTTTGAAAGGTTCACCCAGCCCTGGCGCAGGGGTCGCTAGTCTCCGGTGCGATTCGAATAGCGTAACGGGTACGGCGAAATATTCAGCCACCCCTGTCCCCTCGCCGGTTGGTTTTAAGTTACCCCGCCAAGCGCCGTTGTCCTCGGACAAAACGGACTTCGAGACTGCCGATAAGGTGGCCTCCAGACAAATCCACCTCTCCTTCCGCCAAGGGCACGCCTTTAGGCGAAATTTTGGGTTGGTCCCCGTCAGAGATTGACGGTCGGAACTTGTGTTATACTTCTGCAAGTTCATAACCGATAAGTTATTACTGTTGCTGGCTTTTGAGCATCGGCACCCCATAACGGCATCGCGCGAACTCTGTCGCGGCACTCACCCCGCCATGCTGACACCTCGCTAGGTACAATGACCATTATTTCTGCGTTTCAAGCAGCTGACGGCTCAATAATTGATGGCGAGCCACCTCGGCGGACCAGTCAATTCCAGGAATCTTGCCTTGCCAGACGCGTACTTCCCCTCCAATCACCACCACCTCGGCTAGCACGGGCTGGCAAAAAAGAAGCGCCTCCAACGGTGCCATGGCACCACTATGAAAGAGATCGTCAATCCGGAATACTGCTACGTCAGCCGGCAAACCAACCGCCAGTTGTCCAATCTCAGGCCAGCCTAAGGCCTGAGCACCTTGGGTTGTCGCTAAATGCAAGGCTTCTTCCACTGTCATGGCCGCTGCACCTCCAAGTACCCGCGCAAGCAAGAGCGCTTGGCGTGCTTCGGCCAAAAGATGGCTGCCGTCGTTGGAAGCGGATCCGTCTACTCCAAGGGCCACCGTATTCCCTGCATCCAAAAATGAACGGATGGGTGCAATCCCTGATCCCAATCGCATATTGGATGTCGGACAATGGCTTATAGCCACGTTGCGTTGACCCAATAGGTCAATGACTTCCTTATTGGCATGCACGGCATGAGCAAACCACGTCCGATCTTGAAGCCATCCCCATTCGTCAAACAACGCAAGTTCTGTTGTGCCATAGACATTTTGCACCCATTGACGCTCGTCTAAGGTTTCCCAGCCATGAGTATGCAAACGAACATCAAGAGTTTCCGCCAGCCGAGCGGTCTCTTTCATGAATCGGGCGGATACCGCCGGCAGGGATACGGGTGAAAGAGCGACTTTGATTTGGGCGAGCGGGGAAGGATCATGATGCCGATTGACCAGATCTTGCATATTTTGCAGGACTGTGTCTTCGTCTTCAATGAGATTTGACGGGCCGCGGCCGCCATGGCCCCAGCCCCTGGTCATTGCTCCGCGGGTGACATAAAGTCGTATGCCAAGCCGCTTCGCAGCCTCAATGGTGGCCTCGAAAAATCTCATCGAGTCTTGTCCTTCGGGGACGATATATAAATGATCCGACGTTGTTGTGCAGCCTGACAGCATCAATTCCGCCAGGCCGATGAGCGCTGATTGGTAAATGGCTTCTGGGTTGAGATGCCCCCACAGAGGAAATAAGGACTGAAGCCAGGCAAAAAGCCCCTGATTGGGAGCGTATCCGCGGGTGAGAGTCTGAAACAAGTGATGATGGCTATTGACAAGTCCAGGGAGGGCTAATGTGCCGTGCATGTCCCAGCGCGAGCCCCCACAATTTGGGGGCTCGCCCGTTCCCATGGCTAAGACTGTACCGCCGCCTTCAGACCCCTGCATAATCAGATACGCGTCTTGAAGCGGGGCCGAGGTCATCGGATACAACCAGTCAAAATGTGCCAGCGTCAACATGCGTTACCCTCCTCGGTGTAGTTGACCCTCACGCTCGGACCCGCATCAAGAACTCATCTCTTGCGGGTCTTTTGGATGAATGGGCCGGTGACAATGTGTTAACAGCATCGGACACTTCATTAGTCCTAGACCACCAATCCCCTGTATTTGAGATCCATCGACCAACCTTCCTGTAGCCAACGCGTGAGGACTTGCCCTTTATTCGGCATCACCGCGATGATATGGGAGATCAATCCTTGCGAAGACGGTTCGAAGATGTTGTCATCTCTTTGTCAACAATTCGCGACGATTAAAGTCGTTGGCAATTTCATGAAAGGTGTGCCATTGAACCCCTTCGTGACGGTTAATGTATTCGATAAGACGCTCGTGCATCAACAGCACTTGCGGCCGGCCACTAACATCGGGATGAACCGTCATCGTAAACACCGCGTAATCGTATTCACGATAAATCCAATCAAATTGATCCTTCCACATTTGTTCAATATCACGGGGATTCGTAAATCCATAACTGTTGGGCGAGTTTTTGATAAACATCATAGGCGGCAAGTCATCTAAGTACCAATTGGCGGGAATTTCAATCAAATCGGTCTCGTGTCCGCGAACCAAGGGTTTCATCCATTCCTGTGCGGATTTCGCGTAGTCGATTTTAGTCCACGTATCGCCTACCCGAATCCGGTATGGCAAGCAATCATGATGCATCAAGCTATGATCATACTGCATTCCGTATTTGATCAAAAGCTCATGGGTGACATGAGAAAATTCCCACCATGGTGCAACATAACCTGTTGGCCGTTTCCCGGAAAGATTCTCAATGAGCTCAATGGACCGCACCAACACGGCCTCTTCTTGTTCCGGCGCCATGGTAATCGGATTTTCGTGCGAATATCCATGTGCGCCAATTTCATGACCGTCTGCGGCAACTTGGCGAATCTGGTCCGGAAACGTTTCAAGCGAATGCCCGGGAACAAACCAGGTTGTTTTTAGCCCGTGTTGGCGAAAAAGCTTCAACAGCCGAGGAACTCCGACTTCCCCTGCAAACAGTCCGCGGGAAATATCATCGGGTGAATCTTCGCCAGCATAAGATCCCAACCACCCCGCCACGGCATCAACGTCCACTCCATAAGCGACCATAATCTCTTTCTTTGCCATATCCGTCTGTCCCCTCCTCATAGAATACTCAATGGCCATTGGCCACCGTGCAAAGGTGAATTGCGCCAGATCCTCTGACACTGGGCTAATCACGGCGCCGCGGCATCACGAAAATCCCCATCCACATTCACTTTGGCCATCACTTCACGACTCGTCCGCTCCTGCGCCGGGTTCGGCGACCGGGGCCATATGCCATCCTCATCCGTCACGTTTATCCCCCTCCTTTAGGCCCGTTCTGTTGAGGGCACGATACTTTGGCGGCACACTACGACGCCGCTTTTCTCACATTCGAGTCTCATGACCGGCCATAGTTGCCTGCTGCGAACCATCTTTTGGGCAATTGATGAGGAGAAAACTCTGCATTTACATCAATTTGGCGCCGGCAGATAACTTCAAAGCTCCCACAAATTCCGGAATGATGGAGAGAATTAATCCCGCCGCAATGGGTGTCCAAGATGCCTCCCATGTTCTCGGCACAGTTCATAGTGCCACACTAAATTCCCATCATCTCAGTCAGTAGGAATGAACGCGATACTCCAATAGATCCCGGCCCATCGCCAGCACAAGAAGACAATAGCCCACCACGTCACGACACGCCGCGCTGGCGGTTCCATTGACCTTAAGATCATCATTGGCGCCAGCTTCTACCCCAAACAGCTTGTAACATAATGGGAGATGGCCTCCACGGCGGTGCCAGGTAACAGCTAGGATCCCCAACCCAAAATAATGAGCACCGACGAGCCCGAGAACGTAAGCGGAATGCCGCCATCTTGATTAAATAGATCCGAACCCATGTGATAGGCCGTAAAATACTGCGTGCAATCCTAGCCATTCGATGCCCATGGTCCAAGACGAAGAAAACGGAAAATACCGAATCAAGTGTTCGCGGGACAGCCGGCGAATAAGCCATTCGGCAACAAACCTAAAATATTGGCAAGATGCCCTCACGGCGAAGAATCATTCGTCACGCCCGGTCCATCCAAGGGAACCACTCCTCACCATACCTCCGAGAGCCCCTCCCCTGCACTGCCCTCGGCAAAAGCCACAAGGCGTCGCCGTGGCAATGTTCCAGCATGAGACAAACAGCATCCAATTTCTGCAGACGTTTCCGGGTCCTTTTATCAAGACTCCAGCCAAACGGCAGACACACCACCACAGATCATCACAAACTCCGGCCCTTTTCTGAAACTGGGATGAATTCAAGTGTTTTCCTTATTCCGAGCGATATTGCGAGAATCGAGAATGAAGGACTTCTGTGGTTGAAAATTTGAAACGGATTTGGGGAAGGACACATATCGTGCGGTTTTAGCACGAATAAATCGTCATGGTTGGTCTCGTGATTGGCCTCGGTGGAGCTACGCCTCCTTTCTTGACGTTTGCTGACAAAGCCAGTGACGAGTGGACAACTCCACCAACTTTGGACATCCTCGTTAAGTAAGAACAAGCCAAACCATAACACATCTCATAAATGTTCCTCCAAAAGACGTTGTTTCTTACACTAATTATCAATATATGTACGATTTGTTCCTTACTTACGGTATAATGCTAACACAAACTGACCTAAAATCATTGTATGCTTACACAAATGCAGAATTAGATAGAGACCAGTTATCCTAAATCCCTCGGAGGCAATCTATGACCGTTCAGGAAATGTTACAACTCATTCCTTCATCGCTGGTTAAAGTCGCATCAGGGCTTGGCGGCTTGCAACGAGAAGTCACCCAGATCGGAATCATGGACGCGCCTGACATTGCTGAGTGGGTTAAACCGGGAGAATTTCTTGTAACAACCGGTTATGCGCTGCATGGCGATGTTTCTGCATTCTGCCGACTCGTATCCCGACTGTCCGCTGCCAACTGTTCGGGATTTGGCCTTAAGATTCACCGCTATTGGGACGAATTCCCACAAGAAGTGATGAGTCTCGGCAAAGAATTGAATTTCCCCTTAATTGAAATCTCTCCCACCGTTAAAATTGCCGACATTGTGGATTCGATGCAGTATGCACAAAAATCCGGGGGCCAGGGGGTCTATCTCGGCGGATCCCTCTCCCTCCCGGAGTTCCTTCTGCGCTTGCGCAACGGCCATCTTTCCAGCGCGCAAATTCGCTTTTGGGCACAGGAATTTCGCATCAGCCTCAACAGTCGCATTGTGGCCTTCGAACTCAAGGGCGAATCCGTCAATGCTCCCGAGGTTGCCGCTCAATTGGCTCAAGTCTTCGGATGGAACTACATTTTTCACAAGGCCATGGAACATGCAACGCTTTCCATAGGCTTCATATCATTACGGGAAGGCACCACAGTCGACGACTTGAAAGATCGCGGTGTCCACTGGTACGGTAGCCACATGTACCTAGGCACCGAGGAAGCGACACTGTTCGAATATAGCGTCAGTGCGAGAAAGGCCGAGATGACACGATATCTCGGTAACGCGCTCATGCCCCAGGCGCATTTCGTCATGTATCAAGACATCGCACCCCTCGCCATATTGCACGCAGGTCTGGATATGGAACGTGCCAATAGTATCATTGAGCGAACGATCCTCCCCATTGCGCACTACGATCAAGTTCATAATAGCGAGTGGCTTCCCACCCTCAGCGCGTATTTCGATAACGCGAAAAGCGCTCATTTGGCTGCCCGAGTCCTCAATACCCATAAAAACACCGTAATCTACCGAATCAATCGATTAGAGGAGCATTTCGGCATCAATCTCGAAGATATGGCGACCACCTTCAAACTGTATCTCGGCCTGATGCTTTATCGCCTCCAACATTTAACGATGGATTAAGTCCAGCCGTCCATGCGTCCAGCGGCATTCCGTCACCACGTTGAGAACCTAACACGCTCCGTTGAAATAAGGCGGGTTTCTGCACATGAACCGGAGATATCGCTGGACCGTGTGAGTTGGGTGCGAAAATTTTGGATGAACATCAGACGCAAGAAAAACGTTGCCGGTGTGCCAAGAGGCCGCTTGCCCGCGCATTCCCCCTAAGATATCGCCGAACAAGGGGCATGCGCGGGCACTGTATTCAAATCTTGCTACCATCCAGACCAGAGAGTTCGCCCCAAATTTTTTCGGCTGTAATCGGTAGCGAGCGAACACGGCAAGACGGACCTAAGGCGTTGGCTACAGCATTGGCAATCGCAGGAGCAACCGGCGCAATCGCCGGTTCCCCGATTCCCCGCGCATGAAAAGGTCCCTTGCCTTCGTGCGACTCGAGAATAATGGCGGTAATATCGGGCATCTGTTCTGCCGTGGGCGCCATGTATTGGCTAAATAAGGCCGTCACACACTGGCCATCTTGGTAGAGCACCTCTTCTGACAAGGCATAACCCAGTCCTTGCACGACGCCTCCATGAATTTGTCCTTCTACGCTTAAAGGATTAATGGCCACTCCGACATCATGACTGGCGACATATCGTAATACCTTTACCGTTCCCGTTTGCACATCCACTTCCACCAACGCGCCATGACATCCAAAGGTAAAATCGGGAAATGTTTTGACGGCACGGCCCTCTTTGTTGTCGTATCCCTCACCACTTTGGGCATGAAAGGTGGTATGCACACTCAACGGGTAGTGCAAAGCATTGGCGGCTTCATAAACGGCGGATCGTGATATCCTAAGCCCTGAAGTGGAGTAAGCCATACCCTCCTCGTCCCACTGCCACCCTTCATCCCCCCATGCCGTCTTCAGCACATGATCAATTTTCTCTTGAAGTTCTTGTGCCGCTTTAACCACCGCGTTCCCCGACATGTACAGCTGGCGCGTCGCGAATGTTCCCCCTGCTAATGGCGTGAGCGCACTGTCGCCGTAATAGGCGCGCACCGCCTCTAATGGCACGTGCAGAATTTCAGCAGCAATTTGACACAAGGAGGCCGCTTGTCCTCCGCCGATATCGGGGACACCCGTGCGCAGAATCACGCTACCATCCGATTCGAGATTAAGCCAGCAGGAAGCATGGTCTTGAAACCACACCGTGCGGCCATAAGGTTGCATGGTGCAGGCAATGCCGATTCCGATGCGTTTAGAGCCGTCATCCGTAACGGGTGCTTCTCCGAGTTCGTTTAGCACCTTATCCAGTGTTTCGTTCAACCACACCGCCGTGTCCTGAATTTCGCCTGTCGCTAAAGTGTCCCCCTTTTTGATAAAATGACGCCGTCTGAACCCCACGGAGTCGATTCCCAATTTTTGAGCCATCTCCTCCATAATTTGCTCGTAGCCAAAAGCCATTTGCATCGCGCCAAATCCCCGAAAAGCACTGGTTGGTACGTTGTGTGTGTACACCGCCCGGGAGGTAACGTCAACGTGATCGATATGATAAGGGCCGGTGGCAACAACAGCCGCCGCAAACAAAACGCGTGGAGATAACAGGGCATAGGCTCCCGCATCTCCGGTGACATCGACTTTCATGGCAACAACATCCCCGCAGGGCTTGGCCCAGAGATCATAAGTCATCACAAAGGGATGCCGTTTGGGCCGGGCCTGTAGCGATTCTTGACGTGACCACACCATCTTGACCGGTTTTTTGGTGATCCAGGCGGCAATAGCCAAATAGGGTTCTACTGTCATGTCTTCTTTTCCGCCAAAACCCCCTCCCACATAGGGGCAAATGATCCGCACCCGGTTTTCGGAAATATTGAGCATCCGGGCAATATTCCGGTAATGTTCCACCACTTGAGTGGCACAGCGTAATGTCACAATGCCGTCGTTATCGACCCACCCGACCCCTGACTCCGGTTCCAAGTAGAGATGATCGACGAATTGTGTGCGGTAGGTTCTGGAGATGTGGACTAGATTGGGATCTTGAATGGCAACTTGGGTATTTCCTTTATGCACGTTCCACTGCACCACTGTATTGCCACCGGGATGCACTAAAATGGCATCATCTTTCAACGCATCCAAAGGATTATGAATGGAGGGCAAAGGTTCATACTCGACCTCGATGGCCCGCGCCCCTTTTTCAGCGGCTTCCGGTGTCTTTGCGATTACCAGGCAAATGGGTTCTCCGGCATATCTTACCTCATCATCCTGAAAAACCTTGTGCTGCGCAACCTTCTCACCGAGTCCGCTCGGGTCATCATAAAACTGGTTGACGGGGACGTCTTTCGCTTCAATGATCCTGACCACCCCGGGAACGTGACGAGCGTCTTGGCTACTCAATTTCTTGATTTTGGCATGAGAATAGAGTGCACGCACCAATTTCCCGTACAGCATGCCGGGCATGACCCAATCCGCACTATAGAGCACCTCGCCGGCAACTTTCTTGCGTACATCCTCCCGGATTACCCCTTTGCCAATGACTGAAAGTTGAGGGGTTAGGACATCGTTGGCCATATTGCCATCGCCTCCTCTACGGCATCAACAATGTGGTGATAGCCGGTACATCGGCACAGATGGCCTGACAAGGCCTCTCGAATTTCTTGGCGGGTGAGTTTTTCTCCACGCTGAACCAAGGCAAAACAACTCGCCAGCAAGCCTGGCGTGCAAAACCCGCATTGCGCACCTTCATGGGCCGCAAACCGGTCTTTCAACAAAGCCCACGCACCAGGTGGGTCCGGCGCTTTCACGCTCATAATGTCGCTACCATCCACACTCGCACAAAGTGTGATACAAGAAGCCAACGGATTGCCATCGACCAACACCACACAGGATCCGCATGCCCCTTCGCCGCATCCATATTTGACTTCCATCGCTCCCAACTTATCGCGTAACACAGCCAGCAAGGTTTCATGTCCCGCGATATCACAAATGGCCCGCTCATCATTGAACTGAAACTCCACTTGCATCATGTCCTCTCCCCTTCAGATTTCCCTATTGACTTTGCCGCCGTCTCCCCAGCATTGGACATCTCATCAAATGCTTGATGAAGCGCCTTTTCGACCAAAATGCCCGCCAGATGCCGGCGATAGGATGCTCCCGCCAGAACATCTGAAGGAGGGTCGACTGCCGCTTCAACAGCATGTTTAATATGTTCGACGAGGCCATGTGACGGATATTCCTGACACATGTCCCTGGAAATGCTCGGGAAGGTGCGTGGTACATCCGATACGCCACTGATGGCGATATCGGCCTGGGCAATGCGGTCGCGATCCCACCCTACCGAGAGGGCAGTGGCCACCAGGGCATAATCTCCCGGACGCCTGGACACCTCAGTGAAGCCGTAAGTGGCCTTTTCGGGCAAGGAAATTTCCACGGCCGTAATCAGTTCATCGTCTGACAGCGCTGTCATCATCGGACCCAAGAGATAGTCGTGAAAAGGAAGTTGGCGCTCCTCTTTTGCGGACGCCAGGATGAGCTGGGGGTCCAAGAGAGTCATTACCAAAATCCATTCCGCCAACGGATCGGCATGGGCGATACTGCCGCCTAAAGTTCCTCTCCGGCGAATGCGCGGATGACCGATAAAAGCCGCAGCTTGCGAAAACAACGGGCACCGTCCTCCCAAAAGGCTCGAATGAGACAGTTCATCATGAGTCCACAAAGATCCCAGGCGAAGGCGGTCTTGTTGGGATTGAACAAACTTTAAGGCGGACGCAACGTTCTGGAGATCCACCACACCTTTAATCTCAGCGACATGCAAATTGAGTAAAGGCACGAGACTCTGCCCGCCCGCCAGAAACTTCATGCCATCACCTTGAGCTAAAACCAACGCCTCTTCGAGCGTGTTGGGACGGAAATAATCGAAAGGATAGGGATACAAACCAAACACCTCACAGTGCATCAAATTTTCTCATGAATCACCCAAACGCTCGGTCCTTTTTGGCCGGCAAACTGTTGCCAGCCCAGGGCTAAATCCTGAGGCGAACAAGGGAGAGCAGATTCCAAAACAGAACAGGATAATCCCTTTAAAATAGAGGGCCAATGAATCGGAGGCTGGCGGATGTCCAGCAGTTCATGGGCCTTGGCGTTATCACGAATCTGGTCTTTGAGAATCTGGTACCCGTGGTTATCGTAAATTAACACCCGCACCGGTAATTGATAGTGAGCCGCAGTCCACAAGGCATAAAGACCAAAGAGAGCGCTGCCGTCGCCGACAATTGCCATCACCGGCTTAGAGTTTTGAAAACACATTCCGACTGCCGCCCCAATGCCCCAGCCCAGTGATCCTCCGGCCTGTGCATAATAAGTGGCAGGATACTGGCGCTGAAGATGGCGCAAAAGAGCACTTTGGGCGGATATGCTCTCATCCACCACGATCATGTCAGGCGGAATCAAAGACGCTAGAGAGCGCCAAAATTCTTCACCCACGTGATTGGTCTCAAGTCGCCGGGGTCTCTCCCCGGC
Source organism: Sulfobacillus benefaciens (assembly GCA_003023725.1). Lineage (GTDB taxonomy): Bacteria > Bacillota > Sulfobacillia > Sulfobacillales > Sulfobacillaceae > Sulfobacillus > Sulfobacillus benefaciens. Next base: position 18,798 of record PXYT01000015.1, on the reverse strand, counting down.
CTCTACTGGGGCTGTGGGTTCATGCTTGATGGCATCAGGGAGGCGGTTTGCCACGGAAAAGATAAAGGAATCCAGCGGTGCCAGAATACTGGCGGTGCCGGGAGCATAGTGAAAATAGCGCACGTCACTGTCTATTTGGATAATGGAGGCTTGATCCCACCATGGCAAGTGATCCTCCCCTCGGGTAAAGACGCGAAACATTTCCGTACCCAATCCCACGACATAACGGTAAGGCGACAAGCACCGGCTTAAATCCCTCTCGGCACGCGGCAAGCGTCCTTTATAGCAGGCATCATCCCAGGGCAAGAAGCTCAGTTGCGTTGCAAAGGGTTCACCGAAAACATCGCAATGTCCATAATGTGCAATCCAGGACAGTGCCGGCAATACTTCAGGATTTTGCACCGCCCGGTCTCCAACCACTAGTGCTTTGGGTGAAGGCTTTGCTAATAGGGAGAGAAACTCCCGGGTAATCTCCTCACTGGGCGCGTTCTCCATTTTCACCGGAACAACAGGAGCAAGCCATAACGCATCCTCATCGCCGGGAACCGGTTGTGACAAAATATTCATGGGCACAATCAAGGCCACAGGCCCGGATGGTTCAACCTGCAGGCGCGCCCATGCCTGTCTCATCGATCGCAGCATGTGATCAGGCTCCGTAATGTCCCAGACATCCAGAACTAAGGGACTTATCAAATCTTTCAGCGGAGCCCCGAGAAAGGGGCGCTCGTACCTCAGCCGGGTATCTTGCTGTCCGATCAATAACAATAACGGACTGTGGCTGAATGCGGCATTGTAAATCATGGCTTCGGCATTGCCTAATCCCGGAGCCGCATGTAAAGACACGACTTGGATTTTCCGACTTAGACGGGCCAATCCATCAGCCATGGCACAGACTGCTGTTTCATGAATTCCCACGACGTACTCAATTTCCGATTGCCTCGCCAACGCCTCCACAAGGGGTAATTCGGTCGTACCCGGATTTCCGAAAATTCGGGTTATCCCCTGTCTTCTTAGCCACATCAGCAGATAGTCGGCATAACTAACCATAATATTCATCTCGCGTGATGTGGTCCCATAAGCTGCCATCGACCCGCCCCGGCCCTAAAAATCCCCCATCTATAGCCACACAGGCCGTGTCAAAGGTCATATGGCGCAAATCCCTGGGGCGGCCGCCGCCTAGCAGCCACGTCTCTTCGCCCGGTAACATGACCGGCAGTTCTTCACCACCCACATCCGATCGAAATCGGTCTTGGAGTTTTGGCGGAAGATATCCCATGTCTTGCCAAAGTGCCGGCGCATTATGGAGTATCCGCCCGCCAAATCCCAGCACTTCACACACAAAACTATCGCCGACAATGGGGAGAAAAGGCGACTCAATCGGACGCCCCGGCACAGCAAACGGAGCTGACACCCGCTGCCAATGATCTCCACCATCTTGAGATTTAAAACCCCAGGTAAATCCATTAGCGCCTATGGCCGTAATCCGATTGGCCGAAGCCTTTTGTTCGGCCCAGTATTGAAAATAGATTTGGGTCATCGCCATAAAGATATTGAGAAAAACCATAGGATTGCCCCAAAGCACCTGAAAGAACAGCATTTGATCGGTGAGATTCAAAGTTCCAAGAAGACCTGAGGCCAGAAAGGGGCGCATCAAAAGATTTTGAAACACCAAGGATGCCGCCACAGAGCGCATGTGCAACTCATCACCCATATATAGCGCCTGTTGGATGATGGGCCACAGGGCAATGTCCAGATCATCGAAAAGTTCCGAGAGTACCGGCGCAAAAACCTGGTTGAGCCAATCTTGACGATCCAAGATCGCCGGAGAGACTTCCCCCATGCGCAAACTCGGTCCGCTCCCTTCGTTTAGCGGAGCATACCCCTGGAAATGTGTGAGAGGATCCTCGACGACCCATAATAACATCGACGGCGAAACCCAGCCGACCAAAGGAGCCGCCACATGAAAGTCTTGAGTGGGTAATAACTGCACAGACTGTGTCAGATCGCTCTCATCGTCTGAGCCATATTCCCATGCCATCAGAGCTTTAAGCGTTTTTTGTTGAGCCGGATAAAGAGCCTCCAAAGGGCCAGGCAAAGGAGGGCCGGGATGAAGAAGCCATGGAGTCTCATGGGGCACAACATCTTTCGCCAAGATCACCCCGACAACTTGGGGTGCCAAGTCCTGAGCCCTGATCACACACATCCCTCCTTTCAGACCTCCGCTTCTTTGATGACTGGAGCCCAATAAGGGACTCCTTGACGTATCGTCAATTTGGGTTCAAGCCTCAAAGATGCCGGCACACTCACCCCAAAGCGGTCGCGAAAGAGAAAAGATCCGGATTCAATGCGAAACAAGGTTAAATCAGCTTGATATCCTGCCTCAATACGTCCCAATTCTTCATCCCACCCTAAAATCCTGGCGGGATGATCCGTGACCATCGCAATCAAATCACTCAAAGGTATCCCTAAAGCCAGCAAATGGGATAAGGCGCTAAACAGCCCATAAGTTGCCTGCAAACTGTGAGGTTGATTAAACAAGGCGTGGACGTCGCTGCTAACCAAATCCGGCATGATGCCCTGGTCTAAGACTTTCTGGGCAATATCAAAGGAGAAATGCTCCCCGTATCCCACATCCAGCAACAGTCCGTCTGATATAGCTCGGCGCACAGTCTTGTGTACCTCTCCTGTTGTTTTGACAATGCCGCCTGGATGCCCTGTAAAACAGTGGGTGAGAATATCTCCGGGTTCTAGGTATTCCAGGGCCCCGGGCACGATACTGTCGGGATCCGGCAGCGAAAATCCCTCACAAGGAATCAATCTTCCTGTATGCACATAGCAGGGCACGTTCGCCCGTTTGGCCGCCTCTTTTGCCTTTGCCAGAACATCAAATCCCCACCGGGCCACCCCGCCCATTTCGGCATGGGTTTTGATCCCTTTAATAATATGGGGGTACTTCGCAATCGTTTCGACAACTGCACCCACATCGACCGTCTCTGGCCCATGTAAAGCCGGCAACATACTGCCTTTAATCGTGCCCACCGCACCGATATTCAAATAGGACAAGACACGGGTGGCGCTGGATTTCACCATAAATTCATGGAAGGCCGGAAAAGTTAAATACCCCGCACTTCCTTGGTCGACAACCGTGGTGACCCCTGACCGCACGCCGACATCGTCCGGATAGGTCCCGTAATCGGTAAAATAGGCAAAGCCGTGGACGTGAAAATCGATAAAACCGGGACTTAATATATATCCCTTGCCATCAATTTCTTCCTTCGCTGTTTCCCCCTGCTCTAATGGTCCGACGCGGTGAATCCGTGTGCCCACAATACTGATATCCGTCACCATATCCATCTCATTAGCGGGAGAAAGAACCCGAGCTCCTTTAATCACCAAATCAACCATTACGCTTCGCCCTCTTCCTTGACTTCCTGCCAGGATTCTATCGAAACACGCTGTTTTGCACGCCTTCCGTGATACCACTGCCAGTACAAGACGAATCCCAAAATGGGCCCGACAAAGGCGCTCAAATCCATGCCGCCAAGCAAGTTTTTCGAAATGGGGCTTACCCACAACGTCGAATCCACAAACCAGAAGGCCATGATTCCCGACAAGAGAAAGATGAAAATGGCTGGCCAATTCATGCCGCCTTGGAACCAATACTGGCTTTGCGACGTTTCCATGACTAAACTCGGGGCATCATATTCCCCTTTCGCGGCGAAGTAATGCGCCAGGAACATACCGGTCCAAGGCCCTATGACTAAGACCGCCAAATCCAAGAAGTTCTGAAAGAAGGACAGGAAGGCCGGAGCCAAAAACAGTGCGTACAAGGTAATCGCGACCGCAATTCCACTGTCGAGAAGAGCAGACGTAAACCGGTGAATTTTGGCGCCCATGGCTAGAAAGCTCATAGCAGAACTGTAAGAGTTAAGATAGTTGCCGGTTACAAGACCCGCAATCACCACAAGCAAGAATGGAACCTCGTACCATCCCGGCAAAATTTGCATAATGGCGGTCACAGGGTTGGCAGCATATGCATGAGAATTGACAAGGGTACCGACAATACTGCCGAGACCCAACATAACAATAGCCGCAATACCGGAGCCTAACCAGGTGTAGCCAACAACAGCTTTCCCTGAAGCATGTTTCGGAAGATAGCGGGAATAATCTGACCCGTAATTCGTCCATGACAGCACGGTCGACATGATCCCTACCGACAGACCAAAAATAAAGGTCAAGGTATTGTTCGCTGCCCAAGGATGCCTAGACGCAGCGTAATTCCAAGGCACGTGGGGCAGGACCACGAAAAATAAGCCGATAGACAACAAAGCCAGCCCATATGCTAGAATGCGCTGCATGACAACGACTGTTTGGTGGCCTAAAATCGGTACAATGTAGGTCAATAAGAGACTGATGGCTAACGCAGCGATGCTCACGCCAACACCGTGGTGAGGCAACCCCATCACGCCAAAAAGCTCCACCAGGGCGAAAACCGTGAGGACCGTATTGACTGCTTCCCACCCCACCGTGTCCATCCAACTAAACAACGCCGGCAAGCGGTTACCCTTAATGCCAAATATCGCTCGTGAAATCGTCAGTGTAGCCGTGCCGGTTTTAGGTCCTGCCAAGCTCATCCATCCCAAAACGACATAGGCCAGAGCACAAAAAAGATCGATCGCCAACGCTTCCCATAAACTGAGACCCATCTGAATAAAGAGATCTCCGATGACAAATTCTCCAAAAGTCAGGTTACCGGCGATCCATACCCAAAACAAATCTCTCGGCGACCCGTGGCGTTGCTGGTCGGGTATTATGTCAATACCATGTGTCTCGACACGAAACGCTTTATCTTGTTCCACCGCCACTTCCCTAATAGCCATTGTCGGATCTCCTTTCTTTCATGTCAGCCGTGTCTCCCTACACAAACTTAACCAACGCCACAACCAAATGTGACATATATCGAAAATATTTGGGTTCGTTGCTCACGATGTTCAAGAACTTATGTCGTTTTCAATAGATATCGTAACAAATTCCTTACATATTATGTTTGTATTCTGACATAGAAATTACTCCATTAATTATTCTCACGCACAAAAGCAGACAAGGTTCCTCTATTTGATCGGGCTCTAGCCGTTCATGCAGTGTGGAAGACGCACGGGACGGCCGAAGCAGAGCGTGAGAACAGTGAGCCGTTGACCGAGCATTCCGACGCGGAACAAAATCCCTGAGAAAAATGGAATGCGTAACCATCATGCTCATCCTCTATTCGTCCTCCCAGTCAACATTCCAAACTTCGGTGTCCCAAAGCAGGGACTTGGAATTGCCCACCGTCTGAGATCGGATGGGGGAGGAAGCCGTGCGGCGAATCTCGGAATTCTTGAGGAAATCCACATTGAGTCCAACCTGCGGCGTTCGACCAAAGTGAAGTAGGCATGAGACAGCGACAGCTCATAAAACGTCAAACTCCTATCAAAAACTGTGAGGTGAAGACGTTGACAAGACTATACCAATCCAGACAGCCAGCGCTTTTACGGGTTTTGGGTTTTCGCCGTCGATCACTTGGTTGGCGAACTCTCCAGCTCTGTGCCATTGCCGTTTATCATGAAGACACCCCTTCTCCGATTTGGAGTCCTCCGGATGCTAAAAGCCAGAAGCAGGGGTTCCGAGGATTTTCACGATATTCCCGCCCCCATTCCCTGTGACCCCGCCCCTTCTCTACTCAAGCCCCGATATTAGCATGGACAGGCATGCAGGGAGCGGATCAAATCACGGTGTTGATTGGCAGTGATCAACCCTTCCCATATACGTTCCAGGACACTGACATGATCCCCTAAGACCTCACAAACGCTCCCATAAACCGCGGATCGATCTCATGGATATGGCATTGTTTGGTAATTAACGCGGTCCTATTTTCTGACATCCTAGCACGGAGCCATATAATCCCGAATGGCCACACAATTATTGGCCATTTGCGCTTACCAGTATTTGCAAAAACTGAGTTGTCAACGATGTTGCCTCATGTTTTTTGAATTAAAACAACCGCCCATTTTCTATGTCCGGATGTTTAGTTTCGGGATTCGATCCGTCACAAAGTTTGAGTTGATTCGAGAAGAGTGTGCCACACCTACTCAGTGAAACGATCTTTGGCTTCATCATCGGAGAGCGATTCTTGGTACAATACGAATCGTACGCATATATAGGATTGGATTAGAGTATACTGATATATGAAGAAATGGGGGCAATATCCATGTCACGACAGCAAACTCCTAAGTACATTGAAATTGCCAATGAATTAAGGCAAAAAATCCGCAACGGAGTCTCCTCAGGGGAAAAATTACCCACAGAAACAATGCTCATGCAACAATACAGGGTCAGTCGTCACACCGTACGGCAAGCTCTTGAACAACTTGTTCACGAGCGAATGCTGGTTCGGATCCCGGGTAGAGGAACGTTCGTTGCGGATGGATCCGTCCTAGAGCATGCCCATTCCAACAACCTTATTGCCGTCATTATGACGTACATTTCGGACTATATTTTTCCCTCTATTATCCGCGGGATCGAACAATCCTTGCGTGAACATTCCTATAACCTCCTGCTCTTGAGTACGCAGAACCAATTTGAGCTAGAGCGCCGTGCTCTGGAGACAGCCATCGCCCAGGATTGTTGCGGCATCATTCTGGAACCCGTCAAAAGTACAATTCCCAATCCAAATTTGCACTTGTTTCAACAGATCTATCAACGAAGGCTGCCATTAATTTTATTGCATGCGGAGCCGCCCGGATTCCCTCCCTTCCACAAAATTCTGTTCGACGACTTACGCGGAGCCGAGATGCTCACGACCCACCTTCTTGACCAGGGGCACCGTAACATTGGGGGCATATTCAAGGTTGATGACAAACAAGGGCTGCAAAGATTTAAAGGGTACGTTCGAGCCCTCGCTCAGTACCATGTCGACTTTAACTCGGATGCGCTCTTTTTATACCATACTGAATCCAAAGATATTGTAACTGACGACTACGTTCGCTCGGTTTTCGAAAAGCAGTCGAACCGCCCCACCGCTGTCGTGTGCTATAACGATGAAATTGCGGTGCGCCTTATAAAGGACCTCAATGCAGCAGGGTTGTTCGTCCCCGCCGATGTGTCCGTGGTGGGATTTGACGACTCCCACCTGGCACTTGTCAGTCATCCTGAGCTAACCACCATCCGCCATCCCAAGGAAAAAATGGGACGATTAGCTGCCGACCAATTGTTATCTATAATTCAAGAACCGGACTCGATAGTCCCCGGAAAAGTCGTCCTTCCAGCCGAGATTGTGATACGGAGTTCATCAAAACAACTCACGACACCCGTAACAATACACGAGATTACCCACAACTAATCGCCAAGAAGAGCGCGGAGACAACCACAACAAGCCCTGACAATGGGTATCCGCCCACCCCGGATGACAACCCATTCGCAGTTCAGCCCTCCCCCTACCGTATCCGTATATTGCGCTCCATAGGCCCGGCATCGGATATTGCGGGTCCTGGCCAATCGCGACGACTGTTGCACGGCTATAACTCTTCCCCTTTAGCATCCATACTCGGATGCCTTGAGCCTCGACCGCCTTAAGCGATGCAGGGTTCTTGAATCTCCCCCACAATGACCCAACATCCTTGCCCCGACATCCAGCCACCTATCCCGTTCGCCGGTGCAGCCAAGGGCGATCCCCGATATAGACTAAAGCGTGATGGCATTCGGTTGACGCCGTGATCAATCACCGAGATGCGGTTAAAGGGAACGAACAATGAACATGCAAAATGCCAACCGGTCTTCCGGATAATTATGGCATGGTGTAGCTGACTGTATTGAGGATTGCGTACTCTGCGATCCGCAGAAGGGATTCATTTATGGTACGGCACAAGCGCTTGTAAAAGTGATGGGCATGGCGGTGAGAAGGTGCTCACGCCACATTTGGCCACAGTTACTGTCGCGGCTCCAGCGTCATCCGGTCCAAAGCATCACGTATTTCACTACTCTGGCGTCTCGCAATCTCATACAGGGAAAGAACGTCCACATCGAGCCACCGGAACACGCGCCCTTCTTGTTGTGCCCTGTGCCGGCCGCTGGGACCATGCAATCCCAGCAACTATACAAATATAATCGCAGCAATACGCCGAAAGTGCCCATGGACTATGATACGCTACTGCGACAACTGATACAGTTTGAAAACCTCAGCCGTGGCGCACGGTGTTTCACACCTGCACAACCACTTTTTCAGCAATGAGTAATCAGTCCATGAGTCGCTTTAACGAAAAATCCAGAAGGCCCGTTAGTGAATGTTCACTAATTTAACGCCTACCAATTTTGCAAAGTCATCTATCTGTTCTGCCGTTACAGAACAAGAGAACACGGTGTGGTGGCCGCCACCGTTTTCAATCCACTTGCGTACCCCTTCATAAAACCCTACTTTTGGCGTCCACACTTGCCGCGCAACAGGGAGTTTTGGCGCCGGCTCCACAGGCTTTTTTGCTTCCACCTCGTACATAATCAGTTTGAAGTGATCGCCAAAGTCAGAAACGGTTATGTTTATTGCATCGCCGTCTAACCCGTCAAAAACCAGGCGTGCCGGATCTTCACGCCCACCAATGCCCAATGGATGAACTTGGACTGTGATTTTAGTGCTCGCCAAGGTGGGATCAACCTCAAGCATATGGGCTCCTAAAATCTCCTCGCGTTTTGGTTCTAAGTGGTACGTATAGTCCTCCATAAACCCCGTCTTCATATTATGGCCCATAATTTTAAGCAACCGATCCAGTGCGGCAGTTTTCCAGTCCCCTTCTCCCGCGAAGCCGTAACCTTCCGCATTCAATCGTTGAACCGCCATGCCGGGGAGTTGCTTCATTCCCCACAGATCTTCAAAATTCGTAGTAAATGCTGAATATCCGCCCCCTTGAAGAAATTTGCGCAAGGCCACTTCAATTCGAATCTGCTCTTTAACATGGTCTATGAAATACTCCGGATCGTTATCTCCCATGACAAATTCGTATTCATTTTCGCATTCTGCAAGGGTTGCTTCAATTTCTTGATCGGTAACGTCTTGTGTTTGAGCAACAAGGTCGCCGACTGCGTAGTAATCCACCGTCCAGCCAAATTGAATTTGGGCTTCGATTTTATCGCCTTCCGTTACGGCGACATTACGCATGTTATCTCCAAACCTTGCTACCTTGATTTGAAAGCTTTCATTATAGGTAACCGCAACATCCATCCACTTTGCGATTTGACCTTGCACAAGATCATCTTTCCAGTGACCGACAACGACTTTATTGTTTTTCTTTAATCTGGCATTGATAAAACCGTATTCCCGATCCCCATGGGCGCTTTGATGTAAATTCATATAGTCCATGTCAATGGTTTGCCATGGAATATAGTCAAGAAACTGTGTGGCGAGATGGAGGAGGGGTTTTTGCAGAAGTTTCGTGCCTCTTATCCAGTTTTTCGCTGGGGAAAATGTGTGCATCCACGTAATGACACCGGCCACGTCATCATTATAGTTTGCTTCTTTCATTACCTGAGTAATACTCTCAGCGGTCGTAACCACGGATTTGAATACAATTCGATAAGGCAAATGGCCGTTTTGATTTAATTCATCAATAATTTTCACCGTATTGCCTTTTACGGCGTCGAGTGCCTCTTTGCCGTATAAATGCTGACTCCCCACCAAAAACCAAAATTCATAGTCCCGGGTCTTCAACAACTGCGTCCCCTCCTCGATAACAAGCCTCGATTATTTATCGGTGACTTGGCCGTAATATGCGTTCCTGCCGTGCTTCCTCAGATAATGCTTGTCAAGAAGATATTGCTCCATATTAATTCGGTGCGGATTCAGTTGCAGAGAGTGGTAGGTCATCTTAGCGACCTCCTCCAAAATCACCGCATTATGCACAGCTTCTGAAGCAGACTTCCCCCAGGTAAAAGGGCCATGATCATTCACGAGAACACCCGGAACCTGCTCGGGGTCAATGTGACGATGACGAAACGTCTCAACGATTACGTCCCCGGTCTGTCTTTCATAATTCGTGGCCACTTCATCTTTTGCCATAGCTCGTGAGACCGGAATGGGGCCGTAAAAAGTATCTGCATGTGTCGTTCCCGCTGCCGGAATATCCAGACCTGCCTGCGCAAACGACACAGCCCAAGGAGAATGTGTATGAACGATCCCGCGAATGGTTGGGAATTGTTTATAGAGCACACAATGTGTTGGGGTATCACTGGACGGATTCCAATCGCCTTCCACAGTATTTCCGTCCAGATCAACCACCACCATTTTGTCCGGAGACAGTTGGTCATAGTCGACGCCGCTTGGCTTAATTACCAACAGGTTCTTGTCGCTGTCGATCCCGCTGACATTTCCCCACGTAAAGGTGACCAGATTATACTTCGGCAGCAGCATGTTGGCTTCATAGACCGCATTTTTTAACTCTTCCAACATCGCCCGTCATCCCTTTGCTAGCATTTGTTCAGGACCCCCGGTGGACTGGGGCTCCTGCATCATCACTTTTCCATCGATAGATCCATATTACTTACGGATAAATGCTATAGCATTTATCCGTACAAGTCAACATAAACCCTTTTTGTCCGTATACATAAGGTTGCCCGAGATTCTGTGAAATGAGACACAGCCTGGCAGGCACGCCCGCAGTCAAATTTACCGTTTGCTCGCACAATGTCTTGCTATTGTTCCCCTCGACCAAAGAGATTTCAAAAAGCGCCCATTAGTCGTCCTATCCTAAATGGGAAAATTCCACCTAATCATTTTGTCCGGACTATTATTCAAAATATTGATTTGTTCGTATAATAATGTTAGCCTGAATTTGGAAATCGTATGTGCCACAGTGAGCCAAAAATGGGTAATCTGCCTCTAGCATTTACCATTTAACTCAAGGAGGGAACTATATTGGTTGATGAAAAGAAAGTGCCAAGTGGGTTCATTTACTTCTTCGGGGCCTTTGGGGGCATTCTTTTCGGTTACGATATTGGCGTTATGACTGGGGCTTTGCCTTTTCTCGAAAATGACTGGCATCTCCAAGCCAGCGCTGCCACCATTGGATGGATCGTATCCGCGGTAATGTTTGGGGCTATCTTCGGCGGTGCTTTAGCCGGACAACTATCGGATCGCCTCGGCCGGCGTAAGACGATTTTAATTGCGGCCTTAATCTTCGTTGTTGGGTCCATTTTGTCTGGAATAGCACCACACAATGGCCAATACTACTTGATTTTTGTTCGAATCTTTTTAGGATTAGCTGTTGGTGCCGCTTCTGCGTTGGTTCCTAGCTATATGTCGGAAATGGCGCCCGCACGTTTGCGTGGACGGTTATCCGGCATCAATCAAACCATGATTGTGTCTGGCATGCTTCTTTCGTACATTATGGACTTTCTATTGAAGGGTTTGCCAGAGACCATCGCTTGGCGGTTAATGCTTGGATTGGCGGCCGTGCCGGCCTTGATTTTGTTTGCTGGGGTGTTGCGTTTACCTGAATCACCACGTTTCTTGGTGAAAAACAACAAACTCGCTGATGCCCGCAAAGTGTTGAGCTACATTCGCTCGAATCAAGACGAAATTGATTCTGAAATTCTGCAGATTCAAGAAACCGCCAAACAGGAAATCAAAGAAAGTCAACGAGTGTCCTTAGCTACCATGTTCAGCGGGAGATACCGTTATTTAGTCATTGCCGGTGTGGGGGTTGCCGCTTTTCAACAATTCCAAGGAGCCAACGCAATCTTCTATTACATTCCCTTAATTGTGAATCAAGCAACAGGACATGCCGCAAGCTCAGCGCTTCTGTGGCCCGTTATTCAAGGCGTTATTCTTGTAGTTGGCTCCTTGGTATTCCTCGTGATTGCGGATAGATTCAACCGTCGCAGCCTCTTAACCGTGGGGGGAACCATTATGGCGCTGTCTTTTATTTTGCCAGCCGTATTGAAGTTCATCATTCCCCATGCCAATCCGATGATGATTGTTGTTTTCTTAAGTATCTATGTTGCACTATATTCTTTTACGTGGGCTCCTTTAACATGGGTCATCGTAGGCGAAATTTTTCCTCTGGTTATTCGCGGACGGGCCTCAGGACTCGCGTCGTCGTTTAACTGGATCGGTTCGTTCTTAGTTGGACTGTTGTTCCCCATCATGACGGCTTCCATGTCGCAAGAAGCTGTCTTCGCCATCTTTGGGGTCGTTTGTTTCCTCGGTGTCTTTTTTGTGCGGACTTTTGTTCCTGAAACTCGTGGCCATACCCTAGAAGAAATTGAGAAAGTCGGGGGGGAAAAGCCAGTCATGGCCTATGAAGCTGGGAGGTAGGATGAAGTGAACTTAGTCGAAACTTCGAGAGCAATTCAAGAGGGAGTTGTTTCACTCGGCATCGAATTGGGTTCAACACGCATTAAAGCCGTTTTGATAACACATGACTTTAATGCCATTGCTTCTGGATGCTACGTTTGGGAAAATCAGTTCGACAACGGAATTTGGACCTACTCCTTAGAGGAGGTTTGGCAAGGCATCCAAAGATGTTATGCGCAGATTGCCGCCGATGTTCACGGCAAGTATCACATGCCTTTAACAAAAATCCGCGCCATTGGTGTCAGTGCAATGATGCATGGATATCTCGCTTTTTCCAGAAGTGGTGCTTTGCTGACCCCGTTTCGCACGTGGCGTAACAATATTACCGAACGAGCTGCCGATGAATTGACCAACCTCTTTCGGTTCAACATTCCGCAGCGCTGGAGCATCGCGCACCTCTATCAGGCCATCTTAAACCAGGAATCGCATGTCGATGAGATTCACTTTCTGACCACCCTGGCCGGTTATGTACATTGGAGATTATCCGGAGAGATGGTTTTGGGAATCGGAGACGCATCGGGTATGTTTCCGATTGATGACGACACCGGAACGTATTCTGCCGCCTTCCTGGACATGTTTGACGCACTTGGGAATGTCTCACCCTATCCATGGAATATTCGAGATATCTTACCAAAGGTTTTGCGGGCCGGCCAGTTCGCAGGAACATTGACCCGAGAAGGGGCACAATTGCTGGATGTCAGCGGTCATCTCCAACAAGGCAGTCTCATGGCACCTCCCGAGGGCGACGCCGGCACGGGTATGGTGAGTACCAATAGTGTTCGTAACCGCACTGGAAACATCTCCGTGGGAACCTCGGCGTTCTCGATGATTGTACTCGATAAACCATTAGGAAAAATTTATCGGGACATTGACATCGTTACGACGCCAAACGGTGCCCCTGTTGCAATGGTTCATATTAACAATTGTTCCTCTGATCTTGACGCTTGGGCAAACATATTTAAAGAATTTGCTGAGCGTCTTGGTGTGCATCTAAAACCCGATCGTCTCTACGAAACGTTATTCTTGGCGACAACCAAAGCGGACGTTGATGCCGGTGGCCTCGTCAATTATAGCTACCTGTCGGGCGAAAATATCACCAAAATGCCTGCCGGACGTCCGCTTTTTGTCCGAGACCCCAATCGCTCATCATTCACATTAGCCAACTTTATTCAAACGCAGTTGTACGCTGCTTTTGCGCCCCTTAAAATGGGAATGGATATCTTGAAAAATGAAGAACAGATCAACGCCGATGTTTTCGTCGCCCAAGGCGGCTTGCTCAAAACCCAAGGCATTGGTCAGCAGATTTTATCCAATGCCCTAAATACGCCTGTTACGGTAATGAGTACTGCCGGTGAAGGCGGTGCTTGGGGTATGGCAGTGTTGGCGGTTTATGCTCAGTATGGAAATGGTAGTGTAAGCCTGGAAGACTTCTTAGACCGGGAGGTCTTTGGAAATCCCGGCAGTATCACATTAAACCCAGAGCCCAACGGGGTTGCCGGATATGAAGAGTTCATGAAGAAATATCAAGCGGGGCTTCCCATCGAATCCATGGCCATTCAAAGCATCTAACGCAATGCATGAAGAGGGGCCCAAGCATCACCAAGATTTTAATTGAGCGAGCATTGGCCTCCACGCGAAGAATGCTCATCTCCAGACTAGCGCTGACGTCTTCCTGGAGGCTGTGTTGAGCTCGCATGCAATCCAAAACGCATGATTTATAAGCCGATCAATGAAGCACGTCGGCAATATTTCATCTCTGTTAAGGTTTGATCATCCCCGCCATTTTGTTGTCGCGGTATGTCTTCACCTGGGTGTTCGTATTCCGCAACATCCCCTCGAGAGCCTTATGGCGACAGCTCTATGCCGCGGGAATGATCAGAATCACAGCGAAGCGGTTCAAGCTCTGACTCGACAGGACTCTTAACCGGCCAAAAGTACTCAATGGCTCCTATCGTCTTGTGGGAGGTGGGATTCCATAGAGGCGTGGAGAGAATCTCTATCGGAATTTGGGAGCCATCTACAGTGAAGGTGGTGACACATTGTTTGTGGGCATAATCATTCATGATGGTCGCCACTAATGGACAAGCTGCCACACAAAGCGGATTCCCCTTGAGATCACGATGGTTGAGACGTCGATCCATGCATCGGTGCTTCTCCATTTGCTCTTGTGTCCAGCCTGTCAGTGCCGTGGCCGCTTGATTCCAAGCCACAATGCGCCGGGTGCGGGTGACCACATAGGCTGGAAATGACGTGGCATAAACTATCTCAGTGGATTTTTGGAAGATCTCCTGATCGGATGGAGTCAATCGACGGAGGTCGGAGTCCGAGGAAAGTGCCCATAGTTTGGACGGTTTCTTGGAAGCACTCGTCATAACCTGGGGCCGTGGTGAGATGACCGGATTGGCCTGAGGCTGTCCCAAGAAAAATCCTTGGCCGAAGGGAATTCCCAGCTTTTGGATGGTTCGAAGCTCGGCCTCGGTCTCAATTCCTTCAGCCACTAATGAAACACTTTGATCAAGGGCTAGTTCGCGGAAGTGGGTGATCATGGATTGACGCATCTGATCATGCTCGACACCGGCAATTAGCAACCGATCGATCTTGGCTATATGGGGTTGAACGGTCAGCAACAATCCCAATCCGGCGTATCCCACTCCGTAATCGTCGAGGACGAGAAGATAGCCTTCTTCCCGCCACCTGTGAATTTGCTGCAAATAATCGGCGTTCTCGAGAATGTTTTGGGATTCGGATATTTCTAAAGCTATGCGCGTGGGGCCCAGCTGCAGTTTGTCGGTATTTATCGGCACATGGGCGTAGTCGCCGTTAATATTCAAAAATAACATCTGCTCAGAGTTTAAGTGCCGATGGCCCCACTCCAGTCCCAAAGTCCTGCACTGCATTTCCAATTCAGATTCCAGTCCCTGGTTTCGGGCTTCCTCAAATAACTGCGCCGGAGAAGTCCAGGGCGAGGAAGGCTTGCCGCGAATCAAACTTTCATAGCCGACAACCTCACCCGTCGACAAATTCACGATGGGTTGCGCAGCCACCCATAATCCGTCCAAGAATGCAGCGTCCATCAATTTTTTTCCTTTCCGTAGGCGGGAATCCGCCCTATTTTAACTATCCATGAATAATCACGAGTGTGAGAAACGGATACCGTTTAACTAGCCCTGTAGCATGTCAAGTATTTAAAATATTTCGACACGCAATGCTAAAAATCCTTGTTTTATTCACGATAAATTGACAAATACCTTTATTGGTACAAGAATTTTTTACTGAATTCCCAAGAGAGTCAGTCCAGAAACAGGAAACTAATGGCGTGGCACACCATAATTAATTCCAACCCCGTCGCCCCAGGGCTCAAGCCAGAGCATTGGAATTGCAGAGGACGCTCTTAAAACATGAAGTGAGTTTTCACGGCTATGTTATAGCAGGGAATGTGCCTTTGGGGGGTGATGTGTCTTATCAGGGCAAGAATTGGAGTCTTTGCCGCCAGTCATCATAGCAGAACATTGAAAAACGATGATGTATGCGACTTCTCAACCCATATCAAATGATCAGAACCTCTGAATTACCGGCATGCTAGCAGACAAAGAGTATCCCTGGAGGAAATTCTTCTCCCCAGGGATGATATTTTCTTCTGGATCAGCGTTCTCAGGATTTCCTGGCATTCGCTTCGTCAGCTTTTTTGGGCCGATACACATTGAGACCGATTTTTTCTTCACGATCAGGACCCACCGACACATTGCCTTCCGTACTCGCGATGATGCGGGTTTTACCCGAACTAGATGGTCCAAAATCTTGCGTCAAGTCAATCCGAATTGTGAGGATATCCCCTTCGATAACCCAGTCCACATTTTTCATCAAACCATCCCTCCAGAAATGCCATTAATCACCGCTATAAAATATTACCAAATTATTACTATATTGCGACCCGAGAGAAGGCGGTTATCTAAAGTGGCAAAGGCATGATCACGTCCTGTCAAGTGGTGTAAAAGCTTTGGCTTCCCTATCCCGTAGGCAGCGGGGAACAACACTAGCCAGACATATGGGTTTGAAATTTTGATGCGCGGGGTAACACGCCTACCGCATACCTCATATGTGTACCTTATCTCGGAAGTTCTTGTATACCGTGGGCATGAACGTGCGAATTTTTTTCTGAACCGTAAAATGATGTACCCAAAATATCCCCGTAAACCAGACGTTATGGGTTCTTCTTCCCGAAGAACGGCCGAAAGCCTTTCACTATCACACCAAAACCCGTCAAGAAGCTTGCCGCATCATCGCCATTATAATGGACATGGGCTACGTCAACGACTCCCGACAGGGTATCCCGGTCCGCAACATCCGGCCAATTCTCGCTGCGTGCTCGATTTTGTGCTGAAGACCTACCAAGTTGAAATTTTCATATTAACCTTAATTGGAGAAGTCTGAGCCTGTTTATGGGATCCTGGCCAGAGTAAGGCCATGAGTTTTCCCGATTGCGCACAAAGGGACCAAAACGGGATGAATTTTAAAGCCCGGTAGGGATTTTGATTGGGGGGAATTGTATCCTCGACGTGGGCGTATGGTACCAAAAACGAAACAAAACTCCTCAGTGAATTCAGCAAAAGATTCTTTGCATTCGATATCCTCCACGTCACCTCTCCGACTCCTGAAGCATCACAACCGCAGCTATCCCGCGTAATTCGAAATAGCCTTTTTTCTCCTGAATCATTTTTCTTGCTATTTGACGTTTATAGTCGGGAAAAGTGACAAGTGTCACAAAACTTCAACCCGGCACCGATATGATAGATATGAGAAGCCGAACTACCTAGGTGGCTGGCA
Source organism: Sulfobacillus benefaciens (assembly GCA_003023725.1). Lineage (GTDB taxonomy): Bacteria > Bacillota > Sulfobacillia > Sulfobacillales > Sulfobacillaceae > Sulfobacillus > Sulfobacillus benefaciens. Next base: position 1,598 of record PXYT01000015.1, on the reverse strand, counting down.
AAGGCGATTCCGTAGCGCCAGTCTCGTGCACAGCCGAATGACCGCCGTTCTCTTCCGAACAGAAGTGCTCTCACCCCTGAGGGCGAACCTGATCTCAGCCAGCACCGTACTAAACACGCAACGCGTCCCCACCACAGTCTTTGGGTAATACAGGAAGAGACACTCAGTTTGGGAACCTTGGCATTTCGCAAGACCTGCGGCGGAGCAATGAGGGAAAAACACGTGAGGACCGGAAAAGATTTCGACTCGGAAGATCTTGACTTGACACTCCGTAACTCGCGATAGTTCCTTAACCATTGGCACATTGACGTTCAACCCCGAAAGGAGACTGATTGTGGTGCCATTCGAATACTTCCGTTACGAAGTGGCCAAGGATCCCGACAAAGTAGTTGAAGAAATCCAAAGGGCCATCGCCCGCCATGATCTGATCGAACACACCGTCATCAATCACCGAAGGGACATGGCGCGTCACCTTATACCGAATCCTCCCTGGGCTTACTCCGTGATCTTCGCCAATCCGCGTGCCGGGGCGACATTTCTCTCGGTGGCAATGACCGTGGTGACAGAAATGCCCGCCCGTCTGGGCATTTATGGTGACTTTGGGCACACTTCCATTATCTATCACACCATGTCATCCCTTCTGGCCAGACATCACTCCGATTTGCGTTATGCCGGAGAAACCATCGACGCCTTGGTTGATGAGATGTGCACGGAAATCGGCGCGGAATTGATTTCACGCGAGTTATGGTCCGATCACCTGGAAAGCATGGCATCAGGTCGTGGGCGCATCCCCATCGGCTAAGCCGCTTTGAAAGTTGACGAGGGCGGGCCTTTTGGTTGCTTTGTCCGGATTTGGCCCCTTTTACGGGATGCCCCTGATCCTGACTAACTACTGAAACAATAACAATGATTCCGAAGATCTTTCCGCTTCTTATTCCTCAAGTTCAGTCTCAGATAGGGCTACACACAATGGCCGCCTGTATTCTCCCCCCTTCCCCCTGTATTCCTTTGTGTCGGGAGTTTATTCGTTGACATGGAGGAAAAATTGCTGGGGCAAACGGAAGCCCTCCATGCATACGAAGCCGGAGCGACTCCCGATAATCCACCAAGGATACATACCACCACTACCTTTCCCTAGATCGCAAAAGTTGGAGAGGCTGAATTTCCTGCACCGAAAGTACCGGTAGTTCCCTCTAAACCCGGATCATTCGATCCCACAAAGGCCGAATAACTACCAGGATTGGAAGGCGAGGTGCCAATTTGCGTAAAATCCACATAAACACCCCATTCGTTATTTCCCAGATACTGAGTCTCATAGGCGTAAGACGTACCGATAGCAGGACCACTAGTTAACAAGATTCTCCATCTAAAAATATCCGGCTTCCCGTTACTTGCCCCCCGCCAAAAAGTCGTTGCCATCAGAATTGTCGATGCGGGGAGAAGTGGAGACGTCCTTGACGCGTCTCATTAGATTGTTCCGCGATCTGCGCTTGCAATTGTGTAATGTGATCCGTAAGATTAAGGTGGACCCCATTGTCAAGACAGTTTTTTAGCCCCTAAAGTGTGAGACTGTTCCCTCCCTTGCCTGTAGATTGTGT
>PXYT01000149.1 GCA_003023725.1 Sulfobacillus benefaciens | reverse complement strand
CCCGTCGTGGATTATTGGGGGAAAATTCTTTTTCCGTTGTCCTTAAACCTTTGTCCCTCAAGGCTTCCAGGACAACGCAAAAGGCTCGGCAACGGAACTCCCGATGTTGTGGCACTTCTGGGAGACTTCTGCGCCATTGCGCGCCATATTGGGGTATGTGTAGCAACGGAACAGAAAACCGGAATAAACCTTAGCGGACATCGTAAGAGAATCTGGGGCATCGCATCGATTAAGATGTCTATTCCGTTGACACGAGCAATTCGGCCAGAGAACAATACCACGCGTTCGTTCGGCGCCGCCACCTTGTTTCTGAAGGCGCTGACTTTGCTGGCGCTCGGTCCGGGGAAATACTGGCCATAGGGAATGCCCAGGGGCATAATTGAAATTTTATCGGTCAGGTGCGGATACCTTCCTGAAACGAGGTCTCTCAGATGTTTGGTTGAAACAACGATAGCATCCGAAGCTTCCAGTCCTTGGCGCTCGCGCTCTAAGATCCGATTAGGCTCAATTGCTGCGCCCCAACAGGCTTCTGCATCATCAAAATCGAGAAAGCGCACGTGGCTTACTAAGGGCACCGAATAGCGGTCTTTTAGTCGTGTGGCTATAGAAGCTGTCATCCAGCCATGGTTGTATACGATATCCGGAGGATCAGACTGTTCGAGTACCGAACTTGTCTTCAAGAACGTGGATTCGCTCCAACGTTCACCATATTCCCACCGCTCCTCAGCAGTTGCTCCAACAAAGTACGGCCGTGCAAAACCAGTTGTCCAGTTGTCCTGATCACTGATGCTCCTTTGTAAGAACCCTTCCCACTAGACCGATCCATGGGTGTGCTAATTACCGTAACTTTATGGCCGCGGGTGACAAGTTCCCCGGTGATAGCCGCAGAACTCGTCCCCGCTCCCCACAAGGGCAACGGCATAAAGTCGTATGATAACAGCAGAAAGTTCATGGTATCAATGGAGTCCCTTCACATACCATTCTGAAGCAATTTGCAGGTTTTGGTTCTGGAGCATTGTGCGTTTTGCATTGTCCTTGTGACCACAGACAACAAGAATTTGCGCAGCCCCGAATTGCGACTTAGCCTCTATGGACGCGCGTTCGAGTAATTCTCGGCCGATCGTGTCCCAAGCCCGACCTCCCCGAACCCAATAATCATCTACCATGCAAGTGGGCCCTCCCGGTTCGTACACCGGGGGGGCAGAGATGATGTTGGCAATAATAAACCCTTCGATTGTTGCCCTTTGCTCCCAAACTAGTGCAATTGTTCTCTCTTGACTAATCACGCACTCGATAAATCCTCGATGTTTCTCGACAGCACCGGGTGCAACGCGCCAAAAGATCGGCTGATAAGTTTCATACTGTAAGCGTTTTTCTTGAATCAATTCAGCAATCACATCAATGTCATCTTTAGTGGCCACACGGATGTTACTCATGTTGTCTACCTCCTTGGCTTGTAAACATCTACTAATAACAATACTCAACTTTCCAAGACGAAAAACATGTCCCTGTCCGACAGTTTGCGACGAATGTTGCCCAATATCGCAATCTCTTCGTCGGAAAGCGTCATGAGCATTTCCATAAACGATGCCGGTATGTGGTCTGGATCAATTCCGATAGCAGCAAGAGCGGCATCCGGTGACTGCCGAAATTCTGTACGGAAGGACGTGTCCTTCAGGTAATCGATTGTTTTGTCTACGGCAGCTGCAATGACTGTTTCGTTGTAGCTCATGTTTCGGAACCTACCTTTCTTTTTGGGTAATTCACAAAAGAGACCGGTTGTTCTCTTTTGCTTGGCTAAAATCGGGGTAAGATGGACCCCAAGATTTAAAAACCCGGGTCGATAATTCCAGAAGGGCTCGTCCCTGATGCAAGGTGTAACAACATCGCTCCATGAGACCCCGTCACATGCATTAAAAGAAGGGACAGCACGAGAACCGGAAGCCTCTTCTTGACCCACAAAATTTTTCCTGTAAACTCGACTGCACCTTTTTCGAAGTTTTCATAAAAACACAAGCGTTGTATAATTCTTGAAGTGCTAAAAATATTGTAACCACGCGGCGTTCCACACAATGTGCGAAGAACTTTGCACATTGTGAAAGAGGTGGACTAAATGAATAATTTGGGCAAATATTACGTAGCGCCGGACACCAAAAAGGCCTAACTCAATCTCAATTATCAGGTAACTGCTCAGTACCCCGCCCGTGGAAAATAATGCTGGACAGAATGAATCCCATCCGCTAAAGTAGAGTTATCCGCTTTTAGGATGGAGATGGGCACG
>PXYT01000148.1 GCA_003023725.1 Sulfobacillus benefaciens | reverse complement strand
GTATATTGCCTCTTTCTATGGGTTGTTTGCCTAAAACAATTATACCAAGAAAGAGGCATTTTCCCTTGTCAACCCCAATAAATAAATTCCTCAATGCTAAGCTGCATAAGGGTTTAAGCTGCAATTAGAGCTTGGAAAGTTGAGAATTTAATTTGATTGGTGCGTGCAGTCAGCCACCCGAGCCACCGTGTGCATTCCGTTCAACGCCGGGAATTACGGAAGTGCGCATGGGTGTTGGACCAATAAAATTCAGAACATAAAATCTTTTTCCTTTGTGGGAAACAACTACGGTGCATGCCGGGTTTGCCAAGTGTCCCACAACGTATTGTGGCGGGCTCAACGCGATTTCTCGGTCATTGGTTCTCGCTACGATGTGGCCCCAAATCTCTTCAGGCGCTCGACTATCCTCTATTCATCAACATGTTCTGTTAGCAAATAGTGTACGAACGATAGCCCCTTTCATGGTTCCTTGAATGTCGGCAGAACATCTTGCAAAGGCGGTATTTTGTCAGATTGTGTTCAAATCAGCGATTCGAGGTCGAAGTCTATTCACAAAGGAGTTTGGTGCCTGCTATCTTTTCCTTAGGTCTGCATTCCAGCTTCTCATCCATTGATCTTTTCCCCTATTCGCGAGAAGCCCAGGACGAAGAGAATTTGTTGGTGCCTCCGAGCTAACAGCTTGTCATCCGATTTGGGATAGGAGGATAAATCCCCGGTTTGTTTCGAAAACCACGCCTTTGGGACTCTGGCTGAACAAGCCGGTACTTTGGGGAAGAGGGTGGAGGTTGTGTGTTCCCAGCGCCACCAATTGTCCCGAAGGATCCAGATTGTTAATGACAAGATGTCCGGCCGAAATGCCCATTTGCGGTTTGAGTCCGGTTTTCCAGCGGTACCATAGGATTGTGTGGTCTGTTTTGAGTGCCAATAGGTAGGCGGGCAATGCGCTCGGCCGGCGGAACAGTAATGCGATATGGGAGTCGTAGGAGACGGAATCAACCAATTGAGGCCACCTTGACGGTCGCACCCGCAAAATCGGATTCACGGCTCCGGTGCTCAGGGAGAGGAGGCTAATTTGGCCTGCCTGGTCAAAGACCAAGGAATGGCCGTCAAAGACGAAGGGATGATAGCCCAAGGAGTCCGAAGCTGAAAGGGTGCGAGTCGGAAACCGGGAATGAATCTCAAGACTGGTGCCGGTTTTGGTCACGTAGTCGAAAAAGTTGTGCGCTGTAAAATAGCCAATGATGGCATGGGGCATTGTCTGGGTGGTGCCATTAGAACGGATGAGAGACACTCCATGAGGTTGGGACCAGGCCAACTCCCGGCCGTCGGGCGCGAAGACTAACTGCCCAACGGGATCTGTGGGGGCATTTTGCAAGGCAATTGCATGACCGTTGACAAGCCAGCGGGATTGACCGTCATGAAGCACATAGGTGAGTTGGGATTGGGGTGTAATCGGCAAATACCAATCCGTATTGGGCAAATGTCCAGGGGGCAGAGGCAAAACTTTCGTTCGGTCTCCGACCGGCGACATCAAACTGATGGGATGCGTCCGCGATGGACCGACAATGGGATTGGCTGTAGTCCATTTCGTCGGCGGAACCAGGTTATTCCGGTGAACCTCCGCCCACGTCGCCGCAGCCGCAACTAAAACTATGCCCAACCCTATCCACCACCGTCCTTTCACCGACATCCCCCTTGTTCACGATAGAACCTCATGATCATAGATTATCACAGCTTTGCGCATGGCGGCGGCCGCTTCAATAGGGCGGATCCGCCCCACGCCAGTGCCATACGCCGGGACGCTGATTCTGGTGAGGGCAGGGTGCCGGAAGACCACTCTCAAAAGGGCCAGCATGGCCAGAGTTATCGGCTCAGAAGACGAAAGAGGTGCGGGATAAGGCATTGTTGGCACCAAAACCAGCCACTTAGGAATATCCTTTCCGGTAGGAATGACAACGGCTTGTCCAACCGGCATGAAACCCTGGTACAGTTCTCTCAGCGTCTGTTGAGCCTTCTCGTAGACACCGGGCAGGGTGTCGGCAATCGCTCTATCGAGACCTCCCGCCATACCCAGAAGGCTGTCGGAGGCACTTGACCAGACATCGGCATCGGGACGCAATATCGTGCTCTGGTGGATTTCAAAACGGGGATCACCCGAAAATTTTTCTCTCCACGCAGCGACCATGAGTGGATCCGGCGCACAGAGCAAAAACTTTTTTTCCTGAAGACCATCAATCATGATTCTCTTCCTTTCCTCGGAGCGAAGCCCGGCCGCGTGAGTTTGTTTCCGGGAACATGCATTTTTCACGTTTGTTGTGTCTTCTCATGAACTCTCCCGCCACCTAACCCCGATGGGGTTGAGGTGGGGGTTTCGGGGTCGCCCCCACAGCTTCCTGGCTCCTTGATCGCTGCGCCGAG
>PXYT01000147.1 GCA_003023725.1 Sulfobacillus benefaciens | reverse complement strand
CGTATCGCAGAGGCGGTGACGGTTCAAAGTGTTTTGAAAACCCATCCTCTGAGGGCGAGCCAGCCGGTCTACAATCTATTCAACCGTTACATTGAAGCGGCGGTTTTGCCTCTGTGTGAACAAAATGGATTGGGAGTTGTTGTGTTCTCACCGCTGGCCCAGGGACTTCTCACCGGGAAATACCGAAAAGGACAGCCAATACCCCCCGGATCTCGCGCCGCCACGGATGGGGTGAGTCAATTTATTACCCGCCATCTGACGGATCAAAATTTGGAGAAAGTCGAAAAACTCCTGACCCTGGCCCAGGAAACAGATCTGACACTCAGTCAGTTGTCTTTGGCGTGGGTTTTGCGTCAGCCGGCCGTATCCAGCGCCTTAATCGGGGCGTCTAATCCGAAACAGGTGGTGGAAAATGTTCGTTCAGTGGACGTGAAGCTGTCCGAAGATGTGCTGAGCCGTATTGAAGAGATTTTTCGGTAAGATCCATACGGTGCAAGGAGGCATACTCAAGCCAGAATGATATCAGGACGCACCCTTTTGCCGGGTGCGTCCTGTCCTTGTCATAGATCCGCCCGGTACAGACTATGCATGTACAGGGTGAATCGACGTGAAAGAAGAGGGATGGCCGTCGCGGGCATGGCCGGGGGTTTTCAGCCCCCCCGCCCGGAAATTCGTTCAAGCGGTGGAGCTCACGAGTGCCTTACGGCTCTTTGTGGCCATGGCGGCGGGCTCCGTGTTGGTACTGATGCTGGGGAAAGCGGCTCAGAGCAGCGTTGTGGGTTATTGTTACGGAGGACTGGGATTTACGCTCATTAGCTGGCCTTTTGTGCCGGGTATACTGAAAACCATCCGTTGGACGGATACCACCATCGTCCAGGTGGTCCTGGTGCTGATTGCCAGTATGGTGCTGGGAGAAGCAGCACAAAGGGTGTTGGGATTTAACCCGCAGGCATCCGGTATGAAGCGCATGGATTGGACAACAGCCGTCCATTTATTATGGCAATTTCCTGTAGTGCTTCCCGTCGAAAATCTTTTGCTCATCGGGGCGATGGGATGGCTGTGGAAAGTTCTGAGGCCTGATACGCCGGCCAATCGTTTTGGCGTGGTATTATTCAGTGCTGCGTTATTTGGTTTGTGGCACGTGCCATTTTGGGGCCCATGGACGATGTGGACCATTGGTGTGAGTGTCCTGCCCTGGTCTATGTATATGCTGGCTACAGGCGATTTCTTAGTGCCTGTGGTGGCCCACATCCTGATGGATATGATTGCCGTGATCACCGCCTTCGCTCCCCGGAACAGCTTTGTTATTCACTTCTTTTGGCCGCTCTTGATTGTGGCACTGATTGTCCTGGGTCTCGGCCATTCTCTTTACCGGGATTGGCGGTCCGGACGGAAGAAGATGGCCTGACCGCTTACGGCAGGCTTGTTGGCTAATTGGGACTGGACACAGAGGCTCACCTTCAGCGTGTTTTTTCCAGCAGGGTCGGCGGTTGCTGAAAACACCACGGTTTCTCCGGGACGGATGATCTGCCGGAATCTTACGGAAATCTCCTGCAATCGATACCCTTGATCATATAACGGGGCAAATAGGTGATCCAATAAGCCCATGCTGAGCATGCCGTGCGCGATGACGCCCGGCAGTCCGAAGCGTTTGGCGGTTTCGGTGTCATAATGGATGGGATTGAAGTCGCCCGAAGCCGCTGCATACCGAATTAAGTGTTCTTGGCTAATAGTTTTGGTGAAAGAAGGCAAAACAAACGGTGTCATTGTGCCGACTCCTTATGTGAGACTGAGTCAAGATTGACGATTAGCAAGGAGCGCGACACGAATACCTCGTCGCCTTGGGTATTGCGCCCCGTGGTTTTAAGAGTCAAAAACACAGCGGCTCCACGCGCTTTGAGTTTTTCAATGCATTGCACGACTTGGATCTCATCTCCCGCGGTGATGGGCTCGTGATAACTGAATTGCTGCTCTCCGTGGATAATGCCGGCACCAGGGAGCTCAAGTCCCGGGATTTCATTGGCTGTCAGCGTAATGGCAAAAGTTGGCGGTGCAATAACATCCCGAAATCCAGCCGATTTGGCGGCTTCGGGATCAAAATAAGGGAGATAGTGGAGTTCCAGCGCCCTAGCGAACTGTTCCAGCGCTCCGCGGTGTATGTGGTGAGTCTTTGGAGCGGAGCACCGTCCAATGAGATCGTTCGACCACTCCATGTTTGACGTTTTCCCCCTTGGGTTGATTATTTGCTGAACCCGTGCCCGCGGCTTTAGCCGGGGGCTTTACGCTCAAATTTGGTAACAAAAGACAAAGCGGTTAAGTACCAGCATTGTATAATAATATGACGGCCGTTCACAAGACATGAGGAGTTGATGGGTGATGGATGAAGGGTCAACCACTCCGCCCTAACGGGCGAAGCTTGAAAGAGCCTCAGGTTGACTAGCCTCAGTGTTTCGAGCACTCCGTTGGGATCGTCACGACACCGGG
>PXYT01000146.1 GCA_003023725.1 Sulfobacillus benefaciens | reverse complement strand
TTCTTTGTGGGTACACCCAGTAGGGGAGGAATGATGACGCTGGAATGCGGGTTTCAGGGCCGCCGGCGGGACCCCCTTTTTGGGTACACCCGTTCTCGGCTTGCCTTGTCTTTGCGTGTCGAACTCTGTCAGGGAAAAGTTGTCGCAAATGGCTCGCCTCCTCTTGCGCAGGGTAAGCATCAACAAAGATAATAAAGATAATTAAAGTTAGATTGACTGCCTGTTCTTTCTCATATCAGAGTCCTGTAAAGGAGCACACGGCTAAACGCTAGGTTCCCGAAGGAACACCAGGTTACAGGGAGGATTGCTGTTATATGAAAGTGAAAGTCAAAATTTGGAGCATAGCTACAATAATTTCTCTCTTATCTCTGTCTCTGGTGGTTATTCCCTCATATGCTCAATCAATCCAAAAGGCTGTGCAATATCCACAACCTCGCCTCGCATCATCAAGGCCCTCACCCACTCTTCAAAAAGGGCAGGCCCAAACCGTTGTCGCGACGTTTAACGTGACTAATGGAAGGGTCAGTGGAGTCAATGCCGATGGAGTAATTGCTACTAGCAGCATCATAGACAACGGAATTCGCATCCCTCCACAGGTAGCATTGCCCGGTCAAAATTGTACTGTATGGGCGTATCTGTATACTATAGCAGCCAATCCTCATGAACTCGAAATTCTTGCGGGTTCTGTAACCAACAATGCGGACGAGGGCTGGATTTGGCAAAATATTCAGGGCAATTGGACTCTCTCTTACCTTTTTGACCGAACCTGGCATGTTTCTTATAGAGGATCATACCCAAGTGTGAACTTATTCGCTAAAACATGGGAACCCGAACCCAAATACCTTTACAACTTAGCCAATGGTTCCTATCAATTGTCAGTTAGCGTAAGTGGAACCCAGATTAACGACTTGATTTTAGTGACACGTTCTGGTAGTGGCACGTCCTATGCCGACCAACAAATTTCCTAATCGCTATCCGTTGAGTTGCGGATTGTTTGCGTAAAGGTTGTCACGTTCTATGGAATGCTGTGACTGCGACTCTTATTCTCACCAGGAGGCTCTGAATGGATCTCAATGTTGTCCTTGACCAAGGCCGTCAGTTAGCGCAATCCCGGCATCAACCCTTAGATACCGTTCACTTGATCGAAGTTTTGCTGGATTCTCCATTGTTGCCTGTCCCTGAATCGCAACAGGCATTGGCTCGCCACTTGTTGACGACCCTGGCCGATTTACGCGGATACACTCGTCACGATCCGTTTGATCCCACTTCCCCTCCCGAAACCCTGTACGTCCACGTCGCGTTGCAAGGAAGTAATGATTTGCCCCACCTTCTTTATAATTTATTTTGGAGTCCTTGGCAGCAGACTGACAGCGTGATCCGGCTATTCCATCAGATGCAGTGGGCTCCCGAGGCTCGTGATTTAGAAAACTGGATGGCCACATCGCTCGATATGCCGCCCGTACCGCTTCAATCGCGCAGCACCCTATCCCCCGATCCAGAATTTATTCCGGAATCCTTAAGACGGGACAGAAAATTTTGGCCGGTCAACTTATCTCCCATCATGCGAGGCGCCCGTATTGATGCTTATCAATATTTCCTGTGTACGCATCTGCTATTGTTTCCCGATCACGTCCTCGTCTCCGCGTTGGCAACCGGTACGGTACCCACCTTTCTTTTGGGAGATTCAGGAGAAGACTTTCTTATTGAAGCACAATACGGTGGTTCAATTGACAAATGGACACCGTACGACGCAGGAGGACTGACGCTATGCCGTGACTATCGTTTCAAGGGTAAACCGTTTCTCTGGAAGGATGACGTAACTCTCCACCTGATTATCCATAGGGCTGATCACACAACACAAAGACTTCTGCTCACCGCAGAGGTTTTGAATGAATTTTAAGTGTCAGGTGATGTGTAAACATGACATAAAGCCTGCTCATGTTCCCCCTGTCTCATCGCCCGTTGCAAGACGCTGACGCTGAATCCGTACTGGTGAGCGGCTTTGCGGTAGCTCAGGCTGCCGGACTGCACGGCTTGGATTGCCTGAGCTACCTGCCGGGATCGCCCGGGATTCTCCGTAATCCGGGGACGCCCTAGAGTTTTGCCTTCCCGTTTCGCCCGGTCCATGCCGGCCTTGACGCGCTCTCCGATGAGATTTCTTTCCAATTGGGCATAGGCGATGGTGATGTATCGCCCATCGGACTGGTTGTGTCCAGCCACGCCTCTTGGTAGCTCTTGAGCCCCACGCCCCAGTATTTCAACTGTTCCAAGGTTTGGGCGGCGTGGTAGACGGAACGAAAGGCCCGGTCCATGCGCCATACCAGAATCCCGTCGATTTTATGCAGGCGGGCATCATCCATGAGGCGGTGCCAGGCCACCCGGTGGTTCAGGTCGGTAGCACTGGCTTGATCCACATATTCGTGGACGACAATTCCCTCCCGGTTTTGCGCATACTCGCGCAAGGGCAGGAGTTTCCGGGTTTTGGTCTTTGTCCCGGGTAGAGACCCGGGCATAGAGAGCTAGACGCATGGCGCTCATCCTTTCTCCGAGGTGTTGGCGTTAATTCGGACATCTTGGGCAGACCAGGAAATTCGGCAACTATTGCCGAATTTGACGTTCCCTGACTTTTAGGCCAAACCGTGAGCTTCTGCAATTATTGCAGAAGCACCTCCTAAAAATTGGTTGTCGGGATTCAGCGTGAAAATCATCACTAAGTTAATTCGTCCATTTTGAACGAATTAACTCAGGCTGCAGAACTTGGTGCAATTTTTTTGCACCATGTTACCCAGTAACCATCAAAACCCCCTGAAGGGGAATGATAAACCGGTCCCCGCCCGTTGCCGTCTAAACCGCCCTCGTACAGCCTCATGGCGGCGGCTTGGACGGTAATCGTGACGCCCATTGGTCGTCTCGGCGATGAAATCGCGTGGCAGGCCCTCTTTGTGCGTCTCAGGCGATGAGTGAGAATCGATGAGAGTTATTGAGAATAGGCAGGTGGTCCACACCGGTATACCGTGTGCAACCGGTGAGAAACCCGAGGAACCGTCACGGAACGTCTCCCCCTCTTCATTCCCCTACCGGGTGGGGCTCTGCGGAACTATTTGCCGGCAAAGCTTCCGACTTTCCGTGTGAGGCCGGAGGGAGAAATTGGTCGCGGACGGCTTGATAAATCACGGCATCCGAAGCCGGAGGCAAGCTGGCACCGCGTTCCTGCAACGTTTTGCTCACCCGGCCCACGGCTTCATGCAAATGTTGCCGAATGGCCTGATCCAATTGCCACAGTTGCACGGCCTCTTGCACGGCAGGCACAACCAATTGGGTCTCCTGCCCGTGCTGAATGGCTTCCCAGTGGGCCAATAAGGCCGTCACGGCCACAATCGGCCAGCAC
>PXYT01000145.1 GCA_003023725.1 Sulfobacillus benefaciens | reverse complement strand
AATATCGAAAAACAGGTCTCTACGTTGGCGAACAATACGTCCAAGGAAATAGGTGCCTTATCCGTCACATTGGTCAAAAACGCGAGTAACCAGGCTTATAAGGTCAGCGGCCCGCACTCGACCACAAGGGTCATAAGCCCGAACCTCACCAATGCGGACTTCAATAACCTGGCTAGCGGCGTGAAAGGCGGCGTCAGTATCCCAAGCGGGTATGAAGGACTGGTTGGCGCGGCAGTAGGGGGCGTAATACCGAACACGGTAGGGGGCATCCTCCAGGGCATTCAAACAGGCGTGTCTGCGGCGGCACAACTGCCAGCGTTTAAGACATTCAAGTCCATGGTCAATTATCCGTTTGAGGAGGCGGCGAAAGGAGTTACGGATGTTGGCAATTTCGTGGGCAAACAAGCGCATAACTTTGAAAATTGGGTCGGCCATCTATTCTAAAGAGGAGGAAAAACTATGGCAAAGCAACAAGATAACATAATCGGGGGCATTATCTTGATCGCGGCGGCCATCCTCGTCTATGAACTCTGGAAAGATGGCACCTTGGCGCGACTCTTTGGAGGAATCTTTGGAGGAAGTGCTGCACCCACAAATACGGCGTCCACGAGCGGGTATACGGGTTTTACCAATAACGCACCGTCACAAAGTTCATCGGCGAACTCATCGACAACGGGATCGACGAGCGGATATAGTGGATCGTATACGGTACAAAAAGGCGATACACTCAGCGGCATCGCGGCTAAATACGGCGTATCATTGAGTGCATTGGAGGCGGCCAACCCGCAAATTACGAATCCTAATCAGATTTATCCAGGGGAAACCATCCACGTACCCAAACAAGGATCAAGTGTCACGAGCACCGCAACGGTCAGCCGATCCAGTTCAAGCAACAACAAAGGATATGGCATCAACTACAATCCGAGCACGGGAACGTATTCGATTTCAGGAGCAACGCGCAATCTCTTTACGACAAAATACACGGTTCAACCCGGCGATACGTTAAGCGGCATCGCGGCAAAACTCGGCGTCAATTTAAGCGAATTAGAAGCGGCCAACCCCCAAATCACCAATCCAAACCAAATTTACCCAGGCGAACAACTCAATCTCCCGAAGTCAGGATACTACAATAACGGGACTCCGGTATCACGCACAGAATGGAATCCAGGCGGACGAGTTATAGGACTCCACTACCTCAACGACGCGAAAGCAACCGTCGAAAAAGGACAAACATTGTGGGGCATAGCGCAGGCACATGGCCTTAGCCTCAGGGAAATCGAAAAAATGAACCCGCAAATTACGAATCCGAACCTGATTTATCCAGGCGAGGAGGTCACGATCTAATGGGGCCATTTATCCAGGAACTGGTGCTAAAAGGGAATGCGAGGCTATACGAAAAAGATGTGTTTATCCCGATAGCCTCAAATTACCCGAATCCGAATACGGAAACCATAATACTCGAAGCACCGACAAACTTCGTATGGATCGTATATGAAATCGATCTCGTGCCAGCGGACGTAAATAATTATGTCGTTGTGACAGGACCAAACATCGGCAGCAATGTCACGCTTCGCGCACAACACGGGCCGATTGAAACCGCGTTCCTGGTCACAGACACAGCGGCATGGAGGGCCGAGGTCACGAACAACACTAGTTCAGGGTTAGGCGTAGGGGTTCGATATATTGAACTGACCACGTTGGCCTATACCCTCTTGGTTGATCCGAGTTATCGCGGCGAAACGGGAGCTTGGAAAAAAGTCCTGACAACGGCCAACCGCCAACCGAGTCATATCCACCAGGAGGCGAAATAAATGGCAGGCATTCTGGAATCAGCGATGCTCTGGCGCGGGTATAACACGCTAGATCCAAATAATTCTTATTACACACTCGCAGGAAACGGAAACGGGGCCGGACTCACATTTACACAACCCGTTAACCGAGTAATGGTAACGAATTACGGAAATGTGGCCATCAACGTTAAATTCGGGGAATCAGCGTCCAATACCAACTATGATATCGTCTTAACACCAAAAATGGGCCTGGCAATCAGTGCAAATTTTGCCCAAATTGGCTTATGGGCACCGGAAAACGTAGTGGTGGGTGTATACGGGTTAAGGGAGGATAACACGGCAATATGAGTGATATGGTAATGTTCCCTCTAAAAGGCGCAGGCGGCACGGCCAATGCACCCACGAACATCGGATCAGCATCCTATACAAAGTTCGCGGCCAATTCGACGTATGACCTGATCGTCGTAGGGGCATTACACCGCGAAGCGCGGGAACGGAGTTTTGTGATCACCAACACCCTCAACGAAGCCATTACCAACGTCACATTCTGGTTGTTCGACTCAACCTTAGACACGTACTCAAATACAGCAGGAGGGATGAACTATGTACACCCAGGCGGGATTGCATCGAATGGCTACGGGCAGTACACAAGCGAACAAGCAGGCATTTTAGCGGCACACTTTGATAGCGTGATCGTGACTCTAGGAATGGGGGGCACAGCACCTACATCAGGCGAAGTCGTGGTAAGCGTCGTCGAATATTTTGTCTAGAAAGGAGCGCAAAAGCATGAAATACGTGGATAATCCGAAAGTCGAAAGCACCTTCAAGCAGGAAGTAGAATTAGTGACCCGCACCAAACTGACGGTAGCGGAAGCAGAAGACCTGGTCAGCGATCTTCTCAATCGATTAGCCGAAGTCTACGAGATTTATGACGTAGTGGAG
>PXYT01000144.1 GCA_003023725.1 Sulfobacillus benefaciens | reverse complement strand
TCGCCAGCCCACCTGGAGTCAGCCCGCGATTGCCCAGGCGGTGGAGGCTTTGGGTTGGACCCATTTGTGCCGATCTACGAATCCGGAAGCGGATCGGTCGCATTTTTTGCGGTTTTATGCCATCGCGCAGAAGCGGGAGCAACACCAGCAGGAGTGGGCCCAGTTGCCGCGGATGCTGCGCGAATCGTTGGGCCGTCTCGGGACGCCCCGGTGATCCGACGACGTCCCCGTTTTCGCGCCGAGGGTCTGGCCTAAAATCGGAATGGAACGGAGTGAGGAGGCCGACGGCCGCAGAGAGCCGTGGCTAACCGGTAACGCCGTGACGCATGTCGTGGCACGATAAGTGGCGGGCCAGGAGTTGGACGCATTCTCGGCTTTCGAATAGACGGTCCCCGATGCGATAGGAGACGCGTTACCGTGTGGACGACTTCGTGGCCCCATTTGGGGAGTGACGGGCCCACCAATGCAATTTTGTCGTCGACCTCCCATAGCGCAAAAAACCCGGGAGATCGACGACACCGGGCAAAATCCCCAAAACGTTTATCCACAAGCCTTTCGGGAATTCTGTTCGCCTGAGTGCCAATATCTCCCACACCACAAGCTATTGACAAGCCACTGATATCAACCCAAAATCGGGTTTGTAGCCTACCTATGAGGAATTGAAACTTGTAAATCAATAACCCGGCCCCGGCTGCAGCCATCCCGTTTGTAGCCTACCTATGAGGAATTGAAACCCACTTCGTCGGATGATAGTAAATCACACGTTTCTAGTTTGTAGCCTACCTATGAGGAATTGAAACTCCTTCCATTAAGACAACCTGTTTAGATCACAGCATTCGTTTGTAGCCTACCTATGAGGAATTGAAACCTGAAGAGTGCGTTTACGGTGATTTTGTGGGCGTTCGTTTGTAGCCTACCTATGAGGAATTGAAACGCGCATGGGACGGTGGCGCGCCGGGATTGGTGGGCGCGTTTGTAGCCTACCTATGAGGAATTGAAACAGTTGTTTCCTGCGTGGGTGGATGGGATTGGTTCGTTTGTAGCCTACCTATGAGGAATTGAAACGCATCCTCTGGACGAGGCTCCAAATAATACACATGTTTGTAGCCTACCTATGAGGAATTGAAACAAGTACGGTTGCCCGATCCGGCTGGCCGGCGAGGCGTTAGTTTGTAGCCTACCTATGAGGAATTGAAACCATCTTATACTGCATCGTCTCAGTCGCAACCGCAATGTTTGTAGCCTACCTATGAGGAATTGAAACTGATCAAACTTATGCAAAATAGTGTGTATGGGAAATGTTTGTAGCCTACCTATGAGGAATTGAAACTGGGTTCAACGGTGCCTAACGAATACGAGTATTTGGTTTGTAGCCTACCTATGAGGAATTGAAACTTTTTTTCTCGGCCATTTCTGTCACCGTCCTGTCTGGTTTGTAGCCTACCTATGAGGAATTGAAACCGGTGCAGTACGCGAACCTGGCGGGGGCTTCGGGCGTTTGTAGCCTACCTATGAGGAATTGAAACTCATTCAGTGGCCTATCGTGAACTGGAAAGTTATTGATGGACTAATGGGCAGGAAAGTGACGTATTAAATACCAACCGAGAAGCAACCCAATCATAGATTAGAGAGGAGAATTTTAGTGGTCGACGTCGTTCTGGATCGATTTCATGTGAAATCAGACAAAAAGAACGGGCGCGGGAATGGATGCAGGTTCTTAATAACCGTATAGCTGAGTGTCGAGCGACTCTTGAAGCTGAAACCATGTATTTTGAAGCAATTTTCTCTGAGGAGCTGGATGATGAAATGTATCTGTGGTGGCTCGAGTTCAAAGATACTGGAGGGCGACCGATTCAGGAGTCCGAAGCAGAAATTGACCGAATTCATCTGGACTTTTGGGAGGAATGCATCGAAAACGGTAGCCGTCAAGTGATGCGGACAGAGTTGGTATTAATCCCGGAATTTATTAAAAGGGCCATCGATTCGAGGTAAACCCAGTTCGACATACCGGAACAACACAGCGCGAAACTGATACGGGCGGATGCGGACGCTATGGTGAACTATCGGAGGCGAGAACGCTATAATCCCTGTCTTTCCGGTTTAACGAATATATGTCGATGTTCAAGTGCGATCTAACCTGGCCGAAGCTGGTGGAATACTTCTAACTCTCCAAGGTGTCGTTCCCCCTAAGTCAAAGACGCGCACGGACCTGTTTAACGTGGGCTTATTACTTGCATGCCCAAGCAACGCCGACGTCAACCCAAGGACTGGCTCAATTCGTACAAAGTGCAAATCAACTGTTAGCGAGTCATATATCGAAAGACCGCTACGATGTGGCTTATCTATCTTCGGATATGGCCAGACTTAATGCCCTGTTGCCGCCGTCGTTTCGTTAAGGTTACGAAACTTTCGGGGGCATAAATGCGGTAAACGTTAATCGGCTAACGGGGACGAATCCGCACGATGCAATGCGTAGGTCCCCTTCCTTAGGCAAAAGGGGCATTAAGCTGAAGGATTAAAAGTCTCGGAGGAGGGTCAGCGCAACGACCAAGCCCATCAAGTATTTAGAAGGTGAGAAGATCTATCTGCGTTATCTAGAACTTGAGGATGTCGGCGATTTCTACTACTTGGTCAATAGCGATCCGGACGGGCGGCACCCCCCTCGCCCTGCCGGGCTGGGGGAAAGGAAATACTCGATTCGTTTAGTGACGAATGTGAACCCATGGAAGATTACGAGTGGTAGCTCCATTTTGGTAGACCTTCTGGGCTTCGGTTTATCCTACCGA
>PXYT01000143.1:2988-5165 GCA_003023725.1 Sulfobacillus benefaciens | reverse complement strand
GGCGACCCCGCCGCCACGTCCTTCACGACTCGTATCTGGCATATAATGCCATAAAGAAGTTATCCACAGCCCGAATTTTCCGCACAGCGGAAAAAGCTCAATGGAGATATTGATGGCGAGGATGACGCCCATTCGTTCCCAGCCTTTTAAAGAGTCCGGCTTGGGAAAGACCCACGCGACCAAGAGATACCCGGGAATCACCAGGCCCACAGCCAAGCCGGCCACAAACCTTATCGGCTCCAAAACGTCAACACGGATCAGCAAAGACAATACAAGCGTCGTAGCAACACTAAGCACCAAATCCGGAGGCAATGACCAGCGGGATTTCTTAGTGCGAAGCTGACGGCGTCTCAGGGCACTGTTCAACGGTTGTGAGGTGCGTTGATTCATAAGTTCACTCCGGCACAATTGGATAACAAATTATATCCCTCCACCAGGCATTTCGACAACTTTTACGTAATAATTCGCGACAAAGTCTTGTTTTTCCTGCTTTGTGAGACTAGATTTCGAGAGTTTGCGCGATGAACAACCCGCAGATGCCAAGTTCAGAAGAAATATTGGGCCGAGAGATTTTGGGGACGCAGTAGGATTGGCGGTGCATAACGGACTTGAAGATACCTCCTTAGAGATTTTTAGGCAGATCACCCGTCCCGCATAGAATCTTGTTGGATCCCGTGCTTCGCCGTAGAGGTATCGGAAACTCTTTTGAATTCGAACGCCCACCTTTGTTCGTGGGTTGTGGGTTATAGATTAGACCCCGGTGCAGCACTTGAGAGACTTTCCGGATAACGGGACACTTCCTTGGGGACGCATGAAATGAGAATTGGTTGAGCATTTTGATATCCCCCTCGCCGACGCCTCTCCGAATGCGAAAGACGTGGTCCCTCTTGTCACCGAATTACCGGCGGGTCTTGAGGACACAGCGCGATATCAGTGCCAGACGGAATAAATGTCTGACGCGTTTTTCGTTGTGTCCTCTTACCTCGCCGGATTTCATCCAGATAATACTGTCATAAATCCCAAGGGGTTTATCGTCTTTGGCTAAGAGAATGGGTTGCACGAACAGTCATCAAACGAGTTCGCTTTAAGTCAGTGCCTTTTCACCCACGGAATCACCGGTGGATTTGTTGGAAGGAAACTTGTCTACTTTCTCCCATATCCGCCTCCCAAAGCCAGCTTCAGTCGATATACACCTCCTCGATATTTGCCGACTACCCGGCTCTTTAAGTTCCCATGGCTATCGTTGTTCCCTGCCGTCATATTGTGACTTACTCGTTAAGTCTGCGTCACGATTAGCCATGGGTTTTTCTCGTCGAGTGCTTGCGTGTAACCCGGCTTTTACGGGTTTCCCAGTCGATGATCCCTTGTAGGTCCGACAACGGTTCCGGTAAGTGCGTGGACAGAGAGCCGTCGGGCAGAATGACCGTGTCACCGGGTTCCAGCCACATGAACACGGTACCCATGCGTTCCGCCTCCTCCCTCAACATGGTTTCGAGCTCGTCGCTTCTCCAGTCGCTGGCCCCGCCGTCATGGATAGGGAAGACCCTTTGAGGATTCACCTGTTGAAGATACCCTATCATGTCAGCGTCCGTCATCCAACCCGCTTGGGTCGGTAAAAGCAGAGTGGGTGCAGGATATAGGGTCAGGGCGTCGCCGGGGTGAAAAACCTCCTGGTCGATGAAAAATCCGACATTTTCGACCACGGGCACACTCGAACGGCCAACATGATGTTCTTTGCCAATGACCGACACATCAAATCCTGCAACGGCAAGCCGATCACCATCCTTCACGATTTGCACTTGCGATTTGACGGCACTCAGCCGATCGGCCACCGCGGCACATGTATAGATTGTTAGCCTCGGATCACGCTTAGCCGTATACAGTACCCGTTCGTCGTCAAAGTGATCAAAGTGCTCGTGCGTAATGAGAATAGCGTTGGCCTCGTCCAGTAAGTCGGGAGGCGGTGTCAACATTCCCGGATCAATAATCAGAACTTTGCCTCCTTTAGTCAGTTTGACACAAGCATGTCCATATTTTGTTAGCTCTATGGTGTGTTCCATCATGATGTTGTCCCGAGTGTCAGAGCGTGCGATCCTGTAGCATTTGAATTGGTGTCTGAAAACTGATAATCCATTCAAATAACCAGTACTGCCCGTTCGTTTTCTCAGTTCCTCCTT
>PXYT01000143.1:0-2877 GCA_003023725.1 Sulfobacillus benefaciens | reverse complement strand
AAGAATTCAACGGCGCCGTCATATTATGTCGAAGAAACTAGCATCTTGGCAAGTATTTCTGGTATCCTGTTTGAGGTGCTAACCAAAATACTACTTTTCACACATCGAAGGAGTTCAGTTCATGACAATGCAATATATCGAGAGCGACGACAGTGACGACATGGGACGACTGATTGACCAATGGTTAGAGGAATTGCCCGAAGAGGCGACATCCGTTGAAAAGCAGTTTGGAGCCGAGATTCTTGGGCAATGGGCGCGCAACGGCTGGTGGTTTTGCGACGACGATCCCGAACGCACAGTCTTAAATAATTTTCTGGAGTGGTCCCGCCGGCATAACATTTCGTTTGGCTGGTCCATAATCGGGCAAGAGTAGTTTTTCGGAACTGCCTGAAAGATCTATTGCCGCGTGCCCGGTGCCCGCTAAACGGCATGGGGCACGCGGGCCTATGGGATGACCTTTATCAAGCCCGTCAACCATACCCAACGTGAGATTAACCGCAGAACCCTGGACATCGGACCATGACGACGCCGGTGGTTCTTCCCTTTGGTTGGCAATTTCTTGAATTAGTTATTACCAAGGAGCGTTAGATCATGTGGCAAATCATATGGCAAACTCCTGTGTCGTTGCTGAGTTCACGGTTCTCAGATTTACCATGCACCTGCCTTTCTCTGGTTTTGTTTTCCGACAAGTCCACGATTGCCTCACTTGGCTAGAGCGCAGCCAGGGCCGGTCGATTCCGGTGACATCATCGTCAGGCTCGCAAAAACTTTCCGGAACTTGTCACAGGGGAATTCATGCTTGACAAGGCGCGGCGCTTAAGACGAGTGTTGGTGGAAGATGTTGCGACCTTTAGGAAATATTGTCGAAGATTCGAAGAGATGGCATGATATTCTTGGCACAAAGTGAAATGTTGTCATCATGATAAACCGAACAAAAAACAAAAAGGAAAGAAGGCCCTTTTCATAGCACGGAGAAAACGGCGGTCTCGTCCCTTTGGTAAAAGTCAAATGCGCCTGGTGGCAAGCCTTATTTTTATCGCCCTCGCAGCGGATCTGTTTCGGTGGCTGGAGCAGCATTGGTGGATTGTATTGCCTTTTGCGGCTGGCGGGGGTTATATGCTGTTTCGCCGCTGGAAGCGGCGACGAGATTGGTTCATGGCACTTCGGCTCAGCGGAATTGAGGACATTGACCGGATGTCGGGGCAACTATTTGAACAACGGCTTAAATTATTTTTTAATGACCGCGGCTGGCGAGTTGAATTGACGCCGTCATCCGGCGACTACGGTGCGGACCTGGTAGGCAGGGACAATGCCGGGCAACGGGTGGTTATTCAGGCCAAACGGTATCAGAGCGCCGTGGGCGTTCACGCCATTCAAGAGGTATTGGGCGGAAAGGCCCATTATGGCGCCTCCCGCGCCTTAGTCATCACCAATAGCGGGTATTCGGCCAATGCTTATACGTTGGCCGAACAGGCGGGTGTAGAGTTGTGGGACCGTACGCGGCTCATCAAAGAATTGGCAGATGGTGCCACCTCACACCGATCGCGGTTAACTACCACAAGGCCTCGTGGGAGTGAACTGGAGCGCTAGGCCAAGGCATGAGAGTTACGGCCACTCCTTTGAAGACTACAAATTCGTCATGATAATTTCGGCCCTTGACCAAGTGGAGAGGAATCTATTCTTTGTTTGACACATCTTGGTCCAAAGGAACCCACGTCGCCTTTTCGTCCAATGCGCCATAAAACCCTTAGCTGTGGGGAGTGTCAGGCACCCTGTCATGAGACTGGCCAGACCCCGGTGTGTCCGCAGAAAAGGGACAACGGCATACAGTAGGGATCCGTGTTGGTAAAGGGTAAGAAGAAAAATTCCTTTTGAGACTGACATCTTCCTCAAGGGATATTCTCTAAACAGAGATGCAGAGAGAGGACGGATTGCGGGACGAAAGTGAGTGAGGCCCATTCATTGAAGCTCATCTGTGGCTGTCTTTATTGCGGATGGGATTGTTGCCCTGACGCGTATCAACCGGGATAATAAGGTATGAGACGGGTCAAGAAAGGAGCCGGATATGCCAGAAGACTCTGTGAAGATCCTGGTACGGCGAATAGCGGAAATCCCCAGAGGTCGTGTCACGACCTATGAGTATCTGGCGAAAAGCGTAGCCAATGAATTAAGCGGATCCGACGTTGCTACCCTGCTGGCGGTGCTATGCCGTGACACGGCTAGGCGGCTACTCGCCCAAGAAACCGTATATTCCGATACGATTCCTTGCTGGCGAATTATTCCCGATGCGCCGCAAGGGCACTTTGCTCCCTTAAGCGAAGGATGCTCCCCTGAGGAATACGAGTCCATGTATGATCTGGTGGTCAAACCGCTGGTGGATGAAGGCATACCCATTCGGCCCCCATTGTACCGGATTCCGGACGAATATATTTTTCACTGGTAGGCTCAAAGGCCTGTAACCTATCTAAAGAGTGATGGAAGGGACCGTTATGACTCCCCTATCTTCTCAACCGTTGGTTCTCTTATACCGCCGCCGGCCCAAGGTTCAAGCTATCCTCGTCGTGTTGATGATAGTGTGCTGGATTGTTGGCATGATAGTCATTTTTCGCGCCACGTCACCCCATCCCCTTCGACCGTGGATAGCATGGACGGCGTGGTTGGGTTTTGTGGTTGTTCATGCTCTCGACCGCATTGTGGCCTCTAACCCGCGAAAGGTCCCTGCGAATCTTCACCCGAACCCGGACGGCACGGGTCCGGTTATCGAGATTGCATCCGCCTCATCGCGGGTCGTGTCTTTTCGCCGTCTCCCTTCCCTGGGGGTAATGCGGTGGATCCTGGTCCCCTTGTTTATATTCCTCGTAGGCATTGACATCGGGG
>PXYT01000142.1 GCA_003023725.1 Sulfobacillus benefaciens | reverse complement strand
GTGGGCACGCTCGCTGCGGGGTGCGGGACAGCATCCGCCAGTGCGCCTACGCTGCTGCGACAAGTGAAAACCAGTCATCAATTGGTGCTGGCGGTGTCGGCGTATGCACCGGAAGACTTTCAGAATCCGGCCACGCATCAGTGGACGGGGTATGATATCAATATTTTGGGCGACTTTGCGAAGACCCTCGGCGCCAAACTGGTGGTGCACCCGATGCCCTTTGCCTCGTCGATTACAGCCGTGGCCGACCGGCGGGCGGCCATGACGATTGATATTTATTGGACGGCCAAACGGGCCAAGGTGCTGAGTTTTAGCCGACCGATGCTGAATTACAACGATGTGGTGGCCGTGAATTCGCGCCATCCCCAAGTGGCCGCGCCTACCCTGGCAGATTTGACGGGGAAGCGGATTGCTGTGGTGATTGGGTCGGAGGAAGTGGGCGAAGCCCAGAAAGTCCCGCATGGGACGGTGAAGGAATACGGCAATATCACCGACTCGTTGCTGGCCCTCTCCAGTGGACGGGTGGCAGCGGACTTTCAGCCGGGGGTGGATATTGCCTGGGTGAAGCACAAGAATCCGGGCTTGCATGTGACGATATTAGGGGCGGTGCCGGCGTCGATCACCCCGCCGGTGGCCAGTTTGCGAGGTTATTACGGGGTCCCCAAAGGGACGTACTCCCAAAGTTTTTTGCGTCAATTAAACGCGTATTTGCAAAAAATTGCGCGCAACGGGACCGAGCAAAAGATCCTTGATCAGTATGGGATGACCAGCGGGGTGTTCTTGAAAGGCATTGCCCAGGCGCCGAATGTGTACCACGGGGGAGCCTGAGGGAGCCGGCCAGACAACTCAGAAAGGGGGGAGGAAGCCACATGGCGTGGGACGCTCTGTGGGTTCACTATTTTCCGCAATTTGTGGGGGGGCTGGAAGTGACCTTGGGCATTACCGCCGGTGCTTTTGCCCTCGCCATGGTCTGGGGACTGCTGCTGGCCGTGGCCCGGCTGTCGCCGTGGCCGGTCTTGCGCGGCGCGGCGGACACGTATGTGACCGTCATTCGGGCGGTGCCGGTGCTGGTGCTGTTGTTTCTCATCTACTACGTGGTCGGGCAGGTGGGGTTTTTGCAACTGAACGGCTTTCTGTCCGGGGTCGTGACCTTGGGGCTGTTTTATGCGGCGATATACAGCGAGATTTTCCGGGGGGGCATTCAGGGGGTGGAGCGCGGCCAAGTCGAGGCGGCGTTGGCGCTGGGATTGGACGGGCCGACCCGGTTGCGGCGGGTGATTTTGCCGCAGGCGATCTTCGCCATTTTGCCGCCGGGCACCAATCAGCTGGCCAATCTCATTAAGGACACGTCGCTGGTGATGACCATTGGCGTGGGAGATTTGATGATGCAGGCGTACAAAGCCGGGTCGACGACCTTTGAGTATCTGAATATGTTTGTGTTCGCCGGCGTGTTTTATTTTGCGTTGTATCTGCTGGTGTCACGCGGAATAGTGAGGTGGGAAGATCGTGTCCGACAACAACGCCATGGTTGAGATGCACGATGTGGGCAAATGGTACGGGGAGCGCCGCGTGTTCGAGCATATTGCGCTGACGGTGCAGCCCCAGGAAGTGGTGGCCATTATCGGTCCCAGCGGGACCGGGAAAAGCACGTTGATTCGCTGTATCAATTATCTGACGCCCTTTGAGACCGGCCGGATCCGCGTGGCGGGGCAGGAATTGATCGGCACCCGGGACGGGGGCCGGCCCTCGCGGGAGGTTCTGCGGGCCATCCGCATGCAGGTGGGGATGGTGTTTCAAAACTTCAACTTGTTTCATCATATGACGGTCTTGGATAATCTGACGGTGGGGCCGCGGGAGGTCAAGCAGGTGCCCCGGGCGCGGGCGGAGGCGCGGGCCCGGGACCTCTTGGCGATGGTAGGGCTGGCGGACAAAGCCGCCATGTATCCCCGGCGTCTGTCCGGCGGGGAACAGCAGCGGGTGGCCATTTGCCGGGCCCTCGCCATGGAACCGGCGCTCATGCTGCTGGATGAGCCGACGTCGGCGCTGGACCCCGAGTTGGTGGGGGAAGTGCTGGCCGCGATTCAGAGTTTGGCGCAGCAGGGGATGACCATGATTCTGGTCACACACGAAATGCTGTTTGCCAAAGAGGTCGCGGATCGGGTGATCGTGATGGCCGACGGGGCGATTGTAGAACACGGGCCGGCCCGGCAGGTCTTGGAACATCCGCAGACAGCCCGAGCGCAGGCGTTTTTGGACCGGGTTCTGCGGCATACGGCGCCGGCTCCTCCCTTGGTGGTGGAGGAGGGGTCGAAGTGAGGATTATGGCAGAATATGTTGGGCCGTTGCTGCACGGGGCGGGCGTGACCCTGCAGTTGCTGCTGGTGGGCGGGGGCGTGGCGCTGGTGCTTGGGCTGGCGCTGGCGCTGTTGCGCTGGTATGGCCCGTGGCCGGTGCGCGGGGTGATTACGGGTTATATTGAACTGATGCGGGGTCTGCCGCCGATTTTGCAGTTATTCATCATCTATTTTGGGCTGGAGCAGGTGGGGATCTATTTCTCCGCCTACGGCGCAGCCCTGTGGTGGCTCTTGCTGTTAGGCGGGGGGTACGCGGCGGAAGTGTTCCGGGGGGGCTTGGAAAGTGTGGCCCCCGGGCAGAAAGAAGCGGCGGCGGCGCTGGGGATGAGCTCCGGAACCATTCTGCGGCAGGTGATTCTCCCCCAAGCGGTGGGCGCCATGCTGGCGCCCTTGACCAATTTTGTGGTGGTGCAGCTCAAAAACACCACCCTGGTATATTTTATCGGGGTGGCGGACATTATGTATCAAGCCCGGCTGGGCGTGGGAGCCACGTCGCAGCCGGCCCCGCTCTATGGCTTGGCCGCTCTCTTCTATATTGTGATGACGCTGGGATTGACCCGCCTGGGCGCCATGCTGGAACGGCGAGTCCAGGCGTACC
>PXYT01000141.1 GCA_003023725.1 Sulfobacillus benefaciens | reverse complement strand
TGAAGCTAGCGTTCGGAGATATCCGGAATGAGTGGGAGCTGATAGCGTCGCCTATCTCCCCCAACACCTGATAGCCCTCAATACTGGTGGAATTAAATCCCATGCGTGCCATGGGGACATCGGTTAAGGTAGTCCGTAAGCTGGCCAACATACTTTCATACTTCTTTGTCTCTGGGTCTGTTTTGTTTCTGGGTCTGTGTGCGGTGTGCCGCCTGTCATCCTGTCTTTCTTTACCGTTCTTTCTCTACTGCCTGTGTTTCTTTTTTCCCATCACTCTGCATGGGTTTTGTATCATCACGACTTCCGGCGCGATCCGGTAATCAGTAGACCTTGACAGGAATCTTCAATCGTTGACCCACTAGTTCGATGTCTTCCGCGAACACGTTGTACCCAACAGCAAAGTGATGTTCGGCTCCATCCTCAAGCAATTGCGCCAATACCTTTCGAGCTCCCGACGTCGGCTTGACGCCCACGGAATTGCCGGAGAAATATAGCGGGTCATTTTGAGCCTCGCCGGGAATCGCCATCAAAAGATAGCCGCCCGTAGACGTCCGGTGCAGACGGACCACGGTAACGGGACCGGGTTTGAGAGCGAAATCCACGGTCAAGCCTACGCGGCGATTGGGATGAATACTGGCCCGGGGCTTCTCGCCGGCCAGAGACAGGGGAGCCGCCCCACAATGCCAAAACACCAAGCGGTCATTCTCCGTGACATGGACCAAGTCGCCAAAAAAGGGGCTGACACCGGATAAGGTTTGGCACAGGATCATACTCAGAGTCCCGTGCACATCCGCCTCACAACCCGCCATGATCCCTTTATCAATGAGCTGGCTATGGGCCCAACATACCGCGCCACCATATTCTGTCATGTATTGAGGCCAGCATTCTACGCAGACCGAGGTAAGATGATGCTCCAGCACCAACGCTTGCAATCCCTGTTCCGCCCGCACCGATTGCGTGAGCTGCTTGGCCGGGACCTGGTCCATATTCTCAAGTTGCTCGGAGGCCAGAGAGACTTCATGATCTACCATGTTCTGGGACGTGGCAGTCGCATAGCGGAATGCTTCGCTCAGAGCAAAACGCCGGATTTGCACTCCAAAAACCCGCTGCAATTGTAATTCATCGAAATCGGACGGATAGTAGCCGGGCGGTCTTTGTCCAACGATGCCTAAAGTCGTGCCCTGAAGGACCCGGATAGTGCTTGCCACTCTTATGTGCCGGACAAATTCTTCTTGAGTCTCCCTTGCGGCCGGATTGCCGTAAATAACAGGCACATCGCGCGACAGACCCTGAAGGGCATTGTGTGTCATCAAGGCCCCGCATAAGGAATTCAGCTGAAGCCGCCCGACCCCTATCGAGGGTTCCGGGAGCGCCCATAAGATCGCTTTGTCGCTGACGCCGTCCAAGATCTTTATTACCATGTCCGCACCGACAAATGTGGCGATGACGACCACCACCACGTCGGCGGTGTGAATCATGGCCTTCAGCTCCGGCGTCAGGGACTCGGCGATGTCCCATTCACTCAACATCAAGGGTTCATGCGGAAGAACATGCCCGCTGTCCACGACAGCGTGAGCCACACTCTTGACAACGGCTGTCGCAGTTGCGGCATCAAATTGAGGCCGGCTGGCACCAATGACCCATATGTTCATTGTCTTCAGTCCTTTCATACAGGATTCAGGTGACTAGAGTCGAATCACTGACCCGTCCTTTCCGAGCAAACAACGTGACCGAGGATGCCGGCGTGATTGTAGATGGTTCCAATGGGTCCGGGGGAAGAAGAACTTCCATGACTGGTACCCTCTTAGTTTATCGGATGTTGAGAGACCTGGTGGATTCTTTGCATCCGTTGAACTGCTGTGGGCATGTAGACGTGAGCGTAGGCAGACATGGCGCGTGGACAGCGCACAAATATCGGGACTGTTTTTATCCTTCACGGTCTCCCCATTCCCTTTCTCTGGAACGGCCTTTTTGGTAATGTATTGACCACGGAAGACCCACTTGGGATCTCCTCGGAAGAGACGGCTTCATGTGGCAAATTTTCTGTATCACTCCGTGATAAAAGTCTGGTAAACGACGACATTTTGTAGGTTACCCAAACCCCGCGAATCCTCCGTCACAAGGTATTAATGACATCAGTGGAATACCCGGAAACACAGAGAGTGCTCCTGTGCCAGACAAATATCCCGTCCCTGAAAAATGGGCATGTAAACCAATCACGGTGCAGTACAGGATCTATTAATATCTAGGGCTATCCATTATTGAACCACCAATCGAACAGGTTATCGGTCGAAGCCCTCCATTCCTCGTGTCGCATGACATATTGTCCAGACACCTTGTTGCTTTGAGAAGGACCATTCATAGGAAATGAACTCAATGTGTGTGCAATTCGCCACCGGAGAAGAATTGTCGAGTTCGGCATACGCAGGTGACGGGGATCGTCATCGCCCGCCGGGACTGTCACAGCAACAGTCAGTGTTCTGCAAGATCCCATCATCGATGGAATTTCAACATGTGGAAAAGACATGGCGCGCATCAGAGCAGGATGAACAAGGCCCACCCTCCGCTCACATCTCTCTTGACGCTTAATCCCTTGGGCCATCCCTGTTTCCACGTCACTTCCAGACATTCCGCTGTCAGATGATAAACAAAGACCGTCCCCGTATCCCCGGATCCATTCGACAAATAAAGGGCTCAATCGCGTCCTTTTGCGCGACACCCCCGTTAAGACTCCCCAATGCGAATAAAACCAGTGTCGAAGACACCGAGAGCCAGAGATACCGCCTTGCCACCGCCCGCGATGTGTGTTGGTGCCTGAGATCAACGGCGGGGCAAAGAGACTTTGGAGTCTCCAAGCCCCGCCTCAAGTGAAAAGAGACGACGAAGATTCCAACACCGTGGCGATAATATAGCACAAAAGTTATGGCGCCTCCCGGAAATGGCGGCGCAGCGACTTGCCTGTGGCAGTCTTGGGAATTTCGTCCACCCACTGGATCGTCC
>PXYT01000140.1 GCA_003023725.1 Sulfobacillus benefaciens | reverse complement strand
GATCGCCGCGGCCTACGCGTCCCGGACAAGCCTTGTTGTCATGGACAGCACGACTCATATTTGGCATATAATGCCATAAAAAAGTTATCCACAGCCCGATTTTTCCGCACAGCGGAAAAGGCTCAAATAGGTTTTTTCTTGTTCACTCAATGACAAACTCAAACTGGCAGCCGCCTCCAATCCCTTAGTCAACATTAACCCACGGCGCGAATCGCGTCCTCCACTTCTCGCGTAATGCCCCCCAAATCAATGAGGAAACAAAGCTGGCCAGGTTGTTTCAGCAAGCTCACAACCAGTTGATCTCGTTCGACCAGGACCACATCGTTCCCGTTGACGGCCAATACACTAGCCGATAGGGTGGTCTGTTCTTTCATGGTGTGCAGATAGTTCACGGCCTTTCTCACGGCTTGCAAGGAAATTCCTTGCCGTCGCAACTTCGCGATTAGCCGTAGTGCCACCACGTCACGGAAAGAATACAGCCGGGAGGTACCTCGTCCGTGTGCTCGTTTAACCGACGGAGACAGCAATCCGGTAGTATCAAAATAGTTGAGTTGTCGAGAGGTAAGGTCCGTGAAGGACATCACTTGTTTCGTGGTAAAACCAGCCATACGCATTCTCCCCAGAGATATTTCGTCGATTTCTCGCCAGTCATTTCAACAATATGATAACATAAATGTCGTCATGGACAATTGAATCACTATAAGCACCTCAAACGAGGAATCCCTAATGTTTGTCAATGTATTTGCCGACGGCATTGTCGGCTATTTCAACGAGAACACCGCAACGTTTCTGGCTCATGCTGATCAGACAAAAACATATTTTCAAATGGTTTTAGACGTTACGAATGACCCAAATGAAGCAATGTCAGGAACCGTCGAAAAGCTGTGGTTTTATGACGATCTCCAGTGGTCAGAAGAAAACTTCACGGGCAAAACGCCCTACGAAATACGCCAAGTGATCTATCGTGAAATAGGTTAAAGCATATCCAGATTTTTCACATTCGCCACTGAATCGCTATTTGGCAAAAAATCATGAATTGATGATGAAGCGCTTGCCTAACTTAAGGAAAATTATCGCTCGCGAGTCGGGACTGACAGGGCGACCTTTAGGTCGGCAGGCGAAATCCCGTGATTCGATGCTTGTATCTTTAAAATTCGAAGGAGGAATGATCCCATGACGGCAAACGAGCACCTCAAAAAAGCCTTTCACGACGAAGTCGATTCACACCCTGAAGCAAAGGATTATTTGTGGTTGGGCGTGATGGTCGTGACAGACGACCCATTCCCGCGACATGTTGGCACACTGACATCGCGCACCCCGTATGTGCTTGTCCATGACTCGTTATGGGGATTTTATCGATGCAGACCTATTGAGTCTGGAAATTTCGCGGAGCTAGAACGCGAGGCCGCTCAAGCGTTACATGGATTGCTCGTCTACCTAGCAGAACTCCCCTTTAAAGGACTCTATCTGCGGTTGTTTGGCGATGCCTCGCGAATTCACTTAGCTGATCACCCGCTTAATCTCCCGCTTATTGAGACCTCCGTTCGGCTTCTAGACGGGGAAAATTTGCATGCGGACCTTATCCAACACCATGTGCGACAAGGAGAGGACATTTCATGGCTACAGACCTTGTTAATACAACCAGGCAACTTCTACGTCGTCGAGGCGGTGGATGGGCAGCACTTCTAGAGTATGGTGACAATATCGGCCGCAATACTCCCCCGTTGTTACGATCCCTTAACCGACTAGGCGCCCTCTAAGTTGCTCCACCTTAATCGAGCAACACGAGGCTCGATCGCCAATCTTATTAAGTTTAACTGAACGAATGAAAGGTGGCTCCTCCAAATGATTGAATGGTCACAATTGGTTCATCCATGGTTCACGTTGGATTCGGACACTATAAAGGCATTACAGGACTTGAGTCCGATCTTGGGTCGAGTACCTCCTGAAACGGATGATATTCAATGGAACTTATTGCTGACAGTGTGGAGTGCCTATGCGAAAAGTGTGAGCGCTTTGTCAGGTGTAAAAAATTATGAGTTGTGGCAAAGCGAAGCAGTGGCACATCAATATGAAGAACTGCCCAAACATGTTACCTTGTGGGGAATCATTGATGGAGTACAAGGGTCAATGCACTCCGCGTTGGATAATTTGGGCCATGCAGTGTGGTTGGTAGAATACCCTCAAAAGGCTGGGAGCTATTATCCTGCATCGTTCAACCAGTTGTTTGACCCCAAGATGGGGTTAATAGGAGCCGCTACCTCAACCAAGCTCAGTTCTGAACTTATCCATACGCTGACGGCTATTTACACAAACGATGGGAAAAAAATTATCGATTTAAATAATCACTCAAAACACAAACGTAGCCTAATTCCTCGGCAACCCATCCCACTAGAACTTCAGAACAACCCCTTATTTCAACCGCTGATCGCACAACAGGATTCCAGAGAGATGCCGGTCTGGTTTGCAGAAGTAAAAAATATGGCGGAAAACATATTGCCGCATTTCTGGCAGGCTTTACCTTTAGTTATGACCGACGCAGGGTATTAAGCATGAAAGACTAGTCCTCGCAAGTTGTATCGTTAAGACTTCTTTGTGGGTACACCTAACAGGGGAAGAATGATGATGCCAGCATGCGGGTTTCAGGGCTGCCGACGGGACCCCCTTTTTGGGTACACCCGTTCTCGGCTTGCCTTGTCTTTTCGTGTCGAACTCTGTCAGGGCAAAATTGTCACAAATGCCCTCCTCGCCTCTTGCATGGGGTAGGTGATAACTCAGACAATAGAATCTGATGGGGTTCGTTCCTTCGACCGTATCCAAGAAGGAGGAGTTTTTTCCATTATGAAAGCCAAAACTTTGAGTGTCATGGCGGCTATTCCGTTGCTGTCGCTCGCACTGGGGACGGCCCCGGCCTTTGCCCAATCACCTGGAACGGTACGACCGTCCATTTTTAATTCCCCATCTCACACGAAAACGACGATAATGACAATAAAGAATGGTGTACCTTTGATATCTTTGCCAAATACTACGTCATATGGCGATTGTGGAACAGCTGCTTTAACAATGTTTAACGGTGGTAGTAAAAGC
>PXYT01000014.1 GCA_003023725.1 Sulfobacillus benefaciens | reverse complement strand
CCGCAAGCCCGCACGGTGGCGGTGGATGCCCACTATACCTCGCAAACCTGTCCCAAGTGCGGGCATGTGGCCCGAGGCAATCGCGATACGGGCCGGCACCGCTTCGCGTGCCAACAATGCCACTACCGATCCCACGATGACCGGATTGGTGCCATGAACCTGCATCGCCAGGGAATTGAGTGCCGGGTGACAGGTGATCGCGGCAAGCCCGTGATCGTGAGAGTGTTGTCAACCCCCTACGATGCGACCCCATCCGAAGGAAGGAGACGGCTGTGGCTGTCGCCCGTACTTCCGGGAAGTCGCAAACCCCGGCCTTGAGACCGGGGCGGTTGACTATGGTCTTACGAGCGAGACTCTGCTCTGGCTTAAAAGGAGTTGTCCAGGCGTTGTCTCTCAATGACCCAAGGACTGTGCAGGAACCTTTCTGGAGCTCAAAATGAATCAAGACGTGAAAAGCTTGGATCCGCTTGGATCCGAATGTTGTGAAAAACCCCTAAATGTTCGACTATCCAACACCAACCATTTAGAATAAAGAACACCAGCAAAGAAAAAGGATATTCTGTTCACAAGCCGAATAGTTCAAGGTATATTGGGTTCGCTCTTCTTGTCGGTTGCCGACAGTATTTTAATGCCAAGGATGGTTGTTTGAAACCAAGGATGGTGATGGTATGGGCACAAGGTTGTGGGCGGCATTACAACCGGTGGTCAATTTACACACAGGGATGGTCGTGGCTCATGAAGCCTTATTGCGAGGAGAGCCGGGGAGTTCTTGGGAGTCGCCGGCGGCTCTATTTGCGATAGCCAAGCGGATAGGCCAGCGTGCAAACTTGGAGGTGATGGCGCGCAAAGTGGGATTAAGCCGTTTGCCCGATTTGCCGATGGACCAAAATCTGTTTCTCAATGTGGATAATTTGAAGTCCGATATTCCGGCGATGCCGGGACACTCCCATGTCGATTCCCACCGGGTTGTTCTGGAGATCTCGGAAAGGAGGCCCATTCTGACCAATCCGGAGCTGATCAGACAGGTGGCGATTTGGCGTTCCCAGGGGCACGCGATTGCCCTGGACGACTATGGGGCCGGATATATGGGAACGGGAGCTATTTTGGAATTGCACCCAGACATTCTCAAAGTGGACCGTATGCTGATCACTGGTGTGGACCATGATCCCAGACGTCAGATTGTCCTCAAATCTGTGGTCCAGATGTGTGACGAATTGAACATTATGCTCGTTGCGGAAGGTGTTGAGACGCTGCAGGAGTTTTTTATCCTCAAAGAATTTGGGATCACCTACGGCCAGGGATTTCTCTTAGGCCGTCCTCAAAAAACTCCCCAACTTCAGTCGTTCGCGGCTCTTTTTCATCAAAACAGTGTCCAGAAAGATGTGATGAAGAGCTAGGGACAATCTAGTGTTGGCTGTCCGGAGGTTAGTTCCCGGCCTGGGACCTGGGAATGGATGAAGTGTGATAGAACTGACTGAGAGCGGCCTCCTTTTCGTATTTTGCGTGGAGAGGCTTCTGGTGCCGGAGCATTTCCGGATTTCCTACTGGGACCACCAGGGATTGGTGCGGTTTCAACCCAACCGTCTGTTGTGGTGGCGCAGGACTTGACCCACAGGCGGGGCCGTACGAAAATCCGCAAACCCTCGCGGATCGTCTCCCTTTGGGGCGAGATCTGCCCGAGGGGCACAGCTGGAGTTTCGGACCAAGGCGGAGCTTCCCGCCTTGAAACGGTTTATGCTGCATAGCCCCATCAAGCCTGTCCCGTTCCGATGTGTGGATATGTCCATCCGGACAATCGACAAGGGGGTCGATTTCACTGCTTCGAATGCGGGTGGGATGGTGATGCAGACATGGGGCTAGAATGGAACCTTCTTTCCCGACTAGATGGCTCCAAGATCCGTCTTTGGACCCCCCAAAAGCAGGTTATGGCCATCCTCATGGAGGGGTTCCGTCGCGGGAAGGAGACCCGTGACGGCACACCGCTCCTGGCAGGGTTCTAGCCCACGATGGGGAATTCAGCCAGCGGTTGGTTCAAGAATAAGACCCGTCGACAGAGAGCGAACATTAAGAGAAAATCCTCTCATGTGACCCTGCGGAAAATGGTGACAGATATGATGCCATCGGAGGCGTATGACATGAAACACGAGGCAGATCAGATTCTGTGGGCATTTGTGAATTTTGAGGGATCAGGCGTTCGAATTGTTCAAGAGGTCGAAAGCAGGTGCGAACCATTTCGTAGTGGACCATCACTTAATGATGGTCCATGGTCAGAGGGTGCTGGCTTTAGGGCCTGAAAGGGGTTGTCCTCATGTCGCGGTGCGAGGGGATTGTGAAATGGTTTTAAGGAGACAAAAGGCTACGGCCGAATCATATTAGATGGACAAGATGGGCAACATGTCTTTGTTCACTTCAGTGCGATCAAACCTGATTTGGTGAGATTTCCTAATGGATTCCGCTTTCTCAAGAAAGGTCAAAGGGTGGCATTTGATCTTGTCGAGACAGAGGCTAAGGACAGCCAACGATTCACGGCTCAAAACGTTGAAATTTTGTCAGACTGACCTTTCCGAAACGCCGATCCATATCTAAGTACCAGGGACGATGGAACA
Organism: Sulfobacillus benefaciens; assembly: GCA_003023725.1. Classification (GTDB taxonomy): domain Bacteria; phylum Bacillota; class Sulfobacillia; order Sulfobacillales; family Sulfobacillaceae; genus Sulfobacillus; species Sulfobacillus benefaciens. The sequence goes on along the minus strand of PXYT01000014.1, from coordinate 62,521 downwards.
CATCCGGGGAGCCAGCTATTGATCATCTCTGCGAGAGCCTCTCGAAATCACTGCTGGGAACGGATTGACAGTGTTCTGACGCCAAATTCAACCGTTCCAGTTCCTGATACGCCCTGACTACGGTGTTGAGGTTCACAGTTAGCTTGGAGGCCGTCTTCCTTGTCGGCACCGATGTTGGTGGCAAATACCCCTGCACGATTTGCTGCATGATATTTTGCACTCATTGTCCGTATAAGGCCTGCTTAGGCCTGTTAAGTTGAACACCATCTCACTTCCTCCGCTTGTCTTGGACCGGATCCCTGGTGATTGTTGCCTCGGATGAACATCCCAAAAAGAGCGTCCCCGGGAGCTGTGGCAACAACCCAATTTTTTGTGAAGAAATTGGAAGAAATGGAGGGAATGTCATCTTCGAGTCATCGTCAGGGGATAGTCTCAGAATGAAAGGCGCTCTAAGCAACCTTGGTAGTGGGAAGATTTCAAGATAAGGAGATGAGAACCATGAGAAAAAAGATGCATTTTGCAGCCGCCCTAATGCTGACCAGCGGATTGACGGCCATGCTTCCTGCCGCTGCCCATGCTGCGAATCTCTCACCCGCGTCCATATCCTTGTCGGAACGCATTTTGTTTGCTGATCTGGCTGCCGAAAAAGCCGTAGGAGGAGGACATCCGGTCGCCATAACCCGAACTCGTTTGAATGGGATTGATGTTTGGAGGGTGAGTATTGATCGCCAAGGACAGTATTGGTGGGTGTTTGTCGATACGCACAGCTACCGCGTGCTCAAAACCGTGCGTATCTGACAAGAGAGACACTAACAAGGCCGGAATTCGACATCCCCGGCCTTGTTAGCATGGTGACATGCACACACTAAACAGGTGCAATGTCACACCAATAAAGCTGTCACCAGGAGAAGACCGGGCCAAATTAGGAGTCGGCACGAGGCAAATCGACAGCAAAGACGGTTTCGTGATCAAGGCTTTTCACATACCATTCGCCTTGGATGCGGCCGACGATACTGTCGGCAATGGACAGGCCGAGACCAAAGTGATGACTGGATGCAGGCTGAGAGGCGCGGTAGAACCGGTCGAAGAGATGGTTCAAGACGTCGGCCGGGATATCCGGTCCATAATTGCGGACGCCAATACGGACCTTATTATTATTCACGCGGTAAGTCGCAAAGATGGCCACCGGCGTTTCCGGATCACCGTAGGCATCCGCGTTCTCCACCAGGGTGCGCAGAACCGCCTCCAGCAGATTGGGTTCGGACAAGATGGGCGGGACGGGGGACTGGGGCCAGTCCAGGACCAAAGGGTGATGGAGGCATGTATCACGCAGACGAGGCAGGATCTTCGCCACATACGGTGCCACGACCACGGGCCGAAGACCCGGCGGGTCATCTTGCTCCATTCGGGAGAGTTGCAGAAGACGGTCTACCAGGGTTTCCATCGCTTGCGATTCCCGGGCGAGCGCCTTTAACGTCAGATGTCTGGTCTCGGGGTCCTCGTGGCCCCATTGGTTTAGAGTGTGGATATATCCCCTGATGACATGAATCGGAGTTCTCAGCGAATGGGCGGCATTGCTGGTAAACTGCCGTTCCCTTTCCTGAGCTTTTTGTAGGCGTTCTAACATGTTGTTAAAGGAATCGGTCAAGGACGCAACTTCGGTCAGTCTGGAGTGAATGTCCACGGAATTGCTGTTCTTGCGGGAAAGAGTTGTGGTTTGAGCGAGATGTTCCAAAGAACGCAGGGGATCGGTGAGCTGGCGGACAATGATGACCACTGCCAGAGTGCTGCTTAATACCAGCAACAATTCTCCAAATAACAGCGCTGTCCGCAAAGTCGACAGCAACGCGGCAGTGCGGTCAAGCCCGTCGACGATAATGAGACGGCGGGCTTGACCGTTCAAGGTCAATGGGGAGGAAGCGAACACGTAAGGAATGGCGTGAAAAGGAAACCAGCCAGATGATCCTGCGTTAACCCAGCCATTCTGGGGGAGTGCGGGTGGAAGGGATCCGCTGGATCCAATAAAATGTCCTGATGGTGTGATTAACAGGACATAAAGATGCCCGGCGGCGGCCAGGTCATTCAAATCCTCCACGGGAGCCCGCCCCGGATGCTGCCGATACTCCTCCGTGAGTTTGTGAGCCGAGGTTTTTGTTGTTTGGGAAATTTCCTGCATGCTTTCGTGAATGAGTGTGCTCTTAGCCAAGGAATAAACAAACCATCCGGATCCGAGCCCGGCCATAATGACGGCAACGCCAATGCTCACCATAAGGGCCAATGAAATTCGCCAGGTGAGGCGTTTGGGTCTAATCATGGCCGTATTTGAGCATGTAGCCGATACCGCGAAGTGTCGCAATGCTGACCGGACTTTGCGGATCAAGGTGGTCACGAAGACGTCTTATGGTGACATCGACGACGTTGGATTCTCCGTAGAAGTCGAACCCCCATGCCTTTTCCAATAATTGGTCACGGGTCAAGGCGCGGTTGGGATTTTCCAACAGTACCAAGAGGAGTTCAAATTCCCGGCGGCTTAAATCCAAGGGTTTCCCCTTTTGTTCTGCCGTTCTTTCTTCCGGCCACAGCCGGAGATCATGAAATTCCAAAACCGGGCCCCTGTCCCCGTGGGTTCTTCGCAATACTGCCCGGATGCGCGCCCGCAATTCGTCAATGGCAAAGGGCTTGGTGATGTAATCGTCGGCACCGTCCTCCAAAGCTTGAATGCGGTCTGCCAATTCATCTTTGGCGGTCACCATAATGATGGCGGCATTGGTAAACCTGCGCAATTGACGGCACAGCTCGATTCCGTCGCCGTCGGGAAGCATGATGTCAAGAAGCAGGACTTGATAGAATTGGTGTCGGGCCATCGTGCGCGCCAATTGGACCGTACCCGCCACGTCGGCTTTCCAGCCGAAATGACCGAGTTCACCTTGAAGCCACCGTGCCACTTCAGGATGGTCTTCGACGATGAGGATTCGCATATTTTGGTCCATGACTAATGGTCCACCTTTTCCACCTGAATGGATAAAACTTGGGCCGTGTTCGGGTTCACTCGCACCTTGGCATACTGCCCATTGGTCAACATGAGCTCTATTATATAGATTCGACCATGATCTTCCGTATTGGTCTTCACAGTCACGATTTGTCCGCCTCCAACCGCTTGATACGCGATTGCCAGAGCTTTTTGCCGTACGGATTGTTGAGTAGGACGGGAAGTGGGGGATGGCCGGGGCGCAATCCCGGGCAAAGGTTGTGTGGCCAGGATGCGGTCAGTCCGGGCATCGAGGTAAACATGCCAGAGACGGCCGTTTGGCATCCTCAGGCGATAGCGGTATGCGACGGCGTGGTGATAGACGTCGGGAACCACAGTTAACACTTGTGCATGAGGATACGCTGCACGTATTTGCCCGAGCCCTGTGGTCAAGGAAACGCCTGCCCGAGGCACGGGAGCGGGAACCTGATGATACACCATCAATCCGGGAGCTGCTATCATCACGCACAGGACGATAAAAGTCCATATCCGGTAGCCGCGCATATTGCCATGCCTCCCCACGAGGACACGAGGAGAAGAACCGCTCTTCCCCTCTTTTTCTGTCCTTTCCTGGCTCTTCCCCATCAACTTTAATGATTCATTGTTTGCTGCAATAATTGTCCGGATGCGCTAAAAAGATCTTTCACCTTCACCGTGCCTCCTTGGGCGCGGCGAATTTTGATGTTGGCTTGAATGTCACCCTGGTGTTTTTGGATCAATTTAATCCATTTCAAGGTGCCATTTTCCTGCTTTAAGGCCTGGTTGACGTATTGTTGATAGGACGCGGGCGGAGTTGTTAGTTTTTGGCCGTACACAATACCCCCACTGGAAGACGGTGATGCGGGTGTACTGGGCTGGTTGTGCTGATCTTGCTGGTCTTGCGTTTTCTGATTGTGCTGGTCTTGTTTGTCCGGTGATTTGTCTTGTGTGGGTTGAGACGAACGGGACGGTGAAAGTCCCGGATTCTGTTCGGGAGACAAAAACTTTTCCGCAACAGATCCTGTGATCTGGCTAATTTTGACGTCCCATACTTGATTTTGATACTGAACGTGAACATCCCAGACAGGAGTTCCCTGATAGTGGTCGCTGGAAATGTGCAACACTGTTCCCCCACCCACTGCTTTCACGGCGAGTTGTCCTGCCTGGCCGGAACTCACCGACGAGGAGGAAGAACTTGAAGGTTGAGACCCAGACGGAGAGGGAGAAGAGCCATTGACACCGGGCTGCTCAGAGGAGAGTTTTGTCTGCATCACCACCCCCGTGCTTTTCGACACCTTGACGTCATACAGCGTACCCTTGTATAGAACGTGGATGTCATAAACCGCTTGCCCTTGATAAGTATCGGATGAAATGTGACTTATTTGCCCTCCGCCGACATGCTGAATGGCAGTTTTTTCAGCCTGAGACTGGCTTGGACTGTTGGACGATGCAAAAACCGACGATGCGGCCGTTGCACCAGAGAAGGTGATTGGCGCCGTCCCGGCGGCAATCACCGAGGCCGCGATCAGTCCGGTTGACACGAAACCCCATATCACTGAGTGTTTCATCATCATCTTCCTCCTTAGATAGTCATATAATTTTTTGACGGCTTGTATGGTGTTTGAGGCTAAGTTCAGGTTATCGCCGAATAATGACCAAATGATGACAAAAGATCCGGGTATTTGTGGGGTGTTGATTCTTCCGTTGTCCTGTCCGCGGCTGACAATGATCGAATTTACGTTGCTACGGGGATTGGGGAGTGAATAGGCGCGAGAGTGTCCTTTTTTATTTTGCTGCTCTCCGATTCAAAATCAGTTTGTGGAATCTATGGAAATAGGGATAAAATACGAACGGACATTGTTGCTGACCTCAAACGGACGTCCTTTCCATCCTGGAGTGGGCCTTCCCGCCACATTAGGAAAAAGGGCAAGCGATAGCCGAAGGGGATTTCATGCCGGAGGCCGCGTAGATACCTTGGACAAAGGAGAGCCAAGCATATGGCAGCATTGTGGCTGTTTCCCCGGCGTTTTGCGTCTTGTGCGCTCTTATTGGGTTTAAGTTTGGGTTTAACGGGATGTGGCAGCCCTACTCCCTATCAGACGGGTCTGAATCATTTTAGTAACAGGGTATTGAACGATCTTAGACAAAACCCCGTTCACGCTTGGACTTTGTACGTCGGCCACGGAACAGTCACGACGGGATGGTTGTGGTTTCGCCACCGGCATCCTTTGGTATATGCCGAAGTGCAGAATACGAGTCCGGATACGGTGCGCGATGTGGTCATTCACTTTGGTCCCAAGATGATCACGTCCTCTGCGCTGTCGTCTGAGGCGGGTGTTGGGTTCTATCTGAACTCCTCCCGGATACCGCAATCAGTACATATAGACTGGAAAGTCAACCAAAAGACGCACCAAGTGACTGTTCAGGCCGACGACATGATAAACGTCTCTTCTTGAAGGGCGGTTCCATCAATCTGACTACGGCTCGTCATATCGTAACGCATCTGAAGTCATTCCGGTAGCCGACTGGCACCTCAGTGCTACAGGCGAGTCGATAAGAGATAGCCGCTGGGTGGGACAGGGCAAGGCCGACACGGCCCACGTCATGCGTGTGAGTGTTTTGGGGAGCCGGATGCGTTAATTGCGCACGTCCGGTTCTGCAGGGGTTCGCGGTCCGAGAGAAACTCGCTAAGACAGCCAAGCCTCGAGGCCGCGTTCTACCTACCCCATACCCCGAAATACATTGCAGTGCCCTGGCTAGGCATCCAACCGGGTTGTGCCAGCCAAGGACCCCGTTTTTGGTATATCCGGATTGCCCTCGTCAACTCCTCGCGGTCATTGCCGCACGGTATCAGTAGAGAGCCGCAGACTCACCATCTATCGTGGTGGATACCTTTTATGGGGAATGCAGAATCGAACGGATCTTCCGGTATCGACGATTCGGGAGTTCTGGATCGGGGCAAAGTTTCGGGAGAACACCGCAGGAAGAAGCCATCATGATCCAACGGGCAGAGCACATCACGACTCTTGGATGACGTCATTCGGCCCTCGAGGACGACGGATCAAGGTTGTGCATCAATCGACGGATAGAGATGTGTGTTTTTTGGCACGCGGTTTGCCTCAAGATCCCAAAGAAAGGGATTATTCTTTTCCTGACATGAGACGCCCTGCCATTCGCTAAACTGTTTCTAAAGCCTCGATTGGGCAGGATTATGTACCAATTGCGCCTTTTTGCGCGGAAATTTCTCCATCGATTCACAGATGGGACGAGGAGGATTGGCCGGTGGAAATCGTGGAAACGGTGACACCTCTGCAGTGGAAACAATTGCACGCGTTGTTCGAGGAATATGGCATCTCTGTGAATTTTGCGCTGTGCTTTCAGGATTTTGAAGCCGAGTTGCCGTCTTTGCCCACCCGATATGGATCCCCTGCAGGTGTTGGGTTGCTAGCTTGCGAGAGGAAGACCCTATGGGGTTGTGTGGCATTGAGGCCACTGTCTCATGATATTTGTGAAATGAAGCGGCTCTATGTCCGTCCCGCCTGCCGCAATACCGGAGTCGGCCGGCAGTTGGTTATTAGGCTCATCGAGGAGGCCAAAAAACGGGGATATCGGGCCATGCGTTTGGAAACGGTCCCTTCTTCTATGGGTGCCGCCATTCACCTGTACACGGCATTAGGATTTCGCGATATTGCTCCCTACCACGCCAATCCTGTAGCGGGTGCATGGTTTATGGAAATTTCGTGGTAGGGAGATCACCATTAGCCCAATATTAAGACAAGCTTTCACTGCTGATCCTTCAGCGGGTCACGGAAACGAGGTCACCATGTTTGGGTTGAAGGCGTTTTTGAGCGTGCCAGGGATTGGCGAGGCGCCCAATTGGCCAATCTTTCGATCATGGTCCGTCAGAATCCCCGAGGATATCGGAGGTGTGAACCTTGATGCCGGGCCGGATCCTCGAATCATTCTTTGGTCGCGGCGATCTGGCTAGAGGCGATATCTTCTGAAGACAAAAAGGCTACAGGCTTGTGTTCCCCTTTGGTGATAAGCGAGACGGAGACGGTGACGAAAGCGTTGGCCAAAAGCGCCACAAGTCCCAAATTCCAACCCCACGGTGTTATATGAGCGAAATACAGGGTCAAGGCCACGGCGTCACCGACAACCAACCCTACTCCGACTCCCACGGGTGTGGCCTTTTTCCAGAACAAAATGGCCATCAGTCCGGGAAAGAATTGCGTGAATCCGTAATAAGCGGTATTAATCAGATTTAACATGAGCGTCGGGGTTAGCACTGTGAGAAGAATACTAATCAAAAGATAAACGCCCACAATGACTTTTGTCCACTTTTCCACAGTAAAATCCGTGGCATGGGGGGCGATGTATCCCCGAATAAGGTTCTTGGCCGCAATCGACGAGATGGTTAGACTCACTCCCGCCAAGACCAAAATCGCCGACAAGCTGGCCCCGGCCGCGACGGCTCCGACCAGCCACGGGGGCAAAACATGCATGGCTGCGGCCATAAACGACAAATCCGGAGATTTCTGCAGTCCCTTGAGATATGCGAGGGAAAAGAAGGCCGAGATAATGAGGAATGGATACATGATCATATAAAGCGGCATGACCATCTGGGCTTTTTTGACCGCTTCTTCGGATCGGGCTGTAAAATTGTATTGCATCCCAAACGGGGTTGCATAGAACCCCATAGCCTGAAACAAGATCGTGGTCAAGACAAAGGGCATGGCATTTTTCGTGCCTGATATCGGCACGATCAGGAAATGGGGACTTAAGGAGGCCATCTTGTGAAAGATTGGCAATACCCCGCCGGAAATCACCGCTACGGCAATCCCGACCAGAAGAATGGATGCAATCATCAGCGAATCTTTCAATATGGAAACCATGGCAGGGGCCCGCATGCCCGCCAAGAGAATGTAGACAAAAGCCAAACCGCCGGCCAAAACCAAGCCAATGACCGGATTCAGGTGCGGGTCGAATGCCTTCAGAACCACAGCTAGTCCGGCAAATTGAAGCTGGCCCCAGGGAATCACAAAGATCATCGATGCGATGGCAACCACCAGCATGAGTCCCGGGCTGCGAAAATGCCGGTGAAACAGATCGGGCCCGGTTTCCGCGCCGTAATATTTCCCGGCTCGCCATAACAGCGGGTTCACAAAATAGCCAATGGGGTAAGCCAGTAATATATATCCGAGAAACCACACCGCATAGACCGCGCCGCCGGCATAAATTCCGCCCGGAAACCCGATGATGGTGCCAATGCTGTAGATTTCACCCACGGCCAGAAGATAGAACAAGGGGGTGCGTAAAGAGCGGCCGGCGACAAGAAAGTCTTCCAGATTCTGGGTCTGGTGATGGCGGCGTGACAACATAGCCAATCCAAGGGATCCCGCCAGCAAGACGAGCAATATCGCAATAGCCATGCTTATCGTTCCCCCTCTCCTAACGCACGGTGTTCCAGCTTCCATGCCACATACAGGCACAGGGTGGTCAAGGGAAACCACATAAAGATCCAGAAATAGAGGAAAGGAAAGCCCAGAACCAATGGGTGAACACGGTCGTACCAGGGAAACAGAGCCACTATGGCCAGAATCGGGACAATGAGACCAATAATCAAAGCAATCAGCCGCGATAACATAAGATTTCCCCCTTTCCGTCTTCTTGCGAGTAGTCACTGCACGCCTGTTGTTGTCATTGGGTGAAGACTTCCTCTCCGTCTAGGAAGGTTTTGATCACTCTCGTGGACTCTAAAGCTTCAGGACCCTGGGACAGAGGATTCTCTGACAGGGCAATGAAGTCGGCATAAAGGCCCGGAGCCAAATCTCCCACTTGATGTTCGCGAAATCCCAAATAGGCGGCGTGGCTGGTATAACCTTGCCATGCTTCCTTCAAGGGGATGATTTGTCCGGGCCCCAGAACTTGTCCCGAGCGGGTCAGGCGCGTGATTGCTGTTTTTAGCGAATGCAGCGGATTAAGCGGTGTGACTGGGGCGTCGGAATGCAAGCCGTAGATCAGACCCAACTGACCCGCAGTGCGCAGAGGATTCAAGTTACGAGAGCGTTCGGGGCCTAAAAAGAGGTCGCGGTGGCGATCCCCCCAGTGATAGACATGGCCGATGAAGAAGTTGGGCAGAATTCCCAAGTGAAGCATGTGCTCCAGCTGCCCTTTGGTCGCCATCTGCGCATGCTCAATACGGTGACGTCTTGGGGAGAAATTTCCTCCGAATGCTATGTCGTATGCTTGGATCACCGTATCAATGGCCTCATCGCCGTTGGCATGAATGGCTATTTGCCATCCCCTGCTTTGGTATAAGCCGATGGTTTCAACCAGCGAGTCAAGTTCGCTAACAGCTACGCCCCGCGTTTCGGGGCGGTCGTGGTAGGGATGGCTCAGGAGTGCGGTATGCCCTTGGATCGAGCCGTCGGAAAAGAGTTTGATGCCCGCCACGGAAAGAAAGGGCGTGGGGGGATCAGCGGGGATAAAGGTGTTAGGTCCCAGCACCCGCACATAACATTGTGTCCGCACGAACGGCCGTTTGGCCAGCCTATGGGCCTGATAAGCATGCCAGATGGCCTGGATGGAATCGGGATCGCCCAGTCCCAATGCTGCGTCGGTGGCCGACGTGACCCCTTGTTCCAGACATTGGTTCACGGCCAGGGTGATGTCTTCAGCCATTTGATCGGCGGACGGGCGGGGAATATGACGGCTTACAGCCTCCAAGGCTTCCCATTCGTGCAGCTCTCCCGTCAGCCTGCCGTGGGCGTCACGCATAATACCGGGGATCACTGATTGGGCCGTAATTCGTGCGCGGTCCAAGGCCGCCTGATTGGCCACGGCAAGATGTGCCGAGTTGTGAAGCAAATAGACGGGATGGTGCGGTGCCACTTGTGTCAACTCGTCCAGCGTGGGAGGCCGCCCTTCAGCCAAAGAGGTGTCGTCCCAGTGATGACCCAAAATCCAGGATCCCCGGGGAACCTCCCGGGTGCGCCGGGCAATGCGCTCTAGAATGTCCTGAACCCTGACATTGTCGGGCGGGCCGCAATCAATCTGCCGGCCGAGATGGCCCATCAGCCACAAATGCGCATGAGATTCCACGAATCCGGGATAGAGATGGAATGGAGTGAGGTCCGTCCGTTTCCGGACCTTGGCGGTGACAAAATCGGACGGATGGCCGATGGCTGCAATTTTTCCTTTGTCGACCAAGATAGCTTCGCCCAATGATCCCGCAGAGTTGGGCGACATCACCGACGAAGCCACAATCAAGTGGTCATAATCCATGTTCCAAGTACCTCCCGTTCCCGAGAAAGAACGGGGAAGACAGGAAAGGGATGATACCGAGCTGTCGCCGGATTACCGTCTTTCCATGCCTACGAGGTTAGCTGACGGGCTAGAGCGGAAAGGACTCTCTGTTGGTTCGCCCCAGTAACCACTGGTTCCCCCGTTCATCCCCATTTGGGATGATTTGGCTTTGCTTCCGGTTCAATACTGTGAGTTTATCATAAATTCCGTTTTCAAGTCGTTGTGAGTCAGGCCAGAAAATGGCGGGTAGCGTTTAGGAAGCCGGGGCGCTTACTGCAAAATGACCGCAAAGGCTCCGGACAGTCCCAAACAACGCCAGGCGGTTAGCCGTCTTAATGGCAGAGCACGGCCGGAACACATCAGAGAAACGGAGTATGGGATTCGGGTTTCTTTAGGGATTTCCCTGCATAGCCCACGTCGGATTAGCATTCAAAACGGACTGCGATCATTTTGTGGCGGCATAAAGGGCAAAAAGCCAGACGGGAATGGCGACGGCGAAAACCAATTCGAGGATTAAGTAAATCACGATGCCCACGGCCCCCAGGGCATGGGTTAAGGCGAGGTCCAAGACAATCAGAATGAGATAGCCGATTGCGCCAAGGAACACGCCCAGCAACAGCTGGCCATAATAAGCTTTTTGAAAACTGGCACGGAAACTATTTCCCCAAGTATTTTGGTCTACGAAGAGCCCTCCTGTCATGCGCAGAGCCCAAGGAAGCGTGAGAATGATTGCGGCGGCGACAAGAACAATCCCTACGGCATGAAGAGAGAAAATGACAATGGCAGCAAAAAATGCGATGACCAGCAGATAGAGGGACACGTAGCCCATAAGGCCCCATCCCCTGCCATAAAGCTTACGGCCCATAGCCCAAAAAGTTCCCCACGACACTTTATTGCCTTGAACAGCTTGGCCGTATAGACCGTAGAGCCCTGCGGTCAGAAAAGGGGTTGCAACCATCATGAGGATGTAGACGATCAAGACACCTATGGCAAAGTGAGCCACGGGGCTGGTTGGAGTCACTCCTGTGGTAGGAGAGAAACCGGAATGAAACATGGCGCCCGCGAGAGTGGTTCCGCCGACGACCAGTAACAAGAGAAAAAACGTCAAGGAGAACACCGCCATCCATACCAAGGTCGTCCAGGTGCCCCCTTGTTTCAAGGCTTGAAACCACATTTTAACGGCATTGAAAAGCATTGGCATTCCTCATTTCATCGGGTAATAGCATTCCATAGACCTGTGAATGCGCACATTATGGAAGAATTGGACAAGAACTTCCGGTATTTTGATCCACATCCACAATACCAAAGTATTGTAGCAATTATGATGTGTGATTCCGAGAGGGGTTATATTCCGATAAAGTTCCATTGACCCTAAGGAGGTGTGAGCCGCCAAGAAAAGGCCGGGGGAGCCGGTGAGGGAACCTGGCATCAAAACTCATATGCAGGATATTGGAGAATCATGACGAACCATGAGAGTGAGAAACGATGACACAGACAGCCACGCAAGCGGTAAGCATTCGAGGGATGTGGGAGTGCCGCCAGAGTTGCGTTCAACCAACATACTGAGGGAATTTAATCGGGTCCGTGACGAGTTTCTTACAGAAGGCCTCGAACAAGTTGGCACCGAGGCATTCCAGTGTGTGGCATAACTAACAGCGGTCATCATAACTAACAGGGCCCATTTATATTCATTTATATTAATGATGGCTTCCGTCCTGGACCTTCGTCGCTAACCCTCCCAACGGGCTTGTCGTGCCATAGCTCCGCATTGCGATGCCGGATCATCTACCCACCGGCTTCTAACATGTTTTACGAAAAAGGGTGGACAGTTTAACGACGACCCGGGAGCCGGATAGACGTCCACCGGCTATCGGGGTACACTCTTTCAACGAAGAAGCACATGCAATATTCCGGATTTGTCTGGCCCAATAACCCGTCGATCCATCATAAAATTCGAATACCCAAAAGTCACAAACCACGGCCCCGATACAACCAGAGTCGCCATTAGGCAAGAACACGGCGACACATGCCAGGCGCTAGGGCCGGATAATGGCCTGAACTCGTCCCACCTGACCATCTTTGAGTCGCACCTTGATACCGTGCGGATGAGTCGCAGAATTTGTCAAGATATCCTGAACAATTCCGCGGGTGAGAGATCCCGTAGCCTGGTCTTTCTTTAGCACGATATCCACTTCGAGGCCCGGGTGAATCTGACTGCGCTGCTGTCCTTGACTATTTCCCATATCGATCATCCTTTCGATTCATCATACGCGATTGCCTAAGCGGATCAAATCGGAGACGGTTGCTATCATGTTCCCAAAGAACCGCTCTCACACATCACAGACCCTTTGGGTGCCGACCAGCGGTTACGAGATCCGGGGATTTTGCACAAAATGGCGCCAACTCCACTAACCCTGCACCCATAGACCCATCGGTCATGGCCAGGTTCACCACGTTTTCGGGGGAATCCCTGGTCTCCGCCACTTCCATAATTATATTCCGTCTCGACTCAGCTAAGAAGCCAATCGCTTGTTCCTTCACGGCATTGTGAGGCATCCCAACGCGCATTTGACTACTTGGGAAGCATGATACTCGGCCTTAAGAGGCCTTGGAAGATCGCCGATCGCGCCATCCTGCGGAGCCCCGCCAATCTGGACTTTGGCAGCTTGCGTCTTCAGGGTGAGGGCGCGTTGACGTATTTTCAAGCGCGCAAAGTGCGGAGGTGGGCTTGCGGCCCCGCGATCTTGTCGCCTGTGGACAGGGTGGCAAACGTCTTGATGCCAACATCCACGTCTTCGAGACCGTTCCCCGTGCGGGCCCGGTAATAGATGGAATCAGGCACGGACACTTGCACCGCGAAAAACCATTGATCGGCTTCACGAACCACCCGGGCGCCCAAGATTTTTCCGGGGAATCAGAGCGATTCGCGTAAGCGCACCCAGCCGATTTTGGGCAGTTTCACGCGGCGGTCTGCGATCAAAACTTATCGTTCGCCACGTAGAAACTGTCAGGGGTTTCTCCTTTTTTCTTAAACACCGGACGATCATTTTGCCCCGTAAAGAAGCGATGCCAGGTATCAGCTAAATCCGAAAACGGTTGGGCATGGGCATCTCGGTGCGCACCGCGCAACCAGGAAACCCGCTCATACTTCAGCGGGTAACAGCTTGGGGTTTTTGTCCGGCTTCATATTGCCGGTTCCGTTCGGCCAGCGTCCAGCTCCAGACAAACCGCGTGGTGCCGGCGGCTTGCTTAAAGAACAGGATCTGAGCCGGCGTCGGAATCCAACCGGATGCATGTTGTTGTAAGTACGCAAGAATGGTAAGCTGAACGTAAGGTCATGGTGTTGACCGCGTTCTTCGAGCCTGACTTCTCAGGATGATGACACCTACCGTACGGTGGGTGTGTTTTTCGTGGCAGATTGGTCACTAGAGACCCCCACCCGTGCAATCACAGAACCGTTAGCACCAGTCGAATTCATTCGACTGGATAAGAGATTTATGACTTGCGGAGGTGGTGGGTGATGGCAAGAGAACTTCCGACACCTTCCCAAGACGCTGATCCGGCACAATGGTGCCGTTGGGCGTGGTTGGCAGGGCAAACCCAATGTTATTCGTGTCTTCCTGTTCTTCGAGAACTGATTGGCAATCAGGCATATGATGCCCTGGTTCGAAAAACGGCGCTGCCGTCCTATTGGATATTGAGTCGCGTGGAGGATGCCATTCATTTGCAGGAAACCCTTCTGAGCCAACATGATGTTGCATTGGCGTCGGTAGGCATAAAGCATCCCCATTGGTGGCATGAAGCTTCTTGGCTGGATGCCTGTCAGAATTGGCTGGGGCAAGACAGCTTATTGGATCAAGCCATCGTCAGAATATTGAGTTGGTCACACCGTCCGACTCTGTATGCCCGGGTGCCGCAGGAAGTTATGAGCCGTGCGGGTGTGGTTCCGGACGAGCGGCTGGATTGGGAGGCAATGTGGCGTCTTGGCCAAAAGTACATCGGTCAAGGAAGCCTCCCGGGATTTGAAGGATTCTGGCCCCGGCACATGAGTCAATGGGCTTCCGGGTGGCTCAAATGGGAAGAAGCCGTGTGGCGGTATCGCTGGCGTCTGCGAGAGGAGGAACGGCTTGTGGAATGGACGCACAAAAAGGCCCATAAGATCCGTGTGCCAGACCCTCCGCTGGTCGATATGGTTCCACTCCCTCAAGCTCAGAGCGCGGAAGAGAGTATCACCTGGATGGTTTTAGGCCTTGGTTATCATCGTGGCGCAGAACGTACCGACACAGAGGCTGCGGCGTGGGACAGTATTTGGTCGAGTTGGGCGGCAAGTCTCAATTATGCGCTGTACGAAATCCTCAGTAATGTGAGAATTACGGAGTGGCATATTGCGGGTCTGTCGGGATCCTTGCGGGACAGCCTTTACGTCTGATTCAAGACTCCTTCGGCTCTATGCCCCGGGGCCGGTAATAACCTGGTGGCGGGACGGGGACGATACGGGTTTTGCTTCAGCGAAGAGCCCAGGGCCATCTCTGTCTCAGATCGTTATGGGACTCAAACGGCCTGGTGGCGGAGGAATGGCCGGGAATTCCGGGTACTGAGCCGGATTCTTACGGAGGTCGCCCACCTGCATTATGACAGCGGACTCCTTGGGATTAGCCGCCTTGGGGACTAATTTGCAATAGCTGATGCTAGTCAGATGCCACAAGACAAAAAAGGATGCTATTCACCGGTTAAGACGAAGAATGGTGGCTCCCTCGGATGGTGGCCGTGACAAGGGGGTTGGTCATGGCCTTTCCCCGGGGCATTGGAATAGACGAACCAGAGAAGGACTCCATGACGGCAGCGTCAGGGTGAGATCTTGTGCTGCCCAGTATATAGCCGGCCCTCGAATGACTCATGGATCCGAAGGCTGAAGGCAGTAGCGGATACGCAACGAGCCGGCAGATGCTTACGCAGAAAAAATCGGAGAAAATGAACCAGGTTTGAACGTATCGTCGGGAAACCAATGCAATGGAGTGCTGCTATTCCGCCTGTTGGTCAAGGGCGGAGAAATCGCCCCAAGAGGGCTAATGACTCCTACCATGATTCACTGTGGCGTTGTGCCCCTAATGAAGGGATAAGGTGGCGGGGAACCTGGGAGTTGTGACTTTTGCGTTACGGCGTTCACTCTGGGTCCGGCCTCAACGCGGCCGTGAAGTCCAATTATTGATGAAAGGATGGGATGATGCGGATGAATATCGCGATGGCCGGAAGAACCCTTGAGGCTGTCACGGCTTTTTCGATCCGTTTCTCTGTGGTAGGTGTTTGGCATAGAGCCCTTGTCCGGGCTAAGGGACGGTTAAAGGTGATTGCGGGTTTGTTCTTTGTCCGTATGTCTGCTGGGGGATGCGCAGGGGAACTTTTTGTGCACCCAAAGGCGTGGGCTATGCCGGGGCTGGCGGATATGCGGGTGGTCCGAGGTTTGGGATTCACCGAGGGATCAGGGCCAGTCAACCTCTCCCGAACTGACAGATTGATGGCCCTTTGGCCTGGGAAACCGCTTTGGCACGCGCACCCTCTGCGTGCGAGCACCGCGCTTAACGGGTGGGGGTGGTAATACGCGAGTCACACGGAACCAAACGGAACACCGGGAAAATTCCCCAAATCACTTCAATCGACCCTCGCTGCTCCTGGCTCTTCTTCTGCCTTTGCTTATCAATATAGTGATGGCCGCGGTAATCTGGCTGCATATGCGGGATCACTTGGGGTTTCGTCACGCGGTTGGATTAAGTGCCCTTTTGTTTTTCGGGCTATTGCCTCTGGCCGGATTGGTGTTAGTGGATGCCGCCAGTGTTGAGACATTGAGGCAGTGGCGGAGGCGGCGCAAATTGCGGGTGATTCGGCCGGGCGGGGATCAGCTGCCCAATCATCCGAACAGATAGCGGACCTTGATTGAGCTCTTGCGGGGGATCAGATTCTGATCCCCCGCCCCGTCTGTGCCCATCCTCTGGATTGACTCGGCCCAAAGACCCCTCTCTTCATCTCTCGGTATCCCTCCGCTGCCAGCCCTCATGCCTATAATGCCGAACCTCCCGAATTTTTGTAGCGTCTTTGGCAGGAAGAATCGGAATGACCGGTACGCTACAATAATACCGCTTGAAAGTCTTGAAGTTATCGCGGTTTGCGGGGTGGATACGGCGCGGCAGTGAGGGAATGTGGAATAGGGGAAAGGAGACGAATGCGGCTCATGGTGAAATTGACCGGCGAGTTCGATGATGCGTTGTATGATGCATTTAAAGAGTACGAATATATAACTTTTCTCGGGTGCTTCGATCCTTATCGCAGTGAAACTCATTGGGTTCACGTGATGGATGCTAAAAATACAACATGGCGCGTACTCGTGTTCGAGCCCGATCCTTTTTCCTCGCGGAAGGGATTGCTCGATTACCCATCCAATCCCCAAGCGTGGCATTCAGCCCGCATGAGAATTATTGTTCCCTTGCACCAAATGCGGTTTATCAACCGAATTTTGGAACTTCGGGCACGGCGCTTTGGCGAGGGCTACGACGAGGCCTTAGCCATGGCGGATTTAGCCCACGAAATCCGCGACGCGATGATATCCTACGTTTTGGACGGACCCGGTGAAGATCCTATTGAGGACGGAATCTGGATAGAGTGATATCACCATCGTGAATCTTCCCGGGAATATGTTGATCCGGCTGGACTGCTGTGGTCATCAACGTTCGAGGTTTTGTCCTTTGTTCATTGGATGAACCTATTCCGCCATGGGTCGAGCGACCAACCGTGCCTTAGTGAGTTCCCGCCAGCTTAAGGCTCGCGGATACTGCGTATTCGAATAGTGGTATTACGTCCCGGGTTTTGCGTGGCGGCACCGTAGGTCATGTGATCAGTGAATCGACTGTTACGCGGTGCGGCCGGACAAGTCCGCTCAATCACTGCTCCAACCGCACAAAGGCGCTTTCCGCCGGACCCTAAGGCGCCCTTTAATGACGAAAACCCCTTGATGGGCAATACTGACAGCATGTGATCACTCATGTGCTAACGATTGCCATGAATATTGGTAATTGTCGTGGCAACACAGAGCACTCGAAAATCCTCATGCAAAGGCGTTCGTTCATTCACCCGCCAACCCCCCGCTAAACCCCCGCTAAACGAGGGTAAACGAGGGTAAGCCAGGTTGTAGGGGTTCGTCGTTTGCGCAAGCGCGGCTTGCGTACCGCATGTTTCCTTGCTTGTCTTTGCCTTCTCTGATGCCAAATTTCCTCTACCGGGCCATGAACCATGTGGCAATATTCACAGCCACACCGAACCAGCCGCGAATGGCGGCAAGGAACAAGTGGTCCAGATTCGAAATGATTATGGCGGACCTTTTTGCCACCCGGATCGAAGGCGACCGATTCGCTGTCTTGCCCGCCCCGTCTTAAGGGAAGACCCACAACGACAGTGAGATGACCGCCAACAGAGTGATCAACGCGTAAGCAATATAAACATTGATCTTTCCGTGATGGATACGGGCCAGCACTCCGGCTATACTCTGCACAACCGTGGCGGCGGGATAAAACACGAGACGATCGACCACATAGGACTCCCTGACTTCGCGCTGAACCGCGCTATGAAAATGGGAGGCGAGGAATTGTTCGTGTTCCACCGGCCGATACGGCCGTAAAATGGCCTGAAATATGACCACGATGGGGTTCGAAAAACCCGTGGCGGTGTAATGCGCATCGGCCGGCAATTGTCTGACACCGCCTTGCCACGGTTCATGGCGCACTACCCGCTGGTGTTTTTTCACAATGCGAAGAGCGAGATACGAAAGAGCCAGAAAAATTCCCATGGCCACGGCCAGGTAGGAGGGGGAACTGGCGAACACCACGTTCGGAGAGGGGCCCGGGCTTTGGTACAAAAAAACCAAGCCTGGACCGGGAAGGAGATGGTGGCCAACTTCCGCTCCCAGGGGCCCGAATGTCTGGCCCAAAGACCGCGGCAGGTGCCGAGGCGAGAAAAACGGCGGAATTAATCCTCCTAAGACGCCGCCTCCGGCCAATTGTGCGGCAAGAGGCGACAAGCCCGTGACGACATAAGTCGGGGTCACCCCGAGAATTAAGCAGAGCAACGCTAGAGATCCCATGGCCCATCTCGGCCCGTATCCTGCTTCGTGAGCGTTTTCGGAAGCGGCGGAACGGCCTGGGCCTAAAAAGATCATTCCATACAATTTGATGAAGGCGGTCGCTGCCAGCCCCGCAGTCAGAGCGACAATCACGCCGCTGAAGGCAAAAATCACTTGATCAATCGTGGGTTTCAAAACCACACTGCGAAGCAGGCTTTGAATGATCAGCCATTCGCTGATGAACCCGTTGAAGGGGGGCAAGGCGGAGATCGCCATGACTCCGGCCAACATGGCAGCGGAGGTCCAGGGCATGCGCCGGGCCAACCCGCCCAGCCGATCCATCTCCAGATCGCCTGTACCTGCGTCAATCGCGCCGGCACCGAGAAACAGCAACGACTTATAGAGGGAATGGTTTAAAATTTGATACAGCGCGGCAATGCCGGCTATCCACGCCAGTTCGGGCAAATGGGCCGCACGAAACGTGAATGTGGCTCCCAGGGCGATGGTAATGAGCCCCATATTCTCGATGGAACTGTGTGCCAGCATACGTTTCAGATGATTTTCGGTACTTGCGTACAAAATGCCAATCAAAGCGGTCACACTTCCAATGACGACAATGAGGAGTCCTTCGGACGGGTTGTGGATAGGCCAAAGCACTCCGTTGATTTCGATAATGCCGTAAATGCCCAGGTTTAAAATCACACCCGACAATATCGCGGAAAAATTGGCGGGGGCTGCGGGATGGGCTCTCGGGAGCCAGCTCATGCTGGGAAATAACCCGGCTTTTACCCCAAACCCGAAAAATGAGCACAGCATCACTGCCCATCCCAGACTCAAAGGGAAATGGTGTCGTGCTGACGCAGCTTGAATCGCAGAAAAATCAATGCTGTGGGACACCGCAATTAGTGGCAGCCAGGCTCCCAGAGTCAGGAGAAATCCCGCTTCACTGGCTCCCAGCATTGTATATCCCGCTTGTGTGTGGGATTCTTGGAGATGCTCGAAGTTCACGGCCAGATAACTTGCCACCGACATGATTTCCCAAGCCAACAGAAACGTGATGACATCCCGAGCCAAAAATGTTAAGGCAATGGCCATCATCAAGGCGTGGTAGATGAGAACGAAATATCTTAAATCATAGCGAGGTTGCAATCGCTTGAGATATTCGGGAGAAAACCAGGATACCGGCAAGAAGACGAGTCCGGTTACCACTACGAAAAATGCGGGGAGACGAGGTTCTCCCACCTCCAACAGTCCCCATCCTTGAAGGTTCCACAAATTCAGTGACCAGGAGTGAAAAAAGAACGAGACGATTCCGCTGTACACTAATGCGGCGGCCGCGAATGATCCCATGACGCTGCTAACGCGCGTCGTCCAGTGCCCCGGCACGACGAATGCCAGTACACAGGCCGCAAGGGACAAAGACAGGAATAAGAGAAAACCCGTCATTTCCGTACCCTCCCGTCCAAGGGATTTTCCGGCCGTGCGCCCATAATCAGACGAAATCCATCGAGAAGAGCTAAGGGGGGCGGCGGACAGCCGGGGATTGCAATATCTACAGGAATCACCCGGTCAACAGGACCGGCTACGGCAAAACTGGAAGAAAAAATCCCACCCGAAAGAGCACAGGTTCCTACCGCCATGACACGTTTAGGAGTGGGCATAGACTGAAAAGCTTCTTCCAGCGTCTCTTTCATGGATACCGTTACGGGCCCCGTTACCACCAGCACATCGGCTTCGCGCGGAGCCGGGGTGAACGCGATTCCCAGACGGTGCAAGCTGTATACCGGACTGGCCAATTGGTGCAATTCATTGAGACAGGCTCCGCAGTCGCCTGCATCCACGACTCTTACGTGCACCGAATGGTGAAAGGCGTCAGGAAGCGATGTGGATGTCATTTGGGCCCAATGAAATCCTTCTTCCCAATTCATTTTGTTCTTGAGCGACTGTTGACGGCACAAGCGGCACTGAATGCACTGTGTGTAATCGACATCCATCACGCCGTCATGCTCTTTCAACGCATGAGTCGGACAGACGTCTTCCGGCGCCGCATCGCGCGAAGGCGTGGGGGCGGGGCGCCCGGGAGACAATCCGTGCAGCGTGGAAGATGTTTTCGGGGTTAAGGTCCTGACTGGCTGGTCAAGTCCCTTGCGAAACCATAACATGGCAAACTTTCCTCCTTACGTAAAATGGGTGATAAAATGACTGCCGGCTACGACTTGAGCTCAATGCCGGCTAGCGATCGAGATCGGCTACGCTGAGTCCAAACGTCGCCAGGATGATGGGAAAATCCTGAAAGGCAAAATGCCTGACAGATTGGGGAAAAGCGTGCCAGTTAACCAGACCGGGAGTTATCACCCGGCAACGTTCCACCATCCCCCGGCTATTGGCCGACACGCAGCATATGACCGCTCCCGCAGGGCTTTCGGCATATCCGAGAGCCGTACCTGCTTGGGTTATCCCAAAGTCTTCGGTCTGGGAGAGTGCAGCAGGGAGCAGGGGGGGTATTTGTTGAACGATACGGTACGACTGGACAATCTCCTGGCACAGTTGGCGAAAGCGGGCATAGCCGTCGCCTTCCGCTTGCACCGGCACATCAAAGGTGATCTGATCGTAAGCCTGATATGGCTGCCAGACTCTTAAATCCCGGTTTATCCCCGAAGCGCGTGCTACCGGTCCCACTAAACAATGCGTACTGGCGGACTCAAGGCTAAGAGTGCCCACAGCCTCCAAGCGGTCCAAAAAACTGTTGTCGAAGGTTAATGCGTCCAAGATCCGCTGTGAGGGTTCCAGTATTGTTCCGAGCCGGTCGACAATGTTTTCAATCTCGGTATCGCTCCAGTCCCGACTGAGTCCTCCGGGTCTGACGAGTCCGAATAAATAACGATGACCCGTCAGTGCCCCGGATAGTTGCAGCAAGTCTTCTTCAAGAGCCTGGATCAAGTTTGCCGGAACGGATAGCCCGGTCGATTCCAAAATGCCCGCCAACACCTGCATATGAGAGCGTATCCGTTCAATTTCTGCCCAAAATACCCGCAAAAGACGGACTCTCGGCGGAACGGGAGCACCGGCCAGTGTCTCGAATGCCTGGGCCATAGCGAGACTGTGGGAAAAGGCCGTGAGCCCGTCAATGCGTTCGGCGATTAAGAGTGCCACAGAGGGAGTTTGCCCTTCCAATAGCTTTTCCACGGCACGGTATTTGTAAAATGGCCGGATGTGGGCAAAAACAATTTCTTCGCCCACGGTTTCGAGTCCAAATTGAATCGCTTCCTGCGTGCCGGAAAAAATGGGTCCAATGGGCATGACAAAGGAACCTGAGGCCTCAACAATTCGGGGTGTGCTCAAATTCCGGGATTCGGTGGTTTTTTGCCGGATCTCCCAGGAATGCCGTTTCATGGGAGCCGTGCCTTCCGGCCAGTGACTGTCATGCAGTACGAAGTCACCCAACTGGGGATGGCCTTCGAACTGCACATCGAATAAGTCCTCCATCTCCCGTTCCTGCCAGTCCGCGGCAAACAGAATGTTACTGATGGTGGGGATGCTTTGGTCATGATTTCTGACTTCAATGCCCACCCACGGGCCGTTTCGCGCATAGAACACATAAAGTAACCTAAGACTTTGGGTTTTGGGATCGTTTTCGGGCACAATGCCCGCAAAGGCCCACTCAGGGGCTAATTGTGAGGCCAATTCCGGGAGCCGGGACGCTGGAGCCGCAATGCGGATCCAGTTCGGTTCGACTGTCACGGCCATTTCTTCATGTTGCTCGAGGATGTGCTCCAACGTTTTTTCTGTCATCAACGCCCTTACCTCCTTAAGGCCAACGTGGTGAGAGTGAGCAAGTGGTGAACCGAAGCCGGAAGATACACGCCCAACACCAGAACCGGAATCCAGCCGATGACCAGAGTCCAAATCACCGAACGGGGCAGGGTGATCCGCGGGTGGGACGGCGGGCCGAAGATCATGTGGTTGAGATGGCGCAGAATGCCGAAGAACGCCAAGGTCACAAACACCAGCAACAGGACCAGTACGATAATATGCCGGGACATCAGCGAGGCGCGGAAAAGGGCAAACTCACTCAGAAAGACGGCAAAAGGCGGAGCGCCCGCGATGGCCAATCCGCTAAAGAGCAAAGTTGTTCCCGCCACGGGAGAGCTCCTTATCACCCCTTTTACCGATGCGATGTCCAGCGTGGATGTGGCCAAGAATACCGCGCCGGCACTGTAAAACACCAGTGATTTGGTGATGGCATGCGTCAACAACTGATACATCATGGCATAGTGGCCGGCTGGCCCCAAACCTAATCCCACCAAAAGGATCCCCATTTGCTCCACCGTGGAAAAAGCAAACAAGCGTTTAAAATCGCGCACCTGAATCATGAGGAAGGCGGCGGTGCCCACGGAAATCAGCCCGAAGACCAACGCCCAGTTTTGGGCAAATCCTCCTGGGATTTGTTCAAATACCGGCCAAAGCCGCATAATCACGTACAGAATCGTGCTGACCTCCACTCCGGACAAAAGGGCACAGACCGGAGTGGGAGCCTGGGAGTGAGCATCCGGCAGCCAGGTGTGCATTGGCACGATGCCCACCTTGGTGCCAAAGCCGATAAAAATGAGCACAAACGCCAATTTCAGTTGCACGACCGGCATGTGGGGGGCGGCCGTCTTGAGGGTGTCCCAGGTTTGAATCGACACATGCAGGGTCAACAGACCCCAAAGCAGCAGAAAGATTCCCAGAACCGCCACGGTGGCGCCCATGATCGTGATCACCGCATATTTCCAGGCGGCTTCGAGAGCCCGGGGTGTGTTGTCAAACCCTACCAAGAACACCGAAAGGACGGTGGTCAGTTCGACGGCCACCCAGGTTAAAGCAGGTTGAAGAAAAATCGGGACCATGAACAAAGATGCCAGGAACAAATTGAGATTGACATAAAATTGCTGCTGGCGTTGCGGGTGAAGTGAAGTCACCCGTTTCATATATCCCCATGAGTACAGTGCCGCGGTTAGGGCGACAAAACCCTGCAGGACGAGAATCAAAGAACTCAGGCCGCCGACTCCGATCCAGTGGGGCAAAACGGTGAGCCGAATGCGCTGAGTGATCTCATGGGCCACGATCATGCTCAGAACCAGCGTCGCGAATGTTCCCAATACAGTCGTCAGCCGAATGAGCTGAATGCGGGGAGTCAAGAGAGCAATTAAGGCCGCCAAAGTGGGTACGAGAGGAATGGCGATAATGATCATTCCGATTCACCTTCTTTTTCGCCGATTCTTTCACCTTCCTTGAGATGGGTCAGTTCCGACACCTCGGTGGAGCCCACACGTTGAGCCAGGGTGCGGGCTAAAATAGCCGCAATCAACACGACCATCACGCCTTCCAAACCCGCTGCCAATTCCACGATGGCCGACGATGTGGTGATCGCGATGCCGGCATAAAATGCGCCATTGTCGATGGCCATCATTGCGAGCATTTGAGGGACCGCTTCGCGGCGTACTGCCAAGGTGTAGACGCCAATGAGGAGAACATCCAGTCCCACCGGCAGGTTCACCGCAATGGTCTGATTGGCGCCGTTCAGAAGCGGCGCCACAAAGAAATACGATAAAACGGTCATGCCCAGGGCGATCAGAAGAGACACTGGCGTATTGACGATAAAGTCAAGTTCTCTTCGGGACCGAATATCCGGTCCGAGGGTGCGTGTTAACAACTGGGGGATGAGGACGGCTTTGGCCACAATCGTGATCAGACCGACAATCATCAATTCTGCCGAATGATGCAGCCATCCGAGGATAAAAGCGGATACGGCCAGCAAAATCGACTGACGGACAAACAGTCTCAACACGGCCTGGGCCTGACGTTGGGTCATGAGCACCACAGCGCTGAGCAAAAACAAGGCTCCTATTACACTGTTAATGTTAACGAGCAGATGATTCACCACCATAAGCTGGTTCATGAGTATTCCCTTTCCTTGTTGAGAAATGGAAGTTTAGAAATGGAACGGTTGCACAATCATAGCGATAACGGCCGTGACAAAAGCCACTCCCAGAAAATCCGGAATCCGAAATAGCCGCAATTTGGCCAAAGACGTCTCGACGATGGCAACAAGCACCACAAATCCTGTGAGCTTGAGACCTACCCGCACTATGGCCGCGCATAGATCGATCCCGTTGAGATGGGAGGCTAATCCCCACGGCGTGACCAACACGTTCAGCAAGACGATGCTTAAAACCATAAATTTCGTGTATCCGCCCCATTTAACCAGTGCCAGTGACGGTCCCGAGAATTCCAGGGTTCTGGCTTCGTCAATCATGGCCAGTTCAAAATGTCCGGCAGGGTTATCGACGGGAATTCTTCCCGTCTCTGCCAAAATAATCATGATGAACGCCGCCACGATTAAAAGATGGGTGGGAGAATAAAACGCCGCCGGTGTGGAGACCCAATGGGCTTGCACGATGTAGGGGATGGTGGAATTGGCGGCAAAGGACACGGAAAAAAAGACAATGATGAAAATGGGTTCCACCAATGAGCTGACCATGCGGGTGCGGCTGGAGCCCATAAATCCGTATACGGTGCCGGCATCCATAGCGGCCAGTGAGAGAAAAAAGGCTCCGATGGACAGGATAAATCCGGCAGCCACCATATCTCCCATGAATGCCATGAAAAGAGGATAGTCCGTCAGCACGGGAATCAATAGCGTTACCAGAAGCGGGGATACGAAATAAATATAGGGAGCGAAGCGAAATATCCAGGTTGATTGGGTGGATACTACTTCGTCTTTATGAAAAAGTTTCCACAAATCATAATATGGTTGCCAGACGCTGGGACCCCGCTTGGCTTGCATTCGCTCTTCGATACGGGTCAAAAGGCCGCGGAAAAAAGGTGACAATAGCAATACGACCAGGACTTGGCACAGGTTGAAAACGATATGGACAGCCACAGAAAAATCCCCCCATCGGCTTGAGAGTCAGGGAGGAGAAGTATCGGCCCTTGGGCCGGTTAATCTGATTCCGGCGCAAATTACCCCAAGGCTAATGACTCCTCCCTTAACAGGTAGGAGTCATTAGCCCTTCGGCACAGTGTGGACTCCATCACATGTTGTCATTATAGAAAAAACATTGGCTCTTATCAAGAAATAGGCTGATACCGGGTTATTTGACTGACGATTCAAATCTAAGCAAATATTTCAGTTGTGGCTCTGGAGTCTCCGAGACCGAGTCGGCAATCTCTTATGCCGGCATCTATTTATGGATAGGGGTGAGCCCGAGAAGGCAGGGAATTGTTCTGACGCTGATGGTGGCCTGTCCAAAAATCGCTCTGAGGCCCCCGGACTGCTGGCTTGTGCCTTGGGGTATCTACGGCGCAGGCCACCCTGATATTTGGATTCCACGCGCATCCCATCGGCATCCGAGAGACGCGTGATTTGTCGGATTCCTTCAGGGACTCTCTCGGTGGTTTAATTTTTGGCGAGGCCGGTTAAATCGTATATGGTCAGAATCGAGTGTCTTTTAGGGATTGTTCCTGAGGTTAAAATTTTCTGCCATTTGTTGGGCTTGACTACAAAACTTCCGGGATTTCGAGACAACCCGACCATGGAACCAGGACAATACTAGTCGGGAGTCACTTCCTGCACCGCAATAGCAAAGGGGGGTAAATTTATGAAAGCAGTTGTTTATGTGGAACCGTTTAAGGTGGCCGTTCGGGATGTCGAGGATCCCAAAATTCTTCATCCCAATGATGCCATCGTCAAAATTACCACGAGCTGTATCTGTGGATCCGATTTGCATATGTATGAGGGTCGGACGGCAGCCCAGCCCGGTATTGTATTTGGTCACGAAAACATGGGAATTGTGACCGAAGTCGGGCCCGGAGTCAGCAAGTTAAAAGTAGGCGACCGCGTTGTTATGCCGTTTAACGTGGCATGCGGGCACTGCCGGAATTGTGAGTCGGGATATTCGGCATTTTGCACCGAGGTGAACCCGGGATTTGCCGGCGGCGCCTACGGCTATGTGGCGATGGGACCATACCCGGGCGGCCAGGCTCAATACCTGCGGGTGCCCTGGGCGGATTTCAATGCCTTGCGGTTGCCTGCAGGAACTGAACACGAAGCGGATTTTGCGCTGCTGGCGGATATTTTTCCCACCGGATGGCATGGCGTGAGCCTGTCGGGATTTCAACCGGGTGAATCGATCGCGGTGTTTGGAGCCGGACCGGTCGGATTGATGGCAGCTTACAGTGCGATCTTGCGCGGGGCTTCGGAAGTGTACGCCGTGGATCATGTGCCCGAGCGCTTGGACAAAGCGCGGTCAATCGGCGCGATACCGGTGAATTTCGACCAGGGCGACGCCGTCGATCAGATTCTGCAGATGCGCCACGGAAACATGGTGGACCGCGCCGTGGATGCGGTGGGTTATCAGGCCGTAGAAAAGGGGCATGAAGTGCCCAACACCGTGTTAAACGCGATGGTCCGCGTTGTTCGTGCCACCGGGGGATTAGGCGTGCCGGGACTCTATGTGCCTTCGGACCCGGGTGGTGTGGATCCGCATGCCAAGGAAGGTCATTTAATATTTCCCGTCGGGAAATTCTTCGAGAAGGGATTGAGCATGGGAACCGGGCAGTGCAACGTCAAGCACTACAACCGGTATCTGCGCGATATGATTATTGCCGAACGGGCCAAGCCCAGCTTTGTCGTTTCCCACGAAATCCGAATTGATGAAGCGCCCGCTGCGTACGAGAAATTCGACAAACGGATCGAAGGCTACACCAAAGTCTTGATTCATCCGAATACTTAACATACGACTGAGCAAGAACAGTCACCACGCATCAAGGGCCGCTGGCGTTTGCCAGTGACCCTTGTCACCATTTTTCTTGTCCTCGTCTTAAGCGCTGAGCTGATTCGCCATTTCATTGCGCTGTCAGGTGTTGGAGGATTTTTATTTTGATTTCGGGTAGGCTATCTATGCCGCAAGCGCGGCAGGGTCTCATAGCAGGGGCCGTGGGCCATTAACTAATACGAGGAGTGTATGGATATGGACGAACACTTCACCCTGGGACAAAAAATGTGGGCAGAAGGCATCGGGACCTTTTTCCTGGTATTTGTCGGAGCGGGAACGGCAGCCATGACCTTGATTTTGAATCACGGAGCACCCCGTTACACCAAGAGTGATATCGGCATTGGGGCTTTGGGCGGCAGCGCGGATTGGCTGGCCATAGGACTGGCTTTTGCTTTTGCTATTATGACCATGGTCTATATTTTTGGCCATGTGAGCGGGGCGCATATCAACCCGGCCGTGACCTTGTCTATACTAATTCAGCGCCTGATTTCGCCTATGGAAGCCGTGGCCTATTGGGTCGCCCAGTTGATTGGAGCGACATTAGGGGCCTTTGCTATAGCCTTGGTCTACGGGCATAGTGCCTGGGCTATTGGAGGGCTTGGGGCTCCTGGCCCATTTCCGGGCATACCCCTGTGGCAGGCGGGTGCCGCCGAGGCCATCGGCACCTTTGGTTTGGTATTGGGTGTTTTGGGACTGGCTGTCAACAAGCATGCTCCGCCTCATTGGGCGGGATTAATCATCGGACTGAACATAGCTGGACTGATTATTCTCCTGGGAAACGTATCCGGCGCCGCTATTAACCCCGCCCGGACCATAGGTCCCATTTTTGCTGACTGGGTTTTGGGCGGCCCCAATCTGTGGCACATCGTGGTGGTTTACATCATCGCCCAATTGTTGGGGGCAGCCGCGGCGGCTTGGGTCTATCCTTTGATTGCGGAAGCGAGGACTACACTGAAGCGTCAAAGCGAGGTTACGAGAAAACAAGCATAAGAGCATGGGCCCTTTTCGTCCGGACCCGAATATGACGAAGGGAGAGAGGTAGGAAGATTTTTGCGCCCTGGACAGAGATTGACGGTTCTGAGTCCCGAGAATTTCGATGATCCGAAATAGCGCGAATGTAATATGATATTAACTGTAACGTTACCAACTGTAACGTCTACAACAACACAACACAATACGCGAACCGTAACAACTTGCCGAATTGCTTTGGCGGACAAATCGTTTCTTGAATGTGAGTGCTGACTCAACACGGGACGATGGGTGTGGGCGCAAAGGAGAATCCGCATGATTTCCCAAAAGCAGCAGGAATCACCTTTCCGGCGAATCATGGACGTGGTCATGGACGCGAAAGATGAGGGTGTGGCGGCTCTGGCAACTTTGCGGCGCGTTGTGGATGAGTGGTCCGATGTTTTTCACGCCAATTGGCTGCAGCTGGTTGATTGCCAAGGATCTGTCTTTTATGAAGGAAAAGGGGCAGCTCCCACGATCCGCTATTCGTTTCCGTTAACTTTTTACGGAACCCCTGTGGCCACGATTTTTTCGTCGTGCAGTGTGAATCCTCAAGACAGTTATTTGCGCATCTTTACCGCGGAATTGGCCATGGCGTTGAATATGGTCCAAAGGTGGGCCGAGACCGAGGCGGAGCGGCGCAGTGAGAAAATTCACCGTGTCATGCAGTTAGGGTTAACCGAAGAAAATGTCCGCTTATTGGATTTATGCGGACTGGCCACTCCCCCTTGGGGGATTTTTGCCATTTCCATGACTCATCATCTTCCTTTTCAGCATATGCATCAGCTACGGCGGTTTTTCCTCGGAAGGATATGGGGTTACCGGGACGACTTTCCTTTTGTGGGATGGATCCCCAATGGGTTACTGGCTATTCTTCCTGTCAGTGAAGTCCCTGATCCCATGAAGTTTTTGACTCACCTGGTGGGGGAATGGGAACATGCTTATCCTTCGTTTCCCGTCGCAAGTTATTGGACGCCGTGCAATCAGTTCGACCAGTTGCCATCAGCTCTGGCCCGAGCCCGAAAAATTATGGATTACGCCGTCCAGGAACATCATCAAGGGTTTTTAAACCGTTTGTTTGATCAGCATGCGATGGGATTTTTGGTGAATTTGCCCCGAGAAGCGTTGGTGCAGTTGGTTCATGATGTGCTGCAACCGATTCTGGACCCGGGGCATCAGGACATTTTAGTGACATTGCGGGAATATCTCTTTCATCATCAATCGGTGGACCAGGCCGCCCGCGTTCTTCACGTTCATAAGAATACGGTGATTTACCGCGTCCATCAAGCGGAAAATCTCTTACACCACGATTTTCGCAATACCGAATGCGTGGCCGAAGCCTGGATGGCGTTTCAAGCCTTAAGTTTGCTGCGGTTAGAACAACTTTCCGTCAATTAGTTAGACAGCGGTCTAATTGCACTGTGTGGCCCGGCTGCCGCTCAACCGGTCTTTCTCGGAACCAAAATTAGCCCTGCGATTCGCGGGCAGGCTGTCACAAGCAAAGGCCAGCCTTCAAATGAAATGCCGGCCAAGGCACATGGCAGACCCCGTGCGTGGTGCTTCACACGCAGTTGGATCGGCGGCAGCTGGCTACCTCGCTTTGCTGAACTTAAAGGAGGCAGTGATATTCATGGCCAGTGTCGTTCAACGTTCATCAATACGACTCACTACTCCGCTGGTTAGAAAGAACGGACGGCTTGAACCCGCTACCTGGGACGAAGCCTTTGGTGTGGCGGCACGGGGATTTCAACGTATCAAATCCCGTTCTGGCGAGACGGGGCTGGGAGTGTTCAGCTGTTCCAAGTCCACAAACGAGTTGAACTATTTGGCATCAAAATTTTCCCGGGTGGTTTTTGGCACCAATAACGTGGATTCCTGCAACAGAACGTGACATGCCCCTTCGGTCGCGGGTCTCGCGACGGTATTCGGCAGCGGGGCGGGGACAAACGCTTATGACGAATTTCATCACACCAATTTCATCATGATGGTGGGATCCAATGCGGCGGAGACACATCCGATTTTTTTCCACCATGTGATGAAAGGGGTTCATAACGGGGCAACGCTGGTGGTTGTGGATCCCAGACGCACTCTGACGGCGCAAAGGGCTCATATTCATCTGCCCATCGCCATTGGGTCGGATATTGCCTTGGCCAACGCCATGGCTCACGTGATTATTCGGGGCGGGCTGTGGGATCAATTATTCGTGAAACGTGCGACAAGCGGATTTGAAGAGTATGCTGCTCAGCTCGCCGCATGGACTCCGGAGCGTGCGTCTCTCATCACCGGGATTGCCCCGGAAGAAATTGAGCGGGTAGCCAGGGCCTATGCGCAGGCCGAGAAGGCCATCATTGCCTGGACATTAGGAATTACCGAGCATCATAATGCTACGGATAACGTGTTTTCTCTCATTAATCTGGCTTTACTGACAGGGCACGTGGGCCGGGAAGGCTCGGGACTCAATCCCTTGCGCGGACAGAATAACGTGCAGGGAGGCGGTGACATGGGAGCGTTGCCGGATAGGCTGCCGGGATTCCAAAGCATTCGCCGGCCAGACGAGCGCCGCCGCTTCGAAGAGGCCTGGGGCGTGCCGATTTCCGAAACCCCGGGACTGAATCAGACCCGGATGTTTGAGGCCATGGAACAGGGCAAACTGCGAGGATTATACGTAATCGGGGAAAATCCTGTGGATTCCGATGCGAACAGCACGCATATTCGCAAGTTATTGAGCCAACTCGATATGCTGGTGGTGCAAGACATTTTTCTGACGGCAACTGCCGAAATGGCTGACGTAGTGTTCCCCGCCCGAGTCTCCTTTGCGGAGAGCGAGGGCACTTACACCAATAGCGAACGGCGGGTACAACGAGTGAGAGCCGCCCGCGTGGCCCCGGACGGGGCCGCGGATGACTTGTGGATCGTGACCCATCTGGCCCGGGCGATGGGTTATGACTGGCCCGATTTGAGTGCCGAGCAGGTTTTTGATGAGATGCGGCACCTGGCACCGAATTTTCGGGGTATGACCTATGAGCGCCTGACCAAAGAACACGGGATTCAATGGCCGTGCCCGGATGAGAATCATCCCGGAACCCGGACGCTGCACACGCGGTTGTGGGAAGATAAGGTGGCTCCTTTGGCTCCCTTTACGCGGGTGGAATGGCAACCGCCAGTGGAAACACCCACGCCGGAATTTCCTTTCACCTTGACCACAGGGCGGCGGCTTGCCTTTTACAATACCGGGGTGCAGTCGGAAGTGTACCATCATCCTCACCGCGGGGAGTGGATGGAGATTCACCCAGAGGATGCGGACAAATTAGGCATTGACGATGGGGATGTTGTCCATCTCATTTCACGGCGCGGACAAATCAGGGTGCTTGCCTTCAAGACCCGTACGGTTCCTCCCGGCACGGTATTCCTGTCGTTTCACTTTCCAGATTTGGCGGCTACCAATAAGCTGACGATTGACGCGTGGGATCCCATCTCCGGAACCGAAGAGTTCAAGGCTTGTGCTGTCCGCATCGAGCGAGTGGCGGTGGATTCGCTGCCTTCCGGTTCGGCAGAGGCTGCGGAACAATATGCCCTCAAGGCGTCTTCGTCCGGGGATGAAAGGGCGTGAATGGATCACCAAGAATCGACGGTTCCGAAAATTGAACAGGTGCTCGAAACCATTCCCAAAGTCCGGCAGCATCTGCTGCCGGCGTTATGGCGTGTTTATCAAACGGGCTGTCAAACGCCTTGCTAAAGCTGTGGAGTGTCCAGAGCATTTTCATTATCTGGATCCGGAAATCATTGGCGAATTGTCGCGGGTGATGGTCATTCCTTATGCGTAAGGGAATGGGGTAGCGTCTTTTATACTTTGTTTTCCTGGAAACAGCCCCCATCCACGGGTGCAGGTACGCGGTGATGTTATTGGTCATCTGTATGGACCGGACAAACTGCAAGAAGTGTTGGGGACACAGATGGATCCCCAGCGGGTGCGGGTTTGTCAAACCCAGTGCTGGGATCATTGTGAGCATGCCCCTGTGATGTGGGCGGAACCGCACGTGGGATTTACCCATGCAACTGCGAAAAAATTGTCTCAGCGGTTGGAGGTGAGAAATGACGGCGTCATGGCCAAGGCCTATATACCCAAAGAACCCCAGGCTCACCCAAGCGGTGCGCCCGCTGAACCGCGGCTATGCCCCCGGTGTGTGAGGGTGAATGAGTGGCAAACTGGGTTGGCTCTGCCGCGGATCTTGGTGATGATCGCATATTTTCTCCACCCCCACCTGATTTGGCTTTTCTGATGTTTCCTCCAATGGTCCGATTCAACCTGGAACATCTTTATAAAATAATAGGAATGATATTTTGTTTTGAACATTGACAAGCCATAATCGTCGTGGTGTGACAACTCAGGTATAATAGGGAATAATAGTCCGAGGAATATAATGAGGGAGAAAACGATTAGCCATGGGTATGCCGTCATATATCGACCAGGAATCATTTTCGGAATCCGGGGTGGAAATTGGTCGTGAGCCCTGGAGGCTTCCCGGGACATTTACGCTGCCTAAAGGTTCCGGACCTTTTCCTTGTGTGATTCTGGTGCATGGTTCGGGACCACAGGATCGCAACGAAACCATCGGTCCCAATCAGCCTTTCCGCGATTTGGCATGGGGACTGGCGTCTCACCGGATTGCGGTGCTGCGCTACGAAAAGCGGACACGCATCTACCCGGATGAGCTGAAAAATCTTTCTTCGTTCACGATAAAGGAAGAAACCACCGATGACGTCATATCCGCCATCGAGTTTGTCCAAGACCTCGATACCGTGGATAACGGCAAAATTTTTGCCTTAGGGCACAGTTTGGGAGGATTTGCTCTGCCCCGCGTTCTCAGTGTCTATCCGGAAGCATCCGCTTTCGCCGGCGTGATATTGTTAGCCGCCAATGCCCGTCCCCTCGACGAGGTCATGGCTTCGCAGATGGCCTATTTGGAGGCGTTGCCGGAGACAACGGATGACATGCGGGAGGTATTGGAATCTATGAAAGCCCAGATTGAACTGATTCGATCCCTCAGACAAGACTCCCATTCCGACGTCGCGCCTTTTAACGTTCCTGCCAGTTATTGGATCGATCTTCAGACATATCGGCCGGTCGAGACACTGTGCGACACCCGGGTCCCTGCTTTGATTTTGCAGGGAGAAAGCGACTATCAGGTCATGATGGACCGTGATTTCCGTCAGTGGCAGGAAAAATCCCGGTCGTGCTCCCAACTGACATGTCGCAGCTACCCCGGGCTCCATCATCTGTTTATGCCGTCCCCGACCCCGGTGGCTACACCCCGAGCCTATGCCGCGCCCGATCACGTCGATTCCCGCGTCGTTGGCGATATTGTCCGCTGGATTGAAACAGGCCAGATATTCTCTGACAACGTGCATTAAGCGCATGGGAGGCGGGTCAAACAAAGTTGGCCCGTCTCCCATGCGCCGTGCTTTGGGTTTAAGAGGAGGACACCAAAAAGCAGGCGGCTTCATGATCTGAGGCAACCGGAATCAATTCTGGCATCTCCTGTTCGCATTTTTTCATGGCATGAAGGCAGCGGGGTGCAAACGGACATCCTTTGCGCGTGATGGTCAAATCGGGAGCGCCAGGATGCTTTTCGGGCAATGGAGCCAGGTCTTGGCCCCAAGATGAAGAGGAAGCTTGCAACAATAGCCGGGTATAAGGATGTGCCGGAGCCTGAACCAAATCAGCGGCGGGGGCAATCTCGACGAGAGATCCTCCATACATGACCGCAATGCGCTGAGCAAGATAGCGGGCCGACGCCAGATCGTGGGTAATGTAGAGATAACTGAGTCCTTGGTCGGCCTGCAGCGATTCGAGAAGGTGCAGAATTCCCGCCCGCAACGACACATCCAGCATGGATATCGGCTCATCCGCGACGATGAAGACAGGATCGGCGGCGAGAGCCCGGGCAATCGCGACCCGCTGCCTCTGCCCTCCGGACAGTTCATGGGGATATTTGTTCTCGAATGTGGCCGTCGGTGTCAGCCCCACCTGAGCCAGCAAGTCGTGGCAAACCTCGCGTGCTCGTTTGGGTGACAAATGGCCCAAGCGCCTAAGGGGGCGCTGTAAATGATAGGATACGGTATGAAACGGGTTCAATGAGGCAAACGGGTCCTGAAAGATGAGCTGGGCACGGCTATGATACCGTTCCAGACGCTTTCCTCGAATTCGGCTGACATCTTCTCCCTCAAAACGGATGGTTCCGGACTCGGGCTGCAAGAGACGGACCAGGGCGTGCCCCGTCGTGGTTTTTCCACTCCCGGATTCCCCGACCAGGGCCAGGGTTTCTTTCTCGTGCACCTCAAGGTTCAGCGAGCGCACTGCGAAGATATCCAGCTGTTTCTGACGGACAAAGCGCACATGCAAATCATTGGTCTGAATCAGGACGTTACTCGCCATGGGCCATTCCCTCCTTGGACGATGATGACGATGATAACGATGATGTGCCCGTGAGGTGGCAGCGGATAAAGGTGTGCCCCGTCTGCTGGGGCAACGGAACCGTTTGGCACCGGTCCAGGCGTTTGGGACAGCGCTCCCAGAAAGGACAGCCTGCCGGCAGCCGGGTCATGTCGGGCGGTTCTCCTGGTATGCCCTGAATTCGGACACGGCCCCCCGTTATCCGCGGTGTAGCCTGAATCAGGCCTTCGGTATAGGGATGATGAGGTGTCGAATTGCCGATGGCCATGTCCCTCTCGGTGATTTCTACCAACTCCCCCGCGTACATGATGGCAATACGGTGAGCAAGGCCCGACACCAGCGAAAAGTCGTGACTGATGAAAAGTACCGCTAGATGGCGTTCCCGCTGGATAGCAGCCACTTCGGCCAAAATGGAGTGCTGCACCACCACGTCAAGCGCGGTGGTCGGTTCGTCCATAATCAGAACCTTTGGGTCCAGCGCCAAGGACAGGGCAATGACCACTCGCTGTTTCATGCCTCCCGACAGTTCATGCGGATAGGAACGGACAAGCTTGGGGCTCAATTGCACCTGCTGCAGGAGCGAGGCGGTCTTCTGACGGATTTCGGTCATCCGCATCATGGGCCTGTGAGCGAGAAATGTGTCGGTAAAATGATCTCCGATGGACAAAACGGGGTTTAAGGCGTTCATCGAGCTCTGGAAGACCATGGCGATATCTTCCCACCACAGCCTCTGGAGATCCCTTGCGCTCAGGTCATAGAGATTTTTGGATCCGACCGTCACCTGTCCTGAGACCTCGGCTCTGTCCGGTTCCATCAAGCGCATAACCGCCAGGGCCAAGGTGGATTTCCCACTGCCGGATTCACCCACCAGTCCCAAAATCTCGTTCTCGAACAGGGTAAACGAGACCCCCCGCAAGGCGGGCACCGGTCCTTGCGGCGTATAGTAGGAAACGGTCAGGTGCTCGGTGGACAAGGCAGGTTTCATGGATGTGATCCCCTCCCGGCTCGGTTTTTCCTGATGCGGTTGACCCGCAGTCTGGGATTGGCGATTTGATCGATGCCGAAGTTAATTAAGGCCAGGCTTAATCCGACTAGGGCAATCGCCAACCCCGGAGGCACAATCCACCACCAAGCGCCGCCCAGCAGCGCCTCCCCCGCGTCGGCCCAATAAAGCATCGTGCCCCAGGTAATGATATTGGGGTTGCCGAGACCCAAAAATTCCAGACTGGCTTCGGCTAAAATGGCTCCAATTGTGGCGAAAACCACATTGGCCACAACCAATGACAGCATGTTGGGCAAGATCTCCGCCAGCAAAATGCGCCACCGGTTTTCTCCGGCCAGACGGGCTGCGACCACGAAGTCCCGGTGAGAGAGGGTGAGGGTCTGGGACCGAAGCACCCGTGCACCCCAGGCCCATCCGGTCAGGCCAATCACGAGAGCAATAGTGGCAGGTCCCGTCTGATGCACATAAGCGGTAATGACGATTAACAGCGGCAGGCCGGGGATTACCAGCATGATATTGGTCACAGTGGCCATGATGGTGTCGGTGTGCCCGCCGAGATAGGCGGGAAACATCCCCATGATCACTGCCAACAGGGTGGCGATGAAGCCTGCCGTGAATCCGACGCCTAAAGAGATCCTGCTGCCGTACAGGAATTGGGACAGAACATCCTGTCCGCTGGCGGTTGTGCCCAGCCAGTGGCGCGCGGATGGGGCCGCCATCGTCTGAAATCCGGTTTGGGACGGCGAATAGGGTGTCAGCACGGGGGCCAAGATGGCCATGAGCACAAACACGGCGAGGATCGCCACCCCGAACAGCGGACGCTTATCACGCTGCAATATGCTCCGAATTGTATGCCACACCGGCAGACGGCGAGGGGTCGGCAGGGATCTTGGGGAAATGGGGACATGGGATGCACTCATTTATGGACACCTCCCCGGGTTCGGGGATCCAGCCTGGCATAAAGGATCTCGACCAGAAAATTGGTGATCAAAACCGAAAACGCAATGATCAGGAAGAGTCCTTGCATCAGGGGGTAATCCTCATTTTGCACCGCGGCCAGGAGTTGATAGCCGACTCCGGGATATGAGAACACCACTTCGGTCAAGAGAGCGCCTCCCACCACGAAGCCGATGGCCATGGCAAATCCGGTCATGCTGGGCAAAATGGCGTTGCGGGCAGCGTAGTGGATCATTAACCGGCGCTGGGACAGACCCCTGGCCCTTCCAAAGAGGACGTAATCCTCGCCCAGGGTTTGAATCATGTTGTTGCGCATGCCCAGCAACCAGCCACCCATGGAACTGATGACAATAGTCATGGCTGGTAACAGGGCGTGATAGAGCATGTTGCGGATAAAGGACCAGCTGAAGGAAGGTGTCAGGCTGGTGGAATAGGCATGGGCCAAGGGAAACCAGTGCCACAGGTAACCCAGGAGGAAGAGCATCAAGAGCCCCAGCCAGAAATAGGGGAGGGCTGCGGTAAAGGTGGCCATCGTGGGAAGAATGGCATCCCAGTTTCCTCCCCGGTGCCATGCGGTGTAAATACCCAAAATGAGCCCGACAGCCACGCTGATTAGCGTGGCCACCCCCACCAGGCCCAGGGTCCAGGGCAGACTCTCCGCGATTATCCGGGAGACCGGGACCGGGTAGTAGGTGAGGGAGAGGCCCAAGCGTCCGTGAATGAGGTTATTGAGATAGATGAGATATTGGTCCCAAAGAGGTTTATGCGTCACTCCGAACTGCAGTTCCAACGCCTTGAGAGCGCGGGCGCTCAATTGACCTTTGAAACGGCCAATCATCAAAATGGCCGGATTGCCAGGCATGAGCCGAGGCAGAACGAAGTTTATGGTTGCGGCCGCCCACAGGGACAAGAGGAGGAATGCGAGACGCTGGCGGACAAATTGCATCAGTTGTGCCTCCTTTGGAAAACCTTTGGTCAAAAGGTCATTTTGGGTGATTGCCGCGCTATCCTCGGGGTTTCAAATGAGATAGGACAATGCCTTCTGCCGGATAGTTGTAAGGAGCCGGTTGTGCATAGGGATTTTGGGCTGTCGGCCAGCCGGTGAAATACTTGTTGTTGTATTCGTACCAGGTCGCGCCATAAATCAGAGGGATGGCCGGCAGATTTTTAGCCACCGCATTTTCCAGGGTATAAATGGCCTGACGCTGGACAGTGGGATTGCTGGAACGTCTGTACGCTGTCAAGGCGGCAGTGGTCGAAGGATTGGACCATTGTTCGAAGTTGCCCGGATTCTTGGGCATGAGCAAGGCCTGATAGAGGTAATAGGGGGTGGATCCGGAACCGCTCCACGACATGGCCAGCTGGTAGTGACCGGTGGTGATGTTGGAATAGTAGGCGCCGAAACTGAGCTGCTGAACGGTTACCTGGATCCCGATTTTCTTCAAGTCATTGGCGATTAATGAACAGTCCGAATCCCAGTCGGTCCAGCCGGTGGGCACCTCCAGAGTGAACGACAAAGGTGTGCCGTTGGGCGCGGTGAAGATGCCCTGGGCATTGCGTTTAAACCCAGCTTTTTGCAGTATGGATACGGCTTTCTGCGGATTATAGGAAAAGTTCCGGTCCTGAGGTGGCAAATGCGGGTCAATCCAGGATTTCTCCTGCGGCAGCAACAAAGCGGTCGGTGTGGCAGGAGCCTCATAACCATATTCCCCCACTTTGTCGAGCTGGGTGCGGTTAATGGCCGCGCTAATAGCCTGACGGACGGGAAGCTGGGCAAGCAACGGATTCTTGAGATTGGGGTAGAGCATGTTGGTGCCGCCCACCGAGAACCAATAATGGTTGTACTGAGGCGCCTTACTGACGAAAACTTTGTTGATGTTGGGGAAGAATAAGTCGGTCCAGTCGACCGTTCCCGAGGCTAGCGCCAACGTGGCACTTTGGTTGCCGCTATAATCGAGATATTTCAGTTCATGCACTTTAGGCTCGCCCCCCCAGTAGCGGGGATTGGCCGTGTAGGTGTAGGCCTGGGTGGAGAAGCTGTGGACCAGGTAAGGACCTGTGCCAATAGGATGCGTGTTGGTAACTTTGGCGGGATTGGCCACTTTGCTCCATATGCTCTGGGGCACGATATAGACGTCTCCCAAGACGAAATTGCCGAACGGCACATCCGGCGCACGGAAAGTAAAGACGACTTGATTGCTGCCTTTGGCCGTCACCGAGGTGAGATGAGTCCAGATTCCGCTCGTATCCAGACTGGGAAATTTGCGCAAGATGTCGTAGCTAAAGACAACGTCCTGCACGGTCACCGGCTGGCCGTTAGACCATTTGACATGGGGCCTAAGAGTGACCGTTAGGGTGCGGTTGCCGTTACTCCACTGGTATGACTGCCCTATCAGCCCATAGGTTTGCGGTCCAACCAGGTTAAAGTAGAACAGGGGCTGATAAATGATACCCAAGGTGCCGCTTAAGGCACTGGAGGAATAAGGATTGAAATTATCGGCGAAGGCGCCATTTAATCCGGGAATGACTGTCAGGGGCCGGTTGGGTTGCGGGCTGGCCTGGGTGGCGGGTGACTGACCGCAGCCGGCCAGAGCCAGGGCGCAGGCCACGGAGATTCCGGCAAGACTCGGAACGATACGGGACGTTTTCATGGTTAATGCCTCCTCTTTGTCTTTTAACGGGCGACTTTTGATCTTCAAAATCCACTGAGTGAGAAAAGATTAGTTCCGGGGCCAATGGCACCGAATATGAATGGGACGGGAATGTTCTTGGGATTCCCATTGAATCGTGACGATCCGCTCCCTCATCCCCACCATGGTTCCTTCCGTGAGGGATACGAACTCGGGACGGATGTCTCCAAGCCACTGGAGTTTCACAAAGCCTTCGGTGCTGGATGGATAGATGGTCACGGTGTCTTCAGTTCGTGACAGCTCGGCCGTGCTCTGAAGAATATGAAGCCGGTTCGGAATTAGGGGAACACCGCCATAAGGCAGCATCAGTCCTTGACGTCCGCTCAAACTGAGAGTCCACACGGCACTCCCATTCTCGGCGTCGTGGACAGTTATGCGGGTGTGCTGCACCGTTTCATGGAAATTGTGCACGAACAGAAAGTGCCCTTGGGAGCCCACGCGGCGCACGGCATGGACTGCCGGGTTGCTGTTCTCCACCGCGAGGTCTTTGCCCAAAGATTGGAGCAAACGCCTGAGGACCGGATAGGATGTGTCATAAGTACCGGAGAGGCCTATGCCAAAGACGATGACTTCTCCCTGGCTTGCCGCCCGCCGAATGATAACCGGAGTAGGTTCGGAATCCCGGGATTCCACATAGCCCAGTACCGTGGAACCGGGAACAGGAGGAAAGGGGACACAGGTGGAACAAAAGAGAGAATCCTCCGGCAGAACGCGCACTACTCCCGGACGGCCAGGGGAAAGGGGTAAAGGAATGTCCAGAGTGTCGGCCAGAATGCGGCAAGGTTGACCGAACAGGTCTTGGTCCGGCACGTACGGCCCAATAATCAGGGTTCCTCCGGCCTGGGCATACGAAGCCAGTCGCAACTGGGTGTTCGGATCCATAAACCGGGTAGTGGCCACCCATAACCAGGGATGCTTAAGGGTGTCCAGAGCCTCATTGTGCTTCTTGTCCGGATCATCAAGCCACAACGCGTCCAGGTTTATTCCTGCCGCTACCAGACACCGGTAGATGCCGTCAAAGTGCAGAGTTTCCCGTTCCCGGACGATGGTGTCAAGGATGGCGGCTTTTTCCTTTTCTGTATCAGGGGCGGGATTCTCCGTCATGTAGTAGGGGGAATAGAAACCTATTGTCACGTCAGGAACAGGCTCAGTTTGAGCCAGAGTGGGACCGAAGTCTTTCAGCAATTTCCCTAGGTGTGCGATAGCATGGGCCTGGGGTCTTAGGGATCCGTCCATGGCTAAAGGAGCCTGCCAGTCGTGAGCCGGGCCGAAGACCCCGATATCCTGCGGGTTTTCGCCGGATGAGACCATGTACCAATTCAAACCGTTGAGTCCATAGGCTATGCTGACACGGGCGGAAAGATCGAGATCGGAGGGCTCGATATGAGGCCGATCCTGAAATCGTCCCGATTGAAATTCCGGAGAAAACGCAGCACAGTTCGGAGAATTCACGCTTCGGGTGAAGGCGACTGCCAATGCGATGTCGTGGAAATTGTCATAAGTGACGTGCCCAGGATAGAAATCGCCACCTAAGAGTGAAGTTGGCACAACTTTGGCACCGGCCAGTTGAGAGAGGCCAACGGGATAGTCCACGCCCCGGCTATAGATGGAAAAATCGCGAAAGCCGTGCACATTTATGACGTAGGGACCCGGAAAACCCAGAGAGTGGGCCTGGTCGTAGAGATGTTGCAGATATTGTGCCCGGTACTCTCGCCAGAATAAGCCGTATGTCCAGTATGAGGGCTGCTGATCGTTCGCTGTGAGAAAGGTCCGGTATGCATTGACAACGTCATCACGGGAATCAGGGAGACGGGTAACCCAGTGCAGCATTCCCACCTCGTTGTCCAGCTGGGTGAGAATAATGGGGCCGCCTTGTGTGCAAAAATAAGGAGAGACGGCCGACGCCAGACGGGCATACCACCGATCAACCAAGTCCAAAAACGTTGGGTTGAGATAGGTAGCCATACGGGCCGGATGAATGTCCCCTCCGGGTGTCTGGGCCAAGATGTCGGGATAGCGGGTAAACAACCAGGGAGGCAACCCCTCTTGCCGCAGTTCCGCCATGACGTAAGGCCCCACCCTTAAAAACACGCTGAGACCGGCATCCTGAGCCATGGAGAGAAAATTCAGCAAATTGCGCTGAGGATGAGTCTTTCCGGAAAAATCGAATTGACCGGGTTCGGGTTCGTGCCACAGCCAGGGAACATAGGTGCTCACTGTGCTCAGACCCAGATCGCCGAGCCGCGCCAGTTGATCGGCCCACCTTTCGGGAGGCAGCCGAAAATAGTGCATTTCTCCGCCGTAGAAAAAGTAGGGTGTTTGATTATGCCAAAAAGCGTGGTTCTTCATCTTAAGAAACATCGGATTCGTCACCGGCTTTCGTTATCCTGCTTTGGGTTGAAGCGCGTGGAACCAACTTTACGGGAAGCATCTCGCCGGGGATCCGTGTTTTTCCTTCCATGGCGCGATGCAATTGTTTCATGGCGGCGACTCCCAATTCGTACATAGGCTGACGAATGGTAGACAAGGGTGGGGTCACGTACCGCGCCAGGCGGATATCGTCGAAGCCCATAACCGCAACATCCTTAGGAATGGCAAAATGCCGTTCTTCCAGCACTTGCAGGGCGCCGATGGCCATCTCGTCATTGGCCGAAAAGACGGCTTCGGCGGTCCACTCATGGTCGAGCAACATGTTCATCGCCCGTATTCCGCCTTGCTCGGTGAAGTCGCTGTGGATGACTGGAATGGTGGTGACATCCACTGCACCTTCTTGAAGGGCCCGGAAAAAACCCATCTCGCGCAAATGACTGTGCTCGGAATTCACGGGACCGGCAATCAAGGCAAAACGCCGGTACCCCTGAGCAAGCAGATGCTGACCCGCCAAATATCCACCGGATTCATGGTCGGATCCCACGGCCGTAATGAAGTCGGATTGCAGTTCGCCTGACAAGCCGCGGTCCAATACCACGATTGGCAGCGTTTTACGGGCGTAACGCAGCAATACCGGGGAACTTATGGTAGGATCCAGGACAATCGCCCCGTCCACCCGTCCTTCTTTCAGCAAGCGCAAGGATCCTTGATCGTGATTCTTGGAACATCCTGCGGCCAGTGTGGTAAAGCCCAGAGCATCGCCGGCTTCCTCGACACCCCGAATCAGTTCCGAATAGAACGGCCCGCTCAGGTTGTGCAGCAAAATGGCAATCGTGTCGGTTTTGCGCACCCTGAGGTCGCGGGCTATGCCATTTAGCTGGTATTGCAATTCTTCGACGGCCTTCTCGACCCGTTCCCGGGTTTCCGGAGACACCCGATGGGGTTGTCTTAAGACCAATGAGACTGTTGAAACGGAGACTCGTGCCAAATTAGCTACATCACGAATTGTTGCCATTGAATTCTCCTATGAATCGAAACGTTTCGACGCTTCTTTATTATTTTCTGCGTTGTGCAAAAAGTCAATAGATTGGCAGAAAAATTTAGGGGCGGCGATCACCCAATCTTGCCAATTCGGATTCTCTTAAGTTCTTGAGAGGAAAGGTGAACAAAACCCTTAAACGACGGGTCATACCAAACGAGTGCTGTGCAGTTCTGCCGGGTGATGGCGTGTCTTTAGCCCGAGGAGGATTTTAAGGAGGGGAAGATTGTCCCTCGGGTCGTTCAGGATCCTTATGCAGCAGGACGAAATTGTGACATTATAGCCGGCAATGGTGGACATTGCTTCGCGGGTGATTGGCGAAATGTCATCGATACGTTGCGATCACTCATGGGAACAGCAGACACTTAAGGTCGTGCCGACAGACAGGTGTGACAGTGATGTTGAGGAGAGCAGGCACGGAGGGGAAAAATCACCCGCGGGGATGAAGACTTGTTCACGTTTCCCCCGGCTGTGTTTGCGGCGGCCATGTTTCCCGGCCAACACATTGTCTGATTCAGCCGGGTTTGATTTAATATGAGCAAGGGATGGCATACGTCCGTCATCGTCAGTTATCTCTTGGCCATCTGTAATGAAATCTCCTGTTTATGTCTCGCCAAAATAGCACAGAGTGGCAAGTTCCCGCAGGGATTTTTATGAATCTCGCACCGAAAAAAATCTCTGGCTTTAGGTGCCGTGACGGCTGTGGGTGTTGCGGCAGCGGCTGGGCAGACTCCGGAGTCAAGGACGCAAGCTATTAGCTTGCCGGGCCCCATTTACGTGCTTCCTTGCAGATTGAGCATCGTTGGTATGTTTTTTGGAACAAAAAGGACTTTATCTTGTAGCAGTACGTACTTTAATAGTGAATGTTCATTTATCGTGACAGTTATAACAGTGGGATTCAGATGCGGGGGAAACAATTTTGGTCGCCCTTAAAATGGTGGCACTGATTTTATCAGTCGGTATCGACACGCTCATGATGTCCATATCTCTCGGGGTTTTCCAGACGCAAGGAAAAGTCCGGATCGCTTTTACCTTTGCCGGTACGGAAGCGGTCATGACCTTAATCGGATTATTCACCGGTAAAGGTTTGGGGCGGTTCATTGGGGATTGGGCTTCGTTAATTGGCGGTATCCTTCTGCTGGGAGTAGCGGTGTGGCTCTTGGCTTTTCACGATGAAGACGACGAAGACGAAAGATTGGAAGGGAATTTGGGCGGATGGACATTGATTCTGACCGCTCTGAGCGTTAGCTTGGATGAGCTGGCAGTGGGTTTTTCTATCGGTCTTGTCGGAGTTCCGGTGGCGCTTACGATTATATTAATCGCTTTGCAAGCTTTTATTTTTACGCTTCTCGGACTCACCTTCGGTTCAAAATTGAAGCCTTATCTTGGTGAATGGGCAGAAAAGTTGGCGGGAATTGTTCTGGGATTACTGGGTTTATGGTTAGTGATTGATGCTGTCGTGCGTTTGCTCAATGGTTAAGAATGCATTTCGTCTCTGCGAAGACAATGAAGATACCCTCTTCGCACAATTGATATCCGAAACTCATTCCGGTCTGGCGCCGGAAGTTTGTCGAGGCGGTTTCTGTGGGTAAGGATTGCCTGGGGATGGGGCGGATCACGATGGCCTTGACCGAACATCCCGGGGATCACAACAGCAAAAAGTCCATGGAGGCTGCTCTGGCCTCCCCCGGGTTG
This sequence comes from Sulfobacillus benefaciens, assembly GCA_003023725.1. GTDB lineage: Bacteria > Bacillota > Sulfobacillia > Sulfobacillales > Sulfobacillaceae > Sulfobacillus > Sulfobacillus benefaciens. The sequence continues at coordinate 18,064 of PXYT01000014.1, read as the reverse complement.
GGGGACTTATAACTTATAGAATAGGTCGCGGAACTCTTCCTTCAGCATATTCCCTTCGTGTCCGAGCGCCGTATTTTTTCACACAAGTGAAGTCGCCGGGTCAGCAAAGCCGGCTCCACGGCGATGGTTCATCAGCTTTTGGCGTTGAACAATCCTGCCAAAGCGCCGTACCGGCATACCTTACACAGGGTCATACCGGTTCGATATGACCCTGCACTTTCTACTCGAAAAGCCGATTCAACGAATTTGGCCGTAATGTAGGACCATTCCCGGCACAGGATTAATGGAAAAGTGCTCCATCGTAAGATAGGATTTGATGCGCTGACCGATGGGATCTTCAGCAAAGTAGCGCTGCAACCCGCCCTGCATGAGCGCCGCATCAATTCCCGCCATCACCATCCCTTGATCCAGCACCAAATACCGGGGGGCCACCGTGCCCGTCACCGGATTTACGGCATCGTAGAATCCGTAGGATCCATAGACTTTATACAGTTTATGCAACTTTTCGATATTGTTGTAGGACTCCTGGGGCAAAAATGGCAAGGCCAAGAACGAGGCGTACGGTGTTACGGCACTGTGGGAATAAGCGCTGCCTAGCCCCCCGGATCCAAGGGGGTACGCGCCATAAGCGTTATAATTGCCTGTGGTTCCCGGAACACTGGCAGGCGACAATCCCCATACCGGATATTTCAAAGTCTTGGTCGCGTAGTCTATGGAAGCTTGGGCATAGTTGATGTCATTGAGCCCAAAGCTTTTTTGACCCCAACTTGCCTCGGGCACAACCAAAGGAGCCATCAACGCTTCAAACTCACTGCCGCCCCAACTTGGCACATAACTAATTCCGTCATAGGTGTAGTGGCCTTCTACGACGGCGAAGCTTTTGTTGGAATAGGGATCGGTGTAGGAGACAGTGGGTCCGGCCGGCGTTTGTGTTTGCCACGTGAAGTCGGCGGGGAGAGTACGCCATGTGCGCCACCAGACATCCCCCGGCAAGGTTTGGGTGCCTATGCCAATATAGGCTGCAATGCGCGGGTCCGTATTGAGCAGGCCGTATTCGAACGTAGCCGGACCGACGCCCGCATAGTATCCTCCGTACATCTGTCCAGCATTAATGTTCGTGGATTGGTTCCCATTATCGTAGAATATTCCGAAATTCATGGCCTTGAGCAAATTAGTGGCCCGTGTTTTAAGGCCAGGGAAAGCGTTCCGGATAATCACCAAAGACGAGGCGTACCAACCATTATCCACCGTGGAGATAAATTGTCCGTGAGTCGTCGAAATAGCCGCTTGATTTGGTCCTTTTATGGCTGCACCGGTGTTCGTGTTATACCAGCTCAAGAGAAAACCATGCCACTTTTGGAGTTTTTGAATGGCGCTCAGTTCTCGGCTTGCCATCATATACCCCGCGTGGGGAGAGATAATGTGCATCTGGGCCGCCGCCGTAATGCTCCATAAGTACATGGCAATGTCCGTAGGCGAGGTATAGGCTCCCTCGGCAGGAGCTCCTTGGAATCCGACGTTGTCCATCGGCAAATCCGTTTGCGGATTGACGTCAATGGAGAAAAACTTCCACGTACGCGTAGCTATTGCCTTCAAAATCTTCCGCTGCTGGGAATTTAAAGGCTGGCCGGCGTAAAGCATGTTCAAAGGAGGAGCCGGGGCTAAAGACTCGGAGGGCGGAGACTTGATAGTCGTTGTCCCCACCAGCGGTGCACTCGCTGCCGGGGACAACGGAGACCAAAGCAATATACTCGACATCGCCAACACAGCAGCTCCGGCTCCCGGCACCGCGTGATTCTTTGAATGGTGGGAGCGTGAAACAGTGCGATTCACAGTGATTCCTCCTCACATATTTTTGATTTTGAACACATGTGGGATCAAATCGTTTCGATTCCCGACTATTATGCGGATAGCGCCTTATCACTGTCAAGTGGCAAACATCGAAAATTTGTGAAGATTCTTCACCTTACCCGCGCTTTCCAAGAAGATCCCTTCTCGGATAAGGCTAAATCAGCTCCGGTTGTCATTTTCACTGAGAAGCCGGCGAAACCATTTTGGTTATGACGCTCTACTCAATCGTCCGATTTTATCGGCTTTTTGTGGGTGATAACCTGACATTGTCGGATAATACCAATCGAATCGTTACAACACTGTGCGGTTATTGTCCATGATTTTTCTTTTTCGGAAAGAGTGCTGCAAGATTCGATGACCGGCCCTTCACTTTTGCCCAAGGTGAGCGAATTATGTTACCCCATGACGAGATGGCCGGTAAACCCGGCGAAGATGCCGAAGAGCGCAATAACTAGACCCAGTCTCAGTAGAACCCGCAGGGGAATGGCCTGGCTGACCATGGCCGCCGAAGGAAGACTTATGGCCGGAAGAGTCATTAGCAAAGTCGCAGCTGCCCCACGCCCCAGTCCATAATGCATGAGCACAAGGACAATCGGGATCTCTCCTGCCGTTGGTACGACAAGAAGAGTGCCTGCGAGAGCGACGACTGGTAAAAACCACCAGGCATGAGCTAGTCCCGGATTCATGGCCGGGAGAAGCCATGCCCTTGCCGCTCCCAGCAGCATAACCAAAAGACCGTATTCCGGAAGCAGTCTGACTAAAAGCCTCGCCAAGGAACGAAGAAAAGGACGTAGCACGGTCGGTTCTTGGGAACGGTGCCAGGATACCCTGGTCATTGCCATGGGCTCTACTCCCTGAGGGAGCCACCGATCTCCCAGCACCCCTGCCGCTCCCACCAGGATAACGCCCAGGATGATACGCAATAAGGCCCAGTTCCACCCCAGTACGAATCCCATAAACGCAATGGTAGCTGGATTCAAAATGGGGTTGGCAATCCAGTAAGAAAATATGGCGCCCGTGGAAAGGTTGCTGCGTTTCAAGTTAACGACGACAGGAGACGAACAGCAGGTGCACATCATAGAGGGCAAGGCAGCCACTCCCGCCCACAGACGGCTTTTCCACCCCACTTTTCCCAGTTTTTGTGCTAACCACCCAGGTGGCAGCAGGCTTTCCACCCCAGCCCCAATTACCAATCCTGCGACAAGAGCCGCCCAGATATCCTGAAAGTAAATCCGGGCGTAACCCCAAGCCGCTAGCCACGAGACACGGGGAGCGTGATTCGAATAGCCGGTGATAATGGACGGCCCAAGCGTATGAGAGTGGGAGACCAGGGAAATTTGATGTCCGTAAGGACCCCATTTGGCATAATATAGAAGAGCGACAGTAAGAATCAGGAACCAAGCGAGGGCCCACTTTTGCCGTATTGTGGATTGTTTTAGAGGATCGGGCGGTTCAAAGCGCATGAGATTCTCTCCTCCGAGCAGTTTGATCACTAGCGATGTATTGACTATACGAATGTGGTATGATCGCAACAACAAACTATACGAAATATGCATAGAGAACGGAGCACAGACCATGAATGATGAGGTCCTGAAGAGTTTTCGGGTCGTTGCGACTGCCGGAAGTCTGTCCCGCGCTGCTCAAATTCTTCGGTTGAGCCAGCCCACCATTTCCCGTCATGTTCAGCAACTGGAGGAGGAAGTGGGAACTTCACTATTGGATCGCTCATCCCATCCTCTCGTACTGACCCCCGCGGGCGCGATGATCTTGGAATTCGCTGGACGTACTCTGACGGACTGGAACACCTTAAAGCAGTCCTTTTCCAGTCCCCCATTCATAACCTCCAGCATTGAGATCGCAAGCAGCACGGTTCCGGCCAAAGTTCTGGTCTTGCCGGCTGTGGCGCGGTTTCTTCGCGACTATCCTTCTATTTCGGTTCACGTTTCGGTCATGAATTCTCAAAAAGTTATTCAGGCCGTTCAACGCGAAACCGTGGACGTCGGTTTTGCTGGAATGAAACCTGACGAACCGTCGTGGCGAATTGAAGTAATTGGTCAGGACGAAGTGTGTCTCATCGTTCCCGACCGGCTCCCGTACCGAAAATGGCCTCAAAACATCCCGCTGCACCAGCTGGAGAAGCTTGCTGTTGTCGAGCGCCGAGAAGGTTCGGGAACCCAATTGACCGCGTATAACATGTTAAGAGAACGGGGCATTGCGCCCCGATTCCATGTAGTCTGTGAAGTGGATTCCCACGAAGAATTGATCGAAGCCGTGGCAACCGGAATTGGAGTAGGATTTGCTTCCCGGCAAGTCGTCGCCCGAACGTGCCAGCCTCAGATCAAGGCCGTGAGACTTCAAGGAGGCCCTATTGTGCGGGATCTCTATGCTCTGAGTAAACAGCTTGTCAAAGACGGATCGCCCACGGCCTTATTATTGTCGTATGTGCGAATGCAAAACTCGGTCATGGACGGGATGTAGTCCGCTGTTGCGGAAGGAACGTCATGACCGGCATCTTCTTGAAAGAGTAGCAGCGTCTCCCATCCGATAGGTGAAGACGTGCGTTCTCAGAATGACAACAGCGACGATAGAGCGAGCCCAAGATTTGCTGTTGCTTGGTGTTCAAGCAAATCACTGTGGGGTGACGCCGATTATGCTGATCCATAAAACCGTCTCCCGTCCCTTATTCTTCTACGAAAGTGCCAGAATAAGGGGGGAGACAATGTGCCGCGTGACCTTTCGAGGTCTTGAGAGCGTTTACCGGGGCCGCTTATACAAGTTAGGAAAGCGCTTGAGCGACCCATAAGCAAGTGAATCGGCTTCGGACGCAATGCCCGACAATGGAATGTATCAAAAGGCAGTCCCGTAGAACTCGGTTTGGTTTATCTTGATGGCTGGTACAAATGCCATTTTTTGTCCGGACCGCGCCGGTTAAGCCGGCCATAGTCATCAAGCTGAAACAGGTGAATCCAGCTATTATCGACTAATTCCCGCACCTGCCGGTGAAGGGCAATCACATTGTCAATGGCCTCAGTCGGAGCTTCAATCACGACATTCAGGCGTAATGGTTCATGCATCCATCCATTGCCATTGTGCAGAGATTGCAGAGCCAATCCGACTCGAAGATCGCCTCCGTTGCCTTCCAACACGCCGATGGAGCCGCCCACAACATTGTGCAGAACTTTGTTTCCACTGCCGAACCGGCGATTATCCACGATGGAACCGTAGTACTGCATATTGATCCACTGGGCGACAACCAGTGGGGCCGTCATAATCAGTGTCAGCGTGGAAAATTCGACATCATCCTGCCAGTTGTAGTCATGCAAGAAGGCTCTCCCTGAGAAGTTGCAGCGAAGAGTACGGTTCCGCGGAGCGGCTATAAAGGCGGCGTTACCCGCCAAGGCCCATTCCGGGCGGAGCTGAGCCCAATTCTGAGCCCGGCGCTTGATCGTGCTGTAGATAGACGCGCCGGGTAAAACGGGAACGTCCAACAACGCCGCTCGCTCCGCGCGGGCAATGTGCCCGGCGGATTCCATCCACTGGTGCAATTGGGCCACCATCTCTTTATGGGACGGTGGAACATCTTGTTCATGAAAGAGTTTGATCTCATCCGTCGTTGTATCATGCAATGCTGCCATGAAATAGGTGTCTTCGGGTATGATTATCCCTTTGTGGCTGAGGCTACGGCGTGTGGACGGATCGTTTAACAAGGCCGCTGCCAGTCGCGCACTGGCTTCGCCTGAGTGACCTCCGCACGCGCCGCAATCAAGAGCCGTGGCTTGCGGATTGTTGACTGTGGTGCTTCCGTGTCCCACAAATACGATGAGACGTGAAAAGTCCCGCGTTAGACCCATGTGCCGTAAGACGAATTCAGCCGCCCCAGGACGCTCTTTTTCAGGAAGGCCGGTCAGTCCGCTCAACTCCGCGAATGGTGACTCTTCCTCCGGAGTTAAAACCGGCCCTAAGTGCTCAACGGCAGCCCTTTGAAACCCAGCCGTTTTTGGTGGGGTCACAGGGCGCGTCCATCCCATACTGTCTGTAATAAGTTTTGGTGCTGATAATAGACCCGCTGCTTCGACAAACGCGAAACAGGACGATGCCGAAGTTTTAAAGATTTTCCAGATTTTTTCTGCCCGCAAGCGGGTATGGCGGTGGCGGAGTAGTGTTTTTACTCGTTTGCCTGTTGCATTGTGCACTCCTTCTCGGATGCGGTGAGATGGGTTGAACAATACGGGACTGTGTTTCTCACCCTGTGCAGAACCGAAGGGAAAATACTCCATCGGAATCCCGAAAAATCCAGCAAAACCCCGAGTCTCGACTTGGGGCGCCACCGTTTCCAGAGCACGGCGGTACACTTCGGACCGTACATCGATGCAGAATACGGCCTGAATGTCCGCTCGCGCATGCGCCTGCTCTCGGTCATTGGAGCTCCGTATGATGGCACTCAGCTGTTTCTGATAACTTATTTCGAATGCACTTTGCAACACCGAATCGATCTGAGAGCGGATATTGGGCTGGTTTAACGAGCGGGTGTATGATGCCAGGGATTTGTGCCAACGTTCCTTCAGCGCCTTGCTGCCCCGAACCCGACAAAGAATCACTTCCCAGCCAAGACGGATGGCCAAGAGATCTGGTGTCGAATCATCTTGGTCGCCTTGAAGTTCAGCTTGCCACGCGTTATAACGTGTCCATCCCGCCCAGCCGCCAACGCTCAATAGGACTGCGTGCAGGTAATCGTCCAAGACCTCTTCCGGGACTTGGAGTTCTTGGAATGCCCAGACAATAAGATCCTGAGCCGTGTCTGGCAACGTTAGCACGATCTTGTCTAGATTGCCCAGGCCCATGACCGTGGGGCTCTTATCAAAACGCATAAATTGAAGCCAGCCTTTGTAAAGCGACTTGTCTTTCCAAGGCATGGGCCAAAGGGCTTGGCCCTGGTCAAAGTAGGCAGCGCAATATCTGCTGATACGTTCAGTAACAAAGCCGGACCAGTCGTCCTCATCGGATCCGGAAAGCACATCCGTAAAAAGACTTATCGATGCCACCGACGGCTGGGGATCATGGGCGAGAATTTTCTCAAATGCTGCCAGGTCCCACGGACTCTTTAATTCCTGCAAGGCGTCTTGTAAATCGCTACGCGTGATCCGCCCTTGCATAATTTTTTCGTAATAATAAGCCCGGGGCATACACAACCCGACTCCGGTGAGACGGTTTAGCGTTTCGTGAGCCGTCCAGAAAGGCTGATCACTCAAGCCCATGTAGGGATTAACTGCCACAAAATTTTTGAGGGGCCACAAGGGGGCTATGCGCCGACACGCTGATTCAACCTGTTTCATGATGCCAAACTCTTGCGAATGCTGAGGATTCATGACGATATCACCTTCCTTAGCTGGTGTTCAGGTTCACGGCTGTTCGGTAGAGATTGGGGATGCGCAGTCGCAGTCCATTTCCTAATCCAGCGGCTAATCATCATATCGAAGTAGAGATCGTTATAGAGATGGACGAAGACGGCTTGCCATAAAGGATGCTCCAGGAGTCGGGGAAGCCGCTGCTGAATCCATAAGAGGCTAACGAACGCGGCAACAGTCAGTCCCAACAGCAGATCATGCGTAATTCCCCCGGACACGACAGGCACCGGGAGAACGGTGCCAAAGAGGACCGTAAACAGGGCGTCCAAGAGGAAGTACAGGGCGGCTAGGAGCGCGCTTAGGCCGATTGACCACATGAACGCCTTGATGCCGGATTCCTCCTTGATGAAGGTTTGCCATATCAACTGGGAGAGAGCTATCGCCAGAATTATGCCCATGACCGTGATGGGAAGATCCCGGAGCAGGGGGACTTGAAGGATCCATCCCGTGAGGATTACGACAACAGCGCCCGCGAACCAACTCCCCACAGTTTTTGTGGTGCTCAAGGCGGCAGTCGCCGCCGGTATCGCCGGCCAACGACTATGATCCACGATACTTCCTGAAGAAAGGAAGGCATGGGCCTTATATACCGCGTGGGAAACAATATGCAGTAATGCCAGAGCATAGACACCAAGCCCCAGTTCAAGCAGCATGAAACCCATCTGGGCGCAGGTCGAATACGCCAAGGATCCCTTGATATTCGTGGCGGTCATCATCATGAGAGAGGCAGCGGTAACCGAACCCAACCCGATGACTATGAGAAGATCGCCGGACCATGGCACTCGCGACATGATGGGAGTCATGCGCAATAGCAGGAATGTGCCGGTATAAATAATTCCGGCGTGCAGCAGCGCCGAGACGGGGGTGGGCGCTTCCATCACTTGAATGAGCCAGCCATGAAAGGGCACTTGGGCACTCTTAAGAACAGCACTCAGAAGAAAGAGACCAGCGGCAGCTTGGAGGGTTACCGGGAGATTTCCCTGTATTCCGGCGACGGCCGGCAAGAGACGGTCAAATTCTGTGGTGTGCAGTGTGCGTACAACCAATACTAGGGCAATGAACAGGCTGACATCGGCAATCCGGTGAAAAAGATATTTTTTACGGGCGGCCAAGACAGCCAGGGGCCGATCCCGGTAGAACGCCAGTAAGTTGTGCAGAAATAAACTGGTGGCGACCCAGAATATGAAAAACTCCCATAAATTGCCGGTCGTAATCATCATCAGAAACGATCCCAGTGTAAGACTCAGCCACCGGTGAAAGGCCCCTTCATGAGGGTCGCCGTCCATATACGTAAAGGCGTAGCGTGATACAACCAATCCGACCAAGGTGACCAGCAATGTCATTAGCACCGTCAGGCTATTGACGTCGACGCTGAGTGCAAACCGGTTAAGTCCCCAAGGCAACGGCACGGAAAGGAACGTCTCCGACACATTCGACCTGGATAAATATGCTATCACGGCCAGAATAGCGCTGACCAATGCAAACCAGGCAGATTTTGTGGTCAGTTCTCTCATTAAGCGAAAATGGCTGTTGGAGCCTCTGGTTCCGATAACACCGGTGAGCAATAGAGGCCATGGTAAAATAAGCATGAGGATCGCCGTTGCCATGCTTAGCGTCGGCATAGTGTTAACACCTCTTTCTTGACTCAAGTTGCGTGGGGCTAGGGATTAAGCAAAAAGCCGTATCCGGATGGCTGTATGGGTCAGAAGGGAAGAAACCACAGGGATATCCCTCCATAAATACGTAGTTTAAATCATGACATTTATGTCGTAAGTCATTATACCTGGCTCTTCGGAAAGATGCAATAAAGGCCATAGTTAAAGAAAGATAATTTTTTCCACCACAAGAAAGGCTCGAAACCTCATGGCGGGATGGCAATGACCACAGGCAAGCACCCTCGGTGCGGCGTGCCCCCCCTTAATTGGGGCATGATCAGGTGTCCTTGGCGTTTGGCGTGCCCTATTACGGGAATCTTCTTGATGACGCCGGAAAAAATATCCGGGGTCCAGTTGCCGAGACACGCGGATGGGCAGGGCATATTTTTGTTGCGATACGGTGGAAAATTCACGATACTAATGACATACTTAGAATTACTTTGCCGTCATTAAGTAGGGGAGAGCTTTGAAACTGTCAGTGTCTCTCCTAGGCCCCGTGCCTTACCATGCGCCGAAGAGGTATTGTCCCGGTTGCATTGCTGATAGAACCCCGAAAAAAGAGGCTGGAGAAGGTCATTGAATATCACGCAGGAGGGATGACTTGTGAACAATACCAGTGCCGTGGCTGAACTCTTTTGTGTGCCATGCAACAATCCGACAGAGCATGTGGTAACATACCGGCGGGGCCGGATCCATACCATAACCTGTCAGTCCTGCGGTCGTCAGATTCACGTTGGACTCGATACGCCGTCCTCTGTTTCTTCCTCTGGGGATGCGAGATACGGACGATATTGCGGCACCAAGTCATCCGGCAATTTGTTGTATCGCATCATCACGAAGCCTCGCCGCGTGGAAGAAGAGATAGCAGAAGACATGTCCGGATTTTGGATGGGGATGCCATTGCGGGTAATGACGAAGCCGGCCAGGGTTCTGAAAGAATTGTTCGTGCCTGTCACGAATTCTCATTCCCATTCTGGCCGGCCGGGGATGCCCTGCTGAATTCTTTCGCCTGGGAGAGAGAAATTGCTTCGGGCGGCCTTTGTTGGCGCGAACAAATGCCGTGGCCCGGCACGTTTTCCAATGGCCATGGGAGGGATAGGCGTCAAGGGTCGGGCGCAAGAAGTATATTTCAAGTCAGAGAAGCCACCCCGGGCATTCAGGTTTAGGGAGCCCCGAAAGAGAACGGTATTTTCAGAACAGAAAGCGCGGAGCCGGGCCTCCTCATTGATTGCCTGATCATGAATTTCATGTCATATTTAGTGCATAGGGGGGCGATTATGACGGCCGAGTGGACCTTTCTGACTAATCACTCTCAAGTGCTGTTGTGTCTTGCCCGCAACGGCGGGCGCATGACGGCGCGGGAAATTGCGGAAGTTGTGGGGATTACGGAACGCGCCGTGCAACGTATTTTGGACGATTTGGAGGAAACCGGGTATATTACCCGGTTTCGAGACGGACGTCAAAACCGTTATGAAATTCATCCGGAGCGTCCCATGCGTCATCCTCAGCAACAGGGGCGGGCCATTAAGGATCTTCTGGAACTTTTCGCCTATATGCGCTGAACACATGACAAATGGGCTAGACGAGGCCAGTGTTCGAGTCGGAGAAGAGATCCGGAAGGGCTTAACTAAGAGAGGGAGCGGACCCAGTCGAAATGTCCGCTCCATTTTCGGTATTTTCAGTTAATTAATTCCCGGCGGGATTTTCCCTGCCATTATGGACGTCGAGGCAGCCCAGCGGGGAATGTGCCAAGCGACCAAACCCCCAAGGAGTTTGTCGAAGGGTTGAGAGCTCTCCATTTGATGTGGGCCAGGTCATGGTCACCACACCAATATCGCCGGGATTCATTTCAAGGCAGTAAAGGAACCAAAAGACGTGCTGGCAACGTACCCATCTCGGTCAAGGGTATATCTCGGGTCGCAATATCGATTGTCATTACGACTCCATTTGGATTCTTTATGCCGGATCACCTAAAATATGTCATGGTAGGTTCTTCCATGCCGTATCAGTCTATATCCTATGATTGCGAATGCCTTAAAAATTTGGGTATGGGATTTTTTATGTGGATCCGGTTATTGCCGCTGTGTGGGACACGCGGAGGCTAATTCGGATTTTGAGAGGGATTGAACCGGGTCCTAATTAGGAAGGCAAACTGGGATCATGTGATGGATAGGCATTTTCAAGAGGGGATTTGTCCCGTTCCGGCCGACCGCCATGCCGAATATGGGTGTGCGCTAAAATGGGCACTCTTATAGGGATAAGGGGCCGGGCAGTCTCGTAAGGACTTTCCGAATATTGAGTTCTCTGCCAATCAGCCCAGGGTTGAGGTGAATAGTCAATGGGACAGTTGCATGTTTGGAGAGGAGGCATCGCGTTGACAAAAATTGTGTTGGCTACGGAAGTTCCCGAAGCGCCGCGGCTGGCCGTCAGATGGGACCTGGCGTGGCCGCTTTTTCTGCCGGATGCCGTCGGTGATATTCCGGCAGGGGACGGCAAGCAGGTCGTGCCGTTGGCTCGCTGGTTCTGGGAGGCCATGGGGCGAGTGATGGGCCGTCTTCAGCCTGTTTGTCCAGAGGAAGTATGGTGTGTCGTTCCTCCCTTGTCACCCGCTGCTGAGGACTTAGTCATTCGACTGGCATCCTTTTGGTCGGACAAGGTGGTCGACTATCGCAAGGATCCCAGCGACAACAACTGTTGGCGCGCGCCGGTACTGAATGTTTTCGAGGAAGAAAATCAGAGTGAGGCTCAACTGCGGATGACCACAGTGTATCAACCGGGTGAGACGGCGCGCTATGCCATGCCTTTGTTGGGAGTGGGGCGGGCGTTTATGCGTGTCGAGGTTGTTCCGCCCAACAGCGCCACTGCCAGACTCCACAGCCATTCCGCCGTCGACGAGTATTACTTGGTGTTGGCCGGACGAGCACTCTTGAGAATGGGGTCCCACGAGTTAGAGGTCGGTCCGGGGACTCTCATCGGAAAGCCGACAGGACCCGATTTGACAAGCCATTTGGTGACATCGCTCGGGGAAAGTGTGACGGTGTTGGATATGGAAATTTGGCCGGATCGGGAGTTTAGGACCAAGGATATCGTCTGCTATCCGGATCAGCGTGAGATTCTGTGGCGAGGGGAGGGCTGGCGTGGCGCCCAGGTCGTGTCGTCTTTGGGGTCAAACGACGACTTGATTCGGCACTACGATGACGGCTATGTTCGGGATGATGACGGAAGCTGGCGCCCGGCCGATATTCCCGGAACCAATCCCAGAGATCGTGGTTGAGGCTGAAGGAGCCAGTCAATTGAAGCACATGGCCCATCAAATCCGCGCGGATTCCGAGACCCGTTTCCCTGTCCATAATGGTTGAGTCATCTCCCTTCAAAGCAGGGGTGGCGTGGACCACTTTTAGGTTCTAATCGGTGGCCAGAAAGGGGGAAATTCGACAATGTCGACGGGCATGAGTCTTGTTTCTTTGCTGAATTCCTCATGGCGGTGTTTTAACAGTCGTCAACGGGGGAGAGAGCGAGTTAACCGAATAAGCCCTGCTTGACGGGCGATGCCAAAAAAGTGATAAGCCGGCGTGAAAAAATAAGCGGGTTGATTTGTGCGGAGGGTTCAAGGATTTCGGCTGTCAGTGATTTCTCTTGGCAGAGGTAATTAATGCGGGCCTTTTCTTCGTCGAATGCGATGTGAAAGAAATCCTCCTTCAAGGCGTGGCAGATGGCTGTCCAACACAAGGGGGATGGTCCCGGTGCGATAGGGCGGGTGGGGAGCGAATCTGCCGGACGATCACGGTACGGTCATCAACCCCCACAGCCCTCTCCAAAATTCGGGATGACGCTGCCACGTCATGACGTGGCGGGGGTGGGGTATACGGGGGCGATGTTCTACACAGAAAATCCTTTGTGAATGCGCCCGATACCCCAGGCCCGGTTATGAGGCAGTATAAAGACACAGGAAGTGTGAGATATGATCCGACGCACTAAGAGCTTGCGGCTGATGCGAAGCCGGGAGCTGGAATGGCACGAGCATGATTTGCCTCCTCTGGATGATCACGGAGTCTTAATAAAAACCATGGCCTGTGCGGTCAGTATCGGATCTGAGATCCCGATGTACCGCGGTGATTCTCTCGCCACCCGCTCAACTGTTTACCCTCGGCAAATGGGATATGAGAGTTACGGGGAAGTTATGGACATCGGCCGGGGCGTGACGAGGATCCAAATCGGCGATCCGGTCGTGGCTTTCTATGGACAGCAGACTTACGCCGTCTGTCCTGAAACCCAGGTGATTTCCGTGCCGAGAAACATCAAGCCATCCACAGCGCTTCTGACGATTTTATCGTGTGATGCAGCCAAGGGGGTATTGAAACTCCGGCCAAAGGCTTCCGATAAAGTGCTGGTGAGCGGGCTGGGGACCATGGGGCTATTGACGGTCTACTTCCTGCGGGAATACCTGAATGTGCGACATGTTGATGCCATGGAACCGGATCGCGAGCGATCCGCGATGGGCATTAGCTTTGGCGTAAACGTGTGCTTTTGCGATGAACGGTCAATCCCCTCAGTCTATGACGTGGGATTTGAGTGCTCTGCAAGAAATGCCGCATTTCATGTCTTGCAAGCATCGTTGGAGCCCCATGGAAGACTGTGTGTCCTATCAGACGGGAATGTTGAGGAGTTTTCGTTACATTCTGCCTTCTTTGAGAAGGAACTGGGCATTGTCGGATCGAGCGATGGCTGGGACTACCAAGAACATGCGAAATGGTTCTTTGAGCATGTCCCCAGCACCCCCTATATATCAGACTTGTTCCAGCTCGAGATAGAGCCCAGTGCGCTTATCGGCTGCTACCAGGAGCTGGCAGCGGGACGAATCCGTCCTATCAAGATCTTGGTGAATTATCAGGGATAGGGGTGCCGAGTGAGAGTAATGTTGGGCACTGGAGGAGGCGTTAGCGCATTCGTACATACTTGCTGCTCAACCGATTTTGGCCGATTATTCCTGTTCCGGGGAAGCGGCACCAGTCAACACAAAAGATCCTGGCATTCTTCGGCATGAAAAGTCTTCGGAATCCATTACAAAACCCGCACACCTACACATTTAGGTGCCAAACAAACATCGGCAGATGGATGGGAGCCGGTGGCAACACAGGGGGGTGCGCGTGCGTGGGTTAAGTATGGCAGTGAGTATTCACGCCACCGTGATTGGTATCTCGCGGTATTGATGTTTATACTCTCACCCGCGAAGAGGGGTAAGCATAATTTGTCTTCCGGGATGATAACCCCTTCTCTCACGTCAATGCTCAAGCCGTCATTCACAAAGGCCAAAAAGTTCACGCTCCTCTGGGTACGAACAACAACTGAGGATCGGGGCCAAAAGGATCACCAGTCAGTTCTCGGTGAAGACCCTGTCCGGACATTCCTGTTAAAATCTCCGTCTGGCTGAGTTTCTCTCCAATTTCATGGGGATGCCAGCCCGTTCCGCGTTGCCTGTGAAAGTCCCCAGGATTCGATGCTCAGATTTATTGGAATCACGAATCGTTAGTCGGCCAGAGGGTTGAAGCGGGGGGCCAGCCCCTTTTTCTTTGTGATGGTTCCTGGCTAACCCCGCCTCTTGGCCATGATAAGGATCAGCCATAGTCTAATCAGGAGTGCTGGCACCCCCGCCCCTTCTTCTCTAAACACGGTGTGTTGGGCAGCTCGCAGTCCACAGGAACGCCAAGTCAACGACGCTTATTTCGCGAAAAGCATGGCGCATGTTTAAGTGCGGCGAGTTGTCCGAGGAGAATTTTATCCATGGGATCGTGATGAAGCCGAAGATTACTCATATTGTCCCCAGTCCTTGTCTTCTCAGCATTCTAACTGGCGTGATGTGAAGATAATGAGGGTGTTTGGTCAGTAATGCGATTTTTCTGTATCTGGGAGTGGCGACGGATCATGCGGTACATGAATGTCCCCACCGTGTCTGCGCCGTTTGCCTAAGAGCGTCGTCAGAACAATAAGCCCTCCCAACGTAGCCGCCGCATTAGGGGTTGCCAAAGAAGGGGCTGTCTGTGTCAATACCACGGCATGACGTAAGAGAGCCATCCACAGCAATGCCATCAATTGTTCTTTGGGCAGCCGATGTGTCTGGGTGGCCACGGCAATAGTGTGCAGCAACTCCGCCAACATCACCAATAACAAAATGGGATCAAGAGCTGTAAGTAACACGGTATACGTGGACCGATGCGAAAGACTAAGACGAAGAGCAATGGCCGCGACCACATGTCCGGCTAAGAGAAAAATGCTTAGAACCGCCAAGAGATATAAGATATCGATTCCCCAGATGAGTATACGAGAAATCCACGGATGAACAGGAGACCTTGAAGATGTCAGAGTAGCCTGAAACAGGAACATGTACGTCACCTCCTCCGTAACACAGGCATATTTTCCATGTATTGAGAACGAAAATGTTGAGAGCGAAAAGCAGAACCAACTTGCAAGTCAAGGCCACTGATCCGGTTCTCCCACCCTTCAGGGCCATAGGGCGCGACTCTTGGGTCCTTTGGTGCGGGGTCGCTAAACACGAGATTTTTGAAGGTTCATAGGGAGAGCATAACAATAATTTCGGGGACTGACTAATACCAACCTGCGGAAGTATGGATTAGGCAAAGATAATGAATCGAAGCTACGGCGGACGTTTCGCTCACACGCTCTACCCGCTCCGTCGGGATGGAACGACGAGTCGCCGAGAAAATCCCGAGAGGGAAGTGGCTCCGGGATAGGGATTGGGCGTTTAGAGATGTTGGAGTCGCCGGTGAAAAAAAGATCGAACAGCCCCAATGGCGATTGTTCGGTCAGTTTGAACCCGGTTTATTCTATGAATCGATCACCTGTGGGATTGTCGGTGGCATAACTATGCAAGGTATAGCGGATCATGCGATCACTCGTTTCCTGCCGGACCGGATGAAATCCCGGATCATTTGCCGGCCGCGGGATCTTTTTGGTCGAACATGGGTAATCCCCACATTTCCCAGTACGTATTGCGTGGATGCGGATCATCCGTAAATTCCACGCTCATAGGCCAGTTCCGATCCAGGGCGTAGTCGATTTGCTGTTTGATTTCTTCGTCGGTTAAGGGCGGCTTGCAGAGAGGGAGACAATCGTGCGGCCTTTTGGAGGATTTCCGGACCTTCCTCGAGAATGTCCTTACCTTCGTTACGGGCTTTGATCATGGCTTCCAAGGCCACCCGGTTGGCAGTGGCGCCAGCTGCGATGCCCATGGGATGACCGATGGTACCGCCACCGAACTGGAGAATGACGTCTTCACCAAGGTGGTGAAGCAGCAAGTGCATCTGTGCCGCGTTAATTCCTCCGGAAGCAACGGGCATTACTCCGGGCATAGACCCCCAGTCTTGGTCGAAAAACAATCCTTCCTGAAAAATTGCCGCGACTGTGCTGTCCCGCAAGGTCTTTTAGAATCCATGCACCATGTTGGGATTATCTTCCATCTTGCCCACTATGGTTCCGGCATGGATATGGTCGACACCAATGAGGCGCATCCACTTGGAAATCACACGGAACGAAACCCCGCGGGTCTTTTGGCGAGTATAGGTACTGTGCCCCGCTCGATGCAAATGCAATATCATGCCGTTGTTCCTAGCCCATGTGGCTATGGATTGAATCCCAGTATAGCCTACGACTAAGTCGACCATAATGATGACACTACCTAATTCACGGGCAAATTCGGCCCGTTGGTACATGTCTTCCATAGTTCCGGCGGTGATGTTCAGATAATGTCCTTTCACTTCGCCAGTCTCGGCCGCTGCGCGGTTAACCCCTTTCATGACATAGAGGTATCGATCGCGCCATCGCATAAAGGGCTGTGAGCCAATATTCTCATCATCTTTAGTAAAATCCAAACCTCCACGTAGAGCTTCGGGCATCTTTGGAGACTGTCAAGCGCTATGTTAAGGCCCAAGGGACCAAAGAAAAACCCTGCAAGACAGCCGAGAGGCCGCCGCCCGCTTGACCCCCTCTTGGCGATCGCCTACGAAGGGGAATGCGCGGACACTATCTTCAACATAAAACGCTCGACTTACGCCCGAGACACCATCAATCGGATGGCGGTTAACCCTCCCCCTGCGATCGTCGTCACAATCAGCCCGTTACTCGTCCACAACACCAGGCTCGTGAGCGACCCCACCCTGAAGTTAAACGCCCGTATCCCCAGACGGTGATTTCGGCAGTCACCAACGACTAATGTCGTCAGCGGATGGGGGGAGCAACTGGCGGGTCAAAAAGAGGATTGCATGGACGACTAAAACAGGGCCCGCGGTGGTCCCGGGCACGGACCAGGTCAGCATCGTATTGTCTCTTCCTCTCTATTCTGATCCTCGTTTAGCCTGTCGATTTACCGCCAGTTCCTTCCTAATAGAAGACGTAACCGTAACCATTTGACGCTCTCCATCGTTATCAACGAGGAATAAGCATCAGTGCTTCAGCACTTTCGCTAGGAGGCTTCGCAATGAGATCACACTTTTTTCAGGTGGCGGGATTAGCTTTGGGGACGTTCGCGTTGGCTGGGTGTGGGATCAGCCCTCACGTCGGTGGGACACCAACAAGCACTAGTCGGAGTCTCCGTTCCGCGACGGTGCAACCAAGTGATGGGGCTACCACCTCTGCCGCTCCACCAAGTTCTTTCCCCACGATAACACCGCCTGCCTCGATATCAACGACATTACCCGCTGTATCAAAACCCCACATCACCGATACCTCTTCACTAGACACCCGTATTGCTGATGTGGTCCATTATCAATGTCCCATGCCGATAGAATTACCCACCTGTATTCCGTCAATTGAGTCACATCCCTCATGGTCCGTTACCGCTACTACCCGTCAAACTTCCCATTCGTATCAGGTGACATTTTGGAGGAGTGCGCCCGCATTATCGATTAATAGCGCACAGTTTTCCCATTCCTCCCATGTATGGATTACCACTATTCAAGGATCCCATTATGGTTCAACAACGCAAGCCTATCGTGCTCTTCAAACACAGGCGGCTCCGACTTGGATCCCATTGACACGGCTCGGCACGCACTCCGCATCCGTTTTGTTGACCTCTGGCATTACGGCAAGGCTGTATCCGTCAGGCGTACTCCAATGGACAGTAGGAACTTGGACGATTCA
>PXYT01000139.1 GCA_003023725.1 Sulfobacillus benefaciens | reverse complement strand
GGCTTCTTGATCCTCCTGTGTCCACGCCACCCGGTAAGCGCCGCTTTCCCTTTTTCCCAGTTCTTGCAGTCTATGAAAACTTGCCCAGAAACGAGTCTTATTCACTTGTTTCTTCCCTCCTTGGCCGTTTGGCATCCAGGCTCCGCCATTTCCGTGCCGAAGCCGGAGGTGACGGCCTCTCTCCGTGTCACAGCAACAAGCCGCCAGTATGCCTTCACGGCTGCGGAAGTCTCAGCCCACAAACCGGCCTTGAGGCGATGACAGGACCTTTTGATAATCGCGGATAAGCCATTGCCCCCCTGCCATAACATCCCGGGGAACTCCCCGCAGTTCCCAGCCTTCATACGGCGTATAATCGACATTCTGATGGAGGGTCCGGGCTTGGGCCACATAGCGGGGAGGATTTTGTTCGACGATCACCACATCCGCATCGCTCCCGGGCAACAAGACACCTTTTTTGGGAAACAATTCGAACTGTTTGGCGGCATTGGTGGAAAGCCAGGCCACGGCTTGTCCCAAAGTTAAGCGGCGGTTGTGAACCGCCGTTAACATCAAGGGTACCCGGGTCTCGATGCCCGGACCGCCGTTGGGGATAAGCCGAAAATCCTTTTCTCCCAATTTTTTCGCCCCGTGGAGGTCGAACGGACAATGATCACTGGAGACAATCCCGATATCCCCACGCCGTAAGGCGTCCCACAGAGCGGTGACATCAGGACCCGGACGCGAGGGCGGGGTGTAGACATATTGGGCTACATCGAAGTCATCGGACTGATACACCTCATCCTCCAAAAACAAATACTGGGGGCACGTTTCCGCCGCGAGACGCCCCCCTTGCAAACGCGCATATTCCAACGCCTGAACGGCCTCGAGTGAACTCAGGTGAACAAAATACGCTGAAGCATCCGCCACGCGGGCAATTTGACCGGCTCTATACACCGCTTCCCCTTCCAAAGCCGTGGGCCGGGTTGTGCCATGGTATCTGGGCTGAAACTTCCCCTCTGCTATGGATTCTTCCGCAATCACATCAATAACCGGTCCGTTTTCCGCGTGAACCATGGTTAACAATCGGGATTTTCCGGCCAGACGCAACACGCGGTATAAGTCGGCATCACTCAGCATGAGTTTCCCGGGATACGCGGTAAACACCTTGATACTGTGAATACCCCATGACGGCAAGAGCGGAAGTTCGTCCGTCCATCCGGCATCCATCGCCGACATGACAACATGATATCCGTAATGGGTCCACGCCTCCCGTCCTTTGTCACGCCAGCGGTTAATCAAAGACTTCAGACTTTCTCCCGGTTGAGGCTGGATAAAGTTCAGTACGGTCGTGGTGCCGCCAAAGGCAGCGGCCAGAGTGCCGGTATTCATATCGTCGGTGGTTACCGTATCGCCAAAATCCCAGTCAAGGTGAACATGCGCATCGATTCCGCCCGGCAACACCCAACACTCAGCCGCATCCACTTCCTGGTCGTAATCCAGGCGATCCCGGCCCCGGCTGACAGACTCAATCACTCCGTTATGGATGCCGATATCCGCCTGAATAACGTGGTCGGGACCTATGGCCGCCAAACCTTCCCGAATGATCACGCGCATGATAGGACAAACCTCCCCAAATAGAAGTCGTAAGACAAGATTCCATATGGCCGTACACCGAATCCATAGGGGTGGACTACTCCGCCTCTTCGGCCTCTGACAACAGCGAACCCCCTTGGGCCTCCGGTTGCGGCCATTTCATAAAGAGAGCGTAAGCAGCAAAGCTGGTGAAGATGCCTACAAACCAGGAATAGGTGTAGAGCACATGCAGAGCGGGAATAATTAGCCCGATGAAGGCTCCCGCGATGCCCACGCCAAACGCCCACAGCCCCCGGACATTCCAGCCGTTGCGGTACCGAAATTCTCCCGTGGACACAAAAAATTCCCGGACATCGTATTGGCCCCGGCGGACGACATAAAAGTCCGCCAGCATCAATCCCGCCACCGGTCCTAAGGCTCCCCCGATAGCGCCTAACACGCTGTAGATCGTGGCGGCGTTATTAAACCATAACCACGGAACAAACAATACCCCCAGCGCAATGGAGAGAATACCAGCCCGAACAAAGTTGAGCCGACGGGGGAAGAGATTCACCAGATCATAGGCGGGAGATACCACATTGGCTGCAACGTTAACTGACAACGTGGCAATAATCAGGGTCAGCGCCCCCACAATCAAAATTAAAGGCGAATGAAATTGCTGCAGCAAAGTGACCGGATTGGAAATGGCACGGCCAAAGGCGATAACCGTGCCCGAGGTGGTGATAATGCTGACCAAGGCGAACACAATGGCCGTTATGGGCAGTCCCACCGCCTGGCCTACCATCTGATCCTTCTGCGATTTGGCAAAGCGTGTGAAATCGGGAATGTTCAGAACGAGAGTCGCCCACACCCCAATCAATCCGGTCACGGCAAGGGGAAATTCCACCGAAAATGCTTGAGGGGACAGTTTACCGGGGGCATAAAACAGCGGTCCCAGCCCGTGGGCCGCGCCGAGTGCCCAAATCACGGCAGCCAAACCCATGACAATAACGAGGGGGCCCGCCCACAGTTCAAAGTGGCGAATACGGTCCATCCCATGGGAAATGATTAACGCGTGCAGAAGCCAAAACATACCAAAGGCAATACCGACGTTAAGCTGAAGCCCCATGATCACAATATGGCTTAACTGTCCCCAACCGGGGATAAACAGGCCAAATAAGGCGTTCACCGCAAGACTGCCGGCGTAGCTCTGTACCGCAAACCAGAAAATAGCCACAAACGCGCGAAGCAAAACCGGAATTTGAGCTCCGCGGTAACCGAACGCGGCCCGGATCAATACCGGAAACGGGAGTCCGTACTTGGCCCCCGCTACCCCATTGAACCACAAAGCCACAACCAGAATCAGATTGGCCAAGACCACCGCGGCCAGCGCCTGCGCTACGCTGAACCCTTGACCCAAGAGCGCGGCAGCCGTCTCATAGGCCACAATATTGTGCACCATTCCCATCCATACCGTACTAAAATTGATCCATGTCCACCGCCGTTTTGCTTTCGGAACCGGCGATAAGTCCGGATTAT
>PXYT01000138.1 GCA_003023725.1 Sulfobacillus benefaciens | reverse complement strand
TCCCCCCTCCTGCTCCTGGTGGTACTGGATCCGTCGGGATCCGGGAGGCCCAGGCGTGCCGACGCGCTTTTCTTGCCCCTCAGAGGAGGGGCTTTTTAGTTCCTGCGTTTCATAAGATTACTCAGACTCTAGTGAGTACAGTATGTTAGGGTCTGAGTAATTGGAATAAAGGCCGAGAGACTATCCGAAAGTCCTCATGCAAGGCCGTTAATCCGATGCGCCCCTGCTGCGCGAGGGCAAACGAGTGCAATGCCAACTCCTAGCGGGTCTTCTGCTTGCGTGGATGAAATGATCGTACTTTCTCCATCAAAGTTTGTATTGGCCTTCTCTAATGCCAATTTTCGTCCATTAGGCTGATTCAACCTGTGTCATCTTAATGAAGCATGGTTTACTCGGTATTTGCTATTTGAAACACCCCAAACAATATGTTTTGATTAAAAGGAAATACCCGAGGAGAAAAGCCGTGGGATCCTTGATGGGGCCAACACAAAAAATTCACATTCGTCCATGTGTCGAGTATGCGATCTTTTCTTCTAGAGGGCATCTAATTCATGATAGATTCATGGTACATGGGGACAATCATTGTAGGCAAACAAAACGGAGGAATTATTTTAATGGACCAGCAGCTGAGCATAACCGAATCCGGTTGGGTATTTGGCCCTGCTGTGAAGGGAATTCGCATGGACTCCCGATTGGTTCAACCTGGAGACGTATTTGTTGCAGTATCGGGCTCCTCATTGGATGGGCATGAGTTCATTCAGCAAGCAGTCGAAAAGGGTGCTGTAGCGATCGTTGGCGAAAAGCCTGTGGGAACGCTGTCCGTTCCCTATATTCAGGTCATGTCCAGTCGTGAGGCTGCTGCTGATCTCGCCGCATCGTTTTATCGCCACCCCTCCAAAGATCTCGTCACCGTTGCCGTGACGGGAACAAATGGCAAAACATCCGTGGTATATTGGTTAAGTGCGATCCTGAACGAAGCCCATATCAAAACAGGTCTTGTTTCCAGCGTGACAAATAATGTAGTTTGCCGCCAACTGCCTGCGTCCTTAACTACCCCGGAAAGCCCGGATCTGCAGGAATATCTCGATGAGATTCGCCAGTGCGGCGGTCAGGCTGCAGTGGTAGAAGTTTCATCCCATGGAATAGTGCAACAACGGGTCCGTAACATGGTTTTCAAACTTGCGATTCTGACTAATATAACCCGTGAACATCTGGACTTTCATGGAACAATGGAACGTTATGTGGATGCCAAGGCGACCCTGTTCCGGATGTTGGAGTCCGAGAGTCTCGGAGCTGTGTTGAATGCGGATGATCTGCACTTTAGAACGGTAGCCCTTGCGACTAAAACGAAAGTGACAAGTTACGGAATTGATTCCGGGGATATCCGGGGTCACATATTACGCGAAATGCCGTGGTCGACGGATATTCAAATTGTCGGGCTCGGTCTCGACTTTGGCACGCGGATTAATCATCCTGGACGTTATAATGTTTATAACGTGTTGGCTGTTACGGCTGCTGCATTGCAAATGGGCGTGTCTCCTGAATTGTTGCAAAAACAGATACCGAAACTACCGGCTGTTCCCGGGCGTATGCAGGTGACTGGACAAGGCGAAGGGCCATTGGCGGTGATAGATTATGCCCATACTCCGGACGGTTTATATCAATCATTATTGACTGTGACAAGATTTACCGATGGTAATGTGTGGCTGGTATTCGGAGCAAGGGGAGGCAGAGACCAGGGAAAACGCGCGGAAATGGGGCGTATAGCGGCACGGCATGCGGATCACGTTGTGGTGACAGCGGATAGCCCAAATTTTGAAGACCCGCAAAAGATTGCGGACGCGTTGATAGAGGGAATCCGGCAAGTTAATGAAAACAAGTTGGAGGTTGTTGACCTTAATCGGGCCTCAGCCATTAAATTTGCGGTTCACCAGGCCCAAAAGAATGATGTGATTTTGATCACCGGACGGGGGCCCGAGACGGTGCAGCATTTTGGCAATGAAGAGGTTTACCTGGTTGACGCGGAGGTCGTGGAACAAGCGCTTCAAGAACGCTGGCGCCAGGAGGGTAGTCATGTCCCAGGACTTAGTTAGTGTGATTGTTCCGGCCTATAATGCCGAGTCGACCATTCGGGAGGCCCTTGAGTCAGTGTATCGTCAAAGTTACAAAAATTTGGAAGTCATTGTTGTTGACGATGGGTCCACGGACACAACTCGGGATATAGTCGGCAACGGGTTTCCACAAGCATTGTTGAAGAGCAGCGAAAATCAAGGCCCCTCGCACGCTCGAAACATGGGAATTGAAGCTTCCCATGGAAAATGGATTGCCTTTTTGGATGCAGATGATGTTTGGCACCCGGATAAAATTGCCCATCAAGTGGACGTCGCCCAGACAGATCCTTCAATCGGGTTAGTAGCAAGCGACTGGATTCGGCATCCGGAATTTGCGGATGTACCTAAGGCGTTGCCAGTTTCTCACGTAGCTTATCATGATTTATTGATTTTAAACCGGTTCCAGACATCGACAGTGTTGGTATTAAGCTCAGTGGTCCATTCGTTAAACGGATTTGATTATCACGTAGATGGAGCGGAAGACTGGGACTTGTGGCTTCGCGTTGCACAACGGGTACGCGTGGTGAAAGTGGACTGGCCCTTAGTGGCGTATAGAGATGTTCCGACTGGATATAGTAAGGATCTGTGGCGGGTTTATGTGACGATGCTGCCGATGCTGGAAAAACATCGGCGCGACAAGCCTGTCAAAGTAAGCGATTTTCATACCATAGAGTCGTGGCACCACTTGCGGTTTTTTGTTGCGTTTTTATTGCTAAGACAGTATTCTCATGCCTTTCAGGCGTTGAAGCCGGCATTTTCCATCCGCCTCTTGCCAAGACTGATTCCTGCTCTCTACCGTTATTTGATTCCATTTCTTTGGGTGCGGGTGAAGAAAAAAGCTCAGTGAAGACCCTAGACTTTTTCCGGGGAACAGTGTATAGTAATCATTGCTGTCCGACCGGGCAGTACGGTGCGAGTGGAAACATTCGTGCAGTCGGTCCTTGAAAACTATATCGTCATGGTGAACGTCAACGTAAGACGTAAGAAGTTGAGCAAGACCAAATGAGTCATGGAGAGTTT
>PXYT01000137.1 GCA_003023725.1 Sulfobacillus benefaciens | reverse complement strand
TATTCACCCCACCTCAACCTCATCGAACGGCTCTGGAAGTTTGTCAAGGCCGAGTGCCTCCATGGGCGGTATTATCCGAAGTTTGGGCCGTTCAAACAAGCGATCATCGATTGTTTGGCCGATACCAGCGGACGCCACCAAGCCCAGCTCAACACCCTGTTGACACTCAATTTCCCAATCTTCAAATCGGGCGCCTAAACCATCAATTGTCAGACGCGAGGAGTATAGGCAGGAACAAGGGATTCCGAGGCCATCCAGTAACCCGGCTGTTCAACCCGTAAGGCAGGCTGAAAAAATCCACAGCCTGCCAAGTGTCGATCATCTTCACTTTTTTGATGACTTACTTGCTGAACGTATCCTTCTTGTCAACGCTTTGATCCAAGATTATTCTTCAAATCTTGGCGGTGACTTAGACGTCTAAATGGGCCTCAAGGAACCATAAATCCTTATCGAGTTGGCGCGATACTTCTGTGAATAAGTCGGTCGTGTCGGCATCACCCCATTGGGCGGTCGTGTCAATATCATGGCGAATTTCATTGGCCACGTGTCCAAGACGTTCTTGAAGCAAACGAATCACATGTGTGTCCTGGCGGACGGTCATTGACCATACGGGTAATGTACTCTTTTGACCCACATCTTGTACCGTCATGCCAGCCGACCCGCCTAACGTCGCGGCGCGTTCGGCTAACATGTCTTGCGCATTCAGAATGTGGCTAGCAATGGAATCAAAAAGTTCATGGTAGGCGATAAAATGGCGACCTCGAACATTCCAGTGAGCGAGTTTGGTTTGCACAAAGAGATCTGTGAATAGACCTACCCGCTGATTTAGTAACGCGGTCACGTTTTCGCGAACCGTTGGTGACAAATTAATTGTTGTGCTGTGTAACTGTACCATATCTCACTCCTCCTCAATAAACATGGTATCACATAAGACTAAGTCCTACAAGAGAAGTATTGAATATGTTTGTAGGGACATCATGTTAGAGTATTTAGCGCTTGAATCCTGAAATAGCGATAGGTAAGGTTCGTCCGCGGGTTACTCCGGTAGGCGGGTTATGTAAAGTTTTACATAACCCGCCCTGCGGGGCGCCTTGGTCAACTCGGGCCGCTTCATGGAGGATATCAGCCTTGAGCATCTGTTTAATCATGATCAGGATGCGCTGGTCTCGAATGCACACATAGCCATGTGCCGGAGTTGTTTCAAGAGCTTGCCGTGGGGGATGTTGTCAAAGCATTCCTTGGTGTCTCCTTCGACGATCCAGTGATAGCCGGTATCATGCACGAGGTTGGTCATGCGAGCCAAGGGGTGATGCGCGACGCGCATCGGGTGAAACCCGTAGGAGTGGTCGAAGAAGAACTGCGCTATGGCTCTAAGATGCTCCGCAGGACTTCTTCCACAATTGTATATTTCGGAAAATCGTTAACACTCAGTCCGGAAAGTCGTGAACAGTCCCCGGGGATCTAGCAGGAGTCCTCTCTGACATCTAGCGGAAGTTTCCTAAGTTAAGGGGTAAAATTGGCCTCAAAGGCTTGCACCGCCTCAAATTGGTGTTTATACAACAAAATTTGGGTTGCAGACGGGTTAGGTCAGAAAAAATATTTCTTAAATTATCCGCAAAAATTGCAAGGGATTTTTGCAGGTCGATCGCGCACTGCTGTTTATCAATCCATGGGACAGGAGGTTCGTTGATGGCAACTATTACCCAGCGCAAAGTGAAAGGACACGTCTACTCCTATCGGGTCGAAGGAAAACGGGTCGATGGAAAATCACGACGCGTGAAACAACAATACTTGGGGCGGGCTGAGCAGGTCGTCGCGCGATGGGAGGGGCAGCCTGCCGAACCCACCCGCGTGCGGGTGGCAGCCAAGCCTTGTTGAGTATGGCCCGTCGCTTGCGCCTGGTGGAGATCATTGATGCGGTCGCACCGAAGCGCGACCCAGGCTTGTCTGTGGGAACCTCTATGCGGTTAGCGGTTCTCGACCATGTGTTGGCTCCCGGCAGCAAAGCCCCATGGCACGAGGGGTTCCGGCACACTGCGCTGTACCACGATTTTTCTGTTCGGGAGGGAGATCTGCGAAGCCAGCGGTTTGGGGACCACAGGGGCTCCTGAACGGGGGACCGAATCCGCGAGGTCGAGCGGAGGCTGACCCAGCACATGGCGGTGGAATTTGACTGGGATCTTTCTCCCGTGGTCTATGATGCAACCAACTTTTACACCGGGATTGACACCCAAACAGCCTCGGAGTGAGCCCAACGGGGCCATCAGAAGCCACAGCGGGAGGATCTTAAGGCGGTGGGGCTGGCGCAGTGGGTCACAACAGATTTCAACATTCCGTTGTTTCACGCCGTTTATCCCGGAAATCGGGCGGACAGTCAGCAATTTCAGAGCGTCTCCGAAGATCTCATCGATCGATATCAGACGTTGCGCGCCCATTGCGACCATATGACCCTGGTCTACGACAAGGGGAACAATTCGCAAACCAACCAAGTGGCTGTGGATGCCAGCCCTTATGGGTTCGTCGGCTCGCTGAAAGCGAACCAAGTCCCGGATCTGTTGACGATCCCACGGGATCTTAACTTATCCCCAGTTTTATTGTCAGTATTATCTTAATAGTAAAAAGTGTAGACGCAAAGGAGAATATGCCTCCTCTGTCGCAGTGTTTTATCGAAGAGGACTTCGCTCTTCGATTTCCGACAAGGTCAGAGGCACACGGATGATTAAAATCGACTCGATTGTACACGTTTTTGGCACACATGGGCTACGGCGTCAGTCTCAACGCACCACGCTGGCTGCATGAGTCTGGGCCGTCTTGTACCGGCCCCTGTTGGGGGTGAGCAAAATTGGGCATCCCTGGGCGATGGCTGGCGGAACGTCCGCCCAACACGCTATCACACGCGGGGATCGGTTTTGGGGGAATAGGCGGATCCATAGGACGGTCGCCCCAGGGGATCTCATTTCCCCTGTTCTGAAAGGTATTCGGGAAGCCTTGATGACCTGGGATGGGACGGATCCCAAGGACGGGACCCCCCTCAGCTTGGGTGACGGTGCGAAAAGATCCACGGAACGATCACAGGCGGGCCATCGAAATCGGCCTGTTAAAACGGGTTGCGGGGGAATGGCCTCGCTCGTGTCA
>PXYT01000136.1 GCA_003023725.1 Sulfobacillus benefaciens | reverse complement strand
ATCGAGCAGGAAAGTCTTGTCCAGTCCTTGAAAAACCCCGCACGCAGTGGTAAGGAAAACCATCAAAAATTAGCCGCGAGGAGTATAACGTGTCGTGGGCAACCGTTAGATCACGCGATTAGCGTCGATCTCGATCGGCAAGGAGTTGGGCGCCCTGTGCGCCAATATTTCAGCATAACCGACTCATACCCTTCTTCACTTATTTTTTAGCCCGGATCCATTCGAACACAGAGCTAATGATGCGATCAAGTAGGTTGACGACAATTCAACCGGTTGATTTTTTGTCAACCGATCCCTGGCTCATGGTAGTCTCGTCCATTGTGCCTCGAAGAGTGGCATACTTCCAATGGGCCTCACGCGACAAGGGGAGAGAATCTGCGCGGCTGGAGCCGTTGAAAAATTGCGCTTAGAGGGAAAGTGCTGAAAAACCTCCTTCATTTGTGAGGTGTATATCGGCTGTACCCCCGATATACACCTATTTTTTGAGATAGCGGTATAATGTTTCCCGGGATACCCGCAACATTTGGCATACCGCTGTGATCCACTGGTCGGGAGCGGCTAGCAGTTGTCGCGCCATAAGGACGGTTTGAAGGCATCACTGGAAGACGCCATCCGGAACGCCTTCGGACCCGCATGTCCGTCAGTCTCGCCTGGGCGCGTGCTCGAATCAACTCACGTTCAAACTCCGCCAACGCAACTTCTTCTCCTGCAGCACACCCAATCCTCATAAATCAATATCAGCAAACCAAGCTTGTGCAGCAACAGCTAACGCGCTTGTGATCTGTACCATCAGGGGGATCCGCGCACTGATAGAAGGCCAACGCCGGGGATGGACGGGGAGGGCATTGCTCAATGCAAAATTCGGTAGCCGTGTTAAGAGGATAGCATGGTTGGATGCTAAATAACGTTCGCCAAATAAAATGATGATCGGAATGCCTGCTCCGACAAACAGTGTGCGACTCACATTACGAGCAGCTATTGAACAAACAGGGATAGATTGTTCCAAATGATGGGACGTGACGGGTACACTCCGATCATTCTGGGCAAAATGTGCTAGAGTGTCCCCCAGGATCTTTGCTGATGGAGCATCTAATCCATCCGATGGTTCATCCAAAATGAGCAATTGTGGATCCTTCAATAATGCTAACCCCATCGCTAACCGTTTCCGCATTCCAAGTGAGTAATGACGTATGGCCACGCGTTTGTTGCCCACAAAGGCCCAATCGCGAGAAGAGTGCTTCGTCCTGCTGAGTGGTTCCATGGTACAATCGCGAGTACACGGACATCATCGTGAGTCCTGGCCATGATTCATGCCCTAGGGCCCGATCCCAAACAACGCCGCCTCGTTTTAGCGCTTCTACTGTCCACGGCTTTCCGAACAGCGACAGATGTCCAGCAGAGGGGCGCCAAATGCCTGTCAAAATACGTACAAGACGCGCTTTCCCTGCCCCATGGGGGCCAAATATCCCACAGATACTATTCGGCGGGACGGGTAACGTGACATCTTGCAAAATTAGTCGATGATTTTGGGTTTTCTCAAGCTGTTCGGCATTTATAACCATTGTTGCGAGTTCCGGGTCCACCCCATGATATCGAGGATTTGACCTTGCTGAGGCTGTATCAGGTGCTGGGTCTCGTCCACCAGAGTTTGCAGGTGGTCTAAATCATGCCACTGCCGAAATGCAACGATAAGACGGTATCCCTTCTGAATCCCCTCCACAATCGGTTGTGGATCAGGCTGCCCCCAGCAGAGCGGTGGGAATTGTGGCTGGGTTTGCCCCTGGGTGATGATCTGGGTCATCCACCGTTGGAAAGTTTCGTAGACGGATGGGCTCTGCAAAATAATACCGGGCCAGTGCCTGACCCACGGTTTAGCCCCATCCCAGAGTTCTGTGGAAACCGGGTGGGTTGTGGTGAACAAAGAGGGTTCTTGGACGTTGATCCCAAAGGGCGGGGCCAGATGCAAAGTCCACTTAGGAGGGGGAGCCGGAGACATCGCCCCATGCAAGAACCATGCATTCAAGGATCCAGGAAACGGCGCATGATTCACCGCACGCCCAATCCACACCGCTGTGCGTGGCCCATCATACGCTATGCGAGCCATCACTCCCACGGACCACTGTGCCTCTTCCAAAGACGACTCAAAACCCGGTGGCACCAGAGCCTCCATGACCACATAGGGACTCGGCTTCCATCGCATCCAGCCCGCATTCATGTGCCGCTGTTGAGGACGGTAATGTAAAGTCCGGGCTAAGCGCCGTTGATCCGAGTCGGACAACGGAGGGAAATAGCCTATCAGGGGGCTTCTGGGCTTATGATGCACTAAGTGGTCGAATACGGTCGGGGATTCCCAAATGCCGGCCGGAAATCCCCCTTCCGGGCCACGCACAATCATGACGTCACATTCGCCGATGTGTGCTTTCCCGGCCTGATCCCACCACGTGATCTCCACCCGGTCCCCTGAGCGTAAATCCCCGACGGCCCCCCGGGCGAGATAAAGGGTCAACGGCCCACCAGCCGGATACGTGGGCACCTCGTAGGGCGTGAGAGGCCCAAGTTTGGGCGTCACATCGATGAATATTTGGGTGCCCCGGGCCGCCCGTTGCACCCAAAGAGGCATAGATACCGTCAGGGTGCCCTTCAGATCCGCGCAAACAGCTTGAATCGTCGGAACCTTGTTCGTTTCACACCAGATGGCATCAAAAGTCGGAGGCACTGTGTCAAAGGACCACCCGTTGAAAATGGGATCATCCAACTCGTATTGTGAATACAAATAGGTCGTGAACAATAGTCTACCTCCTGTGAATGTTCTGACTGAATAGCGTCATGTATGAACAATGCCGGACTAATCCCATGGCCGGAAATGATGCCGGCCGCCGGAATCAACACAATTTTGGGGCCCTGCCAACAAAACGCAGATTTCTCACGATAGAATATCCACATAACGGTAAAGAGGATGAAGTTTTTGTGTTCAGTGCTGTGACACGTGACTTTTGCGACCTGTTCGTGCTTGCCCACAGAACCCTAGGCGGAAAAACGAATAACTCTTCTAACAAGTCTTGTAACGGTCGAGGTGAATGTTTCTCACCGACTTCCCAGGTACTGGTATGTCTTGATAAACCCCCGCTATTGCCACTTCTAACGTTGTTAGTTAATCTGCGTTTTGTTGGCGGGACCCCTCAATGAGAGGCAAATAACCCGATAGTCATACACGGTATAGAAGTATAATAGAGTGCGATTCCGTTCCGGTCCTGGTCATGTCAGGAGGGCGCAACGCGTTCCCTCAATGGT
>PXYT01000135.1 GCA_003023725.1 Sulfobacillus benefaciens | reverse complement strand
AGAGGTGGGATGGGAAGGGGATCCCAGCAGCGAGAACATGGGCTAATGGGTGGATCGATGGCTCGCTGATCTCCGAAAACAGGGAGCCACACCTCGCGATTGCGAAAAAATGGCTCAGTGACTCGGTCGTCACATAACCCACGTTCCGCATGTCACCCAAGAGAAAAATATGGGATTTTGGGAACCAACTTTGTTTGACTTTCAGTCATCGTGCCTGGACTCCGGAGGCAGAGGGTTATGGTGCGTCCAAAACGCGGGATTGGATCCGTCTATCACCAAGTCGGCGCGCGCCTCCGGATGTTCTCGAGAAACATAGTTGTCTTCTCTCGGCATCCACACCTTTTCCCACATATACCGCGCTTCGGGACCGTCTCCGTCACGAGCCAGTCCTCGGGAGAAACGAAGTGAGCGTGGTGTTTCCACCCAAATCGTAAAGTTGTAGTAGCCGGCAAAGCGCTTTTGCATAGAATAAACACCCTCGACTACCACACAGTGGCCGGGAGGAATCATATGCCATTCGGCCAGAATGTCCTCCCGCCAGTCATAGCGTTGATAACGAGCGGGATGACGTTGTGATAGGGGGCGGAGCACCTGGGATTCGAGGCGGTCCCAGTCATAGTCGAGTCCTATTGCCGAAGAAGAAGTTTGTTCAGGGTCTACCCGATCGCTGCGGGGAACGTAAAAATCATCAGTACAAACCGTGTAGGCTTCATCAAACGTGCTGGCCAGGTACTTGGCCAGGGTGCTTTTGCCGGATCCAGCCCGACCGTCAATGGCCACGATAAGGTGAGTGTCGGGGGACAAACGGAGCAAATGTTGATGCAGTGTGGTTATGTGAGTTATCACAGTGTCACCTCCGGGGATATTTAGGCCGCCCTTTCACAAATCTCGTTCAAGCCAACCGTCATGTCCCCAAGCACGGAAGTGACTTACAAGGCGAGTTCACGGGTTTTCGTCCTCCGTAGGTTTGGGCATACTCGCCAAGATGGAATTGCCCACTTCAATCAGTTTCGCTATTCCCACCAGCATGGCACCGGTGGTGAGTGGAAGTATCAATTCGCTCACCAAAGCAAAAAGGGGGGTGTTAAGCGGAAACGGAATGTGCGCGGATAAAATCGAGTAGACGTCATTACCGACGGTGACAATCGGAAAAATGACACCCGCCCAAAACAATATGGTGCTGATGGTTCGAGCAGGAATGCGTTCCAGGACAGAACGGGAGGCAACGCGTTTGGCTTCGTATTCTTCGTCATCCATAATCACTTCGGTATTCAACGGCTCACCTTCTTTACGAATGATATTTCTTTGGTGGATATTGCGCGAAAAAGTTCTCTGTTTGTCAGTGGCTCTGCCTATCATGTTACCGAAATGAGATGAAATGCGAAACAGTCTGTCCGAGTCAGGGGAAGACAGGCGTATCCCCAAATTCTTGCGTAAAAGGCGGGTGAGCGCATGGATAATCCGTGCAGAGAAGACGAGATTGTGGGGCAAAGACAGTTCGTATCCCACGGGGTGTTTGAGGAAAAATGGACAGTTGTAATCAGAGACGTCCGTAAGTAAAATGTTCGCCAGGGCTCACAGCGGATCAATCGGAGCATTCTTGAGGCTGAGCCTTTTGGCATTTGACTAATACGACAAGAGGCCATGGAGAAAAAATTAGGGGTTGTCAATATGTAGTTTAGTGATATATTATAAATGAAATAATTAAATTACTTATGGAAATGAGGATGTGGATGTCTGTAGAAGACAGTATTGACGAGCAATTGTTTGAAATTATGGATTTTTTGAAACCCCGCCATTTGACTTTGCCAATATCCTTGCCTCATCTAGCCATGCTGCGCTGGCTCTACCGGAATCCGGCACTGTCCATTTCCGCTGCGGCAGAATATAGCCAAGTCAGTCAGTCGGCGATGACGCAAGCGGCCCAGAAACTGGAGAGGGAAGGGTGGGTAGTACGTCGACGAGACGACACGGACCAGCGAGTGGTCTGGATATCTCTTACACCGGAGGGACGCAAGCACGTGGAAAGTGTGGAAGCAATGCAGCATGAACGTCTAAGGCGCCTGATTGCATGCCTCGATAACACTGACAAAGAAAACCTATCGCAAATTTTAGCCAAAATTCAACAGACTTTAAGACAGAAAGAAGGCCTGTCGTGAGAGCTAGCCTTGAGTCTTACCCGTTCGGCTTGTCCCCTTCGTTCCACGGGACGGTCTGTATATCGGCTGTCGTGATGCGGGGAAGCGAGGCACTGTGGCTACGCCAACCGGTCCAGACGATTTCGACGGCCGTCTCTTTGGTCGAATTTCCTCCCGTTGAGGTGAGAAGAACCCCACATATGGTTGCTTTGGCCGGGTGAGTCTTCAGGATCCCCTGCTCAGTTCAACCCTCAATCTTCGAATCCATCTTCGGACTTCACGCCCCACCGGCAAGATTCCGGTATTACCCGGTCAACACGTGATTTCGGCACATCATGACAGTGTCTCGGACAATGGCGCAGTCGGTGTCTTCAGGACCCGGCCGGTCGGAGCCGTGTTCCAATGGTGTTGGACGGGCTGATTAAGGCGCTCTGCCTTCTGAATCAGATCACGTTAAGTGCACCGCTGTCATTGAATCAGGGACAAAGAGTGATGATGGATGTGCCTGCGGGCAAAGCCCGCGGTGGGATGATTCCCGTTCGGGTATTGAGATCGACACCAGCGAATAGGGCTCCTGTCGAGGCAGTAATTCGTGGAGTGATGAATAAAGAGACGGCTCGGATCAACCTTGATACCGGATGTTACGCGCTTGTTTCGGCCCTGAAGGCCGACACCGAAATTGTTTCACACATCAATAGGAGATGGCATGGCGAGCTTTCTGTCCGCACCACAGCGGGGAAAAGATCATGAATCTGACATATTGGTCACTCAAGCGGCCACTGACCATTATCATGGTATTTCTCGCGATCATTTTGCTGGGCATTGACGGCCACCTGCATTTACCCGTGCGCCGTTTTCCCAATATTGCCATTCCTGCCGCGCAGGTCGTCATCAATGACCCCGGATCTTCTCCCTCCATCGTGATGAATACCGTGTCCAATCCCTTGGAAAACGGCCATTGGCTTGAGCATCACGGAGCAGCCCGGTGCCAATACCGTCACTGTGACTCATGCTATCTTGATCTCGCTTAGAGATATGGCCCCGTCGTTTCCACATGGCACGGTGGTTAAGACCACCAGCAATGCCGCTGCCTTTACACAAAGTGCGCTCACCTCCATCCGGACTCAATTTCGCGCACGCATTGTGAACAATAGCCGCTTTCTCATCCTCCCTGACATCCAGGTGCC
>PXYT01000134.1 GCA_003023725.1 Sulfobacillus benefaciens | reverse complement strand
ACCCATCAATGACCAACAGGAGTGTTAAAAATGAACATCTTATTTATCATTAACGATCCGCCTTACGGCACAGAGCGGGCATATAATGCTCTCCGTCACATCAATGCGGTGGCGAAACATCCCGAAACGGACGTAAAAGTCTTCTTCATGGCCGATGCCGTACAGTGCGCTAGGCAAGGGCAAGTTGTGCCGCAAGGCTACTATAACTTAGAACGCATGATCACCATTGCGCTAAGACATGGCGTCTCAGCCGGAGCCTGTGGAACCTGTATGGAAGCCCGGGCACTTTCCGAGGAGGCCTTAATTGCAGGGATTCACCGGAGTTCGATGGACGAATTGAGTCAATGGACACTGTGGGCCGATAAGGTCATCGTGTACTAAGATAAAACGAGGAGGGATTGTGATGGCGCGGATCCTGATTGCCGGGGCGGGTGTCGGGGGATTGGCCGTTGCGCACCGGCTCCGTCGTCAGCTCCCGGCGGAGCACGAGATTGTGGTCGTGGACCAAAGCCCGGTTCATATATTTTGGCCGTCTTTGCTGTGGCTCATGACGGGCACACGGGAGGAACGCCAGGTTCAGCGTCCGTTGTCTGCTCTTAAGGAGCGGAATATCACCGTAGTCAATGCGCCTATCACGGCGTTGGATCCGGCGGAAAAGAGTATTGTTGCCGGTGATACGCGCTGGACGGGGGACGCGCTCGTCATAGCCCTGGGAGCGGCTCTGGAGCCAAAGGTGGTGCCGGGACTAGCGGATGAAGCGGGAAATTTTTATACCGTGGCAGGAGCTCAGTCCGTATGGGAGCTCTTGCATACCATAGATCAGGGCCGTATCGTGGTTCTTATCAGCCGCATTCCCTTTAAATGCCCGGCCGCTCCCTATGAAGCGGCGATGCTGATCGATGGCGTTCTTCGCAAGCACCGCCGCCGGGAGCGGGTGAGCGTGGAACTTTTCGCGGCAGAACCCGCCCCGATGGGGGTGGCGGGTCAACAGGTGAGCCAATCCGTTATTACGGCCTTAGCGGAACGCGGCATTGCTTATCACCCGAATCACGTGGTCAGTCGCGTGGATTCTGGTGGCCATCGGCTGGAGTTCTCTGATGGTGCAGCGGTGCACTACGACCTTTTGGCGTACGTTCCTCCTCACCAGGTGCCTTCCGTGGTAGCTGAGGGAGGTCTAGCTCCGGCGGGCGGTTGGGTCGAGGTCAACCGCGAAACAATGGAAACGTCTTTTCCCAATGTGTTTGCTATTGGGGATGTGACGGGGATCATGCTCGCTCTGGGCAAACCACTCCCTAAAGCGGGTGTTTTTGCCCACCGTCAGGGGGAGGTGGTTGCCGATCTTATTGCCCGGCGTCT
This sequence comes from Sulfobacillus benefaciens, assembly GCA_003023725.1. GTDB lineage: Bacteria > Bacillota > Sulfobacillia > Sulfobacillales > Sulfobacillaceae > Sulfobacillus > Sulfobacillus benefaciens. Next base: position 2,029 of record PXYT01000134.1, on the reverse strand, counting down.
CACCGGGATTGCCACGAGCGCCATATTTGACGGGATGGGCGAATGTTTCATCGAAATGGGGCGAGGCATTGCCGGATTTGCCCGTGGGAATTTTTACGCCGAGCCCACGCCCACCATCCATGCATACAAACCCGGACGGCATTGGCATGCGGGTAAGATCGCATTTGAGCGTCACTGGTGGTCCCAATGGTGGTAGAGTTCGCGAAAAGCTCCGGGTGATTTCTGTGGTCTGAAGCCCGGCCGATCTCAGGTTGGCGGGGGTTCAATAATCCATTGGGGGATGGGATTATGTGGCCAGACAGAAAACCTCGAGTTGTATCCAGCCTGCTGTGCCACGGCGAATGCGGCGTTTTGTAACCGCACGGTGCATTCTGTGGGGAGCGGGATTTTTGTTCATGGGGTTGGGTCAGAGTCTTCAACCCCCCTGGTACTAAGAATGCCGTCAGGGACCGGAAGGGGATGATATCTGGGGACCCATGAGCTAAATCCTTGGGACCGGGCGCATGCCATCCAATGAGGGATACCCGACCGATATGTACTGCAAGCACTATTCGATTGCACTGCGAAGTGTGCATCGGAAGTCACAGAGAGGGAATATCCGCGTCCATGGCATGAGAGTCAATGACCGGCGAGTTCTTGTCATGGCCAGGGCATTGCGCCATTATTCCGCTTGACGTCCCGTGATGGGAACTTCTGCCCTCTGTGGCTTCTCGAACCGACTCCTGAAGCCAAAATGTCCGCCATAGGGTGAAACGTGCGATACGCACCAGTTAGGGATGGTAGGCTATGATGAATTGAGTTATTCTACTCTTATGAAAGTCTAGAATAATGAATTCATCAGGAGGTGTTATGATGAAACATAATGGGATTTCGTTAGATCAACTCCAAGCGACGGTCGAGGCGGTCACCACCCAGCCCGAATTGGCACGGTTTGAGTTCCGGTCGGAAACGCGCTGGCAACAGGGGGGAGAATCCGAAACCCGCATCCAATCGTTTCACGGGACGGGCCAGGAGGACAGCTCACGCACTAAACCGTTTGTGGTGGTGTCGGACGAGCCCGCCGTGCTGCTCGGGACGAATAAAGGGCCGAATGCCGTCGAGCTCGTCTTGGCTGCATTGGCCTCGTGCCTCACTGTCGGCATCGCATACAATGCGGCCGCTCGGGGCATTACCCTGCACGCCTTAACGGTGAAAATCCGCGGAACACTCGATCTGCAGGCCTTTTTGGGCCTTTGTGACACGGTGCGCCCCGGATATGATGGGATCCAGGTGCGTTACCATCTCGATTCGGATGCGACGCCTGAACAGATTGCCGATCTCCTCACGCATGTGCAAAAGACTTCGCCCGTTCTCGATGTGATTCGGCATCCGGTGCCGGTGACACTAGTCGCAGAGTAGTATCGGAATGTATCGCACGGAATACCCATGGCATCCCTACGATGGCACCGGGAGGCATCAAATCCCGGAGGATTCTGTGATGGTGTTGTCGTTAGCCGAACATTAAGCCGTCGTGCGGGAACTCGCCCGCCAATATCGACACGCACTAAAACGCACGCGATCCTAGATTCTGGACCAGGTGCCTTTTCCACCCCCTCAGGCAACATGACATAGGTCATCGCTGACTTGAACTGCTGCACGTGCTCATCCACGTCTTGACAGAGCTGCAACACCTGCGATTTGCTGAGGCCTTTTACCCCGATTTACACCACGTAATTGGACTCTAACAAAGACGTCAGTCGATGTACAGATACACGACTAGCATTGCGAAGAGTTCAAGCATGACATCCAGACAAAAAGATATTCGCGCATCAACAGCGGCACGGTACCTCATCACGGAATGGGGAGATGCCAGTGGTTTTAATGGGAAGTAAGGCCATCGACTGATATCTGGCCACGATAACGCAAGGGGATCCCTAACGTCCCCTTCCGTACGCCTTATCTTTACCCATAAGTTTTTCGGGATTATGGCGCCAAATTTTTTCGCGGGTATCTTTCGGGGGCAAGCGTTCTCGTCCACAACAAAATTTTG
>PXYT01000133.1 GCA_003023725.1 Sulfobacillus benefaciens | reverse complement strand
ACCCAGTTGTCATTGGTGGGAGGCTGAATCGTCTGCCCCCGATACGTGGTCAAAACCGGATTCGGCATACAGGCGCTCAGAACCTGGTTGGTAATGGTATGCGTCTTGACGGTTACTGCCGGGGGAGCCCCGGGTGATCCCGACCACAAGGCACATGGGCTACTGCCAATGTTACCGCCTGCAGGAGACAGATACAGGTACCACGTTCCTGTCGGAGGATTCAATGACTGCCCGTTGTTATCGGCCGGAATAAATTTCAATTCCGTCGATGTCGACCGCAATACCGCAATGCCCCAATCTGGGTCATATGGCATCGTATTGCCGACGGCATCGCCGTTCACGACGGATGGCAAATTACTTTGTGACCATAAGAAGTTTCGATAGTTGGAACCGTAGCTGGTCGATGATAAGCCCGTCAACGTCGGCAAGTTTGTCCCGGTCACCGTCACGATAGTACCGTTGGTATAGACATGACGGACCTGGATATTGGTCGATGCGGTGTGGCAGGCAGATCCGCTACCTCCGGATGATCCTCCCGTGGTGGTTGGAACATATCCGCCGCCGCCTGATGATCCTCCCGTCGATGTTGAGGTGCTCGTTGTTGTTGAAGGCGACGTTGTTGACGTACTCGTCGTCGACGGCGCAGTATTCCCGCCGTCCCCTGACGATGACGTATTACTCTGCGATCCTGGTACACAGTTCACCTGACTCGTGCTCGTTACCGCGTCAGTCTGTACATTGTGTGAGTACTCAGTTTGGGTGCCGTTGACACAAGCCGAGAATGTCCACTGGGCATAAGTGCCTGCATTATCGCTCCCGGTGCCTTGGCATACCCCATCATTGTTGATTTGCTTTTCGCCTGCGGGACACGTATTGCTGGTATCGCAATAGACTGTGTTGGTGGAAGCATTATAGGCTGTAATTGCGCCTTGAGAAGCACAGCCATTGTACGTATACTGTCCGCTGGTACCGGCGCTTTGAAATCCCTGAGTCGTTGTACTGATCGTATGGGTAATATCCTGCTGATATCCGTTGGCTGGGTGCCACCCTTGTTGGTGGGCACTCGCATTAGAGTTGTTTGTGGGTGTTCCGCTCGTGCTCGCTGCCGATGATCCGGTTGACTGTGTTGTTGATGATCCGGTTGTGCTGCAGGCAAAGCCTCCGGGAGCCGCCGGATCTGGCACCTCTTCACAAGCATAAGCAATCGAATGCCCCCATAGCCCTGTCATGATGAATCCCAGGGCTATGAAAGTCATGGTCAGGAGCCAATGTTGGCGGCGAATCCACGAGATTGCGTTGTGAGCCATGCTCTTTTCTCTCCTTCATTACTTAGTTTGGGCTTTATGCCCGAGTGGGGCGTTATTTTGATATCGTCTAGGTCGAAGCTGCCGCCGGATTGATGACAATTTGTTCAGCCCACCACTGCCAGTGACTGGCACTGTGGGTCAACCCCATAATGGCTACGCCGGTTTGTATTACTGCATGTACAGCAGAGGAATTGTGTGCTTTTGCCACTACCTCAATTTTCTTGAGAATGACCGGAACACGCAACAATATTAACGTCGCAGGAGTCTCCCGGGCCTGATGTATTACCGGATAGATCCGGGGTAACGGTCCGTGGGGATAGGGTAGCGTTGCTGCAATCACACGGATGGTCCAATGAGGATGAGTTAATACCCCCATCTTTCCGATATAGAGTGCCTGTTCCAATGACCAGAATTTCGGTGCGGTATCCGGGCCTGCGTCCAATACGGCTTTCATGGGATCGTTACCGACCAGCATCGTCAAATCTTTCGCTGCCTGATGCATTCCGGCAAGCCAGACGGCGGTCGGAATGTTCGTTACTCCCAGTTGACGGCGGCGTAAATTAAAATATGCTGCGTCTTGATTCCAGAGTGTACGTGAGCCTGTAATCTGATTCTGGTGTACGATCCCAGGCGCCTGGATCTCGGCGGCAGTCAACCCCAAGGCTTGATAAGCTATCAGACCGTGATGGGCCAAGAGCCTGGGATCTTGCCGATTTATCCGTGCCTCAAACTGCTGGTACGCTCGTTGATTCGATTGAACCATCGCAATCATGGGCGACGGTGCGGGATGGCGAATACGCCAAAACAGAAGCCCACCGATCCCAATCGCTATAACTCCCAGAGACAATACGATGCGTTTCCACCATACCGATGACATAAATTGTACCTTCTTTCGTAGGACGGGGACGATTGCAACCCAGATATGATCGGTTAAGTCAGGGAATGCCGTTCTGCCCTGTGTTTTCCTTACGAGATCCAACCTGACTTATTGGGGGAAGTATGTTGCAACAACCGCCTCCAAAAAAATCCCCAGGCAGCATTACAGCCCGGGGGATAGTAGCGCTTCCCTACGGTGATAATATTATGATGTCGGCCAAATGACTGAACTCGATTGCGTTTTCGTACTCAAATTGTCCATGCCCCATTGTAGCCCTCCGGGAATTAGCGGATCGCGAAAGAGCGTTACGGTGAAATCACCTTGCATCCTCATGACCCATACCCTATCGGGATATCCGGCTTGTTGATAGTTCATGACTTCGGTATACATCACGGGAACTTTCAGATTCAGCAGTTTTTGCGGCAGGTTTGTCGGAGCCTGGCGTTGTGGGTTCTGTACGGAAACCGTCGGATAGGCTGTCGTACTGTTAATTACGGCCGATTGCCCATATGCATAATTGTGGGTCTCTTCAATGCTGTACCCGCCCCAGTAATCGTTTAACAAATTATGAACGGCTGGCAATATCGTAGTGCCGTGGTAATTTGGCAAAAGGATACCCGGCCCTAAGAGCGATGTTAAGGTAGCAGGATCATTCCCCTCATACGTCATGAAAGCTTGTGCCGCTTTGTGCATACCGGCCTCCAGGATTTGCGGAGTCACGGTGATGCCTTGAACCTGGCCAATCGCTTGCGCCTGTGTCAAAAGATGGGGATTGGCTTTCAGCAACGCAGTTGCCCCGGTAATGGTGCCGTTGGGCGGCAATGATGCGGGAATCAACGGCTTAATAACACTCTCGCTGGGTGCCCCAACTAATTGCGGTGTGGCAACACCGTTAGTGTTTTTCCAAAACGATTTTTGTTGTAAAGCAGAGATTACACTAGATTTCCCTTGCGCATTGGCAGTATTCATCGCAAAAATTTTCGGCGTTGTCGCAGTCTCAGGCGTTATTCCCAGGTTCGTTCCGGCATTGTTAGGCTCTTCGACGGTTTTAGCATAGACAGCCACCTCGAAGTTCGCCGTTTTGGGAGTAAAGGTAAAAGCATTATTGCTCGCATAGTTACTGCCCGTCCAGTGGCCGTTTTGGTCAATCCAGAATTGGTAGACCGGATGAGTAATGTTCTGGGCTTGGGCTGTAATCGTTACAGGGTGTCCGGCAGTGACTCCCCC
>PXYT01000132.1 GCA_003023725.1 Sulfobacillus benefaciens | reverse complement strand
CTGTCGCACAAACGACCGTTTCTGAGACCCTCCCCACAAACCTCCATCGCCTGCGGTTTTCTAACAAAATTTTGTCTCACAACCCATCTCGCAATCATGGTCTCAGGATTCTCTTCGATCACCGTTTATGGGGTATGGCAACGATTCGTGATTTTTCCGCCATAAGCCAGTATTTGGCAGTTTTGGAGCGTATAGCGGTGGTCCCCCTTTATGGCTACAGGGAAGAAAACGTATGCGTGAGAAAAAACACCTGAGGTTGCTCCCGTGTTCTTTACGGACAATAGTGTTTTTTCCTCCTCTAAAACACCCCACTTTTGCCAAATCTCCGTAACGGGATTGCGTGGATTGGGTAACTTGCTGAATCTCCTGAGCGTTTTAACAAGTGACAACGCTGGTTGCTCAAGGTACACCGGCCGAAAGACCGGGCCACAAAGCCACAGGGTCTGACGTCCCATAAAGGGGGCAAGACAGCCGTGCTGCCAACGCAATTATTATCAAAAGGTCCGCCTCACTCATCTCCTCCCGCGATGGATTCGGCGAGGGTGTATCGTCGCGGAATTCTTTTGCGAGGACTCACGGGGATCTTTTTGTTGTGGATTTGGCAGCATTTTCCCCGTTTAGCCTGGGGTCATGCGTGGCTGATCGGCAGTTTCGTGTTGCTCGTGGATGGACTGGCGACCCTCTTCTATTATCAGTGGCCCCCTCACCTATCCTGGGCGATTCGTGGGACGCTCGTGGCCGATGGAATCTTAGGGCTGGCTGCGGTCTGGGCCTTTAGTCGCTCGGCGACCACGAATGCTCCGGTCTTATTGTTGCTTGTTGTCATCGAAGCACTTGCATATCAGTCGACTCCCCGTAAAGTTTATAGCACGGGGATCTATCTGCTGGGAGCCACGGGAATCCTAGGGTTGATTCCCGGTCCCCATATGGCTTTACCGCTTCTTCCCTGGTCACGCGTCGTGTTTTGGATGGGAGTCAATGGGTTACTGTGGGGCAGTTTATGGGTGTTATTGGGTCTGCCTCTTCGAGCATCACTTCCGGACATGCGACTCACGCCACGAGAACACGAAGTCTATCAATTGCACCACATGGGATGCTCGGCGGCTGAGATTGCCACCCAGTTACAGATCGAGGTGAGTACCGTGAAAACCCACCTGCATCATATTCATCACAAGCTGTCCAACTAAATCCCCCGTGAACGGGGCGGGGGCCTTCATTATCCGCCCCGATTACCCGACTCAACGGGTTCTCCACCCTGATCTCCACCCTGATCTCCACCCCAAAATCCACCCGTCTCCACCCCAAAATCCACCTTCCTCAATCCATGGTAAACGGTGTGCAATGAAATCAGATCCTCTCAAGAAAGGAGGCTGGCTCCCAATGCTCACCGTCACGGATTTTCTGACCTTCACGGGAGCGACGAGTATTACCGTCGCGCTGGTGACATTCGTGAAAATATGGTGGCCCCACGCTCCCGATCCGTGGATGACCTGGGGGGTGGCAGAACTCGTCGTGTTTCTCGGAGGCCTGTGGCAGACAGCCTGGACCCTGTCTGTGATGCAGAGTGTGCTGCTTTTTATCAGTGGGATTATGGTAACCACCATGGCACTCGGCAGTCGAACCGGAGTACAGCTAGTCATATTGACGCACAGGGGCGAAGACCCATGATGCGCGAGGAACGGCAAGCCTGGGCCTGGATCCATGTAGTGCTGCAGCATGCTGCGATCCGCTGGCAATCTCGCCAACATCGACAATATCCATTTTCCCCCACAACATGGGAAGACAATGAGGAGATGAGATTATGGCCACAAATGGTCACCCCATGCGATTACGATGCCGATCCCACCTGGTGGATGAGGCACTGTCTCGCTCGCCTCACGCCGCGCGATCGCGTAATTTTGCAGGCATTGTACGCAGGCGAAACACAAATTGCCATTGCCCACAGGTTGCATTGTCATGTTCGCACGGTGTATCGAGCCATTCATCAGATTCGTCGTCTTTGTCCCTACGTTTAATGCTGTGTCAAGCACAGACAGACAATGCCGCCGCATTTGGGGCATTAGTGGATTACTTAGCTCCGCAACTTCAACGCTATCGACGATGGGTTTCGAATCCCGACGATTACGCGGATTTGCGACAAGAATTACTGCTGACCTTATGGCTGGCGCTGCGCGATCATCCGCCTCGGGGGATGAGATCTCTGTGTAGTGACGGAGGTGATCTGCATGATCTCTGATCGCGATGTACGCCAAGCATGTCACCAAGAACATCGAATGATTCTCCACTGTTATCAACAATGGAATACCGAGGGGCACTGTTCGGTGGATTTGTGGAGGGCGCTCCAGCACCATCATATGGTGCTGGCGATTCTCCGTGATTATCTGAAACGGCAATACCAGGTCGACTGGCATCACTAAACGGTAGTTGAAAACTTTTTTCATCGATCCTGTCCACTTTTTCTTGTCGGTTGTCTCTTTACTTAATAGACCGTCATTATTCGGTCGAATGACAATTTTGAGGAGGGATTACCAATGGCTTGTTCCAGTTGTTCTGGTGGTGGTACTTGCTACACTATTGATGAAATTAATAGTATGGCACAAACCGGATCCCAACCGTGGTATCCAGAAGAGATCGCCCAAAACATTCTCAATATCATGTCGGCCTTAGGGATCGATTTATTTGGAATGGATGCTCCTATGGCTGTGGCAGCTATGGACTGTCAAGGGTGTTACACAAACCCTAACGCATGTTTTGAGGACGGCTACCCACAATATTGTAGTCCTCCAACAAATGCTGAAGGATATGGGGTTCTGCAGGATACCTATACCACATCTCCTGCCTCAGGTCCCGATCGTTTATATCATTCTGAAAGTGCATATAACGAGGCCGCATCATTTAACGTACAAAACATTTTCTTTCCAGACGGAGCTAGTACGACCACTGATCCATATACCGTCGCCATTAGTCCTTGTACAGTTGTAGAAGATCCAGGAATTGCATTTGCAGAGTTCTATTTTTGGGGACTAACCCAAACCAGTCTGAATAACTGCCAAACGGTAGGTGCATGGATTGGGGCGCCTACATCGGATGTGTCTTGTGCGGAATGCACGTACACGGCGGATACTGGAGAATCTTGTTAAGTCAGTAAAAGGAGGTCTTAGTATGTCGTTGTCAGCGAATCAAATCTTTCTCTATGGAGCGGACCCCACGGACTACGCGAATGCTGAAAGCATTGCCAGTAATCACGGGATTCCTTTTGGTAATGTGACGGGAAGCTTTGCGGCCGCTTGGGCTGCTACGGCCAGCGGCAAGTTTCTGGTGATTGCGGTAGGAGGACCGGCTAACGATGCTCTTTATTACAATCAGTGCGGGTGGGCAGGATTGCCTAGTGGGTCTACCCCGTTTCATCGAGTCGCAAGTCCGCCGACCAATGTAT
>PXYT01000131.1 GCA_003023725.1 Sulfobacillus benefaciens | reverse complement strand
CCCATGGGTTGATAAAGAGCAGTGCGCCATCGACCCTCAAAAATCCTTGGCAATTGGGGGAGGATAAGAGGATAATAAGCAATATTTTTTCTGACCTAACCCGTCTGCAACCCAAATTTGGTTGTATAAACATAAATTTGAGGCGGAGCATGCCTTGGAGGCCAACTTTGCCTCGTAACTAGGAAACTTCCGCTAGGGCATAATAGTCATTTTTACGCGCTGCCCAAACGTGAAATGCGAGACATCCAGGGATGGTGTGGGGATGATTATCCAATTATCCAATGCACTGCCCATTCTAAGATGGGGCTCCACGTAACCTTCCAGCGTGCATCCTTATGGTATTCCAGATGTTGTTGAATCTCCCATTGCCACAAAGTCTACGATATTGTTTTTCGGGGAGATCAGGACTACGTTACACTGTATTGGTGAGTTTGGTGTACGATAATCACGAAAGATTCTGACATATTTAATTAGATGTCATCCACGGGAGGATTTGCGAATGAATCGAAAACAATACTTACGTTGTCGAGCTTTCTTTGATTTGTTGCTATATGCCGTAGGGATAACGTTATTTGCGATGCTCTTCAATCACCATCGAACCATGGCACTTACAATCCTTTGTGGACTCATTTTATTTTGGGTGTATACCGTTATTCGGATGCTACGAGAACCAGATGCCAGGCGATTTTGCGGTCACTTCAAATAAGCTCGTAAGACTCTCTCCCCAATCCTACCAAAATCCCGTATGATCTGAATAGCCCACATGGATTATCGAAGGGAATGAGATTCTATCACCAATGCCCACCATGCCTGAACTGGAGTCACACCTCTGGGAATCCGCCAACATTCTCCGAGGCGCAGCTTTGACTCCGCGGCCTACAAAAACTATATTTTTGGACGCTTGTTCCTGAAACGTCTCAACGATGTCTTGGAAGACGAGTACCGCGCATGGCCACAAGAACCGAGATCGGACCCGAGGACCCTGGTGGCATATCAATTCTTAATCCGTGCGCGTTGGGCACGTCTATGGCCCTATCCAACAAGGGCGGCGACTTGCAGACCCAGATGGCTTAATCGGCGATTAACGGTTGGGGCGGCAGCGCTTGCCCGTTCAAGATGGTCACCAGTTGCCCGTTTGTGCCATACCACGTGACAGGGATTTGAATTTTCTGGCCGGGATTCACTTGACGGTAAAAGACTTCTTCGTTTCCGGCGCTATCCTTAACAATAACTTTCAATAACGACTGTGGCGGCGTGTTCTGCGGAATCCGCCACGTCACAGTCGTGGTGTTTTGAAGTGACTTAGCACTGGCTGGGCTGGGACCCCGCGAGAGCGTCAGCGTGACGGCATGACTCTGATTCAGACTGCTGTATGGTTGCGGGCTTTGATTAATAATCGTATGGATGGGCTCCGTGCTGTATATGCTGGTCGCGTTGCCGAGGTGAGCATTCACATTTTGCACCAGAGGAGCCGCCTGTGTCACGCTCAGTCCTTCCAGATCCGGCATAATCGGCCCCGAAGAAGATGTAGCAGGACTTCGTGACGGTGATGGCGCTACCGTGACCGAAAGATAGGGTGCATCATTTAGAGTTTGGCGGACCCAGTTCATAAAAGCGAAAGACGGAATTTGGCCTGTTGCTGTCGGAATCCACTGCCCATTTAAATACCACGCCCCCGCTCCCGAGGCGTTAGCAACAACCGTCATCGTGTTACCGCTTTCATTGGTCAGAGCAAGCGACACGTCCGTAGAATACGAGGACGGGGTACTTTGGAGAGCGTTCGAAGGAATCGCAGGAGGAGTATACACGCGACCGGCAGACAAACTCGCTAATGCGGCGATTTCGCCTTGTAAACGGGCTGCCGCGAAAACAAATTGGGTTTGCGACAGAAACGAGAAATGTTCGAGAGGGGTGATGGTATAAGACCACATCGTTTCGCCAATATGGGAGGGTGTCAATCCCCATGTCACATGATGGGGAACCAGGAGAAAAGGGACACCATTCGCAGTATATTGAAAGTGATCCGTGCTAAAAACGCGTGTCCATCTTTGAGGATTCTCCAAAGTCCGGTCAATAGGCTTCAAGATAGCAGGCTCAGAACCTGCACCCGGAACAATTTCAAAGTTCCCTACAAAATGGGCGTGAGCAGACGACTGCGCTTGGGAAGAAACGGCGGGAGCCGAAGATCCGACAGGCAAACACCGAATGTTGCCATTTTCAGTGACCGCTGTCGTCCCGTGCGCACAACTCATGGGTTGTGGCTGGCTAGGCTGCAGGGCTTGATGCCCGGGCAAGTTCCCGCATCCCGACATAAGGATCGCCGTGAGAAACAAAGCAGCAACGGGGCTCATCACTCTCCACTGCATGTCTAAGCTCTCCTTCTTAGTGTCCGAGGGGTCAAAAGATACTATCCTTGATATGCGGAACAGTCGCGTAAAGTTCGTTCCCTATCCACAGAGAAACCGTGTTCAGATCCGATTATCTATGAAACAGGCTTTATGCCCGCCAAATCCCTTGCTCTCAAAACTCGTATGACGTTGGGGAAGACAGCACGTGCCAATCCCCAGACGATAATGGCCCTCGAGAAACAGAAGATGTACTACGCGACCCGGTAGCGTAATACTTTCACACTTGGATATTCTCGTCAATTCTTTGTAAGCCTCCTTTTAGCCAACGGCAATCGTTCTTGATGACACGCCAAGACCCGCTGTAGCGCATCGACCGGGGGCTGGTGTTCCTGCGCTTTCTCCCAATCCACGGCCTGATTTGTGCGACAATTCGCTTGAAAAGATCGGATACGTTCCTTCGTACCGGCAACCACAATCGGTAAACTCTCCATCCACCTCCGCTGAGTCTCCTGAATCCCGTCAAAAATTCCCACTTCCGTTGGGTTAATCGTGTTCCATAAAGGATGACCGTCCTTATTTGTGGATCCGGGCACATGTGACATCCTCAGCTGCACACCACGCTATAGAGCCACTGTCCACTACCGCGTCGTGGTAGACGCAGAGCGTTTCCTCGTGTCCTGGTTCGAACGATTCGACACACGAGATCATAAATCCTTCCAAATAATCTCTCCACACCAAAAAATCTCGAGGAATTCTGTTTGACGGCGCGGCACCGGTCCTCACGGTCACATTTCTCTACAAAGACCATATAACCCGTCCCCGTCAGGATCCTCTTCTGGGGTATGGCCACGATTCCGTTCTGAACCGCCATAATCCCGATATTGCCTGAGGGGACTCGTGGGGGTAGGGGACTGGTTCAACAGAATTCTATGAGCCGATGGCGTACGTGTCCATAAAGAGGGGAGATGTCTGCGGTTGACATAGATTCAACCGACGTGGAAAACGCCATTGACACGTATGATCAACGACTTGGAGCAACCAACCCGTCGGTACTGCGTAGCTCGGCTACGATTTCTCCCATGATTTCTCCAAATATAGTTATCGGGTTCACTTATGCCGGCGGCTTCAGGCACCGTGATGGTCTACGAGGGATCACAACCACACAGTGCCAACAAAAATTGCTCACGCCAGGTCGTGTGAAACGCGTCGGTGTC
>PXYT01000130.1 GCA_003023725.1 Sulfobacillus benefaciens | reverse complement strand
CGAGTGGCTAGAGGGCTTTTGGCGAACCCTTTGCGAGTAAAGCTCACGTGAGTGGGTTCCTCGTAAGAATCCCCCGCCTTTAGGCGTGGGGAGTGTCAAAGATTGGAAATCCACGGGGATAAATAAGGTGTGGTAGAGGAGGGTAATTTCGTGAATTTTATCATCGTGGCGTATATCACTTACGTGCTGACGTTTGTCCTCGGGATTATCTTCTTTATCCGCTACGATATTCGTAAGAAGCGCTTGCCCCCGCGTCTGTTGGCCTTGCACTTTTTTCTTGCGGTCATGACGTTTATTTTTTTCACATCGGCATTAGCTCCGCAGCTGAAAGCGCATTATACGCATCCCAAAGTCGGCTCCGGCGTGCACAGCTCCAACTGGCTAAATCTTGAGAGGCATCATCATATGCTGGGACAACGATTTTTCGCACCCCCAAAGGGGGGATCATCATGAGTCTAATTGGCTGGGCTTATGTGGCCTTTTTACTCAATGTGATAGCGGGCTTCGTCCTTTTCTTTGGATTTCTAATGCGAAAGCGCCGGTTTTCCCTGGGGTGGACTCTTACCCATATCGGACTTGGTGCCATTACGCTGATTATCTTTACTCTTGCTGTTTTTCATTGAATTTGGCTAATCGGATTTTAGTGTGGCGCGAGGGCGTGGGGCTTGTTCCCATGCCGGCGCCGAATTATGCTTGAGATGCCGCAGGCTCCTTGAAGCCGCCTTGCACGAGGAGTGTTTCAAAGCATACTCCAAGGGCCCCGGCGGCGAGTGTGACGGCTCAATCGCCCCTTAACGTCGTTAAGGCCCACCGTCGGTTCACGGGGCTAGTCATGACTCTTCTGAGGATAGACGATCCCCCAATGGCCATGTCGATCAATCAGAGGGAATAGCTCCGGGGGAATTGCCCCCCAAAGGCCATCTCAAATCCGAACATGAAAGTGGCGGCTCTCTATCAAGCGTTTGGGCAAAAACTTCCGGCTTGGCGGGTCAGTGGTCTCCAGAAGGGAAGTCCCGGTCAAAAATCCCGCAGAGCCTCATAAACAAAAAGGGGAAAAGGCTCAATTTTTACCAGAAAACGGTGAGCACATCGTTGTTGAGGGGTTTTCAGAGCGGGGTTGTGTTATGAAGCTGATGTTCGGTTGTGTCATGGTCCTGCCCGCGGAAGAGGTGCGGTATCCGGCACGAAACTTGGAAGATACCTTGAAGAACCGGGACCAGACAAATTTGGTTTGAGAGTACTGACCCACTGCTTGGTCAATTTTGCATTCGAATGGTCTTTTAAGCGACAATGGTTATAGTTCCCAAGAAGAAAAGCACGGTTGCAAAAGTCTTGAAGAGGAGAGGGTCGTTGTGTGGAACAAAGCAGCAGTGGCTGTGGACGGATCGGAAGCGAGTTATCAGGCTGTGATCAAGGCAGCGGAAATGATTTCGGACACCGGACAGCTTTTGTTAATCGATGTGAAGGATCCGGCGATATTCATCCAGCCGGCACCTTTAGGCACCACCTACGGAGAACCGGGAGCTACGGAAAATTTGGAGTTATTGTCTCAAGAGTGGGATCAAAATGCTCGGGTGATTGAGAACAAAGCCAGAAGTCTGCTGCAGTCGACGAAAGTGGCCGTGCAATGGCGCGTCGTCACCGTTGGAATGGGCCATCACGGCGCTGCCCAGGTTTTTTTGGATACGGCCACCCAATGGGAAGCCGATGTCATTGTGGCAGGCAGACATCACGGTTCGCGCATTGTGGAAGGCATGTTCGGCAGTTTTCCCCGCTGGCTTCTCAATCACTCGTCATTGCCTGTTCTAATTGTTCCGCCACGCGCGGCTGACGTTGCCCCGTGAAGTGCTGAGCCCGGGTTCCGAAAAGAGCAAGGCGGGGCTATTTGGCGCTGCCGTGGTGTTGTTGGCAGCTCTAGGGCGTTTAAAAGTCCCTGGTCAACCGAATTCCAGCCATGGCGAGCGCGTTGTGCGTATTCCAAAAGGTCGCAAGACAATGAATGATTTTTTGGTGGCAGCCAAGCACCGTGAAAAACTGACCGCTAGACTGACTTTTGATTTTGAATGTACTGTTTAATGGCCGTAAGGGGCTCGTGCCCCGTCGTCGACACAAAATAGGAGTTAGTCCACAAGCTCGGCAGCCGTTTTCTTAACCACGGGAATTCTTCCCGCAACAGGCGGGACGAGCGTCCTTTGATTTGCTTCACTAGTCTGTGGATGCCATATTGAGGATCGACTTCGATGAGCAAGTGGACAAAATCGGCCATGATCTCCATCTTCATAAGCTCGGCATCGTGTTCCTGAAGCACCTCTTGAATAATGGCTTTTAGGCGCTCATCGACGCCATCAATCAAGACCCTCCGCCGGTATTTGGGGCACCAGACCACATGATATTTGCAGGAATACACCACGTCGTGATTGGATTTATAGTTCATGACACCATAATACACTATGGAGTTGTCTAACCTGTCATTTTGAAAATTGAGAAAACTTATGTCTTGAAGGATCGCTGTCGGGAATGCGGGAGCACGTTCCGCGGATAGCATATTTATCCATCCGACCGGTGACGGTCATAGTGCACAACTTTGCTGTAAGATCGTGGTGCTTGCCGCAATCCATCAACTTTGTGCTATCAACGAGATGGTGTCCCCTTCTTTTGGTGGTACCTGCCATTTTACTAGGGTTGTCGGTACCAAAAAATCGCCGAAATCTCGCACGACATGGCATGGAATTCGTCACTGCTCTTGCTGTCTCCATTGAGAGTGCTGGGCCGGGGGCCAGGCTTCAATCTCCTTCTACGGCCATCCTCCATATTATGTATGCGAAGTATTTGGTCATAATCTTTCCGTGTGAGGAGCATTGAGCCATCGTGTCAGTCCTTGCTCGGGAGCGTTCTGAAGAACCGAAAGAATCGAAATGGTTCCGGAAGGGATCACATCCCTGTTGATAATTTGAAAACAGTGATACCGAGGCGGGTTTAGGGAATAAAGTCAGAGTATTGACTCATGAGTGACAAGATGCTATTTTCAGCCAGTAACCGTATTTCGTATACGATGTGCAGTTGAGGGTGATGTTACGGAAATTTCGCAACGACTTGGGCCGATACAGGTGCGCACGGCAGGAACCGAAGTGTACCAAGCGCTTCGTGCTGCCATATTAAACGGAGTTTTGGTCCCTGGCCAGCGTTTAGTGGAAGACACCTTAGCGAGTGAATTGGGTTCGAGTCGGACGCCGGTACGAGAAGCGTTGCTGATGCTCGAATTTGAAGGCTTGGCCAAACGACAAAACAAGGGGCTCATGGTAAAAATTTTCTCGCGTCAAGAATTGTTAGATATATTTGAAGTTCGCGTCGTTATAGAGGGCTATGTTACTGGCCGTGCAGCGACCGTTGCTACTCCTGAGCAGGACCGGGAGCTGCTGGAGCATTGTCATGAAACGGAACAACGAGTTAAGCGGGGATTTGACAGTGAACCTGAACGAATTTGGTATCTGGTTCATCGTAACCGGGATTTCCATGGTGCTGTATGGAAATTGGTAACCAATCCAACTCTGGAAGCCATCCTGAAAAGTGTCAACGATCTTCCCCTTCTTTACCGCGCAATCTTTTGGCATTCCGACGACCACACCCGGTTATCTTTACATTA
>PXYT01000013.1:65547-102177 GCA_003023725.1 Sulfobacillus benefaciens | reverse complement strand
GGCGGGTGGATTCGAACCACCGACATCACGGGTATGAACCGTGTGCTCTAACCAACTGAGCTACGCCGCCTTGGTTGCGGGGACAGGATTTGAACCTGCGACCTCCGGGTTATGAGCCCGACGAGCTACCTGACTGCTCTACCCCGCGGTGACAACTCTTCAATGCACAACGATTATTATACGTGCGGAGATCTAAAATGTCAATCTCTAAGGCCACGTTTCGTTATGGTGGACCCGCCTCGTGCACTTTAGACTCACGCCGCAATTCTATGCTAAACTAAAATTAAGACTGCCGATGAGACCGAAAGGAGGATCCCCCAATGACCCGTAAAGCGCGATTTGCCGGCTATGACTTTAGTATCGAAAAAAACAGAGAAGGTATTCACGTCTCCGTGAGACCGACCGAAGGACACGCCGAAGCTCAGGCGGAAGTATTTCAGATGTTCGATCAATTCCGCAAAACGGCACGTCAAAATGGTGTCGGAACCGGGGAAATTTTGACGTACTGGGTAAAAAAACAGTTGGGGATGAAGTAAATAACAATTTATGGCACATATACCACGATCTTGCTTATTACCCAGATCGTGGTATACTTTTTTTGCCGCGCATTCGAAAGGAGAGACAAGTCGTGACTTACTTACAAAGTGCTACCGATTACCGTCGTGCCGTCGAAAGAATCCGCCTGTTGCAAAGCGTGCTCACCACACTAGCCAAAATCAAGGGCAACTTAGATCCTGACGTTTTGACAGTCAGTCAGGAAATTGACGAATATGTGGTGTCGGTTCAACAGTACTGGCATAAACATCACCGCGAAGAGATCTCAGGATGAGTTCTCAAGGATCATTGGCCATTTGCTCGGGCGGCGGTGCAACAAGATGTTTACGTAAATACTCCACAAGCAACTCATTGATTTCACGACTGACTGCCAGTAAGTCCGGATGGTTAATGTCCAGCGTTGCGGCATAAATCCTGTCCAGCTCGCGTTGAAGCTCTGTCACGCGTTGCAAGATGCTATGGTCTGTATCGGTCATAAAGATACCCTCTTTGACATGATAAAGTTACTCTATCATGAATTCGTTATTAGCATTTCAATGCTAAAGTATTCTAGATTTTTCAGCGATATCCTTCTTAAGGACATCCCCTTCCGCAAATTTTTTTCATAAAATGCCTTCTAATCTTCGACTCCGATCGCCCTGTCCCCGTAAAATGAGGCTATGCAAGCTAAGAGACTAATCGAATCGCGGGTCGCACAGACTGTCCCGGGAAGCCGCTTGATGCCCAGGCACGCTCTTTCCGGTGAATTACAGAATCTGTGGGCACGGCTTGATTTGCAGGAAAAAACTGTGGTAAACCATCTCAGTTTGGGAAGTGTCAATGGGTATGTAAGAACCGTCAGAGACATCCTGCAAAGTGCCTTGAAGACACATCAGGCTAAGTCGGAAGGCTATTTTTCTCCTTCCGGTCACTTTCGCTACATGGTGTATCTTCAAAATGTGAATACGGAGCTGGAAGCATTGCGCCAAAGTTTGACCAGACCGTCACCGGCTCATGAGGTGATGAAACGACTTGAACTGATACGCGGACTGTTGTGTGACATGCTGATGTGACGTATAAGGAACAGGGGACCTATGGACGACAAATTCGACACCTTAATCACGCATTTAATGACACTGAAGACTTTAACCGAACAAAAAATTGAAGCGGCCACGCTTAGGGATGCCGAACGACTGGTCCAGTTGCTGCAGGATGAATTGGACCCCTTAAACTGGATCAATACCCACCTACCGGATATTGCCCAACTCAATAGCGAAGAGCGTCAAATAATCCATCGGCATGCAGCTATATGGCAGGAGAGAACTCAATTTCTTCACGAAACTCTGGGCACCCAGTTGGGATACTGCGATTTTGTCCGGATGCTAATTGGCAATCCGCCGTTTAGGGCGGTCAATATTGATTTGTAGAAGGGGCAATCTCAAAGATGGCGTTTAGCATTCTCAACATTGCTGGCCGCAGTCTGGCCGCTGAACAACTAGCGATGGAAGTCACAGGAAACAACATGGCCAACGCAACGACTCCGGGCTATCACCGAGAAAGTACCGACCTCGTGGAAACTCCACCCATCCCCTCTCCCGACTTAAGCGGCACGCTGCAGGGGCAGGGAGTCAGTGTGGATGCCATTTCGCGTGCGCAAAGTGCGTTTTTGTCCCGTAGTGTCCGCACCCAGTATGGATCCATGGGCCGATGGAAAAGTCTCAACACCGTCTTGTCCCAAATCCAAAATGTTTTTCAGGAACCGTCCTCCAGTGGCCTCCAGGAAGCCATGGGCAAGTTTTTCGATGCCTGGTTGACCCTCTCTCAAACTCCCAACAGCCTGTCTTCGCGCCAGGCCGTTCTGGAACAGGGAAAATCTCTGGCAGGAACTTTCAACGGGATGAGCCAGCAATTAGACGCAGCTACTCAGAACATAAACCAATCCTTGACCACGACTGTCAGCCAAATCAACACCCTCACAGGCGAAATTGCTCGGCTCAATACCGAAATTACCGCTGTCAGCAGTTCGGGAAGCAGCGCCAATGCGCTTTTGGACCAACGGGGACTGTACATGGATCAACTAAGTCAATTGGTCAACATTTCCTATACAGTCAATTCAGACCAAAGTGTCAACATCTATCTTGGCAACAATCCTTTAGTCTCCAACAACCAAGCTTATACTCTATCCATCAGCCCGTCCGCCTCCACCTTCGGGACCAACCAAGTCGAATTCGGCGGCCAGCCCCTGACGGGATTGAAAAACGGCGAACTGTCCGGCCTCTTGCAAGGCGGAGCCGACATTGCGAACTATTTGTCACAACTCAACAGCCTGGCGCAGTCCGTGGTTAATGCAGTCAATAACCAACAGGCACAGGGTTATCAGCTCAATAGCAGTGCCCATGGGGGGCCCTTTTTCGCGTCGTCCGGAATCAGTGCCGGAACCATGCATGTTTCTTCCGCCTTAACAACCCAGGGCATTGCCGCCGCCTCGCAACAAAATGCGCCGGGAGACGGAAGCAACGCGCAGGCCATGAGTGATTTAATGCAGACAACCCATCCTTCTCTCGGCCAGTACACGTTCGGCCAATATTACACAAACTTGGTGGGCCAAGTGGGGAACGAGGGACAACATGCGCAAAATCTGTTTAATAGTGCCAATCAGACACTCCAGTCTCTAAGTAACGCCCGCCAATCAGCGACCGGTGTCGACATCAACCAGTCATCCGCTCATCTGATTCAGGAACAGCAAAGTTATCAGGCTGCCGCCCAGCTGGTCGCAGTCGAACAATCCCTAATGTCCAGTCTCTTCCAGGCCGTGGGATAAATAATAAATACCGAGACGGAACCAGTGATTCGTAACCAGTGATTCGTAACCAGTGATTCGTAACCAGTGATTCGTAACCACTGACGGGTGCTGTCACCAATTCGGCACGAGGAGGAAAACCATGGAAATTACACCCCAGGTTCTCATGAACAACCTGCTGCAAAATGTTCAGTCACAGTATACGCAAATTGGCCAAAACCAAGAAGCCATCGCAACAGGCCAGCGTTTTCAGGTTCCGGAGGACAGCCCTGCTCGGGTCACCGCCACGATGAATTTGAATGGTGCATTATCCAAGACCCATGCTTATGAGAACGCGGCCACCCAAGCCCAAAATTGGCTCAATACCGCAGCCGGAGTTCTGCAGAATATGCAGCAGGTTTGGCAAAACGTCTTGTCCATCGCCGTTCAGGGATCTAGCAATACTCTGACCGCTACCGACCGCCAGGCACTGTCCCAACAAGTCAAGGAAGCACAAAAGTCTCTGGGACAGCTCTTAAATACCCGCTACCAGGGATCCTATCTCTTCGGCGGCTATGACACCTCCAATCCGGTTATTACTCCCCAAGGAACGACTAATTTTCCGATCTCGTCTCAAACCCAGTCGTTCCAAATTGGTTCCAGTGCCACCGTCACGGTGAACTTAACCGGAGAAGAAAATGTCGGTCAACCCACGGGACAAAACTATCTTGCCCAACTGTACACCGACCTGGGCAATCTGGCTGGCCAGCTGACTCAAGGCGCCGCAGCCACCCAATCCGCTCTCGGTAATCTAAAAACCGACGAAAGTTATCTTTCAACGGCCCAAAGTATCGTCGGCGGACGTTTGGAACGCATAAGTCAAACCCAGTCCCAGCTGAAGAGCCTGGCTCTGAACCTCAATCAGACCATCGCTCAGATCTCTGGCACTAATATTGCCAAGGTGACGATGCAACTCGCTCAGGAAGAACAGGCCTATCAGGCGGCTTTGCAAAGCGGCGCTCAGATTTTGCCGATGTCTTTACTCAACTTTATTCACCCCTAGAATCATGAACTGAAATCAAGGGAGCATGTTAACCAATGATGACAAAAGAAACGATTAAAACCCGGTTTCATGGCGAGATCACGATCTCGTCGGCAGATATTTTAGTTCTGGATCAAGAAATCCTCGGGTTCCGTCAGCATCGCCAGTTTGTTTTGTTGCCGCATCATCAAGACAGCCCCTTCCTCTATTTGCAATCGGCGTCCGATCCCCAGCTGGCATTCATTGTAATTGATCCGCTGACGTTCAAACCCGATTACTTCGTGCCCTATGAAGAAGTTGCGGGATTGGGAAATCCGGAATTTTGGGCTATTCTATGTATATGTACGGTGGGACGTGAGCCAGGCGGACAAGATTTATATGCTACGGCCAACCTCAAAAGTCCTTTGGTCATTAACCGTGAGACACGGCACGGAGGACAATTTGTGTTATCCTTACCGTATTCATTCGAATATCCCTTGTTCCGGGAGGCCCGCAACGATGCTGGTACTAAGCCGTAAAATTGATGAATCTCTGATAATTGGCAATGGCGAAATCCGCATTGTCGTTTTAGGCATCCAAGGGGACCAGGTGAAACTGGGCATTGACGCTCCCCGCCACATCACCGTGATGCGCGAGGAATTGTTTGAAGCCCAGCAGCACAATCAAATGGCTGCGATATCCGTCCCTCCCCAGGAACTGGACAATTTGAAGCCGTCTACTCCGAAGGCTTCTCTCCGTCCTCCGGAAAAGAAGCCAAAATCTCCGTAATCTTTACCCCAAATTGTTCACCGACGATGACCACTTCCCCTTTGGCCACAAGACGGTCATTTAAATAGACGTCAACCGGCTCCCCGTAAGCTCTTTCCAGTTCGACAACCGAACCCGGGCCGATGTCCAGCACATCTTGAACGGACAAATCGGTATGCCCTAAAATCACCTCCACATTCATGGGAAGATCCCACAGAAAGTCTATGTCAGAAGAGACCTGACGGTCCGGGAGATTCCCGTCCAGTTCCGTAAATTCAATGGGCCGGGCTTCCAACTCTGGATGGTTGCCCATCCCCTCCGTCAAGGCCTGCAATTCTTCCGGGGTTAGGCGTCCCTCATGCTCACTCATCTTACTCCATCCTTTCTTCTCCCTGTGCTGTTTGTGATCGCCCTTCTGCTCTGGCAACGGATCACGAATGTTTCGCGTTGTCATCCGTCCGTCCGGTGACGCGCACAGCCAAATGGCCGCCCACTTTCCCTGCCAGGACGTGAAATTTTTCCTGTTTCGCCAGCGATAAAAGCATCGGCTTGTCGTACCGATTTCTCAGGACAATCACATCGCCCGGTTTCAGGTGGCGAAATTCCCCCAAAGAGACGGTAGTGCGTCCCAAAATCACCTCGGCCCGTATGGTGCTCTTGCTTAGAAGTTTGAACATTTCTTGGGACTTGGGTTTTACGTCCTGGTCGTCCTCGCGTCCCAAGGCGTGGCGTCCCAACATTAACGCAAGGGCTTCAATCGACGGATACGGCCACACCCATGACAGTGTGCCATTGTGACTGTCAATGGAAATCTGCTGCTGTTGCACCACCACCAAATCGCCTTCCGCGGAAACCTGGGTAAATGCGGGATTGTATTCAATCGTGTCGATAATCGCTTCGAACGGCATGAGCGACGACCAGCTCTGCCCCAGCAAACTGAGGAGGCGGTTCATGATCCGCCGGTATATCGTCTGTTCAATTTCCGTCAGCTCGCGTTTGGCAAAATGGCCAAATCCGGGTCCGCCCAAAGCTCGGTCAATGATGGCCAGGGTCACCTCAGAAGAGCTTTCCAACAGCCCCGATCCGGACTGATTGATCGTAAATAGGGCCAGCACGCTGGGAATCGTGACTCCTTCGACATACTGCTCGTACGGCATCTGTTCCGTGCTGAGATGCTGAATCTGTACCGGCGTCCGCAAATACGTTGACAAAAAATTCGAGGCCAGCCGCAAGTAGGATTCCATCATGAGCGTGATAGCGTCCAACTGCAGCCGGCTGAGTTGATGCGGTCTTTGGAAGTCATAAGGACGAACTTCTTTCAAGTCTTTGATAAGTGCCATTGCGTTATTCCTTCCTTCCTCTGTTCTGTCAGCCTTCTGCCTGGCTCTTCTCCGCAAGACTTCCCGTTCTAGGGTCCGACAATCATCGCATCTGGAGGCTAAAATGCATACCGCTTCCGTTACTGAGTCATCAGAGAGGAAAAGTATATTGGTCCAATGGTGCCCGGACCAAAAATCGATTCGAGAACGCCTTTAACCTGGGTCCTAAACGAGGAGAGGCCTCCGGAGGAGGTCAATTCGGCGTAGGGGATAGTACGAGCCAGACTAATCAAATCATTCCGGATTTTTGCATCGAGTTCCGGCGACCCTGTTCCCGAACCGCCCTGGGCCTGGGACGAAGACCCTCCTTGCGCCAGCAGCGCTTCTTTGGTCACACTGAATTCCAAATCAAAGCGGACATAGTGGCCCGCTGTGCCGAGGTTGCTTTCAATGCCTGTTTCTGTCACGGGAACCGCCTGGGCCGGGTTATAGGGCAGGGAGGCGACGATGGGCCTAGGCTTGTGACTCAAGAGTGAAGGAGCGCCGAATATCAGGGATGCCGCACCCGCACCTGCACCCAGTATAAAGACCAATATAAAGACCAGCACTTTTTTCATAGCGAAAAATCCTCCTGGAAAAATCCGTCTAAAATTTACAGGTTCCGTTGAGACTCCCTGTACACTGAAACCAAGGAGGATTCAATTGACCATGGAACCATTACTGTTTTGGGCATTAGAAACCCTATTCGTTAACGATTTCGCGCCCCAGTCAAACTCATCGTCTCCATTTCAAAACCTGGTAACAAACCAGATTGCGGGGACCGGCAACGCTCCGGCTTCCTCTGTGCCCACGACTTCGACCGTCGGTGCCTCGATTGAGAAGTCAATCCAACTGGCGGCTCGAAACACCGGCCTGTCTCCGGCACTCCTCAAGGCGGTGGCCACAGTGGAGTCATCCATGAACCCTGCAGCAATCAGCTCAGCCGGGGCCATCGGGGTGATGCAGCTAATGCCCGGCACCGCTCAGAATTTGCATGTGGACCCTTATAATGCCGGGCAAAATATTCTGGGGGGAGCCGAATATCTCAAGAGCCTTTTGGACACTTTTCAGGGTGATCTGCCTCTGGCGCTCGCCGCCTATAATGCCGGTCCGGGAGCCGTTCAACACTTCGGCGGAATTCCACCCTACCGCCAAACCCAAAATTACGTGCAAAAAGTGATGTCCACATATCAAGCCCTCTCCCCGTCCAGCCCCCCTGTTCTTTGAGGGGGCTGGACATTTAGGTGACAATTTGCGATAGGCCCTTGTCAAGACTCTGAGATACAGCCACGATTTTTGCGTTCATCTGATATGCCGCCTGCGCTTGAATCAGATCAGTTAGTTCCGATGCCATATTCACACCGCTCGCATTCAAAGCCGCCGTTTGCAGAATCCCAGAGCCTCTTTGGCCCGGATTCACCATAACCGGCGTCCCCGTCGTTTGACTGAGCACATAAAGGTTCTGCCCTATTCCCTTCAGTCCGGAGGGATTCGGAATGAGCGCCAGCTGAAGCTGGCCCACCTGCCGGGCGCTTTTCCCCGGGAGAGCTGCCAGAATCCGCCCGTGCGGCGTGATGTTCCAGCTAGCGCCCGCAGGAATGGTCACGGGAGGATCAATCAGGTAGCCTCCCGGAACCTCTAAATGCCCCAGAGTATCTGTTTGAAGCAGTCCGGCACGGGTATAGGCCAAGGACCCGTTTGCCGTTTTGACGGCCAAAAAGCCGCTGCCGGCAATGGCAACGTCATGAATATTGGATGTGTTCATAATCTGGTTGGAAAAAACAGGGGAATCCTGGGACAAATAAGCTCCCGGAGTGAGGGCCAAGGGCGGATGGATGATCTGATGCCCGATAAAGGTGCTCTGAGGCCGGATAATATTCCCGGAAGCGGGGGCCTGCACGTCAATACGTCGGCCGAATCCGGGGGTCTGGTTGTTGGCGGTGTTGGTGCTGATCGCATTCATCCATTCGTTTTGGCTTTCAAGACCGCTCGTCGCGGCGTTCATTACGCTAAACATTTTCATGCCTCCCGTCTGTCGTCTTTCTAAGCGATTATGCTTAACGAGCCTGCCGTCTTAAGTCGGCTGCTTTCTTCGTTAACGAGGGTCGTCAAAGCCTGGTACGTCTGTTCGGCCTGCATCATCGTCATCGTTTCCCCGGTCATACTGCCGTTGGAGAGATTTATGGCTCCCTGCACCACCTGACCGGTAAAAGGCAGGCGCTTGGGTGCCTGATACAAGCTATTGCCAACGGCCTGTATGCCTTGATTGGCTAAATCCGTCAGGCCCAGGGCCGCCACCATCTTCCCGTTTTGCATAATTTGGCCAGAAGAATTCACGGTAAAAGGAGTCGTGCCCAGTGTAATCGGCTTCCCCTGAGCCGACAACACCTGATCTCCCGTTGCCGTCACCAATTCTCCATGGGAATCTACGGAAAATCGTCCGTCTTGAGTATAGGCCACCCCCTGTGGACTTTTCACCGTGAAAAATCCATTGCCGCCAATGGCCAAATCCGTGTAGAGACCAGTCTTCCGCATTGGCCCGGGTGTCAGTTTCAGCCCGGAGAGGACCCATGATTCCGAAATCACCTGACCAATGGGCAACATGCTCTTCGACTGCGATGCCATGACACTTTGGGGCAACAATCCGATGACCTGGGGTTGCTGGCTCAAGTACCCGGCCGAGTTTTGATTGGCCAAATTGCCCGCCACACTTTCCAGAACCTGATGCTGGGTCAAAAGACCGGAAGCTCCGGTATATAGGGCGTTCATTACCGCACATCCTTTCTCCGTCCGATGATTTTGATTGAGAGTTTCCCTGATTTCTGTCGTACCGGCCAACTTCAGCTTTTTGGCCCAGACGGCCACATCATCCCGATACGGTAAATGAATTGTTCCCACCGTCCCCTTTTGGCTGGCTTTATCCGGTGGATCATGCGATCCGCCATGTCCCCGATGTCCTGAGCGGCAGGAGAAGCCGGATACAATAAAACCAGAGGAGTCTGGCGCGCTATCGCCTGAACGGCATGACTGTCCTCGCGGATTGCGCCGAAAAATCCCACATTTTGATTCAGCATTTTCCTGGTCAAATTAATCACCCGCATACCCATTTCCTCCCCGCTTTTGACGGACGCACTGCGGTTCATGATGAGCTGCAGGCTCACTCGACCTTGGGCCTGCCAGATCGATTTGATCAATCCGTAAGCGTCAGCTAGCGCGGGCGGCTCCGGATTGGTCACAATCAACGCTTCGTCGGCAGCCAAGACAAAGGACAGAACACCGGGAGCAATCCCGGCCGCAGTATCGACCAATAACCAATCACATTCGCTCTCCAGGTCCTGAAATCCTTTTATGATGCCGCTGATTTCTTCCGCGTCTAATGACGCCAGCCGGCTGATTCCGGATGCGCCGGGGATAATGCGGATGCCCAGAGGTCCCTTTTGCAGCACATCGCGGATGCTTAAGTGTTTTTGTACCACATCCCATAAAGTGTAGCTTGGCTCGTATCCTAAGAGAATATTGATGTTGGCAAGTCCTAAATCCGCATCCAGAATGACGGTTCGCTGACCGCGCTGTTGCAGGGCCAAAGCCAGATTTAAGGCGATGTGGCTTTTGCCCACACCCCCTTTGCCCGATGTGATAGCCACCACCCGGCTGCCTTTAATACGGCTCTCCAATACCTCTCTTTGCGCCTGGATACTTTGACTCTTTATCCACTGCCGCAACTGTTCGGCTTGCTCAGCCATGGTAGGCTCCTCCTTTAACCAACCACTGTGCCAAAAAACGGCTCGTCAACGCACTTTCGATATCGTGCGGAACCCCTTGGCCGGTGGTGACGTACATCAAGGGATATCGGAGTTCCAGCAAAGCGGAAATTACGGAACCGGGGGACAAGACTTCGTCGACTTTGGTCAAGCATAAAGACACCGCCCTGTCTCCCGCGATTTTCCGGGCCGTGTCCACAAACCCCGAGCGACTGTAGGTGGCGGGCATGCACAACAGCACATCGGTCGCCCCGGAGTTTTTGAGCACACTCAATCCCGAACGGATGCCCACAGGTTCCTGGATGCTGCGCCCCGGCGTGTCAATGAGGACAATATCGGCATCATGCCGGCGAATCAGTTCGGGAACATCTTGGGGCTTTTTGGCTACAACCACAGGAATATCCAAAATACCGCCAAAGGTCTCCAGCTGATCGGATGCCGCCACACGAAAGGTATCGGTGGTGATTAACAGCACCCGCATTTCTTGCACGGCCATACCTCCCGCGAGTTTAGCGATGGTGGTGGTTTTTCCGGCCCCTGTGGGTCCGATCACGACCACAATTCGGGGAGAGCCGGCCGACAGCGGGGGAGAAAAAGTCAACCGTTTGCGCAACGCCTCCGCCAGATGTGTCCATTGACTGTCAAGGCTACCCTTAGGTACCTCCATGACGAGTTCCCGTGCCCATTTTTCCTCCCATTCCTGTTCGATAAGCCGGGCCACCAAAGGATTTTGTTTGCCCCTTCCCGTCTTGCTTGATTGGGACGCAGCAATTTTCTCGTCCATCCGTGTCAACAATGCCATCATTTCTTCCAAACGGTCCCTCTCAGGTTCTTGCATGGCATGGGCGGCACCGCTTACAGCAATTTCCCTGCCCGAATCTTCACTAGGCTCCGGTTCCGGTACTCTGACATCGGTGGACAAAGGATAGTCCGTCGCCGCCAGCACTTGGTATCCCTTTTCCCAAAATTTCCACCACCGGTCCCGCGCCACCCCTGACGACAGCAGAACGGCCTCGTCGCCCAACTCCCATTTCGCCCGCATCAACGCTTCTTCGACCGTCTGTCCGCTAAAACGCTTGACAATCATAGTTCCACCACTCCCACCGTTTTGATGCCCACATCACTGTAAATCTCGGCATAGGATAATACCGTCAAATCACGAAACAGCCGATCCGTAAGACGCTTGAAGTACATCCGCACATACGGAGAGGAAATCACCACCCGCGGTACCCCTTGCGGCAAGTTTGCAAGCTGCCGGTTTAAAGCATTCACCACTCTCTGCGCTATCAGCGGATCCAGATTCAAGTAAGTTCCGTGGTCGGTTTGTTCCAGGGACTCTTTCATTTGCTGTTCAATGGCTGGAGACAAGACCACGGCATGCAAAAACCCTTGTTTGATGAGAGGTTCGGTAATATGCCGGCCTAAGTGCTGACGCACCTGCTCCGTCAGGAGATCAATATCGCGAGTACCGCGCGCCCCGTCTGCCAGAGCCTCCAAGATCGTAGGCATGTCCCGAATCGACACCTTCTCCCGTAACAAGTTGGCTAAAATCCGCTGTACTTCCCCTAAAGTCAGCAAATCAGGAATAAGTTCCGCCACCACTACCGGATGCGTCAACTTGACGTGATCCACCAGTTTTTTCGTTTCCTCCCGGTCCAGAATTTCGTGAGCATGGCTTTTAATCACTTCCGCCAGATGGGTCACCAGGATCGAGCCGGCATCAATGACCGTGGCTCCAGCCAGTTCTGCCCGATCCCGCGCATCTCCGCGGATCCAGTAGGCTGGAAGACCGAAAA
The DNA here is from genome assembly GCA_003023725.1 of Sulfobacillus benefaciens. Taxonomy (GTDB): domain Bacteria; phylum Bacillota; class Sulfobacillia; order Sulfobacillales; family Sulfobacillaceae; genus Sulfobacillus; species Sulfobacillus benefaciens. The sequence goes on along the minus strand of PXYT01000013.1, from coordinate 90,160 downwards.
CCGGGTCCTTCGTTAGAATCGCGCTGTCAATACCCAGTTCCTGACCTCCCATTGCCAAAAACCGGTCGGGACGGATTTCCGATACGGCCACCCCGGCCCCTCGAATGCGAATGCGGTATTGATTCAAGGTCAATTCCAGACTGTCCCGCACCCGCACCGGCGGGACCACCAGACCCAGTTCGGTGGTAATTTGACGCCGTAAGGCCATAATCCGATCTCTCAAGTCCTGGCCAGCCTGTCCACCCACCAGAGGCACCAAACCCACACCCACCTCCAACTCAATCACATCAAAGCCGATCAACTGCATGACGGCTTCCGGTTTCTTGGCTGAATCCTGAGCCTGTTGCTGCACCCTGCTCTGTTCTTCGGCTTTTTGCGCCTTTTGTCGCTGTTCGATTTGCCACCCGCCATAAAAGGCCAGCGAACCCAAAATCAAAGGAACCAAGGGTGGAAGTCCAAGAGCCGCCAGCAAAAAGAGAACAATGGCCACGATATAAAGCACCCGAGGCAGCTGGGTTAGTTGGGTCAGCACCTCTTTATTGAGAGTTCCCTGGGAACCGGATCGGGTGACGAGAATTCCGGTGGCAGTCGAAAGCAGCAGTGCGGGAATCTGGGTGGTGATCCCCTCGCCGATGGTTAAAATCGTGTAGGTGGACAGGGCCGTAGTGATGGCCAGATGCCGTTCCGACAAACCGATTATGAGCCCACCGATGATGTTGATCAAGACGATGATGATGCCGGCAATGGCATCGCCACGGACAAATTTCGATGCCCCGTCCATGGCTCCGTAGAAGTCGGCTTCCCTCTCAATGTCCTGACGTCTTTTCTTGGCTTCCTGTTCCCGGATAAGACCGGCATTGAGTTCGGCGTCCACCGCCATCTGTTTGCCGGGCATGGCATCCAAAGTGAAACGGGCAGCCACCTCACTCACCCGCTCCGCACCTTTGGTGATGACCATAAACTGGATGACAACCAGTATGATGAAAATAATGATGCCGACGACCACGTTGTTTCCCACCACGAGGCGCCCAAAGGTCTGAATTACGGATCCGGGATCGGCTGACAGCAAAATCAGCCGAGTGGCGGTAACCTCCAAAGCCAAACGAAATAAGGTGGTGAGCAGCAGCAATGACGGAAACACCGACAAGTTCAGCACTTCATCGATAAACATCGTGGACACCAAAACAGCAATGGAAAGGGCAATATTAATGATGAGGAAAAAATCCAGAGCCCAGGGCGGAATCGGGATCACCAGCATTAAAATTGCGATGACGGCGGCGACAGGAACAAAGGCTTCCTTCAACAATGTCCGGCTTTTCATCATCTTTGCTGCCTCGTTTCCCTGCCAAATCCCTGCCGCTTGCGAATCAAAAACGCCAGGATATCGGCCACGGCCTGATAGTGCTCCTCTAGAATCTGATGGCCAATCGGCACCTCGTACAACGAACGTGCCAAGGGCGGATTCTCCACCAACGGCACTTCGTTGCGAATGGCCGTCTCCCGGATATTCCGCGCCATCTCATCCGATCCTTTGGCAATCACCACAGGGGCCGGCATTATCTTCTGGTCCCACTTCAAGGCAACTGCGTAATGAGTAGGGTTGGTAATGACCACCTGAGCGTTTTTGACCTGGCGAACTCCCGAACGCCAGAGAAAGCGCGCCATTTCCTTGCGTTTTCCTTTGACTAGAGGATTGCCTTCCGTCTCTTTGAATTCATCGCGGACTTCTTGGGTCGTCATGCGAATTTTTTGCTGAAACGCGTGCATTTGATAGACCATATCGGCAATCCCGATCACGAAAAACGCCATGGTCAGCATGAGCACCATTTGACTCATCAAGTGAAGCGCACTGGCCAATGCTTGGCCCAGCGATTCGGCCATCAGCCCCGGATAGTCTTTGATTTGGCGATGAATGACCCAGCCCCCCAAAGCGGCCATCACACCCACCTTCAACAATCCCTTCAGCAGCTGCCAGACACTGTCCTGGGAGAACATCCGCTTAAGACCTTCCACCGGATTCAACCGGGTCAGATCCGCTTTGATCCCCGCCATAGAAAACCGGAAACCTTTTTCCATGCTGCTGGCAAAAAGTCCAGCCAGCGAAAGGGGAATCATCAACGGCAATAAAATCCGGATCATCACCGAAAATGCCAAAAGCCATGCCGAACCCAGAGTGCTTTGAGAACCAGTGGCCAGCTGCAGAACATTCGCTTCCATTTCCCCGAACTGCGTGCCGATCCAAGGCAGAAGACGGCGGAGCACCACGAATCCTACTGCCAGTGCAAAAGCGGCCTGAAAGTCGGGACTTTTCCAATTCTGCCCCTGTTTTTGCACCTGCTGTTTTTTATGCGGGGTGGCTTTTTGGCTCTTTTCTCCCGCTGTGGCGAAATATGGCCGGGGAAGACGGAGCATAGCCGACAAAATCATGGTTTCCCCTCCAGTAAAGCCAAAAGCCGACTGACATCGGTAAAGGCATTGTTCCAAAAATTAGGCAAAATTCCCATAAGCACTGGCAGCATGGACGCAAATACCAGTAAACTCACACCAAAGTTCACCGGCAATGAAATAAAGTAGGCATTCATTTGCGGAAAAGCCCGGGCCAGAAAACCTACGGCCAAATTAACCACCAAGCCCGCCAGCAACAGGGGAAAAGCCACCAAAAGTGTCATCGTCAGGGCGCTGGACATGAGCCCCGTCACAAATGACAGCGCTGACACCGGTACGGCAATAACATTGGGGCTGATGGCCTGAAAGGACGCATGAAGAGCCATCACTGCCAAATCCAGTCCCCCCGATACCACAAAGACGAATGTAGCCAAAAGGCTTTGCCATTCCGACAAGAACGAGCCGCTTTCCCCCAAGGCCGGATTGGATGTAATGGCCAGCCCCAACCCCAGTTCGTAAGTGACCACCTGCCCGGCCATGGCAAATACCGACAAAAACAAAGAGAGAATGAGACCGATTAATACACCGATGGCAAATTGAATGACCAAGGCCAAGGCCCACAGAAAAGAGGGCATAGCCGAGACTTTCACCGCTGGCGCCAAAACTGCGGCCATTATGATAATCAGACCCACTTTGAGCATGTTGGGCAGGTAGGTGGAACCGAAAACCGGTGCGGTGAACACCATGCCGGTTATTCGTGCTGCCACCAAAAAATATTCCTGGGTTAAATCCTGAAATACCGGACCAATAGTCATGTTCTTCTCACAAACCTTTTCTATGGATCACTCAAATAAGATGGGCCCAGGGGACGCTCATGGCAAATAGGCCACATGCCAAAACGTGGACAAATCATTTTGGGTAAATGCAACCAGAATCCTCAAAAACCAGGGTCCCGCCAAGTAGAGCATGATGCCCACGACAATCAGCTTGGGCATGAACGACAGGGTCATCTCCTGGATTTGAGTGGTGGCTTGAAAAATACCGACCAGGAGTCCGACCACCAGAGCTGCAATCAAAATCGGTGCCAAAATCAAACCCGACGTCACCATCGCCGACTGACTCAAGGCAATCGCATGATCAAACATTTTTACCTCACCCCATGAAATGACATCACCAAGGACTGCACCACCAAATCCCATCCATTGGCAAGGACAAACAACAACAGTTTTAAAGGCAGAGAAATCAAAGTCGGCGGGACCATCATCATGCCTAAGGACATCAGAATAGTGGACACCACCAAGTCCACAATCATAAAGGGAATGAAAATGTAAACCCCGATTTCAAATGCCGTCTTCAATTCCGAAATCACAAAAGCCGGCATTAAGGCCACCGTCGGCACCTGAGCTAAGCTTTTAGGCGGAGAAACATGGTCCAAGTGTAAAAACAACGCCAAATCCGCCGGACGCGTCTGGTGATACATAAACACCCTTAAGGGATTTAATGCCTTGGCTGCGGCCCTCGCAAGTCCAATTTGCCCATGCAAGTACGGAATTAAGGCTTGGTGGTCAATTTGCCCGAAGGTAGGTGCCATAATAAAGAATGTCAGAAAAAGGGCCAGGCCGATTAGCACTTGATTAGGCGGTGTCTGCTGCAATCCCAACGCATTGCGGACAAACGCGAGCACTGTAATTACACGGGTAAACGCGGTCATTGTCAGCAAAATAGCAGGAAGGAAAGACAAAACGGTGAGCAGAGCCAAAATGCTGATCACTTGCGACGGTGAGCTGCTGCCGTGCGTGCTGACCGAGATTTGCGGCACCGTCAATCCGTGCGCAAAAACCAACGGTCCACTCAACACACCCGCCAGCACGCCCAGGATGATCACTGGAAGTTTGGGTATCCGGAATCTCATGACGATGAACCCTCGGTCCGCCGAATTTTCCGCCACAATTCTTCAGCGAATTGCGGCAACCCGGTTTCATGAATGGATCCCGCCTCGCGCGCCTGCCGGGTCACGGCATCCTCACTCACTTCCATTAACAAGGAAATTGTTTGGTCGGTGATGCCCAAAGCCACTGTCTTGTCGGCAATTTGAACCAGAGCAATCCCTCGTTTGGGACCTAACGGCAAATAGTCGATTTGTTGCAAATACTGGGCCTGGCTCATCCGCCCCCAGCCGATTTTCTTCAGCAGGCGAGCGGCCGCATACGCTAAGGCTACGACTAACGCCAGTGCCCACAAAAAATTTAAAAACACCGCAATCGAATTCAAACCTTAATCCCCCTAACTCTGGGGGTATTATATAAATTTCCATTCTTCGACAGGAAATAAGAAGGGCTATTTATCGTAAAAAATTTATTTTCAGGGTTTGTCGTTTCCTGCTTTTGGTCTCTGCCTCCATTTGGAGGGCCCGGGAAAAAAGGGAACCTGCTATAATTTCAAATCGTACTATGTCTTTTCCGGCCAACAAGGAAACGCCAAGAGGACCGAGTGACCGGCAGCAGCGTATTGGAAGCCCCTAAAACCTATGCACGGATAAAACTCGGCCACTTGAGGCGAATAAATCTACGGCACCAGCACAAGAACCCCCACCGCCTCCGTTCCCTGTTTCCGGACGAATTCCCGAGACATCCTCCGCACAGGGGGCTAGGCCGGGGGGTCAGTGCCGAGGACGGCACGAGGAGATTTTTCATAAAATCCGGAGGCTGAGACGTTATGCCTTTTCTTATTCTCAATGTATGGCACCGTGTTTCCCGCCATCAAATTCTCATTCTCACCATTTTGGTGTTTGTGATCATGTTTGTCGCAGCGGGACTGTTCGCCCTCACCCAGCATGTCTCTTTCTTCACCGGCATCTATTGGGCCGTCACCACTGTGACAACCGTGGGCTATGGAGACGTGACTCCGCACAATGCGGCGGGGCGCGTCATCGCCATGGGAACGATGCTAACGGCCATCCCTTTGGCCGGGGTGGCTTTCGGCGGCTGGACCGCGTCGTTGGTTTCCATTCATCTGCGAAAGGTGTGGGGTCTTGCCATGAACAAAATGCACCGCCATCTCGTCATTTTGGGATACAGCCCGATCTTAGTGCATATTCTCCCCGATTTGTCCGCGCGCCATACCGAGTTGGTTCTCATTGCCCCGGGCGACATTAATGCTCTGCCCACGGACTTTCCTCATATCAATGGGGATCCGACACATCCTCACGTTCTGGCGCAGGCACATTTGCCCGAAGCCAAACAAATCGTCGTACTGGGAGAAACTGACGGGGCCGTGCTCATGACCGCGATTGAAGCTCACCGCATCGCACCCGAAACTCCAATATTTTCTATCACCCATTCGCGCCGTGCGGCCCAGACGTTAAAAGACCTGGGGTTGATGCACAGTGTGGCCAGTCAGGATCTGCTGGGTCACACTCTGGCCACGAGTCTCGAGACCCCGCATGCCGCCGATTTTTTTGTGGCCCTGTTAACCTCGACTCGGGCCGTGTTACGGGAAATGCCGGCACCGGATGATGTCCTTCATCACCCGCTCACGGATTATGTTCCCCCTGGCCCCGCTACCGTTTTGGCCGTCATTCGGCAAAATCGTGTGATTTTGCCCACTGACAACCCCGTCATTGAGCCCTCGGACACGTTACTGCTCTTAACTGCCCAAGACGCGACGACATAGGCTCCGGCACCTGACGCAGGCAGAAGTCGGGCTTTCGCTCAGGATTTTAAGGATTCCCCATTCATTCCGCCATTTGTCTTAGGCGGGTTGGGGGAAATCCTAATAGAAGGGGGCAGGATTCGGGAACACATCATAAGACCAAACCCGGATCCTGCCCCATTTTCATCCGTCGGATCGCATTATGGCGCAATCGTATTCACTAAAGTGGTGTCTAGGGCCTGCGCCACCGAAATAACTTTGGCGTTGGCTTGATAGCCTTGCTGTGCCGAGATCATGCTGACAAACTGATTGGCCAACGACACATTGGATTCTTCCAAGGAACCCGATGAGATGGTCCCCAGCCCCCCGGACCCCGGCTGTCCGATTTTTGCCGTACCGGAATTAGCGGATTGCTGCCAAAGATTGTTACCGACATTTAATAACCCGGCGGTGTTATTAAAATTGGCCAGCGAGACCTGGGCAATAGCCTGGGTTTGTCCATTGGAGAAAGTCCCGGTAATCACCCCATTATGACCAATGGTAAAATTCGACAAGGTTCCCTGGGGATACCCGCCAGCCGTTCCCGATAGCGACGTAGCGGCAGCATCGGCCGTCAGTCCATTCAGGTTAAGGGTGACTTTTTGTGGTGTCGCCGAACCATTTGTGCTCTGAAGGCTGAGCGAAACCGTGCTGCCGCTGGTAATGGCACCGGAATTGCTAAAATTCACCGTTCCCGAACCCAGAGCCGTAGTCGAAGGGGGCTCGGTCACCGTCACCGTCCAGGAAGTCCCGCTATTGGCCGTGGCGGTCGGATTCGAGAAATTGACGTTTAAGGTCACAGGGTCACCCAAAGAATCGTAGACGGTGACGGGCACATTGCGGACGGTACTCCCGGAGGTGGTGGCGGTGGAAGATGCCGCGGTGGCCAAAGCCGCATTCAAATTGCCGTTCACGCTAACACTCGTAGTGGCCGAGGGAGCCATGTTCATGTTGGGCTGAATGGTAATCGGCGAAATATTACCTTGGCTCTCTCCCGTGAGTTGCCCATTTTGTGCCATCCATCCCATGACAAAGTCTCCCTGGGGCGTCACCAGTTGTCCTTGGGCGTCGAGGGTAAAATCGCCGCTGCGGCTGTAAGCGTAACCGTTGGGCGTCTTGATCACGAAAAATCCGTGTCCCGATATGGCCATATTCGTCTTAATACCGGTTGTCTGAAGACTTCCCTGGCTCATGTTCACATCCACGGCCCCGATTCCCACAGCAGCCCCTCCCGACACCTGCTCGGGATTTGTCCCGCCCAACGTCGCGGTGGGAGCAGTTCCCCCGGACAGAGTCTGCTGCATCATTTGGGCAAAGCTCATGCTGCTGCTTTTGTAACCCGTGGTATTCACATTGGCAATGTTCTCGGATATAACCCCCAACAGCGCTTGTTCCGCGTTGAGTCCAGAAATGGCTGCGTACAATGTTCCTGACATTTTGATCATTCCTCCTCGGCGTTTCTTCGTTAACTGACAGTCCTTGCCATGCACGTGGTGAAAGAAAGGTCTTAGGAATTGCGCCCCGTTCCATCACCGTCTTCAGGCAATGAGAGCAAACTCCAGTGTGGCGCGGTGGGAGCACCCGCAGTCTGTCGGGTACCCGTAGCTCCCTCCGTAGGTCCGTGAGAATCCGTTGAGGTCCGGCTGACATAGACCACCGCGTCCACTTGGGTAATCACCTTCATCCCCTCCTGGGGAGACGAGAGACTGGTTATCACCGTTCTGGCTTGAGGGGCCACGATAAAGATATCGGGACCCATAATCACCGCCGCTTGCTTGGAGCCTTTGTTCTGGGCGGCTTCCATAGCGCGGCTCAATTCGTGCCTCTGGTTTTGAGTCAAATGAATGCCCCGTTTCTGCATCCGGCTGGTCGCATGTTGGCTAAAGACCAGTTTTTCATGCAGAAGATCCTCGAAACCACCCGAATCGTCGACCCGCGCAGACCCCGCGGCCCGGGATTGTGCCGCAGGTCCAACTTTTGGCCCGACAGGCCCGGAAAACGCGGACATCAGCCGGCAATCCCGGCAATATCGGACACCTTTACGGTCCCCAACCCTTGAACCGTAGCCATTTGCTGACCTCCCTGATCAGAAACAGCCGTCACCACTCCTTGTCCTTGAGCGGTTGTCACGGTCTTGCCAATGAGTTGCGACAACTGCACCACCGGGTTTTGCTGCTGCAACGCGGAAAGAATTTGCCCCAATGTCGTCGACTGTTTTGTCACGGCAGCCAGACTGGAAAATTGAGCCAGCTGCGCGATAAATTGCGTGTTATTCATCGGCTGCAGCGGATTCTGGTACTGCAACTCGGCAGCCAAAAGTGTCAGGAATGCCGATTCTCCGAGATTTCCCCCGGGCATCTGCGACGACGAACCCGTTTGGGCACTCGCATTATTGCCTTGTCCCTGCAAAGCATTGATAGGCACACTCATCTATATCTCCCATCCTTTCGCTGTTTGTTTTTGCCACGCAGCCGTTGTGGCTTCCCTGGGCTAGCGTCTTTGAAAGCCCCAAGCATGGCGTTTTCAAGCTTGATAGTCGATATGGGAATACCGGAGTGAGCTCCAGTCCACAGGCGGACGTAATCTGGCCTGGGATCCCGCTTGTCCTTCCAGTGGGAGAGAAGAATTCCTTGGCTCCGGCAGTCCCCCGGATCCTGAGCTCCCATTCTGTCCCGGCTGGTTGTGCCCGAATCCCACAAACACGGATACTTGGGACACAGGCAGCGATGCAGCCGACATGGCGGACGTTTGGCCCAGATTATCCGTCAGCGCCCCCGCCACGGTGGGAGAGTTCACTTCAAGCTCCACCTTCCAACTCTGTTGCATGTGAATCAGCGTCATAATCAAAGGCCCGCGCTGCTTGGGTAATGTTAAGAACCACTTGCTGGCATTAGTCCCTGCAGGAGATCGCCAATTGAGCGGTTTAATCACCCAACCCTTGGCGGCGGTTCTTTGCAGGACCCCTTTTTGGACAGCCTGAGCCAGAGTGGGCTGCACGCCCTTTGCCGGGACTTTCTCCCTGGGAGCGCTGCCCCCATGGTCCACACTCAAAGCATTGAGCGTCTGTCCCCAGGAGATGTCGCGGCTCCGGGCCCCGGTCCCCCCCGTCGACGCAGTCTCCGGCTTGCGGCGCAAAATCCGGGGAAATCGGGAGGCCTTGGCCGGGATTTTAAGACGGTGAACAAACACCAGCCTGTTCGGGCCGCTTGTGCCTTCCAAACCAGCCTCAGCCGCTTGAGATCCCATGGCCGCTTCCGGAGAAGAGATCTTGGGCCGGTTTGTCACGCTGAAAGGCTGGATGCGAGTTGTCTTGGAAAATGGAGTTTCGGAAGCGGCCGCCGGATGAAGAGCCTGAGCCGAACCGGACACTGGGTCAGGGTGTCCTCCTTGTTCTCGCGCAGATCCCTTCGGACCCGGTTGCTTTAGAGCCCGGTTCAGGGCTGCCGGCCCAAAGAGGACGAGGGCCGGCACCGAATTCTTGTGACTCCGCGCAAGGTGATGCCTTGGTGCAGGCCGGTGAGCGCTCTTTTCCCCGGTGTGAGTGTTAGTGGAGAGACGCAATCTTTTCCGGCTGTCGCTTTTTGTTACCGGAATACGTTGCGCATTCCTGGAACCTGAAGATTTTGAAGTCACAGGCTTTTTGGACACGAAGCCCGATACGGGATTTAAACGAGGGTTCTTGGTTTCCGCTTTGCCGTGAACATTTTCTTCCACCAAGCCGGAAAATGTTTGCGAAGAATTCACCCCACCCGTCCTCATATTTCGGGCGGGGCGCTTGGTCTTCTCCGACGGCACGACCTGTACCGGAGGAGGTGATGCGTGCCCCGATGTGATCATTTTGTCGTATCACCTCCTTTCTTTCTTGTTTTGTTCTATCTTGGTCTGCAAAGTCCCTCGGCTTAATCCTGCCTCAATTGCTGACGATGGTGGTGCCTTCTCACAAATTGTTCGATAAGACGACTGTCGTTCGGTTTTATGCTCAAAAAGCTCACAGCGGTCTCCCATGTTTTCTTTCCCCGGATTTCCCGAGGCCTTGACGATACCCTGGTCACCTTCCCCAGCACAATGACCTCCTGGGTGGCCACCCTGAGCCTAAGTTTCAGATGCAATCCTGCCCACAATTCCACGGCACTGGGAAAACGCAAACCCGTCGCCGACAAATCGAGGGTTGTGGTCATGAGTATTTCCGAATCGGGCCGCACCAGCGCATACTCCAGCGGGACCTGCACTTTCACCCGCAGACTACCCCGCTGCTCGAGAACCCGGGGATTTCCCGTTAGTTTCACCACAATAATGGGGACAGGGTCAATAACTTCCGTAATCACCCCTTGTTGCTCATACAGCAAATCATCATACGGCCAGCGAATCGCAACAGTCGTTCCCGGCAAAGGCGTTAACTCCAAGTCATGGTCCTTTAAGGCATCGAGATAGACTTCCTGTCGCACCCGCCTAATGACACGCGTGCCCACGATTTTCCCTGGGCGCACGACCAGATACACGGGTTGATGGGATTCTAACAGGGACACGAAGTACGGTGGCCTCCCCCAACAATAACGTCCGGGAGACTCCCAACGCCAACAGTTCTTCATCCGCACGGCGTTCACGACGCCGAATTCGGCGTTGTTCCAGTCGCTCAAAAAGCACGCGAATTTGTCTTTCCAATTGGCGTAAGGAAACTATTTCCTCCCGATGTTCCTTAATTCGCCGTAATATGGCCAATTCCTCTTTTTGCAATACCGAAATTTGTTGAATTCTGAACCGATAATTTTCGTAATAGGCATTTAAGTCTGTTGAACTCAAAACCTGGTCTCCTTCTTGGAGAGCAGAATTCACTGCCGCCTCTTGGTCTTGGACCGCTTGATGAAGGGCGTCCAGTTCCCGGTGTAATCCCTCCAGATCGCGGAGTCTTTGTTGTCGTCTTTGGACCAAATTTCGTTCAAAAGCCTTCACAGTTCTTGTCCGTCTCAACTTTCGGCCATCTCCTCACCACCGTCGTCCGGTGTCCTGGCTTGCGCCACAATTCGCGACATCCCCGCGACAATATCTTCTGGCCCTGCCTTATCTCCGCGTTTCTGGTCCAAAAATTCCCTGATGGCGGGATACAAGGCCATCGCCTCATCCAACGCCTTATCACGTCCGTGAACATAAGCCCCTACCTCAATCAAATCATGGGCATCCTGAACCCGCGATATCACCTCCTTCATCTGCCGGGCCATCATCATCTGCTCGTCCGAAACAATCTCCGGCATAAGACGGGAGAGGCTTGCCACCACGTCAACAGCAGGAAAATGGCCGGTTTCTGCCAGCTCGCGGGATAGCATGATATGGCCGTCCAGTAGTCCCCGCAGAATGTCGGACAAGGGGTCCTCATAAGCGTCGCCACCGTCAACCAACACCGTATAGATCCCGGTAATGGAGCCCTTGTCGGTGGCTCCCACACGCTCCAAAAGGCGTGGCAGCAAATGAAGCACCGAAGGCGTATAGCCTCGGGCCGACGGCAGTTCACCTGTTTCCATCCCGATTTCACGTTGAGCCAAGGCAATGCGGGTCAAAGAATCAATCACCAGCAGCACGGAATTTCCCTGGTCGCGAAACGCCTCGGCCATCAAGGTGGCCGACCAGGCCGCCTTTAAGCGCATAATAGCGGGCGTATCCGATGTCGCGGCGACTATGACAGTGCGTTTTATGGCCTCAGGGTCCAGAGCGCGGTAAAACTCTGCCACCTCCCGCCCCCTTTCCCCAATGAGGCCGACGACCACCACATCCGCCACGGTCCCATTTAAAATGTCCTGCAACAACGTGGTCTTGCCAAACCCGGCTCCGGCAAAAATTCCGACCCTCTGGCCCTGCCCCACTGTCAACAATCCGTCTATGGCCTTAATGCCGGTCCACATGATGCTCTGGACCTTTCTGCGGCTCAAAGGAGACAAGGGAACCGCATTCAACAGACGTTTCGGGCCTAAGGGAACGGGCCCATTATCCAAGGCTCGGCCCAGTCCGTCCAACAAGCGTCCCAAAACTCCCGAACCTGTGACAATGCCAAAAGGCCGCCTTGAAGCCAGCACCTGAAGGCCCGGCCTTATTCCCGTCACGTCATGATAGGGCGTCAGCAAAACACGGTGATCTTCCAGAAATCCGACACACTCTACGTCAACCCGCTTTGTCGGCGACAAACGGATTTTTCCAACTTCGCCGATGGCCATACGGACTCCGGTAGCCACCAGACTTTGCCCGCGCACGGATGTAATTTTTCCTGCCGGGATGAGGGTGCGAGAGAGAGGAATGCTTTCAATAATCTCATGGACTTCCATAGAGCACCTCATCCAGTATCCGGCTTAAAGCGGCTAAGGGTCCGGCAACAAAATTTTCGCCGTCCTGGGTCTCGATACGCATCTGAAGTTCCTGGAGAGACCAATCTACAGCCAATTGCACCCGCTCCCACGAACTTCCCCAGTTTCTGGTCAACCCTTGTAGCGTGGTATGAAATTCCTCAGAGAGAAAGAGGGTGATCTGATCTTCCTCCAAGTTCTCCAATAAGCTGGTTAAATACGACCTCAGCTGCTCAGGATGGGTCTTGGCCTCTTCGTCGATGAATTTGGCGCACAGAGAGGCCGCCTGAGCCAGCACCAGTTCCGTATCCAGAACCTGCGTATAGGCCTGGAGCTGTTCAATTCGGGACAAAACGGCCGAGGTCTGGGTGGAAATCCGTAACCACTCTTTGCGGGCCGTGTCCCGGCCATCCTCAATACCGCGGCGGATGCCTTCCTCATAACCTTGACTCCGGGCTTTGTCCCGAATTTGAGCGGCTTCCTCCTCGGCTCCCTCGATTATGGCACGAGCCTCCTCTTGGGCCCTGATGACGACATCCCTAGCCGCCTCTTTGGCGTCGGCTACGGCTCGCTCAACCGAGGGCACTTCGCCGTTTGAGCCTGAAGTCAAACGGACCGGGTCCCCACCCTTTCTTACCGTCCAGGCCTTCAGCACATTAGACGACAAAGTCATCACGCTCCCCGCGGGAGATAACCAGTTCTCCCTGATCCTCCAGCTGGCGAATTACATTGACGATTTCCCTCTGTGCCTGTTCCACGTCCCGAATCCTGACGGGTCCCAACACCTCAATATCCTCCCGCAACAGATCGGCCGCTTTTTGTGACAAATTACGCATCACTTTTTGCGAAACTTCCGGAGGGGTTCCTTTCAGAGCCAAAGACAATGTCTTGTTGTCCACCCGGCGCAGAACCTTCTGCATGGCTCGATCGTCAATCTGCACAATGTTTTCAAAAACAAACATTCGGTTGCGGATCTCGTCCGCGAGCTCCGGATCAAATTCCTCAAGTCTTTGTAAAATCAAGCGTTCGGACGTCCGATCGGTGTTGTTTAAAATCGGAACAATGGCGTTGATGCCGCCCGCTCCGGAAATTTCCTCGGCCGCCAGGTTGGTCAGCTTCTTCTCCATCAACTGTTCGATCTCTTTAATGACTTCCGGTGCCGCCCGGCCCATCACGGCTATTCGCCGGGCAACATCGCTTTGCAGTTCCGCGTCCAACGAGGATAGGACGGCGGAGGCCTGGGTCGGGTCCATATAAGCCAAAACGACGGCTATGGTCTGGGGATGTTCATTCATCATTAAGGTCATAACCTGACTGGGGTCAGCTTTGCGCAAAACCTCGAATGGGCGGCGCTGCAGAAACCCCGTCAGTCTCTGCAAAATTTCCTGAGCCCTAGGCCCGTCAAAGGCCCGTTCCAGCATATCCCGGGCCATGTCAATGCCGCCTTCCGCCAATTGCTGCTCAGCCTTGGACATCTCATAAAACTCTGTGACGACGTCATCCACGACCTGCCCGTCAACCCGCTTCAGATTCGCAATTTCCATGGTAATCGCTTCGACTTCGGATCGTCTGAGATAGCGAAGCAACGTGGCAGCCTGCTGGCTGCCCACGGCCATAAGCAATACGGCCGCCTTGCGCGAACCGGACATACGCAATTTACTCATCCTCCTGAATCCAGGTTCTGATCAACCGCGCGGCCCCTTCCGGATCCTTTTGCAGCATCTCCTGTAAGTGGCTTTTAGCCCTATCGGCGGTACCGGGTTCTTTGGTCTGGCGAATTTCATTCAAGAGGTCGGTCACAGACAAAGACCCCGAACCGGCGACGGCCGGTTCAAAGGCTGGAGACGGTGAAGATCTGCGCAGCTTGGCCAGGCCCCGCCACAGCAAAATTGCCAGAATGATGCCTAATAAAGCCAGAGCCCCGTCCATGATGTATCGGTGAATCTGCTGGGCCCTTTGAGCCTGGGCCATTTGCTTTAAAGCCAAGTCAACCTGGGATCGGTTAAAGGGCTGTCCCATGATGGTGATTACGTCCCCGCGCGCCGGATTCACGCCTGCGGCCGATGACACCAAACTCTTGAGAGACGCGGCCTGAGCCCTGCTCAAAGGCTTATCCACCGCAACCGCCACCGTCATACGGTTGATGCTGCCGGAGGGCACGACTTGGCGGGTACTGATTTTGTCAACCAGCCAATGTGAAGTGGTAGTGTTGCTCTGGGATTTGGATGGGCCGACAGCCCCGGCCGTAACCGGGTAAGCCGGAGTATTGCCTTGGGCACCCGCCGGCACCTGGGGCGTGCCTTGCTGGGTAGCGGTCTTGGTGGTTGTCTGTTGGGATGATAGCACCGATTTCCCGTACTGGGTGGAATGAGTCCTGGACCGGTTAAAATTCAACGACGCGTTCACCCGCACCACGGCGGCCCCCGGCCCCAGAACCTCATCCAGCATTGACGTCACATTTTGTGCAATCTGGTTGTCAACTTGATCTTGAGCGGCCAACTCAGCCTGGGTGGTTCCCGTAATTTGAGACCCCGGCTGACTGTTCAATGCGTTTTGCGACAACAGCGTGCCGGCTTGGTCCACCACCGTGACCTCCTTGGGGGTTAAGCCGGCAACGGAATGAGCAACCAAGTTCATGATGCCCTGGACCTGGGAAGGACTTAAAGACGCCCCTGGGTTTAAATCCAAAAACACCGAAGCTGTGGGGCTGGCCGTACTCTCTCCAAACAAAGCCGGCGAGGGTTCGTTAATCAACACACGCGAACTATGGACGCCGTTCACCGCATTAACCGTCTGCGACAGAGTCGCTTCCAAATCGGCCAGCTGGGTTAGTGTAATTTCCTGATTGGTTTCCCCCAGACTAAAACTCAAGGGTTGCGGCATCCCCACGGTTGAAGACGGAATATTTAAATCCGCCAGGTTCACGCGCACCTGGTCCACTTGGCTTTTAGGCACCAAAACGGTATGCCCCTGATTGCGCAGTTGATAAGGGACCTTCATCTGGGTCAGCTGCGTGGTGATTTGCCCGGCGCTGCGAGGATTCAAATTGGTGTACAAGGGCTGCCAGTTGGGGGTGCCGATCCAGTGAATCAGCACCAGCAGCACGCTTACGGCCAGGGCCGCCACGACCCCAGTGCGCAGGCGCTGCGTTAAGCTTTGGCGTTTCCACCACTGAAGAATCTGTTGTCCATACTCGTTGACACGCTGATTCATTGTTCGCCTCTGATTTCTATCCGACAGGCATATTCATGATGGTTTGATAAGCTTGCACCACGTTATTGCGAATAGAGGTCGCAACGTCGAGTGTGCTTTGGGCCTCGGCCATGGACACCATCGCCTGAGTCACCGTCACATGTCCCGTCATGGCTCCGGTAATAGCCTGATTGGCCTGGGCCTGGCTATTTTCCAGCTGGCTTATGGCCCCTTGGAACAGCTGCCCAAAATTTCCCGGGGCTGATCCTGCCCCTTTTGCCGCCTGGAGACCAGCAGGATTTATCAATGTCAGTCCAATAGGATTCATCACACATTTACGCTCCTAACGTTAAGGCTTTCAAAATCATGTTCTTGTCCGCACTAAAAGCATTGGCATTTGCTTGATAAGCCTGTGAGGCTTCGGCCATATCCACCATTTGCGTCGACAGGTTCACATTCGATTGCAAAATGTAGCCCTGGTGATTGGCCAAGGGACTTGTGGGATCATAGACCTTGGGAAAAGGGGCGGGACTGGACACGATCGCCCGCACCATCACACCTTGTCCCACTCCCTCGTACGCTCCCCGGCGGGGAGCCGGAACTGCTGACAATATCGCCGATTCGCTTTGGTAGGGGAACCCTGTGACGGTTTTGGTGGTCGTGGCATTAGCCAGGTTGTTGGCCACTAGATCGAGCCGCAAGGATTCCGCACTGAGGGCGGTGGACGTGATATTCAAGGCATCAAACATCTTTACAAGGCCCTCCCTTCACTCACGATTTTGATTTCGGTGTCTTTGTAATTAAAGGACTGAACAGCCGTTTGGTACAGAAGCTGAATTTTGGCCAAATCCGTGGTCTGTTGCGTTAAAGACACACTGTTGAGATCGGGTTGCAACGCCAGGGAGTTGACACTCACCCGCCCTTTCACCTGTGCCACCTGGTCCGGACCCTGAGCCAGGGCCTGCTGCAGTTGGTGCTGAAAGGACAGGCTTTCGCTCTTATAGCCGGGGGTATCATAATTGGCCAGATTATTCGCAATCATGCCCTCCGATTTGGCGGACAAATTCAATGTGGTAATGACACTTTGACTCGCGGTGGTGTTAAACAATGCCACGCTCTGGACACCCCTTTCGTTTTTCGTACGGTTAGTCTGAACAAGAGTGGTTAACCCCCGGTGATCTACGGCCCATTGCCGATAGCGACTTGAGCCACTTGTGAGCGCAGCACCAGAATATTGACGCGCCGATTCAGTTTGCGTCCATAAGCCGTTTGATTGGTGGCTATCGGGTGATAGTGGCCAAAAGCCGCAATGGAGAGGCGGGATGGGTGAATACCGGAAACATGCGCCAAAACATAGACCACGTTGGCCGCCCTCTGAGCCGATAGTTGCCAGTTACTGGGGTATTTGGCAGTACGAATCGGCACGGAATCGGTGTAACCGGCCACCTCAATATCATTCGGCACGGAGCTCAACATCGTCCCTAACTGTCGCAGCAGTGCCTCAGCCTTTGGTGAAATTCTGGCTGACCCAGAGGCAAACAACAGGGAAGCATTGAGACTGACCTCCACCCCGCGCATTGTGCTCGTCACCGATACCTGGGACCCGAGGTTCGACTGATTAATTTTCTGTTGGATTGCTTGAGCTAAGCGATTCAAACTGGCCGCTTCTTGGCGGGTGCCCGACAGCCCATTGATAATGGAGGGACCGGGTGAGCGGCCAATAATACTCTTGGAGTCGAATTGCTGGGCCAAAGATTGGGACACCTGCGCAAATTCGACTTGTTGAGTGCGGTTCATGGCATACAGAATAATAAAGAAGGCCAGCAGCAGCGTGATGAGATCGGCGTAGGTAATCAGCCAGCGCATCATCCCGGCTCCTTCGTATCCACTCTCTTCTTTATCCTGGTCCCACATATCGCTCATGACGCCTCCTGGGTTCCCGCCTTTCGTTCTCCGGACATCGTCTGCGCTCCCTGGACCGCATCCTGGGGCGCAGGAGAGCCGGAAGGACGAATAATCGTCATCAGCTTGTCTTTTAACAAGGTCGGTGCCATTCCTTCGCTGATGGCCAAAAGGCCTTCCAAACTAATCTGCCGCATCAAGAGATCGTGTTTGGCCTTATTCTTGAGATTGGTCGCCATGGGCAACCACAATAAGTTGGCACTGGAGACCCCATAAAGTGTCGCAATAAATGCGAGCCCGATCGCGGCTGCCAGATTATTGGGATTACCTGACAATTCTCCCAGAACATGGACGAGCCCCATGACGGTTCCCACAATTCCCATGGTTGGAGCATAGCCACCGGCCTGCTCGAAAATGCTGGCCCCCATTTTCTGTTGGGAATAACGGGCATAGATGTCGGATTCCAACATTTGCCGCATTAATGTCGGGTCTGCATTGTCGACAATCAGCTGCAGTCCTTTGCCCAAAAATTCATCCTGAGTCAATTCAATTTCCGGTTCCAAGGCCAAAGGCTGCTGCCTTCTCGCAATGTCGGCGTACCGCGCCAGTTGGTCGATGAGGACAATCGGGTCGAATTTTTTTCGAGTCAGACCCATACGAAACAATGCCGGCACTTTCTTTAATTCATCGATCGAAAAGGATACTGCCGTCGCTCCAATGGTGCCTCCAAACACAATAAGGGCTGCCGTGCCCTGAACCAGTGCCCCGGCCCTGCCGCCTTCCAGTACGAATCCGGCCACTAGAGCCAGCACACCAAATATAATCCCGCCAATGGCCGTGACATCTAAGCGCATAACTCCTCCTTGAGGTCCCTTGCGTTCTTCATGAGTCGGTTCATTTCCGTCTCGTTCCTACATCCATATTCCCCGCTCGGCATTGGCTACCGCCATACGCCTTACCGACACATAGGGACTCGCAAACCAGTCATATTCGTCAGGTGTGACGAAGTTTCGCCCAATGATTTCCCGCCTGAGGTATTCAGAATCCAACTCAATCCCGTTCAGGTTCTCGACACCGATAAAGTTACCCCGGGAAACCGTAATCTGCGGCAGCCATGTGCATTCTTCCTTGACATATTCCGCGTGAATGTCGAACATGCGGCGGTTTCCGATCACTTCCCAGACCCCGGTCCATGACGGCGGACCCAGCACCACATGATACATGCTTTCACGGTTGCGCTCTCGATTTGGTTTGATAATATGTTTGCAAAAGACCGGTTCACCGAGAACGGGGTCAATCTGATACAGAACATGACTCAAAATGTATTGGATCAGTTCTTCCCGGCTGGGGATAAGTTCGCCGTTGGGAAAATGTCGTTCTTCTTCGCGTCTGCGCCCACGCCGTCTCGTCTTGGGTCCCTGAAAAATCGGAGTCGTCATCGGCACGATTTGCCCGTTTTGAAAAAAGGCCAGCGTTTTATTCACCAATTACTATTCCTCCTTCCATTTGTTTGTTGTTGCCCTCTTCGACACGCTATTTCCAGATCCTTCTTTTCCTGACAACAAATTCAATGGACCTTTCCTAATGTAAAATCCATTGGCGAAAACCGCCGCCCTCCTGGTCTAGGCCCTCCATGCGCTCAAACACCTCATAAAGACTCCGCGATGGCAAGAACTGGGTGATAATTTCATAGAGTTCCTGGGGTGTGGCGCCTGTAAATAACCGAAAGAAGAGAATCCAGCCGTCCTGAAAGAACGGATAACTTTCCAAAAGACGTTTTAATACTCCGAAACTGTCTTTTGGCCGATTGGCCATGAGAAAAGAGTGGGCGGCCCATAACAACGCTCGGTAACTATCTGATCCGCTTTCCTGACAATCCCTTTCGCCCAACATGCCTGTCCCCGCCTGAAAAAAATGGGCGGATGCCTCATCATAGCGGCCGATCTCATAAAGTCCCCGGCCCATTAAGTAACCCCGGTCGGCAGTAGGCGACACGGACATTAAGGGCGTCAACGCCTGCAGAGCTTCCAGGGGTTTATTCATGCCCAGCAAAATTTCTGCCATCAGTGTTTTCCACTCCACATAATCCCGGGCGCTCTCGATATTCCGGGCCGCATGCTTCTTGAGAACCCGCAAGCCTTGTGCAAATTGCCGGGATTCCACGAACCACCGGACTCTAGCCAAAGGGTTCGGCGGATTTTTTAACATAATTTTCTCTATTTTCTCTGCCCAGGGCTGCCTATCCTCATCAGAACGGAAAATCCTGACTCCGCTGTCTCCCATATTCTCACAAAACGCCGCCAGTTCCGGATAGGGATCAGGCTTGTAAACTCCGGAAAACCCATGCCACCGAGATGGTTTGAGAATCCTGATCTCCTTTTTCCCCGGATCATCCGCGGAAGTGACGAAACACAACCGATGTGCCGCCTCGAAGCCGTCTGTCAATTCTTCCAGGCGGCCCAGATCCATACGCCGAATCACTTCATTTCCTTCCAGCAAAAGAACCCTCGCGGTGTCGCTCCTTTTCTCCCGACGCATGAGACGGTCATAGTGCGTTCGAAACGATCCCGTCCACTCACCCGACACTTCCAGTTCCGTGGAAAGGGTTAGGGCCGGAAAGGGGCGATGCCAGACACCCAGTTCAGTGCCAACGATTCTGTCGGCCCACCCTGTCAAAGGCGCAACAGCCCTCTCAATTTCTTCCGGCGAATAAGGCCACGTATTCATAATCACGGTCCATGGCGATCGCATATCCCTTTGGCCTCTTAGCCAATTCGCCCCCAGCGCGTCACCTCGACGCCAAATTTGTTGCCGACCAAAACAACTCGCCCGTAACCCACGACTTGTCCGTTGAGCCGCAAAACCAATGGTTCTACCCAGCGCGTTTTGAGCGAAACTCGCGAACCTACCCCCAGTTGCAGAACCTCTCCCACGTTCAAAGAAGCTGTCCCAATTTGAGCCGTAAAATGCAGTTG
This sequence comes from Sulfobacillus benefaciens, assembly GCA_003023725.1. Classification (GTDB taxonomy): domain Bacteria; phylum Bacillota; class Sulfobacillia; order Sulfobacillales; family Sulfobacillaceae; genus Sulfobacillus; species Sulfobacillus benefaciens. The sequence continues at coordinate 69,687 of PXYT01000013.1, read as the reverse complement.
CAGTTCCCCTAACGGCGCCCACTTTTCCCGGAGAGAATCCGCTACCCTCCGCCGGTATTCGTCGTCGGGCGCAGGTGCCTTTCGGACCTTCTCCTTAACCGGAGTTTCTGTCGCCGTGTAGGAGGCCTCCGAACGTTTCACGAGGGAGGGCGGTTCGGGTTCCGCCGCTTTTTCGTTTTCCTTGGAGGACAGGACTGCCTGCAACAGCTTATCGATTTCGTCCTGCGACAATGGTTGGTCGCTCATGACCCTCCCGCCTTCCGGTCTGAATTAGATGGTTTTTTGGTTGCAACTTTTAATTAATTCCACCCCCCTAGGCGAACTCCTTTTTTTGTACCGAGAATTTATGGGAGCCAAAATTTTTCGCTTTCGCGCCTCGTCGGGCATTTGCTACAATGACAATGATCTCTGTTGGAGGACAGGAGAACAGTGCGTGGAAAAATGGGACAATCTCTTCTCGGCGATTTTCTGGAGAGAAATCACACACCCCAAAGACACCGTGGAGGGTAGCCCGACGACCGAGGTGCGAAAAGAGGGGGCATGGCCGTGACAACACCCCGGGCCCCAGAATTTCAGGATGGATAAGGATGGCCGGGCATTATTTTAGGACGTGCGAAACATTGCCGTGAGGAGTGCCCTTTTTGTCCTTGGAATACACGGCGCGAAGGCTGTCGCATTCATGCTCTTTTTAGTTTTTTCACCTGCCGGGCTAAAATTCCTGGTCGCCGGCATAAACTTGGCACGTTCGGAATTGATGTGTTGTCCTCGGCACCCCGTCTTAGGGGCAAGCTTTGTGACGAGGGCCCTAAAGCCGCCTTGGGGACCAAAGCATAAATCACGGCTCTTATCTGTGCTTTAGCCTTGCCAACGGCATAAAATGGTCGCTCGCGTAACCTGGGCGGGTAAGGCCTTCTTATGTTCCAAATCGTCTTTGATTGTGGACTTATTCACCGTTCGAAAGCCTTTTCGAAAACTCCGGGGAAAGGCAGCGTATCCGTTAGGTTGCTACAAGACCAAGAGAAGAGGGGGATTCGTGTTGACGATGCCTTTCGATCGCAGACGCGCCTTGGCGTATGGGCTGGGTATCTTGTGGATTTTCGATTCCTTGCTCAAAATCCAGCCCGCTATGTTTCATTCGTTGCTGGTGGTCAATGTTCTGGCTCCCGCGGCCACCGATTCCCAGCCTCCCTGGCTCTTTCACATTATGATGGAGGGTGCCCGGCTCTGGATTCATCTCGGGGTTGTCGCAAACATCCTGAACTTCCTCATCGAAGCCGTTATTGGTATTCTGATTCTCAAAGGACCCGATACAACGAGCGGACGTTGGGGGCTGTGGATTTCTCTCATTTGGGGAGCCATTGTCTGGATCGGCGCGGAAGGACTAGGCGGCCTGGTCACCGGCTCGCCAAGTGTCATCCAGGGTTCGCCAGGTTCCATTCCCTTTTACGCGGCCGCGGCGATACTGTTACTCGTGCGCAAGGATTGGTGGACAGAGGAACATGTCTATCAAGTAGCCCGTTATGGTCTCGCCATTTTCTGGTTCATCGCATTCATCTGGGAAGTTCTGCCGTCATCCGGGTTTTGGACTCCAAACGGACTGGCTGCTCAATTTGGCGACATCACGATGAACGGCAATGAGCCAACCATCCTCCAAATGGCCATTAACGCTATGGTCATATCAAGCCAGTTGCACCCGGTCTTGGAAAACGGAATTTACAGTGCGATCCTCCTGGTTCTGAGCCTTTTAAGTTTCTTTAGACCGAAATCGCGGTGGACCGCCATCATAACAGGGGTGTGGATGATCTTTTTGTGGGCCGTCCCCCAGGCCTTCGGCACACTGTTAAGCGGGACCGGAACGGATCCCGGGATGTTCCTGCCTTTCACGCTATTGGCTTGGACATTGCTGGGGCCCCAGTTTCCGTTTATGCACCAGCGCCAGGCTCAATCTGAACAGGCCTCTTAACGCCATAACCGTTCCATGAACCGGTTCGAAACCCACCCGCTCAAGATTCTGGCTGCCTTAGTCCGGACCTTGGGAATCATAAACAATAAGCCAATAATGCCGGTTAAGGGTCCAGGTGTAATCATAAAAGCCATAGAAATCAATAACAAGGCGCCTTCGCCCAAACGTTGCACGGGAAAGCCTTCGGAGGCCCATTCCCGTTTGACGGTTTCCCACCACTGTTTTCCGCTGACTTTGGCCAAGTAAGCGCCTAAAAGGGAAGACGCTAAAGTAATCCCTATGGTCCATCCCCATCCCAAAAAATGGGCGATGAGAAATAACAGCAAGAGCTCTACCAGCGGAACCACCAGAAAGAGAGCTAAAAGCCGTTTGAGCATGGCCTGTTTCTCCTTTCACACCCACCAAAAACATTGACCTTCGGCTTGATGGTCATCGTTCACCATAGTCTTAGTGTACCACGCCTAAGACCGGATGGCAGGAGGCGGAGGAACAGAGCGTCCCGGCAAACCGTTCACCAGCCACCAGGCAATCATTCCCGTAAGCAATGCTGCCAAAACCAAGGGAGCATAGGGCCAGTGAGTATAGAGGATCCCCCCCGGCAGGGGAGCGAGGGCGCCCGCACTTTCTGTCACCAGATTGAACAGGCCGTAAGCCGTTCCTGCCTCTTCTCTGCGCACTATCCGTCCCACCGCCACACCCTGCAGTCCCCTTGCGGATTCACCACTTCCGCGTAGAATTCCCGAAACCACCGCCCATTCGGCACTGCCAGGGGCCCACAAAATGGCCAGCCATCCTGCCGTGACCAAAGCCAACCCCCATCCCATGGTGCTCGTAACCCCATATTTTTCGCCGAGTTTCCCCCAAATAGGTCCGCTCACGGTTCCGCACAAAATTCCGACACTGCCGAGATATCCGATGGTTTGCAAAGAAAAATGACTGACCGACTTCCAAAAGGGGACGACGTAAGGAAACGCCATCCCCTGCACTATCGCCAGGCCAGCCGCAAACATCATCCACTGAAAGAGCCTGGGACGTCCCTTGGGAGTCCACTGGGGCCTTGAAGAGCGGTGAATTTTTTGAGGGGGATGATTCTTTACCGGGACCAACGCCAGCGTCGAAACCAGATACAGCATGCCGCTTATAACGAAAACGTGCTTGTAAGACCAATGGGTGGCAAGATAGGCTCCAATAGGCGGTCCAACCACCATCCCCGCGCCAAATACGCTCATCACAATATTGTAGGCTGTTGATAAGTGTTCACTTTGTGCCTCTTCCACAACCACCGCCTGAAGAGCAGGAGTAGAAAAGGCCGAGCCGAAGTACAACAAAACACCAGGTATCAGCCAATGCCACGACGGAGCCCATGCGAATAAGAACGGAACGGGAATACCCAAAACCCAGCCCCAGAGGACAACCGTCCGGCGGTCAATCCGGTCCGCCATGTACCCACCGGGGAAAACCACCAAAGCCGTGGAAATTCCGGCTATGGTGGACAGAATGCCCACGGACAGTGCATTGCCTCCTAACTTCTCAATGTAGAGCGGCCACAAAATACCGTAGAGCCCGAATCCCAGGCCCCATAATCCCATGGAGAGGGTCAACCACCACAAATCATGGGTCATCCCCAGTTTCTTCCCCATGTCTGTCCCCCGCTTTTCTCTGGCATAAGATATACCTTGAACTAATGTATATCCTTACACCTGTACGCAAGGACAACTCAGGCTAGACCACAAGAATCATTGGTCATTTTGTTTGGAAAAATCCTCTCCGACAACCGCTTGCAACACTTTCACTGGAATACGGGCCATCCCTTCAATGGCCCATGTCAGCTGTTCCAGGCCTTGGGCCCAAGGAGCCGAATTTTCTCTGAAGCTGCGCCGCACCACGCGGAAGGGTGTCGCCACCGCCAGGTCGAAGTATTGCAGTTCCTTGCGAATGGCTTCATTGAGAGAATTCACCGAGAGAGAAATCTCGGGCTCTCTGGAATGAGGTTCGTGCATCTTGCGCGATCGCTGGCGGTTGTCGCCGAGGTCGAATTGGCCGCCGGAAGTCCCAACGTCCTTTTGCTCAGAACCTGGGTTTTTCTCGTCACTCATGTTCGGTTCCCGTCCTTTCTCCTCGTTAGTCTTATTCTTGGTTACGCACCACGAGCTCTGCATCAAAAGTCTGCGGTTCAG
>PXYT01000013.1:0-65412 GCA_003023725.1 Sulfobacillus benefaciens | reverse complement strand
CATCGTTTATTCGTGACTGCTTTGAGATTGCCGAACAGAACGACAGCATCGAAGCGATTCTCACGCCCACATCCACAATGCTGGTAGGACAATTGCCGGCCCAGCCCTGTTGGCCCTAAGCTCGAGACAGGCACCAGGCACCCTTTCACCGTAGATGCCAACGCGTTGTCACCACCATCACCATGAATGAGTGCCAGGATTTGGAATATTACATGAAAAATATGGTAGGCAGTGTCATGAAAGCCGAAAAAATTTGACCAATCTCTTGTTGAAATGGCGGTTTGAATTTTGTGCCCAGACGGGTGGGAGCGGGTCATTCCGGTTGGGCAGATATCCCATCATTTGCTGATTCTCCCAAGGCGTCCCCATCGTTGCTGCTGTTCCCGGTCTCTGGCAAGAGCAGTCTGGCATGGGCTGGCCGCCGTCCTACTTCTGCCCCCCTCCACGTTCTGGAATGAATCATGGGTGGGTCAGATGCGGCTGTGGAAGAGTGCATACTGGCTCACGCCAATTAAATGGCAATTTGTCGACACCAAAATTCGTCTGCTGTACCTTCCCGGAGAACCGGCCAGCCACGCCATTCCTTCAGGGGACATCATTTGTGCCACATCATGGGAAACGGCGGAGGACACCGGGGAGTATCCCGAGCATCTGGGCGAAAAATGTTATCTCATTCAGCACTTCGAAACCTGGAACAGCCGTAAAGAGCGGGTACTCGACACCTGGCGACTTCCTTTACACAAAATCGTGATTGCCCGGTGGCTATTGGAAATGGCCCAAAGCATGGGTCTGGATGACGTCGTTCATATTCCCAATGCCATCGACCACGCCCGGTTCTATCTCACACGGCAGCCCGAATCCCGGCAGCCTTCCGTTCTGTCCCTGTATCATCATTTTCCCTGGAAAGGAACTGAAGACGCCCTCACGGCCCTCACCCGGCTTCACCAAGAGCGCCCCTCGGTGCCCGTAACCTTCTTTGGTGCCGAGCCCAGAGGCCCCGATTTGCCGCCATGGGTCCACTATCATCACGATCCGTCGCAAGATCAGTTGAGGGAACTCTACAACCAGCACATGATTTATGTCAGTGCCAGCTGGGCGGAGGGATGGCCATCGCCTCCGGCCGAGGCCATGGCCTGTGGAGCGGTTTTTGTCGGGACGAACAGCCAAGGCTGCCTCGACTACGCCCAGGACGGCGTCAACGCGCTGATATCGCCGCCCCGTAATCCGGACAGTCTCTATCGCCACATTCTCATGGTTCTTGACAATCCCGCCCTGGCCGCCTCCCTGTCCCGCCAAGGACGCCAAACCCTGTTATCCTTTACCTGGGAACACTCAGGACAAGCCTTTGCACAACATTTGAGGAAGATCGCGGGCGCTTCTTCGTAAGGGCACAATTCCCTTGGTGGCATTGACTCTCCCATAGCTAAGGCCCGAAGGCCTCAGTGGTCGACGCCTTCTTTGACACCTTCTGTAAAGAGTGGGGATGCAGAAGACCTTGTCCGATTCCAGACAAACACGGCAAAAGCGGCTGTAAGGAGCAAATTGCGGGCGGTGAAAATGTAAATAACCCATTTAAAAAGTCCCGGAACGGCGTATCCAACAGGGTATCCCAGTGACGTCAGAGCGTAGGCCAACACAAAGCCCATATTCCCTTTTTTAAGGGCAAGCAAGGGTGCCAGCCAGATGAGATACTGGGCGGAAAACACCTTGGTCGTCAAAAGTAAAATGCCCAAGGTGATAATGGCAGCATCAACCAATTCCATCCGTCCCTTCCACTGGGCCCAAAACACACTGAGCCAGCCGACAATGCCGAGAGCTGTCAATACATCGCCAATCAGATGCGCCAATCCGTGTGCCCTGACATTGACGGAGCCGAAGGCCCCAAATAAGTGCGGATGGCCCACGAGGGCAGTCAAACTGGCAGCAAGAGACCCAATTTCTACCGGCCGGGCAAGCAGATAGCGAAAGGAAGTAAAGGCCTGATGAGACGCCGTTAAAACCTGAAATCCAATCATCACCAGTGCTGTCAATAAACTCAGAGCGAGGCGGTCCCACCTAAAACGTCTGGTTTCCCGCCATTCCTGAATGAGGAATACCGGCCAAAAAACCGCAGGAAACAACTTCAGCAAAAAACCGATTACAGAAAATATCCAAGCCCAACACCATTGCCGTTGTAAAGCCCGGTCGATGGCCAGAAACCCAAATAAGGACACAAAAATATCATATCGTTGAGAGAAAAGCCCTACGGCTCCCAGACTCAAATACCCTATGAGCTTCATGCCCCACGAGAAACCGTGGCGCTTCATGCCGATGTTCAAAAGTACCGCTAGAGCCAGAATCGTTAAAATTCCGAAACTGAAACGGTAGGAAAAGGGAAAAAGCAGGGGAAGCAAGAAAATAAACTGCGAGAGTGCAGGATATTCTCTGGGCCAGTGGTGAAAAACCGGAGGAGTCATGGCCAGCACGGCATAGCGATGATATTCGCCAACATCATATTGAGGCAAGAAAATGGCAACCCACAGTGCGACGAAGCTAAATACTGCAAAAGTCAACCAAACCGCCCCGCGTTGGTTCCACGGCACCATCTTCATCGATTACCCGGGTCCCGACCAATGAACTTGATCGCCTGCCAGTCCTGGTCCAGTGACAGTTTTGAAAACTCCGGCCCCACCGGTCCGGTATATTTTCCCCCGTTGTTGGCATAAGCCACATGAGTACCCTCGACCTGATGAAACACCAGTTGCGCCACCCGTGTACCGGGATACAGATACACCGGCGTGTCGGCTAAATTGGCCAGTTCCAGAGTCAGACTGCCCCGGTAACCGGGCGACACCATCACTGCCGTGGCGACCATCAGTCCTAACCGGCCCCATGATGAACGGCCAATCACATAAGCCATTAAATCTTCCGGTACTTGAATAAACTCCAAAGTTACTCCCAAAACGAGCTGATTGGGGTGAAGAATCATCTTGTCACCGACGTCCACATGAACCCGTTCCTGATAGTCCTGGGACGACTCCGTACCCATATTAATGGGATCAATCGGTCCCTTGGCGGAACGTTTCATCAGGATAAATTCCGTCCCTAACCGAACATCGACGGAACCGCCGGCGATTTGCCCCGGACTTAACAGGGGCGTGACAATCAGCCGTTGCTCCAAAGGTCTTTGCATTCGTTCTCTTAATCCCTGCTCACCAATTACCATGAGTTCACCTCGTTCTGCCTGGTCTTGAGCGCCGCCTTGCGCCACTGATCACTCAAAATGCGTCCTTCAATAGCCTTAAAAGCCAAAAGCGCTGCCGCCCGTCTTAAAGGCGGCGCCACATAATGCAGCGCCTGCAAAACAGGCGGAATGCTTCCGGGACTTTCGCCGGAGGTTTCGTGGGGCACAACGCCGTAGTTCAGTTCGTCCAAATATACATGATACGAGGGCTTGGGACCCCAGTCGATCGGTGCTTCCGGCGCTCTTCGTTCCGGCGCCTGTGTAAAAAATTGTTGCACGGAAGGGCTGATCCCTTCAAGCTCAAAATTATGGATGTAACTCTCCCACAATAAAGTATAGGGAACATCCAAAGTATAAGGCAACTCAGCTTCGTAGCACGCGAAAAGAGCCGTGGTTCCTAGCTTTTGCACCATGGCATCAAGCCGCACCCGGACGTTGCCCGCCCACACTAGCCCAATGGCCGCCATGGCCAGCGGGTCTTCTCCTAGGGGGGCCGGATAGGCGATCAATACACCCAGCGGGGTTTCCAGTCGATCCCACTCCAGCGCGGGGGCCACGAACCAGTTCGCCTCACCGATTTTAAGATATTGGATCATGACCTTGGCGCACGGACTCACTGGTCGGATAAAACGCTCCAACCAGAGCATCTGTTGCGGGCGCGTCAGTCCATTGAGTACCCGGCACAAGTCTTCCGGCAGTCCTCTCGCCATTTCATCCTGCCATTTTTGCCAGGCAATTTCATGCCATGAATCCACATTCTTCCTCCCCAATCCCGAAAATTCGCGACTTGTCTTCTCAAATCCTGCGTTTCTCCTTGTCGGATGTTGCAGGGCCGTAGCACAATTTGTTCACTCCTGATCGGCCCTAGGGTTTGGCCCGCCGATCAAGCTGTGCTACCATAACCCTATCATCAATAGTAGAAAGGATCTGACATGTATCAATTTACTGGTTTTACTCAAGATGATTTTAATGTTTTCGCTATTCCCGAATTTCACGACCGCATGAGTGCCCTAAGAACGCGTATTCGCCCAAAGCTCGCCATGATCGGGGACGATTTGGCTCCTAAATTGTCAGATTTCCTACACCATAAGATATATCCCCATACCGCATCGCATGCGAGAAGACGCGTGAATCCTCCGGACGACACGTGGGTGTCGTTTTCCCGGAACCAACGAGGATATAAACGCTTTGCGCATTTTGAGGTCGGCATTACTTTAGATTATGTTTTTGTCCGCTTTGTCGTCAAGCCAGAAGGCGAGGACGACAAGCCGTTTCTGCTAAGATACCTTCAAGACAGCGGACTAGAGTCATTTCGGCTGCTAGATTCCGCAGCCGTCTACTGGTACCGGGACGACCACGGCGTCGATCCGTTGCCGATTGCCGAGATTACTGCCGACCTTCTTCCCCAAATCATGCGTCATACCGAAATCAAGAGCCATGGATTTACCGTCGGTATAATCCTGCCCAAAACCGACCCCGTGGTGGGCAAAGCCGAGCTGATCAGCCGCGCCTACAATGCTATCGTCCATTTGTCGCCGCTCTATATTGGCACAGTACCAAGCGAGGCATTCAGCAAATGACTGACCCCAATTCAATGGACCCTCATCTATGATTTTCAACAGCCGATGTGCCCGGGACATGGCCGCTCAGTCTTGGGCAATCCTACCCCTGCCCATGGCCCGGGCACAACGGTTTTGCCGGGATTTCGTCAAAGGTCCGCTGCCCCGGGCCTTGCTCTCCTGTCTTGGATGCCGATTGCGTGATTATTTGGATGGACGTCTGTCCCAAGCAGTCGAGCCTCACTCCAGTCGGTGCCAGGCTGCCCATGTTGGGTCTTTCTCCAAATTGCGCCGCAGCAAATAAAGGATCAACCCATCCCGCCGGGGAAGACATCGGCTCGACACAGACTGAATCGGCGCCCGTTTGAAGTCTCTTCCCCTCCGGCCTCCGGATCAAAACCGGTGTCTGAAATCTCAAACTTGGCGGGGCGCACCCTTAACTTTTTCCTTTGTTTTCGTTGGGAAGGGTCCAGGGCAAAGCCGATTCATAGGACCGTGTTTCCCAGTACCATGCAGGCCAAAGCCGAGGCTCGACCTGGTAATAGTCGAAAAAAGTGGTCAATAAAGCCATAAGTCCTCCGCTACGGGGAGGATCTTTCGACAGAATTAAAGAAGTAGTTCTGGCCAAAGGCGGAAAATCGTTGATTTCTATCGCCTGGATGGTGCCGGCCACCAAATCCTCGGCCACCACCGACTCCGGTACAAAGGCAACCCCCAGGCCGACTTTAACCATACTTTTGACCAAGTCGTGGCTGTTGAATTCCATGAGAACATGGGGAATAATTCCGTGTTGCTCCAAAATCCCGTCCATAAAGGTCCTAAAGCGGGACGGAGTCTTATACGAAATGAATTCCATATGCGACAATTCCTGCAAATTCAAAGATGCTGGCAATCTTTTAGCCTTGTCGGGGCTCACCACGAGACGCACGGGATCCTGGAACAACGGCACGGAATCAATTTGGGGATGCACGATGGGCACAGTCACCATGCCTACCGCAATGTCCTGGCGGATGACCCGGTCCAGGGTATCTTGAATTTCCCCGATGTGCACGCGTACACGCAGAGAGGGGAAATTACGCGTAAAGGTTACCAATACTTTCGGCAGTGAAAAGACAGCAATCGTCGACACGGCACCGAGGTGAATTTCGCCCTGACCCGGACGCTCAATCTCGGCAATGGCTTCGTAAGTTTGATCGACCAAAACTAGAATGCGCTTGGCATAATGGTACAGAACCTCTCCGCTCGGAGTCAGCCGCAACTTTCTTCCCTGGCGGATAACCAGGCGTGTGTCAAAAGTCTCCTCCAGAGCGGCCAACTGCTTGGTAACCGCGGGCTGCGTCAACGACAACTGTTCAGCAGCCCTGGTCAGGCTGCCGGCATCAATGATGCGAATAAAGGTCTTCAAATGTGAGAGCATCATCTGCATTCACGGAACCTTCCTTTTTTGCTGAGACAAAGGATGCAACAAGAACTGCTCCCCACTCGGATCCTGAATAGAATACGCCCTGCACCGAGAAACCCCTGGAACCCGGTTTCCTATGCCCCAAAAGGCCGTGGAAACCTCGTCCTCGTGGTCATTGTACCGCAAGCCTTGTTACCATTCCACTACGTTATGATTAGGATAAATACTTTTCATTTTCAAACTTTTTTCAATAGATTTACAGTATAAGCAGTAACCTGTCGGTTAGATGATCAGGTGAGGAGGCAATTTTCATGCTAGCTTGGAAAATTGGCGGCGATCAAGGCGAAGGCATAGATAGCACTGGCGATATCGTAATTCACGCCGCAAATCGCCTAGGGTATTATATCTATGGTTATAAATCTTTTTCCTCCCGCATTAAAGGAGGCCACACCAATTATAAAGTTCTTATGGCAAACCGGCCGGTAAGTGCCGGAACACGGCACACAGACATCTTGATCGCCTTGAATCAGGAAACAATAACACTAAACGGCGAAGAAATGAATGGCGGAATTATTGTAGCCGACGCCGCGTATTCTCCCACCCTGCCCCCGAACACGCATGCCATGCTCGTTTCCCTGGGTTTGACCAAAATGGCCAAAGAAGCGGGTTCTGTGGTCATGCGCAACATGATCGCGGCCGGAGCCTCCGCCGCCTTATTGGGATTCCCTTTGGAGGTCCTGGCGCAATACGTCGCCAAACGCTTCCAGTCCAAGGGTAGCGGCATTGTTGAAGCCAACCGTGCAGCTCTTCATTCCGGATATCAAGCCATGCTTCAAGAAACCGCACGCCTTCCCCGGCTTCCCTCTTTAGGATCGCCAAGCCCCGGAAATCGCCTGGTTCTGACCGGAAATGACGCTACTTGTCTCGGAGCTCTCGCCGCAGGTTGCCGAATCATGTCGGGATATCCCATTACCCCGGCTACCGATATTATGGAATCTCTGACCAAATACTTTCCGCTGGTTGGCGGAACCGTCTTGCAAATGGAGGACGAATTGGCCTCAATCACCGCAGCCATTGGCGCCGGATTTGCAGGGGCCCGGTCCATGACGGCCACTTCCGGCCCCGGTCTCTCTCTGATGCAAGAAGCGATAGGGCTCGCGTCTATGACCGAAACCCCGGTCGTAATTGTTGACACCCAGCGCGCCGGACCCAGCACCGGCATGCCCACAAAGTCGGAGCAATCCGACTTGCTGGCCCTCATTTACGGAGGTCACGGAGAGGCTCCCCGCATCGTTATCTCACCTTCCTCCGTCGAAGAGACATTTGAAGATGCCTACGAAGCTTTTAACTTAGCTGAACATTTTCAAACCCCGGTTATTATAGCAACCGATTTGTCGTTGGCGCTGTGGCAGCAAACTGTAGAACGCCGGACGATAGATGGCCCCCATGTTCCTATTGACCGCGGAGAGCTTTATCTCTCCCAAGACCTCAGCGGGACCTCTTCCTTCCAACGGTACGCCTTCACCGCGGACGGAATTTCCCCGAGGACTTTACCGGGCACACCCCAGGGACAATTCCTGGCAACCGGGGTGGAACATGCCCCGGGGGGCAAAGTGTCGGAGGATCCCGAGAACCGCCGTCAAATGATGGATAAACGATTAACGAAGATTCTGGGAATTCACGCCCTGCGTGCGCCCCTCCGTTACGAGGGACCCGTAGACGCCGAAGTAGTGCTCTTGGGAATCGGCTCCACGGTCGGAATTAATAAAGAAGCCCAAATTCTATTGGAAAAAGAAGGGATCTCGACAGCTGTCGCTTGGCTGAGAACCCTCGCCCCCTTCCCCGGCTCCGAGTGCCAGAACCTCCTCGCCCAAGCCCGTCACATCGTCGTCGTGGAACAGAATGCTACGGCCCAGATTGCGCATTTGCTCAAAACGGCCGGGATTTTTGATCCTCGCTACCATTCGCTGACCAGGTATGACGGAGTCCCATTTTTGCCCGAAGACGTCGTCAGGGAAAGTCGGAATCTGCTGACTCAGCTGGAGGTGAAACATTAATGGCAACGTTAAGTGATTTTAAGACGCAGGAAAAGTCGTGGTGGTGTCCCGGATGCGGAGATTTCGGCGTCCTTGCCGCCTTGGAGAAAGCTCTAGTCGAAGTCGGGGCCCAGCCCTCGACCACGGCTATCATTGCCGGAATCGGCTGTTCCGGAAAAATCGGCAATTACATCAATTCCTATAACCTACATGTCACGCACGGGCGCACTCTGCCTGCCGCCATGGGCATCAAACTAGCCAACCGCAATCTGACCGTGCTGGCCGTGGGCGGAGACGGCGATGCCTATGCCATTGGCATGGGACACTTTATGCACGCGTTAAGACGCAATGTCAATCTGACTTATATAGTCATGGATAACCATGTCTATGGTCTCACCAAAGGCCAAACCTCTCCCACGTCGGAAATGGGATTTCACACCAAGACCTCCCCGGAGGGCAGTATTGATCAGCCCGTTCACCCCTTGATGCTGGCCGTGGCCGGGGGCGCGACGTTTGTTGCCCAGGGATTCTCGAGCTGGCAGCCACAACTGGCCCGCTTAATTGTTCAAGGTATCACTCACCCTGGATTTGCGTTGATTAACGTGATCTCACCGTGCGTGAGCTATAACCGCGTTAACACTTATGAGTGGTATAAGAAAACTTTGGTGAACCTGGATGAAGACCCGAATTACAAACCGTCTTCCCGCGCTCAAGCTCTGTCCCTGCTGGAAGAGAAGGACGAACTGGTCACGGGGCTCATCTTTCAACAGCCCTCCCGCCCTTATGAAGAGCTAATTCCGGGATTCACCAAGGATCCCTTGTCCCAACAGATCGGCCCTATTGACCAGGAGCTATGGGAGCACATCCTTGACCAATTCGAATAAATCAATTAGGACCATTTGGTCACCCTGAGGAGATCCTAATGGTCCTAACCGGTTAATCGTGTTTACCGGCATAATAATCCTAGACTGCCGGGGAGGGACAACACATGAATTTTGATGAGGCACCACACATTATTACCTGGGAACTGACCCGGGCCTGCCAACTTCATTGCCGTCATTGCCGGGCTCGCGCCATCCCGCGGAGAGACTTCCGGGAACTGACATTGGCCCAAGTGGAAAACGTTCTGGACGATATTGCTAGTATGCGGCCCAGGCCTATGATCATTTTTACCGGCGGGGACCCCTTGGAACGCGATGACCTGTCCGACATTATCAAAGCCTCGGTGAGCCGAAAAATTCGCACGGCGATTGCACCCAGTGTCACACCGTCGTTAACACCACAAATCATCAAATTATGGAAGACATTGGGAGTCCAGGCCGTTTCCATTAGCCTGGACGGTGCCACCCAAGCTGTGCATGATCGATTCCGCGGGGTCCTCGGCACATTCGCTCGCAGTGTGGAAATTGCGGAAACCGTCGTCAACGAAGGCATGGCCTTGCAAATCAACACATCCGTCTCACCTTTTACTAAAGACGACTTGCCTAAGATGGGCCGACTTGTACAAATTCTCAAAGCACGCAGCTGGGAAGTCTTTTTCGTCATTCCCACCGGGCGTGCGCGTCTCAAAGACAGTTTGGATGCCCAGAGCATTGAATCGGCATTGGAATGGCTCAAGGATTATTCAGAACACGTGTCTTTTCGGGTCACTGCCGTCGGTGCCCCTCAGTTTTCTCGCATAATGTCCCGGCCTTTAAGCCAAGGCCCCACCATCCGGGAAGCACAAGGTTTTGCTTTCATCAGTCATTACGGCGACGTCTTTCCGTCGGGATACCTGCCCGTTTCCGGCGGCAACGTGAAACGTCAGCTCTTTAGCGATATTTACAGGAATTCCCCTTTGTTCTGTGATCTGCGCAATCCCGAAAAATTAGAGGGGCGCTGCGGGCAATGTGACTACAGCATGCTTTGCGGTGGATCACGGGCCAGAGCCTTTGCCGTGACGGGCAATTATCTGGGCGAGGACCCCGGGTGTCCGAACACATTCATTGCTCAAACCCAGGAATCCATTTCATAAAGTCATGCGGCCCGGGTATAATCCTAAGAGGTGGCGTTATGCCAGTCAAACCGACTTTGATATGGGATTTAACCATCAAGGACGACAACGCATCGTGGCAAATCGACAGTGCTTTCCATATCATTTCGGAGTTGCGGCGCGTTGATCGTGCGCTTTTATGGATACGGGTGGATAATACTTGCCCGATGTATAAAGATTTGGATACTCTCTTGGACTATGCGCTAAGCCCAGGGTCCGGTGAATCTCCGCTTGAGATTGTGATGGAATGGACAAGCTCAAGCCTTTCGGAGAGTCGCTGGGCTCTTTTTCGGTCCCGTCCTCTCACCATTTTGCTTGATTCCCCCTCGCGTCTGCCCAACAGTGCGCGAATCATGACGGCCGCCGGAAGCAGGGATGAATGCCAGAGGCAGCCGGGCACTTACTGGAAAGACAAGGGCAACGGAGACCATGAAGAAATCTTCTGTCATGGCCAAGACGGGAATCGGCTCACATTCGAACTCGCCCGAACTCCCATCGTCACCGCCCGGGGCATCGTGCATCCTTCCCCATTGGCGTTGGACATGCAAATGGGGGACATCCGCTCACGTCCTTTGACCAACATTCTCTCCCGCCCCAGTGAAGCAGCTGCTTGGGCTTATCTCCCCGCAGTATTGGCGCTGCCGCGGACTCCTTGTCATATCTTGAGGGTTCCCTTTTTTCGTCCGCAAGCGGAAGACATGGGACTGGACGAATCGTTGTTCTCTTTGATGCGGATTAATTACCAACGGCTAATGGAACAGTCCGCCCTGACCGTCCGCTTAATCCATGCCCTGCAACACTCCGATGACATCATCGCCCAGATTTTCGAGCCGGAATCACCGGATCTCAAGAAAGTTCTGGAACTCGTGGCGGAAAAAGGCTCGCGGAGCGCGCGACTACTGCGTTTTGCGGAAAATTCCGGTGAGTGGGATCATAATTATGACATTGGCTCATTTCTCCTCTTTATCACTGGGGAGGAACCTTTTGTTCCCCGGTGGATTTATGACCCCGAATCCCACCGCGGTCTTGTTCAGGCCGCATGGCTTCATCGATTAGTCCAACCCTGGCCGGACGGAACAGCGCTCATGACTGATGAAGGAGTGAACCGGTATCTGGAACAGATTAATCAATGGTTACAAAAAGAACATTATGATGCCTTCGGCATTTGGAGTCTGCCTCTATGGTTCTCCGGGATGGATGCAAGCGGACACGTCAATCCCAGTTCCGTCATCGAGGAGCATTTCGGCCCCATCCTCAATATTGTCTGGCCCTATGACCTAATTGCCTCTCAGGCTTAAACCCACCGCCTGACAGGCATTGCAGATATTGCTCCCAAGTATTCTTCCGGGCGAGGATTCACGATCTTGATGCCAATCCCTTTAGCCCGAGTACTGTCAGGATACCGGCTTTGGCATTGAGGGCACTGCCCAAATGATCAGCCAGCCCGCCAATGCAGCCAAGGCGAGACACAAAAATCCCAAACCGGGACGATGCAGTGTCCACAGCCCCCCCATCAATAGCGTCCCTGCCAATTGGCTAAATCCCTTCATGCCGGCAATTTGGCCAAGCCCTTTCCCCCGCATGACGGGAGGCAACAGTCCCACTGCCAGAGTCTTTTGACCGGTTTCAATCAACCCCGTTGCCAAACCCGAAAAGATAAACAGCAAAGGCCAAAGCCAAATGGGCAAGAAGGGCAAGGCAAAAAACCCCACCAAGCTCAAGACCCACATCCCATACCCACTGAGGGTGGCCCCTTTAGCCCGCCCGTGATCAGCCAAAATGCCTGCCGGATAAGACGAAGCCGCATAAAATATGTTGTGTATGGTATAAAGTCCAAAAGCGAATGCTTGTAAAGGAAAAGCCAAACCTCGGGGATGAGTCAAAAGTATGCGCATGATAAAGAAGGTGGGAGAGATGGCCCCAAACCAAAAAATCACCACGCCTCCGCGAAAAACCCGGTAAGACCGGGACCACACCGTTTGGACTTCTCCCGGACCGGCGCCTGGAGCCGGATTCTTGTCCAACACCGGCCCTCGGATTTCCCGCACCATGCCCGCGATTATGACAACAGTGATAATGGCTGGGATAGCACTTAACGCAATGAGAGTACCAGGCGAAATAACGGTAATGAGCAACGTGGCCGCCAAAGGGCCGACAATGGCTCCCGCCGTATCAAATGTCTCCCGGAATCCATAAGCTTTGCCGCGGTTCTCGGGAGAGATTTCATCCGCAATCATGGTGTCGCGGATAGGCCCCCTGGCTCCGCGCCCAATCCATGCCACCGTGCGCAGAACCACGATCCACGGCCAGTAAGTCACTAGCGCGATCACCGCTTTTATTCCGGTCATGACGTATCCGGCAACCACTATTCGTTCTCGGCTCTTTCGGTTGTCAGCCCATTTTCCTCCCCATAACGAGGCGAGCGACTGGCTGAAATTCGATACACCTTCGATCACCGCCAAAGCAAAAACCGGCGCTCCAATGGTCAACAAAAATGCAGGAAGCACTGTGGTCACCAATTCATGTCCCATATCCGAAAAAAGCGAAGCTAAAGAAAAACCCCAGACGTTCCGGCTTCGCCAGGTTGTGGACGTGGTATGTTGAGGACTGCCATCCGGATTCATAATCCATGCCCCCTCGCACAAATAGTATTATATGCTCTCAACCCGTCTATCGCGAAAAGAGCGAACGCTCCGTCTGCCTTCGTGAAGCCGGTTTCGATGTCTTCCTTGGCTCTGCATAATACGGAATCTTCCGTCTTATTACAGAATGCTCGTGACTGTTCCCTTTCCACCGAAGTATCCACCGAAGCCCAGAACACAGTCGACCGGATTTTCCAATTACTGTTCCGATAATTGCTATAGCGCCGGGGAAAACAACAGGGTCCAGGAATGCATGACCCCTCTTCGCCGTTTCTTCTTGCCTTCCTGGCATAAATTCTCCCAAGTAAAATGAAAAACACCTCCGTCTATGCCCCAAGGCCCGACTTCGAGGTGTTATTATCGGCCACATACCGCATTTGGCTCACGCCGCGGCCAACACCATGACCGCATGACACGGTTATTCTGCCATTTCCGTCTGCTATGGTCAACAATAAGAGGAGTTAAAATAGGGAAAGAAAACGACAGCCCTATCCGCACACCCCAGCAGCAGCGCAGCAATTGGTCACCCCATAAGCCCACCCTCAGGTGGCAGCTCCTTGCGAGGCCGAATTTTGTCTCTTGCCTCGAAGTCGGCAGATGCCTGGGCCGAGCAGGTTGGAGACATTGCTCCTCCATTCCCGCACAAATTCCCGATGAGAGCCTCTTGGCTCATCCGGTTCCTTCCCAGACGCCATCCCATTTGTGGATATATCTTCAGCGGGATACCAGTCAATCTCAAGTCGTCAAACCAACAAATCCTCCTCGATTTCGCATGTGCCAACTAAATTTAGTACACATTTACGTGTCTACTTTTTATACTCACATTCTGCAATAAAGAAAAATTCTGGCGGAAAACAAAACGATCCCAATGAATCGCCACGTTCTGGAACAAGCGGACACCAATCGAAGCGGGCTTGCGCGAGTCAATCGTCTAATCGTCGCTCGTCAGCGCGTTCCCGAAAACGGCGGGAGATAGGGGACGTAATCGCGGCTTTAGAACGGGTGGACCGCCACCAATCCAAAAAGATGCTAATCAATCCACTGGTATACCAAGCGTTCTAAAAATGCGGCAATCATAACTGCTTAGTAGGGTTTCCCAGTCCATGTCAAAAAGGGGGGACGATGCTCTCCCGAGGTGCGTTCCCAGTCGTAATGGGCGTTGCCCTGCGCATGTCTATAGTGTTCTAGCGTTCGTGACTCCGCCCCCCATTCATCGTGGACGGCTCTTGGAATACCTGGAAAAATCTCCCTTGCCATCATCAGCGTATTCACGACCTCTCAGTGGGAGTTAGGCCATCCGCCGAAAATAAATTCCATCACCCTTGATGACGCCTCAGCGAGAGGGCACCTGCCTGACTGCGCGCGTGGCCATGCCCGTATCCCGCCCCACGCGGGCACATTATCCACAGGCACCTCATTTCCCCAGGACAAACTGCCTTTATTTTGCTATTGTCAAGATTTGTTGAGTCAGAGAGAATAAAACTGTACCAAATCCGAATAAAAGGGGCAGTTCCTTGTGGCAATAAACATAGATGTTCCAGGCATCGGCCTGAAAGACTATGAACATGTGGTGTTTGACTTGAACGGAACGCTGGCCACCGATGGGCGCATAAGTGAGACGATGGCAGTGAGCCTCCAAGATCTTGCCCGGCAGGTTCAAATTCACATTCTGACCGCCGCGACTCATGGACACGTTGATGCCATTCGCCGGATTACCGGCATTGCGCCCGTTCTCATTCATGTCAGCGAAGACAAAATGCGCTACGTCAATAACCTTGAGCATGTCATCGCGGTGGGAAATGGCGCCAATGACACCCAAATGCTTCAAGCCGCTGATTTGGCTATATGCGTCCTGGGATACGAAGGAGCATACACCAAAACCTTGCTGGCGTCGGACATTGTGGTGCGCAATGGCCAGGATGCCATCGATCTCTTACTCAGACCCAAGCGACTTGTTGCAACGCTCCGTCTTTAAGAATCCGTCATAAGATTCCAGTTTTGGCCCAACAACCCGGCCACGCGTTCTACGAGCACTGTTTCCGGGGTATGAAAGCGGTCTCGCTCCGGCGCGTCCACATCCAGAGCCGCTACCACCGCCCCGCCGGAGCGAATCGGCACCACGATTTCGGAGCGGGAACGACTGTCGCAGGCAATGTGCCCGGGGAATTCCAGGACATTGGCAACAACTAGTGTTTTAGCCTGTTCCACCGCTTTTCCCACCACTCCTTGACCGATCGGAATACGAGTGCAAGCCACCAGTCCTTGAAAGGGCCCTAAAACCAAGTGATCCCGGCCGGGGAGAACAAGATAGAAACCCACCCAATTAATCCGGGAAAGATATTGGTTTAAGATGGCCGAAATATTGGCAAGCGTGGCCACACGGTTTCTTTCGCCTTCAATTGCGGCGCGGATAAATACTTCCACATCATCTAATGTGGCACCCTCCGCCAGACTCTCCTCAAATTCCACGTCTGTCGCTCCTTTAGACATCTGCGTGCTATTTTAACACATGGCCGTGATAGCAAAACCTGTCACGATTCGCTACAATGAAAGTTATTATATTATGGGAATGGAGGAACATTCGTGGACCGTCTGCCCTTAATTGTTCAGTCCGATAGAACGCTGCTTCTGGAGGTCGACAATCCCTTATTTGATGAGGCCAGGGACAGTCTTGTCGGATTCGCTGAATTGGTCAAGAGTCCTGAGCATGTGCACACCTACCGCATCAGTTCTCTGTCACTATGGAATGCGGTGGCATCCGGGCTTACCCCCACGGACATGCTCAGCCGACTAAGCCGATATGCCCAATATCCCATACCCCACGAAGTAGCGGCCTTTATTGATGATCAGGGCCGGCGGTACGGCAAACTAAGGCTGGAATTGGCTCCGGATGGCCATGGGTTATGGCTGACCGGACCAGATTCGCTGTTGCTCACCCAGATGAAGAATCACAAGGCCGTCGAACCCTTTCTGGGAGAAATCCTGGAACCCGGGTACCGCATTGATCCTTCTCACCGGGGATTATTAAAGCAAGCTTTGGCCAAAGCCGGCTGGCCGGCGGACGACCGGGCTGGCTATACACCGGGTCTGCCGCTGTCGCTCCAATTAAAAGATCGCGACCGAAGAGGCCGACCATTTCAGTTGCGTGCCTATCAGCATGACGCAGTGCGGACGTTTTGGGGCGACGGATCGGTAGACCGGGGCAGCGGTGTCATAGTGCTTCCCTGCGGGGCCGGCAAAACCCTGGTCGGTCTGGGGGCCATGCAGAAGGTGCAGGCTCACACGCTCATCCTGACCACCTCCCTAGCCTCCTTACACCAATGGCGCGATGAATTGCTTGACAAAACCTCTTTGAGCGCCCAGGACATTGGTGAATACTCGGCCCGAACGAAGTCTGTAAAGCCTGTAACCCTCACCACTTACCAGCTCCTCAGCCATCGGCTGAAAGGCGAATACGTTCACTTTAACCAGCTCGATTCTCACGACTGGGGACTCATTATTTATGACGAAGTGCATTTGCTGCCAGCCCCGGTCTTTCGCTTGACTGCGAGTCTACAGGCGCGTAGGCGCCTGGGCTTAACCGCGACGTTAATTCGGGAGGACGGTCGGGCCGACGATGTTTTTTCCCTTATTGGCCCCAAAAGGTTTGATATGGCGTGGAAAGATCTTGAACAACAGGGGTGGATCGCCCAGGCTTCGTGCCGCGAAATCCGGGTGAGTCTTCCGGATTCCTGGCGGGAGCGCTATGCGACGGCCGAAGATACGGACAGAGCTCGCATTGCGGCTTCAAACCCTGCAAAAATCGGCACGATACAGGAACTTTTGGCGGAACATGAAGGCGACCATATCCTGATCATCGGTCAATATCTCGACCAATTGGAGGAAATTCGGAAACGTCTGAGGGCACCCATTATAACGGGGCAGACACCCCCGCCTGAACGGGAAAAATTATACCAGCGCTTTCGCGAGGGAGATATTCCTGTTCTGATCGTCTCCAAAGTCGCAAATTTTGCCATTGACTTACCGGATGCTAACGTGGCCATCCAAGTGTCCGGCGCCTTCGGATCACGGCAAGAGGAAGCCCAGCGCCTGGGACGAATTTTGCGGCCCAAGAGCAACGGGGGATCCGCAACATTTTATACCATCGTTTCGGAAGATACCAAGGAACAGGACTTTGCCCAAAAGAGGCAACTTTTTCTTTGTGAGCAAGGATACCGCTATGACATCGCGCATGCAGACGAAACGGGGTCTCCCCGTGAGGTATCGCGTCAAGTCATTCAATTTCCAGGAGGGTATGATCTGTGAGCAGCTACTACTCCTTGTCCGTAATCCTCGACAGTTTAGGGCCGGAACCTATGTGGAACATGACTCAGTTTGGCCGGTATACGCGTGAAAGTGTCTGGACTATGCTGGTCAGCCCGGGCCGTATCAAGGCCGGGCTGGAAACTTTGAACAAAAAAGAGGGGCAGTCTCTCTTGCAGTTCATGATTCAGGACTTTTCCGGTTATAATCCGTTGGCGGCCCTGCAACGCCATGAAAAACTGATGGAAAAGCTGTCCGAACATTTCTTGCTGTTTACACCGACCGAAACCTATTCGAGACCAGTGATTCCGATTGACTTCTATCCTCCTATTGTCGACGCCTTGTTGGTCGACCGGCCCCAGTCGCTGATCAGCTCCGTCAAGACTCCGCGGCAGCTGCCAGGCAATGGATTTGACGCCATCCTGCCCCTGTTTCAGCTGCTCAGTCAGGCCCGAAAGGAACCTCTGCCAATGACGAATAACGGTCAAATTTATCGGCGGTCCCTTACCAAGGCCAAAAAACTGCTCCGGGACGACATTCCCTATGAGTCGCTCGAGTCCTCTGCCCGCGTCGCTTATTATTATCATCTTCTTCAATTGGGAAAAGACCGTGCCTTGGAAGCGTCTTTAGATGTCGAGAACTTCTTTGCTCATGGCATGGGCGAAATTTTCAGTCGTATTCTTCAGTACGCTCTCGACCATGCCAATCCATTTCAAGTTCTCGCTATTGCCCTGGCCTCCCTACTGGAACCCGATGAATGGCTGGATCTGTCCAATCTTGTCCATTGGGGCAAAGAACGCCGTATTCCCGGAGCCTATGACATCTACAGCCTATCCTATTACCTTGGCAGTTTTACCCTCTTGGGGATATGGGAATCTCATGACAGAAATCTAGGGCGTCTCAGTAGTCCCTATTATTACGGATGGCTTCGAGGAGAACTCGCTCCTTTAACGGAAAAAACCCTGATTATTGAACCCACGGGCGATGTACTGGCGCCTCCTGATACCGCATTGTCGACCCTGTGGGACATTGATGGAATGGCAGAAATCAAAAAATACGACCAAATGCGGGTCTATCAGATTAGCCGCCACAGCATCACAGCGGCCGTTTTGGACGGTTGGGATGCCGATACTTATGTCCGGCACCTTGAAAACATGGCTCGCGTGCCCGTTCCAGGCAATCTGGAGCACAACATCCGTGACTGGTTCCGGCAGCTCACTCGTCATCAATTGCTTCATGCCACGGTTCTTCACAGCGCATCTCCCGAGGATTCGTCTCAAGCCGAGCGCATTCTGGGAAAGAGAATTTTACGCAGGCTTTCCCCGACGGACTTGATTGTCGACCGAAACGACCTGAAAATGCTAGTGCATGCTCTGGACAAGTCCGGCATCCCGCTCATTCCGGTCATCAATGAACTCGAGACCGACCAGGCCAAAAAGCCTGACAACCATCCGGTTCGAAACTTCGTTTACGGAGAAGAGGCAGCGGAAAGCCGCCGTCATACCGTGCAACGAGGAAATCCGCTGGGACTAAGCCGGAAGATCCGGCCTTTGATTGGTACGCAGAAGACCTTGCTGATTCGCTATCGGCCTGTGGATAAGTCCGAAGTCAGAGCTATCCGCTTGCGTCCCATTACCATTGACCCCGTCGCCTTAAATGGAGTCACACATGAAAATCGCGTCATGACAGTGTATTTAAAACAAATTGAAAGCTATGAGGTTGACAGGTCATGATCCGGCATTCCCGCCGACGGGTTCGTCCCCGGTTCTTTGTGTTCCTTTCTCTCGTAATCGCTATGGGTGCAGCGCTCTTTGTTATGGCTTCCCGTCCCTCTCCCCCGGTTCGTTCCCCCGTAGCCGCTTTACCCAAAAAGCCGAGGGTTTCCCACGAACTCCATTGCCGTACTGTTCAGGCATCCTTTTCCCTTCCCCAGAGTCTCAGCAACTTGCGAGCCCTGACCATCGGCAGCAGCCTCATTGTCGCCGGACTTGTCCCGGGCAGCCGGAATTTTCAGGGAGTATCGGTGTCGATTACTTCGCAGGGTCTCGTCCAAGGTCCTTCCCCGATTCTCTTCCCCGGGGGCAACCTGGTTTTGTCCCAAAACATGGAATGGTGGGCCGGAGGAGTGCATGGCCAAACGATCCAGCGAAGCGCCTTGAATCTTCAGAGCGACCACAGCTACGCCAACTTCTTACCAACACCCTTGAATCGTGCCGCCGTGGCGCTGTCTCCCACCGGATCCGAATTGTTTATGTTGGGCGGTTCCAGCCAAAATGCCCTATCGAACCGGATCTACCAATTGACGGAGTCATCTGGATCCTTTCATTTCTGGGGAACCCTGCCTCAAGCCGTGGACAGCCCAGCGGCAGCCACCGGTGGCAACTTTCTTGTCGTAGCCGGCGGAACATTGGCGGGTGGAAGATTCAGTTCCGATGTCTGGATTTACCAACTCTCTTCCCGGAATTTGCTGACAACGCTGCACCTCCCCTACGGGATTCAGGGTGCCCAGATAATCTATACTCAGCACCGCTTTTGGTTATTAGGCGGCGAGAAGAGCCCGGGGCACCTGTTGTCGTCCATCTGGCTAGTTACCCCGGCACGTCTCATAAGGACTCCTGTCCATCTACCTGTTCCCTTGGCCGACTTCGGAGCCGGCGTTCTTAATCACCGTATCTGGATTGTCGGGGGAACTACAAACCATGGACTCACCTCCGCCATTCGCACATTAACCCTCAAAGTTGATACCATCCGAAGCAAAAATGTGAAATAAAACGGACAATCATCACGTCAAAACGAACAGATACAAGTTATTTATTGGTACCCGCGCAACCACTCTCCCCGATCACGCCGTCAAGGACACCCAGAATGACCCTTGGCGCAAGCCGGAGACCCGTAACAATCGAATCCACGACTATATGATGAAGGCCCTACGATACATCAGCAACTATTGCCCTGCGCACCGCATCGGGACCACCATCGTGAGATATTATCCCAATCCGAAGCACGACATCCATCTGGGGAAGCGCAGCAACCAGAACTTCGCGCAAATCCCCCACAGACAATGGCGCACGCAATTGGAACATCTTTGTCGGCGATGCGGGATTCGCACCGTCGAGCAAGTTTTCTGGATAGCGTCACCATGCCGAGAGGGAATGGGTGACATCAAAACGCATCGTTCTCAGGCAAACGACACTATTCAACGCCGATGCCAACGGTGCAGCCAATATCCTGCGAAAAAGCCACCACAGACTCGATGTCGAGCGAGTGGTGGGGCTTTTGGCAACCCCTTTGCGCGTAGAGCTCACGTGAGTGGGTTCCTCCTACGAATTCCCCCGTCGTGTCAATTCCTCTTCTAATCGTGCCTTAACTGCCCCAGCTCCCGGCAAAAGCCCCTGGGCAAGAGAAAATCGCGGCCCGCAGTGCCGAACCCCACAGCCGATTTTCCTTGAATGCCAGCGGGGTCATCCGGGTACCCGCACCTAAAACAACATCTCTTTCCACATAGCCCCATAAGGACTAGAGCAGGGCAACATTACAGAGAGATCCGCCGTAAGTCCCAAATGGGGCGGGAACCGCCACGTTGAACAATGCCTATTTCTTGCCGTCCGCTTTAGAACCACATGCATAATCTATAATGGGGCACCGTTTTCTTTTTCGTGACCTCATGATACCATGAGGTCGTTAGCTAGAAAGGAAGTCCAATGGACAGCCAAAACTACCGCCAGGTTTTAGGACAATTTGCAACAGGGGTCACCGTCATCATCGCTGAAGTGGCCGGAGCCCTTCACGGCATGACGGCCAATTCCTTTACATCCGTATCGCTGGATCCGCCCCTCGTCTTAGTCGCAGTGGATCACAAGGCGCGGATGCGACAAGGGATATTTCGGAACCGGCCGCTCACGATCAGCATCCTCAAAGACAACCAAAAACCTTTAAGTCAATTATTTGCGCAACCCCACCCCTCCGCCGATCCGTTTGAAGGTCTGCTCCTCCAACGGGCAAAAAACGGCATTCCCTACCTGGCCGACTCGCTTGCCTTTCTGGCAGCCCGGATTACGGAGGTCTATTCCCAAGGCGACCATGATCTTGTCATCTGCCGGGTAGAGGAATTGAAGGTGCTCAGTCATGACGGTCCCTTGGTGTTTTTTCAAGGACGCTACTACGCCGTAAACGGTTCTGCCCCCTAATTTTCATAGCGAGGAAGACCCTCCAGGTCATTTTCGTCAAGCACAATGCCTCCTAAGGGTAGCTTGCCGTCATGACGCGCAATTTGGCGCATTATCACGGCATCAATAACAGGCCGGATGATTTTGGGACGAAAAGCCGTGTAGCCTAGTGCCTTGAGCGCCGCCTTAGGTATAGTCACGCGGCAATGCAACAAGTCCACAGAGGTATTGGCAATCACGACATCGGGATTGGAACGGTCGACACTGACAAGAACGATATCCATCGTAAGTCTTTCCCTGCCTTCCTATTTGCTGACCTAAGCTCTTACCGGGGCGGAATCCCGCGATGGCGGCTCCGCCCCGGTAAGGCTCTGGTATAACTTCACCATGCTTGTTAAATTGTCGTGAAAATTAAAGCGGCTGGCAACCCATGAGGGGCCATTGGCCCCCATCTTCCGAACCGCATCCGGATTGTCCACAGCCCATTGTAAAACCTGTCGCCAGGCATTGATATCCCCCGGCTCCACAAAGAGACCCGTTTCATTCTCCCGGATCACTTCGCTCAACCCTCCAAGGCGATGCGCGATGACCGTCCGGCCTAAAGCCATCATTTCCAAAGGGGCGACCCCAAAAGATTCCCGTTTGGACGCGTACAGTCCCACATCGGCCCATGCCAGCGTGTCTGGCAAATCCTCGGCACCGATTTTTCCCATCCAATGGATATGACTGTCCAGTCCAAATTTCTCCGCCATGCTCTTTAAAGCCTTTTCTCGGCTCCCTTCTCCCAAAATACGTCCACTGTACGATCCTTTCACCTCTCGTAGCGCCGTGAGAATCATATCAATTCCGTACACCTCTTCCAACGCTTTATTGATAACAAACCGCAGCGGTCCTGTATGAGAGGGATGCGGAAAAAATCGCTCACAATCAATTCCAAACGGAATGACGTGAATGGGCTTTGAGGTATACTGAGCGGTCAGGTGTCCAAGATATTCGCTGGAACACGTGATAGCCTCAGCTTGAGCCAAGATCCACCGGGTCAGACCCCTCGTGAAAATACCGTGGCGATCCGGAAAACATTCAATGTCCGCCCCCCATACCGACAATACCAGTGGTGAAAGTCGCGCCAAAGCCGCCAAGAGCCCGTAATGGGAAATATAGTGAGCATGCACGATGTCCGGTTTGAATCGTTTGATTTCGCTCCGGATCCGGCAGGCAGACCCGAGAACATCCCTCCGAAACCTCCGGGGTGGCGGCAAAAGATGCACCCTGTCCTCTCCAAAGCCGTCCCATGGCCTGGGCGACCAAATTTGAACGTCATGCCCCCATGCAGACAGTCCCTGAGCCCACCTTCTGGTATGTACACTTCCGGCATCGGCTATCATCGCAATTCGCATTCAACGTTCATCCTGCAGCTCGTGAATCATCTCGTCCAGCTGATATCGGCCGTCTCTGCGCAACCGTTCTACCCGGACAATATCCGCCACTCTCGCCACGCATTGGTCCAAGTCATCGTTTTTCACCACATAATCATAACTCTTGGCATGACGCAGTTGTTCCACCGCGTTATCAAGGCGCGCACTAAGATTCGCCACGTGGGATCGGGACAAAATACGCTTTTTCAATTCGTCCAAACTAGGAGGCATCAAAAAAATCGAAATGACCTGGCGCCAGCGTTCTTGGTATTTAATACGCCCTTTATAATCCAGTTCAATAATCCCATCGTTACCGGGAACAAAAAGTTCGCGGGGTGAGCCGTAATAATGGTCCCGGTAAACATTCTCGTACTCGAAGATTTTCCCTTGCTCAACCAGTTGTAAAAATTGCTGAACCGAAACGAAACGGTAATCAAAGCCATCCACTTCTCCCTCTCGAGGTGATCGGGTAGTATATGTCACAACTTTCCTGAGGGTCGGATCGTCACGCAATAATGCCCGCATCACCGATCCCTTTCCCGCCCCCGAAGGTCCGGTAAAGATGAATAGTATGGGTTCCACCTTGTCCGTCGTCATAGTCTCCCTTTCATCCTGTCGCTGGTATGGTACCGATCGGCCCCAAGCCTGGGATAAGTCTAATTCTACAGCCCCTCGCCAGGTCATGCCATAGGCCTCGATCACTTCATGCGCATCGGCATACCCTGAATAACACCCCCACACCAATATCGGAGTTCTCGGAAAGAATGTTTGTTAAGTTCTCCCCTCTATAGCTGTACGAGTGAAAACTTCCGGACGGGAGAAGGGAAAGAACGTCCATCTCCTTAGAGGGGAACCCTCAACCCGGTTCCCCGATCCACCTGCTTCTTTCTGTCGGCGTCAACTCATGATACTCCCTATTCGATTCCATGCATCCTCTGCTTGCTTTTCGATACGGTTCATCAATTCCTGCACCGAGGGAATGTCCGAAATCAATCCTGTTACCTGTCCTCCCCAGGCAAATCCTTGCTCCCATAATCCTTCCAGAACAGCCGCACGATTTTTATCCCCAGAGACATACGGCAGCAGTTCTTCCACCGACGCCGCCGGCTCATGGGCCAAGATCGTATCCACGTAAGGAGAGGGCAAAACCCGCCCCGGCAGGCCTATCGACCTCTCAATAATCCGGGTTTCATTTTCATTGGTCGCTATTAAACGCTCTTTATAGGAAGGATGCACCGGACACTCCTGGGTAGCCACGAACCGGGTTCCCATCTCTATGCCCTCGGCTCCTAAGGCCAATGCCGCCACCAGCCCTTGGCCATCTCCGATCCCGCCCGACGCCACCACCGGAATCTGCACCGATTCCACGACCTTCCGCGTCAAGACCATCGTGCCGGTGTCGTCCCGTCCGATATGTCCGCCGCCCTCCGCCCCGACAGCCACCACAATGGACGCTCCAAGCCGTTCGGCATTTTTGGCTGCCCGAACTCCCGCCGTCAGCACGATCAAAGGAATGCCTTGATCCACGATACGGGGAGCATAGGGTTTAGGATTCCCGCCTGTCAGAGAGATAGCTGACACCCGCTCTTCCAGGGCCACTTCCACCAAATCGTCAATCGGACGGTGTCCTATGGCGAAATTCACCCCAAAAGGTTTATCGGTCATCTCCCGAACCTTCCGGATTTCCCCGCGCAGCTCTTCTCCGTCCTCCAAAGTTGTCGCTGTAATCTGCCCCAATCCGCCAGCCGCCGAAACCCGGGCCGCCAAAGGAGCTCGGGCAATATAAGCCAACCCCCCCTGAATAATGGGAAGTCTGATATGTAAAAGCTCTGTAATCCGTGTGCGCATCGTCATAACGCCTGCCTGATTTTCCCGGCCATATCCCTTAACGCGTCGGGGTTCGTGGAATTCCCTTGCCGAAGGTCCAAATCGGACATCGAAAAAGCCGGAATTAAGTGCAAATGAGCGTGAGGCACGTCAAACCCGGCTACGACAGCGGCAACCCGCTCACAGCCGGTTACCTTCTTTAAAGCCTGGGAGACAGGTTTGGCAAAAATCAGAATTTCCTGGAGAAGTTCTTCGTCCAGGTCAAAAAAATGGTCCACTTCTTCTTTCGGCACAATCAGCGTGTGTCCCGGCCTCACCGGGCGAATATCCAAAAAGGCTAAAAAGCGCTCATTTTCCTGAATTCGAAAACTAGGCAGCTCCCCATTTACAATTTGTGAGAAAACCGAACCCATCTCACCCTCTCCTTCTTCAGCTGAATGTCTGATGTCGCACCCTTCTTGCTCTATTTTCCTCTGCCCCGTTCCTCCGATCAAGACATCTGGCCAGATATCCAGATTGGCAGACATCAGCTGCTGGCCACCCGAAATACACAGGAAAGGAAACGGGACACGCTCCAATCCGTTAAATAGATTACCAAATTCGGACGGCCAGCCTCTATTCGATGGTCTATATTTTGTGGGCATTTCATCATAATTAGGATGAAAGATGCGGCCAGCAATCGGAAAGAGAGCCGAGACAGCTTATTTTCGGGCGCATACGTGCTAACATCCACTTGTCTTCAACAATGTCCGTTAGCAGATGTCTGGGCCCATGTCGGTTAGAGAAGTTCAGTTTAGCCTTAGCGTCTCAATGAGATTCTCCAATTCCGTGCTAATCCCTAGGCCCCCCGAATTGACTGGGGGAAGCTGAATGTCTGGCACCGGGATGTCATCACAAAGTGCCTCTCCCAACATGTGAAACACTTTACCCCATTCATTGAGTGTTTTGGAGGACACAGCTTCCGTTCGCGAAGGCTGCTTTAGTCCCAATAAATAATATCCCATTTTCATCACCGACCAGGCTTTGATCCACAATTCATCAACATTGGCGGGGCGGGGCAGTTCCCCCAATGCATTGTCTACTGCAGCACTGAGATTCAGCAAATCCGACAGCAAGACGTTTTTGTGGTGGCGCCAGCCAGGCGAATGACCCAGGAGTGCTTGCAGCAAATGCCCCTCGTCAAGAATGGTCTTGCCCATGACTAGCGTGACTCGCTGTGAAGAGTGACGGGGCCACAAAACGAATAGTGCGAGAACCGCAATTGCCACCCCCAGGAGCGTGTCCTCAAAACGAGCCGTAATCAGAACGGACGGCGGCACATGTGCCGAGGCCTCAATAATGACCAAAGCCAGGGTGGTGATGAAGATCACGGAAATGCCGTAATTTCGGGCAATAAAGAGCAGCATGAGAATTTGAAAGACGACAACCAATATAGCCGATTCCAGTCCAGTGGGATGAATAGCCATTACCCCCGCGGCCAAAACCAGTCCGATGGTCGTACCTACCGCACGTTGTATTGCCCGCTCTGCCATCATGACGACGGTCGGTCCCTGAAGCACGGCTCCCACAGTCAAAGGAACCCAATAGGGATGCGGATTTCCCAAGACATAGGCCGCCATAACCGATATGACTATTGCGATCGTCATGCGCAGAGAGGCTGCGTGAATCATGGAACGAAAGGACAGGGAGCCCAAGAGACGCGACTGCCAGTTCGGATGCTCCCAACTCCGAGGCGGACTTTCCCAACTGGTGTTCTTGCTGGAATCAGACAAGGTTCGGTATAGAAGAGAAAGGATCTTGGATTTGGGGTGCTCTGGGTTTTCGTCGGGGCGAAAGGGCTCTGGGATGTCTTCATTGATGGCTCGCTCCCCGAGCTGGCGCAAAAGGCCAGGCACTTCCGGGGGCAACCTCCGGCCCTCATGATGAATCTCCCGCAGTATCTCTTGAAAAATTGTTTCGGCCCGTTCTGTCAAAAGGACCAAACCCGCGCTCGCGGCATTGTGGGGATACCACCTCAAACTGGTGGCCACCTGTGATTCAGCCGATTTCAAAGCCTGTGCCGGTTTGTTGGCCATTACGACCAACCCCGGGGATCTTTTGTCGCTCAACCGGCTCACATACTCGGCCAAGGCAAAATAGGCCTGACGAACGGCCATTTGTTCCGGACGGCGAGGACGAAAAGGCCATCCGATCATACCGATTATCCACGCTATGAATCCTCCATATAAGACAAACAGGATTCTTAAGGGAACACTCGCCGAATGTGGCAAGGCTGCACTGATGCACGCCACGAGAATAAACATAAACCCAGCCGGCAGAGGAACGCCCCAGGCTCCGGTGAAAAATGTTGCGGCAAATCCCACAAATCCCAACGCCAGTGCCATTTCCCACCACTCACGAGACCACGCGCCCAGTCCCATGGCCACCGCGAGTCCCAGTGCCACAAAAAACAGTAAGAGAGCACGGCGGGAATAGGGGTCATTCGCCACATATAGTGAAGTCAATCCACCCATGAATGCCCAAAATCCCCAAGTGAGGTGATCTAAAAGAATGCCCGTGCCCAGCCCGATTATAGTGGTGAGAGCCATCCCCCAGAGTTTTCGCCAGGGCACCGGGGCCTTCTTGATCACAAACCCCTGGTGCCAGGGGCTGGGGTCTTGGGGAATTTCGGCGGGCCCGTCGTCCCGACTATGGCGGTGACTTCGGAAGTTTTGTGCCACTGACTATCTCCTCCCTTTTTCGCTAAAGTGTGCTCATGTGCCATTTCCCCGGGCATTCGCTGCAGCCCACACCGCCTCATGAATTTCCTGGTAGCCTGTGCACCGGCAAACATTGGAGCGCAGCCACTCCGTAATAATGGCGTCATTGACACGGGAGGTGTTGAGTAACATGGCGTAAGCAACCAGAATGAATCCGGATGTGCAGTAGCCGCATTGAAAAGCCCACTTATCAAGAAACTGCTTTGGTACTTCCGTGTCATAGAGTCCCTCCACGGTCGTGATAGCCGTGTCCTCGGATTCAACGGCCAGTTTCATGCACGATTTTACCGGTAGCCCGTCCAGAACTACGGTACAGGCTCCGCAATCGCCGTTTTCGCACCCCGGCTTGGCTCCACTCAGACTCACAGCATGTCCTCGCAGCAAACTGAGCAGGGTGTCCTGAGGAAACACCACCATCCGCCTGGTCTGCCCGTTAATATGAAAGACGCCCTCGTAGGCTCCGGTTATCGACTTCATAATTATTGGCCCCCCTCTAACACTTCGATAATGGATGCTAAGGTATACTGGGTCACAAATTTCCGGTACGCAGCCGAGCCGTGTATGTCGCTTATGGCTTTGCGAGGTATCGCTGCCACGGCCCTTTCCGCTCGTACGGCATAAGGCAGGTCCTCCTCACTTAGCACCCGGTCTATAGCGTCATCGCGAAACGGCTCAAGCGCGTAGCCGCTGAAAGCGGCATGAATGGTATGAACATCCTTCGTTGCCGATATGCTGACCAAAGGATAATTCACCCAATCCCTCCGCGTCATTTTTCGGCTCGTGTAAGGGAATGACGCCACATCCCGGGAAACTTGCAATGCAACCAGAAATTCATCGTCTGCCAGTACCAGCCGGCCATCGAATAACTTGCAAAAGGGCCGGGTTTGAATGCCTTTTATCGTGCCGACCCATGCGGTGGCGTCCACCAACATCCAAGGCAAAACCGCTTCCCGGTATGGCAAGTGACTGGCGATATTCCCGCCCAGGGTGATCTGAACACGGCTGGTGTGATCGGCCACGCGGTCGGCTGTCGCCGTCAGTAATGGCCAATAGTCGGCCCGGGCAATCTCCCACAAACTGATTCCGGCACCGAAAATCATATCCCGGCCGTGCACAGCGTGTTGTCCAACCTCGGGAATTCCCTTAATATCCACCACGGCGCCAGGGTAAATCTCATGGAGCCGCCTTCGGGTCAAAATTTCGGTTCCGCCACTCCAATACGCCGGATGGTGCCCATCTTGGCGCAACTGGCGAAAGGTGGTTACGGCCTCAGTAACAGTTGACGGTCGATAATACGCCATGAGGGGTGTCATCATGCCTTTTCTCCCCCGGCGAGCGCCCACAGACTCTCGGGCACAAACGGCGGCTGATTCGCCTCGATACCCAAGGCTCGGGACAGGGCATTGGCCACAGCTGCCGGCATGGCCAGTACTCCGTGCTCTCCTAGGGGTCTGGCGCCAAAGGGGGCATCGATCTGCGGCGTTTCCACAAATTCGACCAAATACTGTTCGGGCTGCTCGCCCATGCGCACCGTTCGGTAAGAACGCATTTGGCGATTCAAAAAGGTTCCGTCGGAACCGTAAACCACGGACTCACGGGTTGCATAACTCAGCCCCTGACACATTCCGCCCATTACAACGCTCTTTGCACCCTGGGGGTTTAAAACTTTCCCCGCGTCGATGACACTGGCGGCTTTCACGACTCGGTAATCGAACGTCTCCGTATTCACTTCCAACAATACGCCCTGCACACCGACCGTCCACCCGGGTCCGGGCCGTCCTTCTCCGGTTTCTTCGTCCAATAAATTCAAGTGGCGAATTACAAAACTTCCGCGGGCAATTCGTTGACCGCCAATGGTGTCTCCCTCAGGAAAACGATATCCGTGGGCAATGTCAGAGAAACGGACCATGACTTGAGGGTCATCCCTCAGAAAAACTTTTTCCCCTGCGACAGCCAAATCGGAGGGTGAACATTTCAGGGCAATGGCGGCAAGATTTTTTAATTGCCGAATCAAATCTTTGCAAGCTTCTTCCACCGCCTTGCCCACCATGTATGTCGATAGACTGGCAACCGTCTTCCAGTGCTCCGGATCCACCTCCGTGTTGACATCAAGATGAACAAAGACTCTGTCTACCGGCATCTGCAATTTTTCAGCCAGAATTTGAGCGGCGGTGGTCTTAGTGCCCGGCCCGCATTCCACAGCGCCAATGCTCAGATTGACAGTCCCATCTTTGTTCATCGTGATAACAGCACCGGAAACGGCATCGGGCGGGCTGCTAGAGGTCTTCCAAAAAGAAGCAATTCCCTGAACTCGAATTAAATGGGGACCCACTTTCATGACCTTCCCGCCATTCCACTCAATTAACTTCGCCATGGCATTCAGTGCTTTGGGAAGATCCCCGACATTGCTCGCCGTAAGGCGGGCCTTGGTGGGACTGCTCTGTCCGGGTCTAATGGCATTCATAAGGCGTAATGCCAGAGAATCCATCTTCAAGGCATCGGCCAGTTTTTCGATAGCCCGCTCGATGGCAAAGGTCATCGGCATATGTCCGAATCCTCGAAACGCCGTGGTATAGGTATGGTTGGTGTAGACGCACAGCACATCGCATTTCACATTGTCCACCGCATAAGGACCGGTGCACTGCGCCGCAATGGCCCGGGCAATTCGGGGAGCGGAATCCGTATACGCCCCAATATCCAGGCGGTAGGTGATTTCGGCGGCAAGAATCTTTCCATCGTCTCGTGCCCCCAGCCGGAAATGTGCATCAAGACCGGTTCCCACTGGCGACATGGCAAAGTCCTGTTCACGGCTGTTGACCACACTCACCATTTGCCCTCCCACGGCTCGCGATGCGAGATAGGCCAAAATCTCCAACTGCACCGCGGCCTTCCCGCCAAAAGCTCCCCCCACCAAAGGAGCCATCACCACAACTTGCCCCTGATCTAGCTGAAAATAGTGGGCCAGCATTTTCTGCACGGCAAACGGCGCCTGAGTCGTGGAATGAACCAAAACCCGACCGCCTGGCAGAATTTCCACTGTCGCAGAACGGGTTTCCATCGCCATATGATCAATTTGCGGTAATACGGATCGACTTTCTATCACCACGTCACACTGTGGCCAGAGAGGATCCGTCGGACCCTTGCGAACGTGCACATGATCGGCGATATTGGTGTGGCTTTTGGGATAAACAGGATGGTTGAGAATGGTGTAACGATCCACATCCGGATGTATCAGTGGAGCGTTGGGCTTCAATGCCTCATCAATGGAATTCACCACCGGAAGCGGTTCGTAGTCAATGTCAATAAGGGACGCCGCCAAACGGGCCTTCTCTTCACTGTCAGCGACCACCAAAGCCACCGGTTCCCCCCAATAAAGGACTCGCCCGTGCGCCAAAGGAGGGCGATCTTCCAACACTTCTCCCACTAAAAAAGGGGTATCCTGCCCCGTTAAAACCGCCCGGACACCCTCAACCTTCAGGGCCGCGACTGTCCGAATGTTTTTAATCGCCGCATGCGCATATTCCGCCAGCCGGGGCACCGCATACAATGTTCCGCCCACGGTGATGTCATGGTTATACTTGGCTCTGCCCGTGACTTTGTCCCGAGCATCCTTGCGGGGTATGCTGCAGCCAATGACCTTCATAGCGTTGAACCCTCCTACATCATCAGTTCACGCCATAAAGTATGTGGAGAAATTTCCGGTTTCATGCGAGAATCCGGCCATAGCCGCCATAGCGGAATTTTTGACGAATACACCGGCAGATTAGCCCCAAACAGAAAGAGTTATCTGTCAAGAAGTGTGCCAGCCGCCCGATCACACAAGACAAATGTGTGTGGATGCCGCTGTAAGACCGAGGCCGGAACTTGGAGAGTCATGGGGCCTCTTAAAGCCTGGGCAAGAATAGCGCTCTTGCCTTTCCCCAATGCGACCAGAACGATGGTTCTGGAGTGCATAATGGTTCCGATACCCATTGTCACAGCCTTCTGCGGAACCTTGAGCCATTCGCCCCCGAATGCCTGTCGGTTGGCACGGCGGGTGTCAGCCGTGAGAATCACCTCATGAGTTTTGCTGTCCCAGGGGGTTTGGGGTTCATTGAATCCAATGTGCCCATTATGGCCAATACCCAGCAACTGCCAGTCAATGCCTCCGCATTCTTTGATCAAGTCATCATACCTCGCGGGGCAACGGGAAAAATCCGGCCAGGGGAAGTAGCTGTGTTCGCGTGGCAGGCCCACCGGCTCAAACAAATGCTCCCGCATGAAAGCCATGAAAGAATTGGGGTTCGATTCATCGAGCCCCACGTACTCATCCAGATTGAAAGTGCGCACGCCGGCCAGATTCAAACGGTTTTCCTGAACCCGCCGGACCATTTCTTTATAAATCGGCACCATCGTGGTCCCCGTCGCCAAACCCAGCTGGGAATAGGGATAGACCCGGAGCTGATCCTCAAGAAGATCCGCCACCCGTTCGGCGACCTCTTGCGCATAGTCGAAAATTTCTACCTTCACGATATCCACCCCGTCATCTTTGTCACTCGCCTGTTTCGCATGCCTTGTATCCGGCCGCGTACCCTTCGACACCCACAGCCAGCCTTCCCGGGGCATTCTCACCCAGGAGCGCCCGCATGGCTGCCTTCATCATCCACGGAGTATTTTCATACAAAGCATAGATGCGTTTCACCCCCCTGGCTTTAAACCACGGAAATAAATAGGGCGTACGCACGAGCCAGACCGCGGAATGGGGATGATCCCGCAATAAGTCCCCCATTCTCTCTTGAGGAGGCGTCAGCGCCGACGAAAGATAAATGAGCCAGTCACATTCCCGGGTCAGATCCGGATCGGAAATAGCTTCGTCAACGGTCAATACTTGCGTTTTCACATCGCCGAACACGAATGCGGCCAACTCAGTCCATACCGTCTGGAATTGCGGCCCTTGCACCATCATGGGGGGAACGCCCGCATCATAAATCAGTGTCACAAAGCGGGGAGGAGGGAAAGGGGTCTTTCCCCCGGATTCGCCGACTTGGTCCTGCCCGTCATGAAGACAAGTGAGAGCGCGCTCCGATGTCTGGGCCTGCAAATTCAGCGCCCGGACCATATCCTGCTTCATCTCCCCGGGAGAATATGGGTTTGCTACCGACAACCGAACTTTCAACCCAGTAATGCGGCCACGGGCCTCTTCCAAGCGAGCGATGGGAAGAACGCCTTGAATCACCGCGTCATAAATGGCATCCATCGCTTCTTTTTGCCTCTCTAAGTGGTGAGACACCATGATCATATCGCAGCCTGCCAACAGTGCCCTCACCGCCCCGGCGCCCACCCCCACGGTTCGTGAAATCGCCTGCATCTCCAGGCAATCCGTGGTAATGACTCCGGTAAATCCTAAATGTTGGCGCAGAAGACCTTGGACAACCGAGTGGGACAAAGTAGCCGGAAGAAGAGGATCCAACTGGTCAAAGACTATATGAGCCGTCATAATCGCCGGGATATCCTGGTGAATCGCGGCCTCAAAGGGGACGAGTTCCACCTCCTTTATACGCTCAAGATCGTGGCTGATGTGGGGTAAATCCCGATGCG
Organism: Sulfobacillus benefaciens; assembly: GCA_003023725.1. Classification (GTDB taxonomy): domain Bacteria; phylum Bacillota; class Sulfobacillia; order Sulfobacillales; family Sulfobacillaceae; genus Sulfobacillus; species Sulfobacillus benefaciens. The sequence goes on along the minus strand of PXYT01000013.1, from coordinate 32,472 downwards.
AGTCTACATGCGTATCTCCATGGCCGGGGAAGTGCTTGCCGCAGGCAAACACTCCAGAGTCCTGAAGACCCCTGGCCATGGCCAGACCCATGGACGCCACCTGAGCGGGAGTATCTCCGAAGGAGCGCACACCGATGACCGGATTCAAGGGATTGTTGTTGATATCCAGTACGGGTGCCAAATCCATGTTGATCCCGGCCTTCTCAAGAAATGTTCCCGTCATTTTTGCCACCTCATAGACCCACTTGTCTTCCCCGGTTGCGGCAAGAGCCATACTCCCCGGGAATCCAGGGATGTCGGAACCGAGCCGTGACACCAGACCGTTTTCCTGATCGGTGGCAATGATAAGGGGATCGGCCTGTTCGGTGTCTTGCGCGAGTTTCTGCAAGGCCCCCGTGAGTTCCGAAATTTGCCCGAAGGACAGGATATTGCGGGAAAACAGAATAACGTTGCCGAGATGGTACTCCGTAATCAGTTGACGGGCCTGTGCGTCCAGATAGGGACTGGGGAACCCGCAAATCATGACCTGACCGATTAAACGCTTTAACTCCTCATCCGACATGGGTTCCTCTCTTTCCGGTGTCCAGTCTCCGCGAACACCTTACGTATACAGCAAATCCTGGGTAATTTCCTCCCGAAAATCTTGAAGCCACGAACTCTCATCCGCGAGAAAGTCCTGGCCCGCTCCCGCTTCAATGGCCTTACGCAATTCGCCTGATCCGGCCAGCAAATCGAAAAAGAGAGAATCCGCATGGCCCTGGGAACGGGATGGCCCAAAAGAAAAATGCTCCGGATACAGCTCGTGGATCAGCTGCAGCAGAGCAATACCTATACGAACCGGTGACAGAATTCTGTTTTGGGTAACATGCAGTTGGACACCTTGGCAAAGAGTCTGGGCGTAACGCTGACGCCAGGGAACGAAATAGAGCCCTCTGGCCCGAACCCCCGGCCAGTTTTGGCGGTTAAAAAGCCGGGCCAGGCGAAAGCCGTCGATGAAAGGCGCCCCAATTATTTCAAACGGCTTGGCGGTCCCCCGTCCCACCGATACATTGACGCCTTCGAACAGGCAGGTGCCCGGATATAATACCATCATATCCGGGCCAGTGGTATTGGGTGAGGGCGGCACAAAGGGAAGGGCCGTCTCATCCCAATAGAATGACCGCCGCCAGTTTCCCATATGTACCACCTCAAGTTCCAAAGTGGGATAGCGTGTGCGTTGTAGCCATCGAGCCATTTCCCCCAGGGTCAGGCCGTGACGGGCGGGGATCGGCAGACAGCCAACAAACGAAGTGTATTGCGGTTGGACGGGTATACCTTCCTGCCGTTCCCCCCCAATAGGATTAGGCCGGTCGACGACAATACAGCGCACTCCTTGGTCGCGAGAGATCTCCAGAACTCCTTTCAACGTAGACAGATAGGTAAAATAGCGGCTGCCAATATCCTGGAGATCCACAATGATCAGATCGATGTCATCCATCATCTCAGGTGTAGGCTGATGCTGATGGCCATAAAGGCTCAGTGCCGGTAGGTTACTGTGCTCGTCCATCCGCGCCCCAACGCTTTCTCCTTCAACTGCGGCGGCCATGACACCGTGCTCAGGGCCAAACAGCTTAACAATGTCCCGCCCAAAGGCGCGGATCAGCCGATCAATGACCGGAATGAGGCGGCTATCTGTCATCGTGTAATTGGTCACAACCCCTGTCCGGTTGCCCCTTACCAACTCGGGATATTCATCGATAAGACGCTCAATGCCCAATACTGTGCCCATATCTCTCCTCCTGTGCCCTGAGTCCGTGACCCCCGCTCCATCAGCCTGTGCTGTGAGTCCTCCCAGAGAACAAAACAAAATCAGATGGCAGAGGCTTTTCATGCCATGTCGGTCCGGATCTCATTGGTGATGCGGGGCATCGCCGATAATCCTGGAACTCGAAACCACCGCCGCGCCGTGGCGCCTAATACCCCCACCTTGGCGCCCAGGCCAGCCAGAAAAGCTGCGCCTTCCCCGACTGTTTGCCGGAAAGATTGCTCGGAGCTGCCACCATGATGCCCTTTCTCTCCGAGATTCGGGGGGCGTCGCGTCACATCCTCAATGATTGGGTACGCACCGGGATAAAACCCCATCGGCTCTCAAATTCATGTTGGCGGCATGCGCCCCCAAGCCCACCTACGTTTCAGCTTAAGAATTCCTCCCTTGAAGCGCCTTCAGAAATAGGGTCTATGACAGTCATTGTCCCATTGAAGAATTTTATCCGCCCCAAAAATCCTTAGATATAATTCAAATCATCCGTCAGTATGAAGGGAATACCCAACCCGCCTTCATCCGGGGATCCAAATAACCAGCCGGAAACATCTTCGTCTTGCCGGTATTTCGTTGTCTTCCCAGGCCACTCTCCCACTTCCTCGAGCAAAGGTTTCACGGAGTGCAAAAGTGTGGCCGTATCGGCCGTTTTAACGGTGCCCTGAATGGGTTCGGATTCCTTCTCCCAGTTTCTGTGCTCCAGCAAGGACTGCATCCAAAGATCTTTCTCATGGACGTGGAAAGTTACCGATTCCACGTCTAATTCAGCCATCACATCCGCCCATGCCATGTCGACAAGGCGCCTGTCTCCTGCCCACTCCATGACCTGGGCGCTGTCAGGCCGAGAGGGCGTTACGAAAGCCACGATATACCCGTCAATGGATGCCGGGGTTTCCAACACAAAGAGTTCTTGGCGAAAACCCGGTCTTTGAAACCACAAGGCGTCCAGCAGAACGGCCATCTCTGCGGCGCTCCGTTTAAACCGATATGGTTCCTGCCGGTAAATCCCGGCCAATCGTGATGCATAATCACGTCTTTGGTTCGCGGGAATTCGTTTGACCAAATGCCCGGGCACCCCATTGGGCGCGGATGAAGCCTGGGCCCTCACAGTTAACATCCGTCCCGTTTTCACACAACCCAGTCTCAGGTACAACTGCCGTTCACCGGAAATCAGGCATAAAGCCTGTCCTTCGTGTTGCATGGTTTGAAAGACCTTCTCCAAAACCGCCGTGGCCAGTTGTTGTTTCCGGTATTCAGGGCGGGTGACGACACTGCCAATCGAAGCTACCGGCAACGCGCACCCGGGCAATATGGCTGTTTGCTTTAATACCCCGACCATACTCACGGGGATTCCCTGGTGTTCCACATAAAACAAATTGTGCGCGTTGCGAGGATGAAAGAGATGCGGAAATTCTTTGGGCATCCCCGTTCCCGGCTCGCGTCCGGGGCGGTAGACGCTGTCGACCATGGCCTCAAGACTCTCCAGTACTGCGGGTGTTCCCCGTTTGACTTGCACATCCGTCATAGTTCGCCTCCTTAGGAATCTCGAAAGAATCTCGAACAGAATGTCTCCACACCTCATTGATTTTCTGTCTTAATCCAGACGATATCCACTAGCCGAACAAACAAGCTGCAACCGCATTGTGAAAACGGCGCCGGAAATCGTTGATCTCCACCTGTCTGCCAAAATGAACCCGATTGGTTAACAAAACCGCCCAATATCCGGATTTCCGGTCAAATACCAGCGAAGTTCCGGTAAATCCGGTATGACTGGCCGCCGTAGCCGGCCACAGATCCCCTGCAATATCATAAGCGTCCCCGCGGAGAACAAATCCCCATCCGCGATTTCCCCCTAATCCCGGCGTATAGGACTTTATTGCAGCCTCTTTGACAATCTCGCGCAATACTCCGCCCCGTCCCGTCCACAGGGCGAGATAACGAACAAGATCTCCAGCCGGAGCAAACAAGCCCGCATGCCCAGCTGTTCCGCCCATAGCCCGTGCATTTTCGTCATGCACCACTCCGGACAAAACACGATTGTCAACCATCTCCGTTGCAGCAAAATCCCCCACACCGGATGGCACAAATCCGGTACGGCTCATGCCCAACGGCTCAAAGATACGAGACGCGCAAAATGTGTTCAAAGTTTCACCGCTGACCTTGGCCACCAACGCTCCCAACAAGATAAAACCCAGATCGCTGTACACGACTTTCGTGCCCGGTTCCAGGACCAGCGGTGATTCCGCCGCCAATTTCACGATCTCGCCGTTTTCTTGAGCCCAGCGGTATAGGGGCCGGTGAGAAACAAGGCCCGCCGTGTGGGTCAGCAAATGAAAGAGTCGTACCTGAGCTTTCAGACCGTCGCCAAAAGCGGAAAAGTAACGGGACACCGGAGCATCCAGCGCTATTTGTCCCGATTGAACCAGCAACAGCAGGGCGGGCAGTGTGGCCACGACTTTGGTGAGCGATGCCAGATCGAAAACTGTATCATCCGTCATCGCTCGGCGCTCCCCCAATACCTGAGCGTCCCCTTCGTGATGATGCCAGAGAACCTCGTCCACCCGGCCGATTCGAGCCACCGCGCCTGGTATTAATCCTTCTTGTATGCCATCGTGGATAACCTGGCGCACAACCTGATATCGATCCGTGCTTATACACCTCCTCTTTTGCTTACCGGCTGTGAACTCCAATCATTCCTCAAAGTGCCGAAGACTTCAGACAAAGGCCCCCTTTATCCCTCGTTTGCACGAACGGTCGCCACAACCCGTCTTACCACAGGAAAATGGCAGGCATGAGCGTGTTCCGTGCCTTGCAGCGCCGGGCGCTCTTCACGGCACTTAGTCTGGGCAAACGGGCAACGGGGCTGATAGAGACATACCGTGTCAGGTATGAGTTCCTGATCATCCCCGCGCAAGGGAATGAATCGATCAGGGCCAGGATTCTCCAGACCTTTCAGAACGGGCACGGCGCTTAATAGTGCCTGAGTATAAGGATGATAGGGCTGATCAATGATTTGATCGGTAGGGCCGGATTCAATGACCATGCCTTTATAAATTACAAACAACTGTCCATTCTGCCCGACATACCGGGCGGAAGCCACATCGTGGGTAATGAAAAGAAGGGAAATCCCGAATTGTTCGCGCAAATCCTTAAGTAACTTCAATACCCCCAGCCTAAGCGAGACATCGATCATCGACACAGCCTCGTCCGCCACCAGGACCTTCGGGTCCACGGTCAGCGCGCGGGCAATGACAATACGCTGGCGCTGTCCCCCCGACAACATGTGCGGGTATTTATTCAAGACACTTCCGGGTTCAATGCCAACCCTGTGCAAGACGTCATGCATACGGGTCTGAATCCAGGCGGAATCTTGTCCTCTTTCACGGGCTATTACCTTCAAGGGATCCCCTAAGGCCTGTTCAATGGTCCTTGCCGGATTTAAAGCCTGATAAGGGTCTTGCTGAATCAGCTGCACTTGCCGCAAGAACCGGCGACGCTCGGCTTGCGGCATTTTTGTCACATTAACCCCTTGAATCCAAATATCCCCTGAACTGGGCGTTTCTAGTCCGGCCAATATGCGTCCAATCGTGGTTTTTCCCGACCCCGATTCGCCGATAAAAGACACGGATCCCGCCTCCGGGATCGAAAAACAGACATTGGCGACAGCCTTTATGGCGTCATGCCCCAGCAATCCTTTTCGGGCGGGAAACACCTTCGTCAGATTTTTGATCTCAATCATGGCCCGCCACCCTAAAGCATGCGACGTAGCGTCCTTGACCCACGCTCTCATACGTCGGCCGGGACTCACCGCAGACCGGCAGCCTTTTGGGGCAGCGGCCGGCAAATAAACATCCATGGGCCATTAGAGCCGCCGAATCCGGAGGCAATCCCGGCAACGCGACGGCCTGATCCAGCGGCCCCGATATACGCGGAATAGCTTTGATCAGCCCTTGAGTATAGGGGTGCAAAGGATGAGCCAGGACTTCTTCCGTGGAACCCTGCTCGGCCAATTCTCCCCCGTACATGACCACCACATTGTCGGCCAGATCGGCTACCACTCCCATGTCGTGACTAATCAGGACTGTGGTCAGATGACGTTCTTGATGGATTTGACGGACAATCTGCAGGACCGACGCCTGAGAAAGCATGTCTAAAGCCGTCGTCGGTTCATCCAAAATCACCACCCGTGCATCTAAAACCAATGCAAACATAATACCTACTCTTTGTCGCATTCCCCCGGACAATTCGTGTTGGTAAGACAATAAGACGCGATCCGCGTTTAACCCCATTTTCCCGAGCAATTCTTTGGCTCTTTTGATCAGGGCGCGCAAATCCTTGACGTTGTGAGATCGCCCCAAATCCAGCACCTGGGCGCCAATGCGACGCAGCGGGTTCAAGGAATTTTGCGAAGCCTGAAAGACAAAACCCAAATGACGGCCATGGGCCCTGCGACGACTCTCTTTGTCAATTGTGAGCATATCTCCGATTCCGTCCACGACAACAGATCCTGAAATGATGCGGCCGGGACGTGGAACTGTATTCATCAGCGCCATGGCTAGAGTAGATTTTCCCGAACCTGATTCTCCGATGATGCCGGTGATTTTGCCAGGGGCAATCGACAGATTCACTCCGTTTACGGCCGGTATGTCACCCTGAGGCGTTTGGTAGCTGACGCGTAAGTTTCTGATTTGAACACCACGAGCATGAAAGTCCCGCGCCTCGAATTCTGCAGCCAAAGCTTATGCCTCCTTTAAGCGAGGATTGAAGAGTTCGTCCACAGCGTCCAAAAACAACACCACGCCCAAGGTCAGCACCAACAGTGCGATCAAAGGAGAGAGCAAATAAGGCAACGCCTGAACACTCGACATGGCTCCAGCGGAAAACACAGCAAGGTTTAGCATAACGCCCCAGTTGTTTACCTGAAATGGTACCACACCGAGGAAGAAGAGTCCGACCTCTGCATAAATACTGCCGGTAACGGCCAACAACAGGTTCATGGCGATGTAGGATCCAATGTTCGGCAGAATTTCCTTAAACAAAATATGAACGGGTGATAGGCCCAGAGTGTGAGCCGCTTCGATGAAGCCCCGTTCCCGAAGGGACAGGGTCTGCGATCGAACGGCACGGGCCAGACCACCCCACCCCGTAATCCCCAGGACAAATCCCATCGCCACAGGCTGTCCGAAATTCCAAACGGTGGACAACACCACAAGCAAAGGAAATCCGGGGATCGTTAAAACAAAGTCGGTGATCCGCATAATAACAGAATCGGACCATCCCAGATAATAACCCGACACTAGCCCCAGCACAGTGCCAATAACCACTGTGAAGATCGCAGCCATAAATGCTGCAAATAGCACATAGCGTGCGCCCGTTACGATCAGCGCCAGATTGCTGGTCCCCTCAAAGTCGGTTCCCAACGGATATTTCCAGCTAATCGCAGCGTAAATGGCGTTGGGGTTAATCGGCAGCTGCCGCGGATAGAGATACGGTCCGACAATGGCCATTAAGGCAAAGAAGAGAATAATCGCCAATCCCACGATACGTCCAGGTTTTTTCGCAATAACACGCCACGCAGTATGAATAAACGTAGGGTGGCCGCTTGGAACACGGGGTGTTTTTGGCGACACGGATGTCGATTCGGCCACGGACATTCCCAATCACCTCCGGATTCTAGGGTCGACAACGGAATAAAGGAAGTCGGCGAAGATATTGGAAATAATGACGGCAGCCGTAATTAAAAGAAAGGCTCCTGTCATCAAAGGGTAATCCCTCGAATTTATCGCATGCAGCAATAAATTCCCGAGTCCGGGATAGTCAAAAATATCTTCAATGAATATGGAACCGCCGAACATAAAACCGATAGAGAGCGCAAAGACCGTAAATAACGGAAGAATAGCGTTATGCGCAATGTATTTCACCTGCGTGGACATTTTGATTCCCCTGACCTCAGAGGCCAGAATAAAATCGTCCCCCAGCACCGTAATCACGCTCGATTTCATGGTCAGCATCCACCCCCCATAACTGGAGAGGGCGTAGGTGGCCACCGGCAATACGGCATGGCGAACCAAAGACGATATGAAAGGCCAGTTCAATCCGGGCGTTAAAGCCGCGTTGTAAGGGGCGCCAAAGGGAAAAATGACCCACAACGTGGTAAACACATAGGCCAAAAACAGCCCCATCACAAATTGCGGGATTCCGTGAAGAATTGAACCCGAAAGAGAGAGCACGCTTCCCGTCGGCGATGTGCGTTTAATTGCGGCAATGACACCGGCTAAGACCCCTACCACAAAGCTGGCAATTAGGCCGGTTAACACCAAAATAATTGTCCACGGGGCCGCTCCCAAAATGATATGAATCACGGGCACCCCATCATAGGAAATAGAGCGTCCGAGGTTCAAATGAAGAATTTGGTTGATATACAACAAATACTGCTGCCACAACGGCTGATGAGGCATAAAACCGTACATCATGCGCACCTGATCCATCGCTTGCACCGGTGTCATGCCACGCAGGATTAACTCGTTGTATTTTGCCGCCACCGGATTTCCCGGCATCAACCGCACTAAGAAGAACGTGAAGGACGCCACCGCCAGAACCATAACAATTCCCGCCAGGATTCTCTTACCAAGGCGTATTAGAATCTGCATAGGGTCCTCCTTCCCACCATGCCGGTGCGAGACTTAAACAGCCAGACACCGGCACTGATCTTGAATCCCGCTACCGCGGCTTGACATATCCCCGCATCATCCAAACCCCTGGCGGATTATCGAGCAGTCCCGGGTTATTGACCGGATAGTCGGTAAACCGAGTGTTATTAACAAACTGAACGTTAACATAGTTCCACAGCGTAATCATTGGCAGGCTCACATTCGCGGCCAGAGCCAATTTTTGCACAATTGGGCGCTGCTGGCTGGGAGTGAGGCTGTTGAGTGAGTAGGTCAGCCTACCGGGGTCGACCACCTGTCCTCCCGGCAGTTTAACGGTCCGGGCCGCATCCAGCCAGTTCCCTTCCGCCGTATTGCTGTAGGGATAATGCACTAAATGACCGCCCACCACGTTATACCCGTCATTCGGACCCCAGATCCGTTGGAAGGTCGGATAGGCCTCGGGGCCGAGGGCATTGAGCCAGAACGCTATAGGATATTTATCCAAAGCGATTTCTTTGAGATATTCGGAGTAACTGCTCACGATGGCCGGATGCGTGGGAATGCCGAAGGCAGACATTTCACTGGAAATCACTTTGGAAGCCTCGATCCAGTCGCTAAACCCGTTCACGGTATAAATCGTTGCCGTCCACGGCTTGCCGTTGGGCATCATCCACTGTCCGTGCACTTTATGAAACCCGGCTTTTTCCAGTTCGTGCGCCGCCAGAGTGAGATTGTAGCCATAAGGATTGAGCTGTTTGATCTGGGACGGCGTTAACCATTTCTCGGCAGCGGCATCCACCATGCCATCAGAATATTTTGACACAGTTCCCACTACGGGTTCCGCCACTTTCTGAACGGCCTGACGATTAATGATATGGGCTATGGCATAGCGTACATCGGGGATGCCGTAAGGATAGATACCTTGGTTGAAGGCCAGTGCCGCTCCCACATAAGAGGGAGCCACCACCTTTTCGTTTCCTTTAGTTTTCAGAATCTGGCTTAGAATATTGGAGGGCATTGCTGTAAAAGGCGCCATATCCAGCTGCCCGCCAATGAGATAATTCCATATCTGCTGATTGCCCGTATAATTGCGAAATACCACTTGTTTGACATGAATGGCTTTGGCGTTATAGAAATCCGGGTTTTTCACCAAGAGGGCCTCTCCCGGATTCAGGTTCTTCAGTACAAACGGCCCGGCCGAAATATCTTTGGATGGCGCAAATGCCGCAACTTTCTTCCCTAAATTGGTCAAGGCCGTTTCGGCCTTCTTGGCCAGAGCGGCCTTGGCGGGATTCGTACCGGCATATAAGGATTCATTGATTGTTGTCCAAATATTCGCTCCCAACACCTTGTCGTACTCCGATGCGGGAATGATCGACTGCTGCATCAAATTATTGAAGAACAAGTTGTAGTCTTGACCCGGTACCTGATTAAATTGAACTTCCGTGGGAGAGAGGATGTTGACACTTCCCAAATAAAAGGACTGGGCACTGCCCTGAGTAAAAGCCGCTGCCATCGACGCCTTAACGTCCTGAGCCGTAACCGGTTTTCCGTTGGACCATTTCGCGCCGGGCTGAAGCCAGATGGTCACCGTCCGCCCGCCATTGGAGATTTTCCATTTCTGAGCCAACCCCGGATAGAAAGCATTGGGATTTGTCGGAGAATTGGTCGTCCATCCCAACTGCATTTGGTCGAACCCAACCCAGTTGTTGCCACTTGTATTAAAGGGATTTAACGGTGCTCCGACCGTGATCGGGTGAAATTCGTCTATCGTTGTAAACGTAGACGGAGATGCGCTTTTCGTGGAAGACGCGCCGCACCCTGCCGCCAGTACGCCAATGCCCGCCACTAGGGCCAGCGTTGAGATTTTCTTCATAAATCTCGCTCCTTATCGGTGTTGGTCTGCAACACAATCCTATTAGACATAATTTTCTGACAAAATATGCAATCCAAACCCTTCCCTGCGTGCGGCCTGCAATACTATTTCATTTACTCGATTTATGTTATCATATTTCAAAAGATGAACCAATAAGCTGAAAAAAAAATTCAAAACAAGTTGGGCAAATGTCTGAAAACGCAATGGACTTCCCGTAGAAAAGGAGGCTGGCAAGTGGCTATTTCCGGGGTTCTAGACCGCCTCAGCAGCACACTGCCGACACTGGCCAATTCGGAAGCGCGAATTGCCCGCTGGATACTGGAAAATCCGCGGCAACTGGTGGATCTGACAGTGAAGGATCTGGCACGTATTACCGGCAGCAGTCAGGCTGCGGTAATTCGGCTGTGTAAATCCATACAGGTTTCCGGTTATCAGAGCCTAAAGGTCTCCGTGGTGGCAGACATCGCCCGCGAAGATCGCCCGGTTGGATCCCGTTTTATGGAAATCGACCCCACCACGCCCTTGTCTCGATCCATCCAATCCCTTAAACGCCACACGGTTATGGGCATTACCCGTACACTCAATGATATGCGGGAAAGCGATATCGACCGGGTCGTGGACCGTTTGAAAGAGGCCCGCTGGATTGCGGCCTACGGTACCGGAGCCTCGGCCATCGTGGTGAAAGATTTTCAACAGAAACTGTGGCGTCTGGGGCTGCCGGTCTTTTGGTCCGAGGATTTTCACATCATGGCTACCATTGTGGGGCAGCTAACCCAAGACGATATATTTATGGCCGTATCTTATTCCGGAGAAACTGCCGAAGTGCTGGAACTGACGCAACTCGCCCGCAAGCGGCATGCCTTTGTGACGGCTCTCACCCGCTTTGACAGAAAGAATCCGCTGTCGAGGCTCGCTGATTTGCCTATTTACGTGTACGCCTACGAAGCGTCTCCTAGAATTGGAGCCAGTTCATCCCTAATCTCCTCGTTAACCGCCATGAGTGCGCTGTTGTTTGCCCTTGCCAACACCCTGGCCGACACCGCGGAGACCAAACTCTTCGATACTCTGGACGCTGTGCGTTCCCACCGGGTTGCCTTGCCGCCTCCCGAGACACCCTATGATGGCGTATGATATTATTAACTTGTTGGCCTGTGCTTGTTGTGCGAGCGACGCAACACCAGAGCATTCGAACCGGAGGATAACAACATGCTGTGGATTATTGGTGGCATCGGGATGGTAGTGGCTTTACTGATCGGATTGCGTTTCATGGCCGATCACAAAGAAGAACCCTGAGTGGGGCTGGATCGCAGAAAATCCGAATAGCAGGGACTCGAGAGCGGATTGTACCCAAAAAGAGAACCGAGTGTTCCGTACTTGATTTCCGGGACCGGCCGATACCGGCAACGAAGAGCACCGACACCCTTAGTGATATTTCCGTAGTTGCCATCCCAGCACACGATTGCTCGTCGTTGTTATCCGGTCTGTGCGGGAAAGCAGGGTTTCCCGTCCTTTATTTGGCTGAAGAATCGCTTAAATTTTCAGCCGCTCATGGTCCCAGGTGGCACATTGTCCAACCATTATTATAATTGGAGCGTCTTCGGCGCTATGTGGAGGAAAGCCGTCCTCGTTGTCGAAGTTTTTCTTTTTGTGTATTTTTATGAGTGTGGTCGCAGTGCGGCCTGCAAATGAGGGGGGCTTGTCACTGATCGGCACAAGAACAATACGGGGGATTTGGCTGACTCTCATAGCCCTTTATATCTTAACAGCTCCGTTTGAAGGATATTGGATCGTGCCCGGTTTCCACGGGCATTCGTGGGTCTCGTTGTTTCAGCGAATCTTGCTCATTCCCTTGCCTGTCGTAACGATGTACTGTGTAGTCCGGTACAAAGATCGTTTCACCATTTTTCCTCTCGGCCTGATCACCGTCTGGATAATTTGGGTACTTTTCACCTTTGCTCTATTCAGCCCCCATACCTACTATTATCTTTACTACACGTGGGAACAAATCGCGGGATTTTTACTCATCTTGAGTTTCTGGTACCTTGCCCGCTTCCGAGACTTTTCGCGCGTGGCCACCATTTCCAGTCTGATAATCTACTACCTTGCCACCCTGGCTGTAAGCTTGTGGGAGATCAGGACGGCCCATCATCTGGGGGCGTCGAGCGAACACAATGTGGCCATTCCCACCGCCTTCTTTTACGGTCCCAATCACTTAGGCGCCGCACTGGCGTTAATCGTTCCCTTCGTTACGCTTTTGTTTCTGTTAAACCGATCGCGGTGGGTCTTGGCACTGAGTATCCTTCTTTCTCTCGCGGGAATCTATATTTTATACAAGACAGGCAGCCGAGGAGGAGAACTCGCCTTGCTTGTGGAAGCCGTGGCATTTGCAGCAATATTGCCCCGGCGATGGCGATCTTACGCCCTGGCTGTCATGGGAGCCTTACTCGTCATCACGGGAGCGGCTTTAGTCTTTGTTGCCCATCTCCCCGCAACCGAAAAGCTGCCTTTCGCTCTGGAAAAGTTCCGTCACCTGATCCATATTTTCAATCCGTCGTTCAGTCCGGTTACGCCCTCCAGGGGGCCCGGTTCCTTCCAAATTCGGCTGGCGCTTCTTGAAAGCGGGTTTCGTGCCTTGTGGCACCACCCCTGGGGATTGGGGCCCCGGGGTGCCGAACGCTATTATGCCTATTACGTGCATCACAAAAGTCCCTACAACACGTATGGTGTGATTGATGCCCACAACATGTGGTTGGAAATCGCCATCGATTTCGGCTGGCTGGGTCTGATTCTCTACACCGCCTTTTATGGTGTGCTGCTGGCGGGATTGTATCGCCTGCGACGCCATGCCGATCTCTTCCTGCGCTACATTTCCTGGGCCGGATTCCCTGCCTTAGCTGGCTTTGTCATCGGGTCCCTGTCTCCATCAAGTGTGATGATTGGATTCAACATTATGTGGTTTGTCTATGGGCTCGCCGTCATGGCCCTATATCAGGCATCCCGGTTTGGCCAAATAGCTGCACGCTACCGAGGAAGCGCACGAAACCCGACCTTTGTGTCCCGAAGAGGACCCACAGGTTCGCAGTTACAGTTTTCCCGGCAATCCCGCTCGCGGAGATAACCTGTGCATTGATGCAGCCACCTAACAGGATAGGGGATCGCCGGGTGTGTTTCTGCATGCCTCGTTAGAGCGATTTCAAAAACTCCCGCACATATTGTTCGATCAATTCGCGGTCGGGTCCTTCCCAGATTTTCTGGGCGTGACGACCTCCGGGCATTTGCTTTAGCATTCGGGGTTCGGGAGCTTCCCGAAACACCGCTAAGGTCTGATCGTGCATCATTTCGCTCTCGCTGACAACAAATAGCTTGGGGATTTCTCCCAGATGACTGGCGATTTCATCAGGCACAGCGACAGTGGACCAGGTAATAACAGCCCGAAACTGTTGCGGATTTTTCGCCACAGCCCGCAGAACGGCCCCGCCGCCCCTGGAAGCTCCTAAAGCCACCACGCTCTTTCCTCTGTGCCGGAGTTCCGTCGCCACCGCCAGCACATCCTGCTCAATTGCCTCCGTGCCCAAGCTGCCCACGGTCGATGACCCGTATGAGCGAAAATTGGGAATAGCCACGGTATATCCCTCGTCCTGTAACGTCTTTCCATACGGAACAAAACTGTCCCGGTCAAAAGCCTTGCCGTGGCACAAAATAACAGCCAGAGGTCCTCCTGCCAAAAAGTATGTTTCGATTTCGGCTCCATCCGTGGTTTTAGCGATAAATTGCTCCATTTTCCGTTGCACCTCCCAAGACACGCCTATGTATACTTGATAGCCCATTTTACTAAATAAGCATTATTTCTGGAATCTGCCTCCATGACAAAACAACGAAGCAGCTCCGTGGTGGCGGGGAGCTGCTTCGTTATGGAAGTCCCTCATTCTGCGACATCAAACCATTCGCGCATGACGTCGAACCATTCTTCCAATTTCTCATCAGTTTCCGGACGCCGTTCCTCTTCCATTGCTCGCACCTCCTTGGATGGTGAGAAGTCCATTGGTTATGAGTCTATTGTGTTCTTCTTGGCTCGTTTTGGACTAGAGTCTGGCCGCGAATGGCCGGAATTTCGGAGTGAATGGTTCCCACAGACACATGAAGTGCATGCTTACTCTTCACCCAGTTTCCGCCGCAATTCGCTTCGGATTTTTCCTGTTATCTGATCGGCCCATTTCAGTTCCTGCCCCCACCCCATCAGGAGCAGCCGGGTCGCGGTTGTAGCCAGGCGCCGGTATGTCAATCCCTCATACCCCCTTTGCCAAACAACCTGGCTGAAGCGGTGGGTGAAAATACGGCCTACCTCGTGTTGTATGTTCTTCTCTCTCATATCCAGTCCGTAACACCAGCCTATATCAATACTCCATTTCAATAAAATCATTGCCAGCAAGGGAAGACCGATAAAAGGAGCTGCGGGTCCCATGACAGTGCTGACTCCCATTTCCGCGAAGATGTACAAGCGGAAGATCTTACGTAACCGGCTTACCCGCTCTTCTCTTAAAACCAGTGGCACAAGCCGCACATCTTGAGGACGGTCCACACAGTACCCGGCGTCTTGATAAAACTGCCACAATCGCCGGGGACGGGATAGGGCCACGCTGTTCCTGATCCATGCATCCAGGTAGGGAGTCTGGTAAATGCCATGAAGGGTTGCGGAAGAAAAATTCATACGGCCGATTGCCCCCTCCTTTTCGTATAGCCTTTCGTGTTACCATACGAGTACAGGTACGAAAAGGTGAGAAGGCTGAAATAAAAGGTTTTGCAACGGAAGGAGGATGAGACTATGGGATTTGGGCCTAAGGCCCCCGACCCTCAAACGGGGGTTCAAGCCGTCATCGACTTAATAAGTCTCTTGTATCCAAAGAGGGCAACACCGTCCGTTCGGTACTGGCTTCAAGCCATTTGCGAACCTCTTTTGACGGCTCGCGCTCCTTTATCCTTTGACACCATTAACCGGTTCCTGTCCCAGCCCGATTTTCGGCGGCATATTCTCGAGAACCCCGGCATTTCGGAGAAATGGCGGGAGCTATGGCCCCACTATCCGGGAGTGGTTGATCCTTTACAATTGGACGGTGATTTAGCCTGGCTTATTCACGACCGTCTGACGGTTCTGAACGAATCCATGGAAACCCCGAACTTCCCTGAAAAACCGGACGGTGACGTGTAGTCCCGTGGCCTTCTAAAAATTCAGGGCTCGAAGACTGTCTATAAGCCGATCAATATCCTCTTGTGTATTAAACAACCCCAGAGCGACCCGGATACCCTGATATTCCGGCACCGGCTTGACCACAACATGGCGGGCCCATAATTCACTGGCCAAAGTCGATCCCAATTTCGGACAACGCAGGCATACCAACGCACTCTCATGGTAGTCTGTCTGAGGCGGCGCCACAACTTCCACTCCAGGAATGCGGCCTACTTCACGGATGAGCCGTTGCGCTAACATCCCCTGGTAGAGGCTCTGCTTGGCGAATCCTTCTTCTTCGAAATAGTCCCAAGTTATCGACCATCCCACCACCCGAGGCCAGGCACGGCTCCCGAATTCCAATCCCTGGCCGTTGTCCAATTCCAGAGGCCAGGCTCCCCGTTCCAGGTCATGAGCATCGAAAGGCCGATTATCAATAGGCCACAATGTGGCCAATTCCGCCAAACGAGTTGTTTTGACCCACAATCCGGCCCAGCCAGGGGGGGCCATCATCCACTTGTGTCCGCAAAATACGTAGTAATCAGCACCAGTCGCAAAGGGGTTAACGGTGATATTCCCCAGAGCCTGGGCACCGTCGACCAAAAAACGCGCCTGGGGATATTCACGAATGACAGCTCCGAGTTTTTCGACGGGAAGCCGCCAGCCAGTCAGATAAGACACATGGCTAATTGCGACCAGCTTTGTTCGGGGCCCAAGACATTTTCGGAGTTGTTCCGGCAAGGGTTCCGGACTATCCACCGTCAAAATCTTGACTTTGACACCAAAACGCCGCATTAGCGATGCGATAGTGAAGAGCAAGGCCGGATGTTCATGATCGGTAGTCACTAATTCGTCCCCATCATTCCAGCTCAGGCCCCAAAGCACCCGTAATATCGCCTGACTGTTGTTTTCGACCAGGCTGACCGTCCCCCGGGGCATGGCCGTCTCAATCCTTTTCGCAAATTGCCGTGCCTTGTCCCGGCCTTCCACATAGTAAGGCACATGTCCTGGTCCCATTTCTTCCCATTTAATCTCGGCCGCGCAGGCGGCGGCCGAAACAGGAGTGGGGGTCGGCCCCAGCGTGGCCGTATTCAAATATGTTTGATGCAAAGCCGCAGGAATCAAGAGCCGCAAATCGTGTCCATACACCTAATTCTCCCCCAATCACTTTTCGAGGACTATCCGGGAGCGAACCTCACCGCCTTTGGGCGTGCTCACGCTGACCAACAGTGTGCTTCCGGGATCCGCTTCCACTACCCACTCAATCTGAATCTGGCTGGACTCCGGAGGTTCTCCCTGATCCACGCTGCCATATCCGTTTAAGTGTCCCAAATATTGCGGTGACTCGCCAGAAACCATGTGATAGGTGCCATCAAGGCGTGCTACCAGGCCTTGGTTACGTTTCATCGTCCCTCCTTTCTGAGTGCTCGAGGTGGGAAGAAATCCCCGATTGGTCACTAATGCCGCAATCCGGTAAATATTCTTCCCCTTTTTCTCCACTGTTAAAGACGGCAAATCCAGTTCCGCCGTCGAAAGTCCCAAAATCGTCAAAAAGCGTCCCACTCGTTCGCACTCTTCTTCTAAGAAGGCCAACGGAGGATTTTGGATGACAAATTTAGGGTCAATGCCTCCAATCTCCACCGGACCTAAATCAGGATGATAAAATGGCGTCCAGGGGAAAATCCCATCCACACCGACCTTTTGGTCAACAAAGGCCATGATCTTGCGCCAGTCCTCTTCCCGTTCGCTGTCGATCAATTTCATCAAACCGCGGACGCCATGTTCGGCATAGCCTCTGGCCCCCGCATGGCGGGGCAGATCCCACATTTCCACAGTAAAGCTTAAAATCCCCTGATGGTCATACATCCAGTCATCGGCCGCTCCTGGCATCAGCACACCCTCATGCCCGTTGTGGAAGGTTTCGAAATTGGATTTGGCAAAATACCCACTTACTTGAGCACCCTCATTCGCCACTCGGGTGAAAAGAAGGCGATCAGCAAGGTTCATGGAGGTATCGGGTCCTATGGAAGGCTGGCGGAGAATTACACCACCCGACGTGTGCAAGGCGGCGTAAGCCGCAATATTGGGATGATTCACGACAAAATTGGCCAGCGCATAAATTTCCGGTTCAGACAAAGGAAACGGCCCAGCCCCCTTCTCCTGATCCTCGCCGGCCCAGCGCACGGGAAAGTTTCGGTTAAAGTCCATCCCATAAGGGACCGAGAGCCGAAAATGCCTTTGGGGAAAATCGCGGGCATGATGATCTGTGTAACTGACTCGTCCTTCGGGAAAAACGTGATAGTATTGCCCGCCAAATTCACCCGGTCGGCGCCGCCGCATCAGTCGAGGCTCTGTCTCGTCCACGGCAAACGCGCCGTCTTCGCGAGGCAGTCGTATGCTCAAGATGTGTCCGTTGTGATCAACATCGTCCAATATCCAACCCGGCAATACGTCCGAATAGGGATAGAGGTGAGGACTGGACCGCATGCGGCGCGGAGTCGTTAGATATTCTTCGGCTCCGTCTACGGCAATGCGGGGAATAACATAAATGCAGCGGCTATCCAAAAGCCGGGTCACAGCGGGAGCAAGCCGATAATTCTCTAATAATCCCCCGATCCATTGCATAGCCGCAGCGTTGCCCGCCACCTCACCCGCATGAATGTTCGCATCGATTAACATGGCCGGTCTAAAGGCGGCCATTGAAACCGGAGAAGATATGACAACTGCCCATATTGTGCGTCCCATGCGGCTTTTCCCCAACGATTCCAATGACAAGAGTTCGGGGTAATCCCGCTGCCATTTCTCTAACCTGTCCTCCATCGCCTCATACGTCCAATATTGTGCCGCCGTCATTGATTACCCTCCCGTCCGTGGTCTCGTAGCATCATAAAATGTTCCTATCCATTTACGCACACACCAATTTGCCGCCGCTGGCAGGATCCGGCTCGGTGATGATCGCCGAAGTTAGAATACTGTTTTTAAATTCGCTTGCGGGCATCAAAATTCCTCCAATTTTTATGGTGTATTTCAACTTTGCTTGACGTCAAAACCGATTTTCGTCATCATGGACCATAGCGACGGAATGGAGCGAAGTTGAGCATGATACGTATCGGATGTCACCTCAGTGTGGCCAAGGGTTTTGTCAAGGCCGTGGATAATGCCCCAAAACTGGGGGCCGCCTGCTTTCAATATTTCACAAAAAATCCCCGCGGTTTCCGCGGGGCCAAGCCGCTCAACGTGGCGGATGCTCAACAAGGGCGCACTCTCTCGGAAGATCTTAACCTGGTCACCGTTGGCCACACGCCATACTTAATCAACCTCGCCGCTCCAAGTGAGGAACTTTTTAACCTGTCTATTGACGCCTTGGTACAAGACCTCATAATTGGCGAGGCCCGTGGCTCTTACGGAGTGATTGTCCACTGTGGCAAACCTAAAGACAAGGGAATTGATTGGGGAATATCCCGTATGCAAAGTGCTCTTTCGCAGGTTCTAGAAAAAGATAAGACCCAACACACTATGATCCTGTTGGAGAACACCGCCGGCCAAGGATCCGAAATTGGCACAACCATCGACCAATTGCTGGCTATCGCCGATCCGTTCCCCCGTAACAAGGTAGGATTTTGCCTGGACACGCAGCATGCATTCGCGGCAGGCATTCTGTCTTTGGGTAACATCGCAACGTTTGAAGGATTTCGGCATCCCACGTTTATGGAGGGGTTAAAAGCTATCCATTTAAATGACAGTAAAGTGCCGTTAAGTGCCAGAAAGGATCGGCACGAGCTCATTGGTCAAGGATATATGGGTTCGGTGATGATCGCCGAGATTTTGAAAGAACCCCGCTGGGGGTCTATCCCCTTTTATCTGGAAACGCCTGTGAAATCGGAAGCCCAATATGCCGATGAAATTCGCCGTTGCCATGAGCTTCTGGGTAGCGAGCACGCAACATGAGCCACAAATTTGCACAGGTATATTCATTTAATGGGGGAATCCCGTAATATATGGCAGCGCGGATCATTTACAATCCCACAGCCGGGAATGGCAGAGCGGTAAAAGTGTTGGAAAAGATCAGACCTTCTGTGGAAAAATTTGATGTAGAGATTATCGAAACCGAAGGCCCGGGACATGCAACCCTTTTGGCCAGGGAAGTCGCAGATATTGAAGATATGACAGTGATTTCCTTAGGCGGAGACGGTACCCATCATGAAGTGATTAATGGTTTAATGCCGAGCGGCAAGGCCATCTTTAGTGTCATCCCCGCGGGAACCGGGAATGACTTTGTACGCATGCTTCACTATCCCGAATCGGCCGATCAAATGGTGGATCTCGCCTTCCACGGTCCTTACCGTTGGTTTGATCTGGGACACATTGACAGCCAGTATGGACAGTATTTCCTTACCGTGGCCGGAGCCGGATTTGACGCGGAGGTGGCCGGATGGGTGAATCAGCGCAAGAAACAAGGCAACGGCACGTGGGTGTTTATTCGGGGAATTTTATACAATGCGTTCGGCTATCGTCCCCAACCGATGACCATTGTATCCGAGGACGTCACCCGTTCGCAAAACACCTTTATGATCGCCATTGGCAACACACAATACTATGCAGGTGGAATGAAAATTTGTCCGGAAGCGAATCCTCACGACGGGACCTTTCAAATTATATGGGTCG
Source organism: Sulfobacillus benefaciens (assembly GCA_003023725.1). Taxonomy (GTDB): domain Bacteria; phylum Bacillota; class Sulfobacillia; order Sulfobacillales; family Sulfobacillaceae; genus Sulfobacillus; species Sulfobacillus benefaciens. Next base: position 12,259 of record PXYT01000013.1, on the reverse strand, counting down.
AGAGCATTAGTCCGTGGCAAGTATTTCCCTTGCTGGCCCGTGTGTTTCGAGGCAATCACGTTCATCAGAAAGTCGTCAGTGCGTTTCCGGCCTCCACCCTGAGAGTGGAAGGGCCAAAAGAGTTGTGGGTACATGCCGACGGCGAGTTGGTTGGCCATTTGCCCATCACGATTCGAACCGTTCCCCGAGCCATTCGGGTCCGAGTCGGGACGGTGGCAGCTCAGAAACGACCCAATCGTGTACACAGCGTGGAAAGAAAGGCAGAATGACAGATGATGCTTTGGCCACAAAACACCACCCCGTTTTTGTGGGGTGTGGCTACGTCCGCTCACCAAGTTGAGGGGGATACCGACAACGACTGGACAGAGTGGGAAAACTCGGAACATGTTGTGGAAAAATCAGGGAATGCTTGCTTGCACTACCAAAAATATGCGGATGACCTGCAGCTCTTTTCCCAAATCGGTGTGAACGCTTACCGTTATTCTCTGGAATGGAGTCGTATTGAGCCCGAACCGGGCCAATTTAACCAAAATGCCTTGGACCATTACCGGGCTATGACCGAAACCGTCATCAGCCACCGGATGGAACCCCTCATCACCCTGCATCACTTCACTCTGCCCAAATGGTTTGCAAAACAGGGGGGATTTTTCCAGCGTGAGGCTCCCAGGCTCTTTAGCCGCTACGTTCAGAAGGTCCTGGACACGGTGGGGGATTTGGCCCGTTTCTACGTCACCATCAACGAACCCCTGGTCTATGCGGTCATGGGTTATGGAAATGGCCAATGGCCCCCGGGTCATCAAAATCTTAAGGAATTGTGGCAAATCGTCCCCAAACTTCTCGCCTGCCATCAGGAAGCCTATCACCGTATTAAAGCCCGGCGCCCCGGTGCCATGGCTGGACTTGCCCATCATCTGATGGCATTTGCCCCTTATGATGCTCGTTCATGGCTCGATCGATGGAACGCCCGGCTCCTCCATTTTTTGTTTAACTGGCGATTTATCCAATGGACCCGAAACACGTCCGACTTCATCGGCGTGAACTACTATACGCAGCAGTATGCCCACCATCGGCAGTTTCTGGTTCCGGTGGCCCACAGGCCAGACGCGGGCCTTCTCACAGACATGGGCTGGGAGATTCATCCAAATCGTTTGGAAGACTTGTTGATAGCCCTGAAACGCTTTGACAAACCCTTATTAATTACCGAAAACGGCATCGCCACCTCCGACGATAGCGTGAGACAACAATTTCTCATTGACCATTTAGCCGCCGTGAGCCGCGCGCAAAATCAAGGAGCCATGGTACGGGGCTACTTTTACTGGTCCGCGCTAGACAATTTCGAGTGGGCTGAAGGATACCGCCCCCGCTTCGGCTTGGTTCGGGTGGACTATGAGACACAGAAGCGTACCTTAAGAGACAGTGCTTACCTATACCGCCGCATTATCGACGCCAATCAGGGGCGCTGGCCTATTAGCGTACCACCAGAACCGGAACAACCGGTTTCCGTTCTTTAAAACAGCGGGCATACCCGTCCTCATCCAGAATTTGACGGTTATTGCCGACCTCCAAAGTGTGCGCGATATCCTATCGAGAGACATGTACGAGGCGGAGAAGCAGTACACCACAGAACCCACGGGGCTTGCCCCGTGCGAGGATCAGACAGTCCGTCCAGCCATTCGGCCCGCAGATGGGCGGAACTGAATAGCCTCTTGAAACCGACTCGTTAGCTGTTGCTGGGTGTCGGCAGGCATGCTGAGCCGAGATATGGCTGCTCGTAAGGACAAAAGGGCATCCCGGCCGCAAATGGCCGCGTCGTTCTGAACGCCATCCAGGAGTCCCTGGCTGTCAAGAACCTGAAAAGCCTCCTCGTAGTCAATACGCCCGCTACCGGCGCTGTATCCGCAATTCGACCTCTCCCACCCGGACAGGAACAGCCTCCGGAGGCCAGTCCCGGAAGCCGTTCAACAGAACTTCGCGAATCTCGCGTTCTTCGGTTTCGAGCCGTTTGATCTCCCGGCGAATAGTGGCTAGGCCCACCTTAATGGCTTGCGCCATATGAGAACTCATCACCCTCTCTGGCCGATCTATGCCCTTTCCCCCCTCATCTGTCGTCCCACCTATAGCTATGAATACGTGAAGGAAAGAAGTTTTAGACCGGCCAACTAAGCCTGGCGATAAAAAAATCACGAGCATCAGCCAGAGCCTGCCCCACTATTAACCCCTATTCGCCGTATTATTGAGAATTTTTGCTGGATCGAGAACAAACGGTCCATCCCGGACGACACGCAACATCACCGTTTCATCAGCGTGCAGCACGACACTGCGTTCCCCATCCAGCGCCAAAGTTCCGCCTTCAGATCGGCTCCACACCACAGGTTGTCCCAGTGAAACCGGTTCCGCCTGTTTGACATAGAACGGGGTCATGAGACCCGGCGCCAAAACTGCCAAGGTCTCGTGGCCCGGCGGACCATCGTGCAAAATGATTTCCATGGCGATATCATCGGCGGGCCAAATGGGATGTAAAAATCCCCCGACATTAGACAATCCCGGTCGGACAGGATCGGCCACACTCAGAAGCAGCCGCTCGACGTCTTCGGCATGCCATACGGCTAAGGCGCCCGTATATGTCTGGCGCACCAACGCGACATCGATCAAGGCCAGTTCTTCATGTCCGCTTTCCTGCTGCACATGAATCAGTTTAGCCTGGCAACCCACTTCCAGGGGATCGTCTCCGCGCGCCACGTAAAGTGCACAAGCGTAGCCGGCGGCTGTCTGATCCCCCGTCCAGCAGGCCACATTATTAGTGCCACCGGCAATGGGCAGAATCGGGATATCGAGATGAGCCTGAGCAATATTGCGCTGGGTCCCATCCCCGCCCACGCTCATAATGACGTGAGCTCCCGCCTGTTGCAGACGCAATGCCCAGTCTATCGTCGAATTGCCATTGCTCGGTTCCTTTTCCCCGGCAATAAGCCTGACAGGCACAACCGTGCTCAATTCATGAAATGCATAGCGGCCGAATCCCTCGTAGTCATCGACCATCAACACTTCCGTGTCAGGGATTCCTGCCATTCCGGCAAAAATCCTTCGTACCACCAACATTTTTTCAGGCGCCGATTGCAATGACGCCGCCGCCACTAACCGCCTAATATCGCGGCCGGCCATAGGGTTAACGATTAAACCAATTGTGGGCATTGACCACTCACCTTATTGTTCTTCGAAAGATGCCGGGGGTATGAGTTTATTCAACACAAATATGAGCTGATCCTGCTCTTGTTCCGTCAGCCTGGCATCAGCCTCCCGAGCCAAAAATTTCACCCGTTCCGCGCGTTGCCGGGCCAGTAGCCGGATCCCTTCCTCCGACAGTCTGAGCCAAACCAATCTCCGGTCCTGAGGATCTCGTTCCTTACTTAACATTTGTTTTTGCACTAAGGCGTCAACCGCCCGCGTGGCTGTCGGCGCAGAAACCTGCAAATGTTTGGCCATATCCATCAGGGTTAGGGTTTGACGATCCCGTATCAGGTATAAGATGTGATACTGCGTTGGCGTAATGTGCGCCGGACCACGGTCTTGCGCGAATTGACGCGCCATCATGCGTAAAACGCGAAATGCGGCATCAAATAATGCTTCAGCCTTTTCCTGGTCCACCGTTTTCTCCTCTCCACAGAATAGCACAAGCATACCATCAAAAGTTGGGACCCGAATAGAGTTTCCGGCAAAACCTCGAAATTTTGAGAATCGTGTCAATAGGACCTAAATCTTGCTCGACGGGATAAACCCCAACCGCCAAGCTCGCTTCGTCCCCTTTATTCATTGCAAGTGTCAGCTCTGTGCCGCGCTTAGGCGTGAGCCCAACTCCCTGAGTGCCTTCAACCTTGCGAGACTCCCCAGATCTCTCTCTAGGGAGAAAAGCCGGGAACACACCTCTTCCCGACGTTCAATATCGTCTATATTTAAGACATTATACAGAGTGCCCGTCAGTGCGAAATGCCGTTTTTCCACCAGCGGCAGTGAAAGGACGTGTGAATCGTCATGCCAAATACGCCGGGCTATGACATTCTTCCGGGGATCATTAAAATCCCCGGAGTCGGGCTGGGTACCGTGAGTGATGCGGTCAAAGGAACCGGCATCACGGCGTTGCTGCTTCCCCCGGGATCCCGGGCCGCTGTTGATGTGGCCGGAGGGGCTCCGGCCACCCGTGAGACCCCTGTGCTCGATCCCGCCAATCTCGTCCCCGGCCCCGATGCCATTATCCTCAGCGGAGGCAGCGCTCTGGGACTGCAAACGGCCGACGGAGCTCAGGATGTCTTGCACAGGAATCATCGCGGATTTGCCGTGGCCAATGTCCATATCCCTATCGTTGTGGCTGCGTGCATCTTTGACCTCGATTACGGTCAACCTCAGCCCCCCACTCTCCAAGACGGACAGCAGGCCATGGAACAAGCCTTGATGGAACAGACGGAATGCCTTGTTCCCGAAGGATCCGCGGGAGCCGGAACCGGAGCCACGGTGGGTAAATCCCTGGGACCCCAGTTTGCGATGAAAGGAGGCCAAGCAGCCATCAGCCTTATCACTCCTGGCGGTCTGATGGTGGCAGCTCTGATAGTAGTCAACGCCATGGGCAGTATATTGGCAGAGGATGGCCGCATTCTCGCCGGCCCCCGATCCTCAGACGGGCATCCTCAAGCCACCACCCCGGCCTTATGGGAGCAGAACCCTGGGGTGTTGACAGAAGGTGAATCCACCACCATAGGGGCCATTATCACCAACGGGCGCCTGTCCAAGGCCGAGCTGGTCCGTGTTTGCCGTATGGGCCATGACGGTCTCGCCCGGGCCATCGACCCCGTGCACACGCCATGGGATGGCGACACTCTCTTTGCCGTATCCGCAGGAGACTGCCAAAGTTCCCCGGCTATGGTCGGAGCTCTGGCGGCCCACGCCGTCTCCCTGGCAATCAGGCGGGCCGTCAGCTTAGCCAATGCTGAAACCGGATCCCAGGAGACCACCTAGACGGCGGATGTATCCTGGAGCAGACAACAAAGGACCATCCCGGACAAAAAGCTCCCGGGGCGTGGCCTTTGCCTATCGCCCCGGGAGTGTCCTGTGGTCAGTGCGCTATTTGCGATGATTTGCCGGATGGTCTGAGTATATTTAGGACCGTCTTCTTGTAGTGCAGAAACTCGGGCGAAAGGCTGACGTCCCACTGCCGCGGTCTCCCCAGATCTATGGAAATATCGGCCGCAATCTTACCGGGGCGGGGCGTCATCACCGCCACTCGGTCGGCCAGGATAATGGCTTCCTCAACATCATGGGTAATGAAAAGAACCGTGGGGCGCAGCCGTTCCCACAAAGTCAGCAAAAATCGCTGCATTTCCGTGCGGGTTTGCGCGTCCAGGGCGCCAAAAGGTTCATCCATAAGCAAAATTTCCGGTTCGGTGATCAGAGCGCGCGCTATGGCTGCGCGCTGCTGCATTCCACCCGACAGCTGATAGGGAAAATGCTTCTCAAACCCATTTAATCCCACGGTCTCGATAATGGCCTGAACTTTTTCCGCGTGCTGAGGCCTTTTCCCTTCGCGCAAGGTCAACCCCAAAGCGATATTATCGAACACGCTCATCCAAGGAAACAAAGAAGGTTGTTGAAACACCACCACCCGTTCCGGACCGGGCTTGTCAACCACCTTTCCGTCCAGTACTATTTGCCCCTGGCTAGGGCGCTCAAACCCCGCCAGCATGTTTAGAATCGTCGTCTTCCCGCATCCGGAGGGACCGACAATACAAAGAAATTCGCCGTTATCCATCGTCATGTTGACGTGATCGACCGCCAAGACCGGCTGCGCGCCTCGCTTCGTCGGAGGATAGAACTTGGTTAAGGTATTCAGTTCAATCACGGTGCCAGCTCCTTCACGAACAGCTTTTACCACACTCTTAGGAACCGCTCTTGTGCGACTGCTTGTAAACGGTTTGGCAGAACGCGGGATCCACATATTGACTGATATGGCTGGGAACGGTGCTGATCTGCCCCGTTTGCTTCAACCACGCCGCCGCCGACGACAAGGATTTGGTCACTAAGGAGCTCTTGACGGTATTTGTCGTTCCTAACCGCCGGGATGTCAACTCTTGGGCCAAAGTGGTAAATTTCAGTCCCTGTGCCTGGGCTTTAGCCTCCTGGGGAGTGATTCCGTTTAGTTTGGCGATGTCCTGATAAGATTTCGTGGGATGGGCATAAAAGAATTTTACCCCCGCCTCCTCCGCCTGCACAAACTGATCCACCAGCTTGGGGTTCTTAGTGGCGAAATGTGCGTTCACGACCGCCAAGTTAAAAATCGGTGCTTGTGTGACCTGATTTTGGTCATAAATCAGAAAACGGCCGTGATCCTTCTGCATTTCATTACTAAACGGAGCCCAGGTGTACGCCGCATCAATTTGGCCGGTCTTCCACGCCGATACCATATTGGGCGGGGCCATATTCTTGATGTGTACCGATGAGACAGGAATATGGTGCATTTTCAGGGCCGTATCCAACTCAAACGGCGAGGTGGAGCCTTGTACCAAGGCCACGGTCTTGCCCTCCAAGTTCCTAAGGGAATGAATGTGGCTTCCATTTTTCACCACGAGACCCTCGGCTGTGGTGTAGCGTTCCATGGCCCAGACCACTTTCAAAGGCACTCCTCGGGCAATTGCGGACGCCGTGGGAGGATTCCCCAGCGTAGTCATGAAATCCAAGGATCCGGAGGCCAGTGATGTCAAAGCATCCGGTCCGGAAGAAAAATATTTGAGCTCGACATGAGCATGCAGATACTTCTGAAAAAACTTCTGTTCAATGGCAACCGATTCCGGATCCGGCGCATTTTCGTATCCAATCGTCACAGTGGGCTCTTGACTAGCGGCGGACGTCGTACCGCATCCGGCCAGAGCAACCGTCAATGGCACAACTATAGCCCCAATCATTAAAGTACTGTGAGACGCTTTACGTCGCATAAGTGCACGCAATCAAAATCCTCCTTTGGTTCTTGCTGAATTTGAAGAGATGCGAAAGCACCCGACTCTGGGGCGCAAGAATCTTCACTTTCTTCACGCTCCAACGTTCGGACACATCAGGCTTTTCCTTTCCACGGTGTAACACGATGCTCGATGCTGCGAATAATGAGTTCCATGCCGTATCCCAGCAACCCAATTATGACAATCCCCACGAAAACCACACCAATTTGCAGCTCGTTTCCCGCCGATTCAATCATCCACCCCAGTCCCTTGGATGCTGCAATCATTTCGGCGGCCACAAGGCAAGTCCATGCGATTCCGATTCCTACCCGCATTCCGGTAAATATCTCAGGCAAAGCCGATGGGAAAATAACATAGCGAAACAATTGCCGCTTATTGGCTCCCAAGCATTGCGCCGCCCGGATGCGGGTCTCCTGAGCACTTTTTACGCCACTCATAGCACTGATGATGATAATAGGAATGGTACAGAAGAAAATCAGCACGACTTTCGAAGTTTCCCCGATTCCAAACCAGACAATCATGACCGGTATGTAGGCCAAAGGCGGAATCGGGCGCAGGAATTGCAAAAGCGGATCAATGGCTAGAAACACCCAGTCAGTGGAAGCCATCCAAAATCCGATAGGAATTCCTACCACTACAGCCGCAAGAAATCCGGCGGCAATTCGTCCCATACTGTAAAGAGTACTCGTTAATAATGGAACTCCACTATACCCCACTGTGGCTACAGTAAAGAAATCATGAGCCACCGACCCCGGGGCCGGCAAGGCTGTCGATGACACCATGTGAAGAGCCGTCACCAGCCACCAAAAAGCAATAACTACGGCAGCCACTAACCACGGCACATAACCCTTATACGGTTTTTTCTCTGCTATCCAAGTGCTGGGTTCGCCGTCTGGAGTGAGTGCCTGTTCGGCTTCCTCTTCGGTTCTCACCCATGAATAACCCATATCAGGCGTACCTCCTTAGCAAGTCAGTGTCTCATCTCCCATCAATCGAGAAATCGCCAAATCTTATGAAAAAGCCCGGGCTAGCCCGGGCTACAAGTCCAAGCTTTCCATGCCGACGAGGTAAGCTGACGGGCTAGGGCGGAAAGCTGCCCCCTTGCGTACGCCCCACAAATTGGGTCCCCCGTTCGTGTAAACACACGATTTGGCGATTCATTCAATTGATTTCGCTCACTCCATTTTATGATATGAGCGACAAGAAATGATTGTTCATTACTAGGTTACCACGAATACCATATTGTTGGCAATTTCAAGGGAGATTGACAAATTTCCCGTAACGCAATAAATTCTCCCCATAACCTCGAAAATTCGGTAAGATAACAAGCACAAGATTTTCTCAGTAGCCATGGAGGTCATGTTTTGCCCTTATACGCTGATATTTTATTAGTCCGACACGGCGAAAGTGAAGCCAACGCGGCAGGGCGTCTTGCCTACCGCACGTGGGATCCGCCTCTGACGGAAGCCGGAGCCTTTCAAGCCGAACGTCTAGCCAAACAGCTGATCACAGCCCCGGTTCGGTATATTGTCACCAGTCCGTTGTTGCGCGCTCAGCAAACGGTTGAGCCCTTGGCGCACATTCACCATATTCAGCCCATCATTCTTGACGATCTGTCCGAAGTGGATTTAGGAACGTGGGACGGACGGCGGCTTAAAGACCTCGAAAGCGATAACCTTCCCGATTTTCGGGCATGGCGGCAAGATCCGGAAGCCAATCCCCCTCCCGGCGGCGAAAATATTGTGGCTGTCGGGGAAAGGGTTCTTTCCGCGCTGTCGGCTTTCCTCAAGACTTGCCAGCCTGCCAGCTTGACAGTAGGGGCTACCCATGCCGACTGCATCAAAGGTGCCATACTTGTCGTCCTTAAGGCTCATGGCCCAGCATCTCGGCATATCTCGGTTCCCAACGCCGGACAGCTTCTGTTGCGCTATTTCGATACCGGCCGTTGGGTTCTTATTTTTTCGCCATTGTGCCACGCCGGCGAAGAAGACCAGGATTTAGACTAAGCTCAAACGGCGCGAAATCGAAGTTCCTTGTTACACGATACGGTCATCGATCGGCAGATCCCAAACCAGGTGATGAACCATTTCTGCTGTCTTGATCATATCTCTGTCTCTGGGTCCGTACCAAAAATACAAGGCGGGTTGCCCAGGTTTACGGTACACGTTCACCCACTTTTCGGTTACAAGCCGCTCGAGGGTCTGCACCACAAGGCCGGGCGCCAAGCCAGTATAACCGCTAATGGTTGCCACCGTTCCCGCCCGCGGCCGGTACCATAACGCCCACAGGATCCGTTCCGTATAAATATCCACATTTCCCGTTTCAGCCATCTTGGCATACCCCTCTCCGATTTTGAAGATTATTCTTGTCTCTTTATGACAATTACCGTATATCTTGTCGTGCTCTTTTGAAACTCGTTTAACGCTTTCTTGTAATTGGGGGAACTTCATCTTAAACTCTCATTATGACAGAGTTCGGTACACAAGAATTGTGTTCGTGCACGAGTACAAATTAGAAGCAGAAGAGAGGAAACATGTGTTGAATAAATTTGTCAAGACCCTGCGCGGATTAGGGGTCGGTCTGGGTGTGGTATTGTTGGCGGGATGCGGTCACGCAGCCGCCCAAAAAACCCCGCCGGTTTCTCATGCCCTGAGCATTGTGGACGATACGGGACGAACCGTCACCCTTTCGGGTCCCGCCACTCGCATCGTCACGATTGCTCCCAGCAACACCGAAATTGCATTGGATCTCGGACTCAGAAAGAACATTGTGGGGGCGGATGCGATGAGTTTCGAGTATACGCCAGCTCCCTGGTCTCGCGAACTCAAAGGCCTCCACAACATCGGGCCTTCATTTCCGGCCGTCAGCATCGAGCGCATTATCGCCACGAAACCCAATTTGGTCTTAGCCATTCCCGGCGTTAAAGGGCTCTCTCAATTACAGCACTTTCATATTCCGGTTATCATATTAAGCCCACAAAACATTCAAGGGGTCTATCACGACATTCAGATTGTAGGTCGGGCCACGGGACGCACCCGGCAAGCGAATCAGGTCGTCGCCCATCTCCAGGCGCAGTTCGCTCGTCTTCAGCAATTGGTGCACAAAGAGGTCCGGCACAAGCCGACAGTCTTTTTGGACCTCGGCCAATTGTATTCCGCAGGAACGGACAGCTACTTAAACAATCTGATCACCATGGCCGGCGGCCAAAATATTGCCGCGCAATTCACACACTCCGCCTATCCGGAACTCACCGCAGAACAAGTCGTGAAGGCGAATCCGGTCGATATTGTTTACGATCCTTCCGATGCCAGCCAGCATGCCATTACAACGCTTCCCGGATTTTCTCACGTGCGGGCCGTGCGTAATCATCACGTCATCGCGATGACTCAACCATCCTACATTGACCAGCCCTCCCCTGCACTGGCCATGGGATTGGCCGAACTGATCCATCTCCTTCACCCCCACGTGGTCTTGCCCCATGATCTCTCTCAAGCGAGTTAAACAAGGGGTGATCCCCTTGGGATTGCTCATTCTGGCACTGATTCTGGGGCTCGGTTATGGACCGGTTTCCCTCAGCTGGCACCAGTTACTCACAAGCATCGAGGCACCGGGGCTGTCCACAGTGTCCAATGTGATCGTCTGGGACATTCGCCTGCCGCGCCTCATCGCCGCAGCTTTGGTCGGCGGAAGTTTGGCCTTGGCCGGGGCCATTATGCAAGCTCTCTTTAAAAACCCTTTGGCCGACCCCTATATCATCGGTGCTTCTTCCGGAGCCGGTTTTGGGGCGGTGATGGTGTCCCTGTTATGGCCAGGATCGGATTTCCTAGGATTGGGCGCCTTTTCCGGGTCGCTTGCCGCGGTCTTCGCCGCTTATGTCTTAGCCCGTGGTCAAGGCCGGGTTCACATGCTGACTCTGATTCTAATCGGGTATGCTTTGTCCTTGGTTTTGGGAGCCTTCACCACCTTTGCCATGTTGGCCAATCGGCAGACCATGTCTCAAATTTTTGCCTGGGAACTGGGAGGCATTCATGGAATCGGATGGACGCGCTTGTTATGGCCCACCGTTATCATGCTGGGCACCTCCCTATCGGTCCTGCCCGCCGCCCCTGAACTTAATGCCTACTATTTAGGAGAAGAGCAAGCCCATTATCTCGGCGTCAATGTGGCACTCACCCAAAGTTGGCTGCTTATCTTAGCCAGCCTGTTGACGGCCATGGCCGTCTATCTGGCCGGTCTCATCGGATTTGTGGGCTTGGTGATTCCGCACATTGTCAGGCGTCTCTACGGCGCCGATCATGCGACCATCCTGCCTCTGGTATTTTTGATTGGGGCAGTCTTTCTGGTTGTTGCCGACATTATTGCCGAACACATTCCAGGCATCGGCACCGTGCCCTTGGGACTGGTCAGTGCCGTTATCGGCGGACCTTATTTCATCTATCTTCTTATCAAGACGCGAGTGGTGAAGTCATGACACTTCCTTTAGTAATCGATCAGCTCAGCTTTCGGTGGAAGACCACCAGAGACCGTCTTGGCCCCCTATCCGGCATTTTTTCGCCAGGGCGCATCACCGCGGTAATCGGTCCCAACGGCGCGGGGAAGTCCACATTCCTGCGGTTATTGGGGGCATTCTTAAAACCATTGTCCGGTACCGTCCGCTACGGAGGTGAGGACCTGATACACCTTTCCCCCTCGGCCAGGGCCCGAATACTCACGCTTGTGCCCCAAGTTCTCCCCATAGGATTTGATCTGAGGGTTCGGGAGCTCTTGTCCCTGGGCACTTACGTTCACCGCTCCTGGAGAGAGCGGATTTTAGACTCTCTTCCCTCCCCAGAGATTGGTAAGGTTGTTGGTCGTTTACAGCTCCAAGAGTTGGTAGACAAACCCTATAACCAGCTTTCCGGGGGAGAGGCTCAAAGGGCCTTGCTGGGCATGGCTCTCGTACAAGATACGTCTATCCTCTTGCTGGACGAGCCAACGGCCCACCTCGACCCGGGCCATGCCCAAATCCTTATGGCTTATCTCCAGGAATTGGCGCGTGTGGATCGAAAGATTATTGTTCTGGCTTATCATGACTTGGCTACCGTCGGGCTCTTTGCAGATACGATTTGGTTAATGGATAAGGGGCAGGTTGTGCTTGCCGGACAAAGCGAAGAGGTCCTCGCTTCCGACATCATTCAAAAAATCTATGGTGTGCAATTTCACCTGGTGAGACATCCCGTAACTCAACGAATCACGCTGCTTCTCCCATAATCAAGACGATG
>PXYT01000129.1:3174-6887 GCA_003023725.1 Sulfobacillus benefaciens | reverse complement strand
GCTTGGGATTCTCTCTGCTTAAGGGTGGATGCGCACATCCATAGGTATTCCGTAGACGAAGCGGGATTTCTTGCTATCCGTACCTTAGGGTCATGTACGCCGGTTAAAAGGATGCGCTGGTACTCGGCGCGATCTCTCAAACTGCCCTCCGACGACGAACCCTATCCAAATGCACGGCCACCAGTATAGGAGCAAGAAATGTCACAATGCCGATTACAGCACCCAAGGGCTCCGGCAGGACTCCGTGAGGAGTGCAATGAATCGACCCGCCCGACGAGGTTCCTTCGCAGGATTGCGAGCTGACGGGAAGGCCGAGCAACATGAACGGGAGCAGCAAGCCTCCCGGCCAGATAAGGGTGCCAAGCAGTTTGTCGCGCAGCCGCCAAGTCCGGGAAGACCAGAGCATTATCAACCCGATCAACCATCCCACGAAAAATACGAATGCTCCAAACAACAGCATCCATGGGACCCAGGGTTCGATTTTTCTGGTGTGAGGGCGCACCCCCGCTGCCTCGGCTATCTCTGCGGGGCTTCCCAAATGATCCAACAGCGTGCGCAATTCCGCCTCACTATCTGAAGAAAAATGGGAGCGGGCCTCGGTAATATGCTGAATGAGATCTTCGATAATCTCGTCTCGCCGGGAGGGGGTTAAATGCTCGAGGGCTAGCCTAACGCGATGCAGGTAATCCGCGATCAATTGATCTGTTTTTGATGAATGCATTGTAAAATTCTCCGTTTCGGTTTGTATTAAGCCGCCCGTCATTCTTTTGATGCGGGCCGTTCCCCTTGCAATATTCGGTCGACAGTGTTACGAAAAGACTGCCACCTAGGCGTGAACTCATCCAAAACCTGGGATCCCATTTCGGTTAAAACATAATAACGGCGTGCCGGACCCAGTTCCGACTGACGCCAAACCGTCGAGACAAGCCCTTCTCGCCGGAGTCGTGAAAGCAGCGGATAGATGGTTCCCTCACTGGCAACAATGTGCGCTTCAGACAAGGTCCGGGCCAAATCGAATCCATAACCCTCCCCCGCTTTGAGCAGAGCCAGGACACAGTACTCCGCCACTCCCCGCCGAAGCTGGCCCATCCCCCGGCCATCCTCTTTACCTATCATGCTTAACATGGTAGCGAACCATCTACCCCAGCGCAAGCGCATGTCTGTATTATCGTTGAAAAGATCTGCCCAACATCAAGGAACGGTAATGCGATGAGCTTCATGCGGGTAATCCGATGTTGGGCCCCATAGGTTTCGAACCGTGTTCGGTAGCCCCCGGTTCTGTAGGTGAGGATACTGAACCAGCTACGATGGTTCCGTGTTGGTTCTTCAGATAATACGGAGAATAAGACGGAGTATAAGCCCGGTGCGATCCCTTTAGTCGGCCAAGGGTTCCGTGTCCTTGCCCCGCATCCGGGGCACGGTGTGGTTGCGGTAGGCGCAGATCAGGCCTAAGGCACCGAATGCCACCCCGCTCGCCAAAATAAATGGAAGAGGGTGAGCCACTTGAAATAATAGGGTGGCCAGAACCGGACCGGTGATCCGTGCCAGGCTGTCGAATGAGGACATCAGGCCCGTAGTCAGACCTCGCGCGACGACACTCTGGCGTGTAATTAATGACTGCAGCGTTGGTCGCAGAACTGCGTTACCGCCACCAAACACCGTCAGATATGCCGTGGCTGTCCAGAAATTACGGGACAATAAAATCAAAAGCAGTCCGATTCCCGAAGCCATGAGCCCCAGTATGAGTGCAGGCATTTCCCGTCCTTGGGTCACATACCTCCGGACAAGAATGCCTTGAACAAGGATCCCGGCAACCCCGGATATGAACAGCATCGCTCCGATGTTCTGCGGTGTGGCTCCAATCTTGGCTATTTCAAAGTATTGCAGCGTACCTTCTAGAGATGTGATGGTGAACTGTCCCACGAATCCCACAAGAAACAAATACTTCACGGGACCCGCAAAGGCTGCCCACCTCGATGGCCGATCGGCCAAACCAGACGATGCGGAGGCCGGAACTGCCACGTGCGGCAACGTCGCCCATCCCCACAAAGCATTAACAAGCGCAACACCCCCCGCCGCCAAAAAAGGCACCCGCAGTCCCAAGGGAGCCAGTAGTCCGCCCACTGCCGGACCAATGATGAACCCGAGTCCTATGGCCATGCCGGCCAGGGCCATACCGGATGTGCGGTGCTCATCGTCCGTCACATCGGCAACATAAGCCATAGCCGATGACGTGACGGCACCGGAAAATCCGCCCGCCAGAATCCGTGTTAAATACATGAGCCAGAGAATGTGAATAACCAGTCCGAAGAGGATAAAGCTTATAGAGAAACCGAGCAGTCCTACGATTAAGACCGGTTTTCGGCCTATTCGGTCGGAAAGATGGCCCCACCATGGCGACAGAGCAAAAGCCATCACCGAGTACACGGCTAACATCAGTCCCAAATTGATCGGCGCAGCTTGGGTTCGTTCAATGACAACGGGTAACACCGGAATAATGAGACCAAAACCGGTAAACACCGTCATCAATATGACCAGAATCACGCTTAGACGTCTAAGAAGAGTCATTGCCGCGCTCCTTCTCGCTCCATGTTTGGAAGCTCGCCGGATGGATACCATGGCAGGGAAATTGACAGGGCACAAGGCGCATGAGACGATATGATATATTGTGGAGTGTAAATGACCGGAAGCGAATAGTCAATCTCGACTATAACCAGGCTGGGGTGGTGGGCGTGAAAGAGCGGAAGCTATTGCTGCTAGGATTACTGCTATCCCAAAGCCTCCATGGTTATCAAATTAATGACGTCATTCTCAACAATCTCTCCGGCTTTGTGGAAATGAAACGCTCGACCGTGTATTCCACTTTAGATAATCTTTGTGCCAGCGGACATGTTCAAATGAACATCGAGCAGGTTGGCAACCGTCCTCCCCGCAAGGTTTATACGGTAACCGATAAGGGACAACGACTGTTTGGCAAACTGTTGCGCGAGTTACTGTTCACAGTCGACGGGTTTGCCATGCCTTTTGATACGGCCCTCTTATTTCTTGATACGCTGCCGCAAGGCCAATGGGCAGAATGGCTGCGTCAGAGAAAGCGGGCCTTGGACGAGGCGATTAGAACCTTTGAATCCACGCCGTCCCATGCCTTTAGTCCCAGTATCCAGCTGGGGCTCTCCCACCGCCGTCATATGATGGAAGCGGAGCGGGATTGGCTGGAGAAACAAATTCACGCGCTAGACAAAGCCGCTGTCCCGGATCCTGCCTCTCGTTCGGGAGAGCATTTGGACAAGGACTCTTAGGCCGAAGTGCGGCTTCCAAATGGGCAGTGTAGGGCAAGTTTCTTGGCCGGTACCCCAGGCGTCGGAGAAAAATATGACCCGCATAGCCTCTTCCTATTTTATGCTGAATTCCTCTTCCTGGCCATCCGACCGCTAACCTACCGGAGCACAACTGTGGCTGTTTCGGCACAAAGCTCGGGACGAATGCCGGGGACATGGCCCAGAATAACAACTCCTGGAATGTTTCGGTGCTGAGGAACTCTCGAATCTGGTTCTGCCCATCACTTTGTGGACGTTATTTGCCGAATGTGAAAGTGGGCTGTTGGCCACGTCTTCATGCACAACCTGCATCGAGTCGTTCTATCTGAGGTCACCGACTCCTCATCTTATCCCTCCCCCTCCCTCGCCAGCGTCATGGAAGGGGGATTACCCCGG
>PXYT01000129.1:0-3165 GCA_003023725.1 Sulfobacillus benefaciens | reverse complement strand
CACCAGGCCCCACAAAAACAATACCGTTCAGATTGGCAATGATACCTGCGCTACAGATCACGATGCCGATAATGAGCAAAGATCGCCAATCTTTCCTAAAGGACCGAAGGTAGAAGATGCACACCAGGACCCACAACACCAGGAAATCAGCGTTCCACATTGCCTCGGTGGTGGCACTGACCATCTTCATGGCAGTTTATTGGCCAGGTCATGTATGAAGACGTGACCAACAGATCCACCCGCCGGCCTTATCCAGTTCCCGACATTGTCGAAGGCCTGATGGACAGTGAAAATGTTATGATAGGCCCAATCCCCCGCCGGGTACAGTCCCCTCCCCACCATAACCGCCTCCCCGACTCCTGGAATCCAATCAGCCCCCGGCATTAATCATTCCCAGATCGGCCGCCCTACCACCGATGGCGGCTAGAGCCATACCTGGATTGACCCAGTTTTTTGCTAAACTGCTTCCACCCGGGTTCACCAACGTCGTCACATCTCCAAATATCCCTGCAACCCCGAGCACTTTGCCGAAAGCCCCTAAACTTTCCGGCAAACCGCCGCGCACGAAACTGTCCACAGCCTGAGACTGGAAAGTTTCCACGAGTGATGGCTGAAAGGCATTACTAATGAGCCATAAAGGGCTTTCAAGCGGCAGTTCCAAGAGATTGTTCCAGGGCCCAAGAGTTTTAGTACCGCCGCCATCCAGCCAGTCCCGTCGCCGGAGCGGTCATCAGGCTAAAAACACTGAGCGTGCCATTGAAAATGTTTACGGAATTCCCCAATAAGAACCCGGCATTCGGCACGACAGCACCAGTTGAAACTGCCCTGCGCATCTGCGCGCCCCTTACAGTGAGGGGGTCAGACCACCTCGAGCCATTGCATCCCTCTTCCTGACACTCGAAGAAGTTAAGCTAGCCAACGAACCTGGATGAGCTGTTCCGGAGTGCGACATCGCCTCCCACACTTATTCACAATAAATGGACAGTTATCCTTGCTAAAACATCACAAGCCATCACCGAATCACACCAACGCTATTCCCCATGCCTGAACTCTCCGAGACACCGGAACGCCGCCTTAAAAATGAGAGTGCCGGGGCTCTTTTCTTCACTGGATGTGTCTATTGTGTTAAACGTGATAAACGAGTGACATGCATTCCATGCAGTTGATACAATAATCAGACATCACTGTATCATGAGCGCCTATGCTTGGCTCCTATATCACCATATCTTTGTGCTATCACGCGACCTCATTTAGTCGCGATGGATAGGCGGTCTTGAAATAGGCATGACGCAAGAATTTGATTTTCTCAACACAGGCCACAACAAGGCAAAAATCAGGAACATTGTGCCAACAATTGACGTTACCCCCTGGCACCCCTCAATGCCGCGGTGTCATAGTATCCGCCCATCAAGCCTTATGATCCCCCACATCGATATGCCCGTGTCCTCGCAGGGCACGGAGTACCATTCATGTAGGTACCGATATCAAATCTGCTATATAATGATGCCGCGTGCAAGACGGTGCATTCCCGGCACAAATTCCCAATACACCGTTCGGGAGAGATGGTTGATTAAAGGCATTTTGTCATCAGCACACTCTTTAGTGCCGAACAGCTCGGCCATGTCCGGACCCGCTGCCAAGGGACCCCCTTCATGTTGTGCTGCCGCCCGTCCTCCAGAACCCGCCGGTGGCTAGACAATCATGCAGCTGTTCTTTTTGCCGGCGATGCTGATACCCACGGGCTCCTATTTTCTCTTTGGCCTTCAGGGCATTCCATGAAGTATCGTTTTAACGATTGCCGGGAACTCGAGATCGAATCCAAGGACTCCTTAATGGGCATCGCCGGGCAAAAACAGTATGCGGACTTCCGGTCCGAGCGCGGCTGGACAAGGAGGGGAAGATACTGAAGGTCGGGGAGTCAAAACGGGGATCCGATTCAGAGGAATTTCTTCGCGTTGCCAGGGAAATCACCGTCCGCCTTGCGGAGGAAGGACTGCGAGCCCTGTCTGTGATGATATTCCCTGCATGGTTGGAAGCTGAGGATTTCCATCAAGCACTCGGATGATAAGGGGATTCCTCCGGGAATGGGCGAAACGGAATTCCTATGCCTTAAGCATCGAGTTTTCCAACAAAGTCCGCATTTAGTCCCGACATTCTCCTCATTCTCGTCGATCCTCCCGGCACCCTTTTTGACTTATCTTCCCATATGAGAGTATCACGGTGTATGCCCGCGCACATCTCGCGAAATAGGAGATTTTATCACTTAGACCCGCCGCCAGGGTGAACCCCGGTTCTTATCGGCCACTATGACTGGATTTCCCGTACGTATGGAAGTGGCATAAGGCAGGAATGCCGAACGGCAAACGTTCAGTGAAATACTATCCTCACAACAAGGTAATCTTCTCCTTGGCAAGTGCCGGAAATTTTCGGTTCCCTATCCCTCGCGTTGTTATCGACTTCGGGCTTTCCGGTGACGAGTCTTGGCCTTGCGTTTTTTCTCTTGAGCCGTTCGTTTCGGAGGCGAGTCCGACTCTGCGACCACAGTTCGCGTAAAGGGCACCAAAGGAATCGGGTTGTTTTCTCCAAAAGGGTCATCCGACTCGGGAAAAAAATCCTTCTCGACCAAGCCCACGATCCGGTACTCGTTCCCCACTTGCCACTCGGGTTTCTGATAATGCAACAATTGTCCCATCCTGACCTGGTTTATCACCACCACAGAGCACTTACCGCAAAATTCTCCAATGTCTGATCCTCCCACCAACAAAAGATCCCGAGGAATATTCCCATCACGGGTCTCAACCACATAGATTTCTTGGCGTGTAGCCAGAGGACCGTGACAGCGGGGGCAGACTCGCCATCCGTCATTCGATTCCGAGAGCCAGCATTCCATACCTTGAGTCGATTCGCTTACTTTATAAGGACCTAATGAGGGACTGGAGTTTTCGGGATTTTGTCGACTTCTCCCCTCGTTCTGATCAAAATGATTGTCCTGGCCATCTCGCATCGTATCTCTCCTACCTCAATGTTTTGTCTTGCATCCTTACCCTTTCCATAGAGTATACCGAATTGTTGAACATAATGCCCGCGCATTCCCCTTCCCAGGCGAAGCCGGGAGGGGGTCAAGCGGGTGGCGGCCTCTTGGCCGCCTTCCGGGGTTTTTCTTTT
>PXYT01000128.1 GCA_003023725.1 Sulfobacillus benefaciens | reverse complement strand
CGTTGAATGCGGGCGGAGGCCGTGCTGGGATTCACCCCCAAGGCCCGGGCAATCGCATCTCGGGAGGGATAGCACTGACCTGCGGTATCCATGTGCAAGGCAATGACGCACAGCGTCTTCCAGTCCCGATCCGGCAGCGCGGCCAAAAACCCGGAGCTCAAGGCTGTCGTGTACAGTTTAATAAAAATGTCGTTGTGCCACTGTTTGTTGATGGGGTTATAACTGTGATTGATTTCGACCGTAAAAGGGGTCGAGTATGTGGGCTGTTCCATAGTAATACCCCTTTCTACATGTTATCCACAAAATATCCGCTACCCTCAGCGGAGTGGGGAATATATACACGGGGGGACCGTGTTAACAGGCCGGTGCCTTCAGGGGAGAAAAGTCCACTTCATGCGCCAGAACTGGCCACGTGATTGCCCCCGTGTATTTCTCACGGGATTTCGCGTATGATGATAGAGAGTCCGTATTTTCATACGAGACACGGTGAGTCATCTCCGCGTTAAATCCTTCAAAGGAGGCTTGACATGCGTCTCATTGAGAATGCCCAAGTCATGGCCAACGGGCAAATTATTCTGTCGAAAGATATCCGGTCCCGGTTGCACCTTTCCGTGGGCGATCGCGTGACCCTCATCTGTGACGAGGACCGGGTCATTGTCATGCACTCCGCCGTGTATGCCATGACGATGCTCCAAAGAGCGATGGAAGGGGCAGCGAAAAAGGGAGACATACCGTCCGATGATGACGTGGTCGCGTGGGTGAAAGCGATTGGTGCCGAGGACGATGCGGAATGAGGGTGTTGATGGATACCAACATCCTCGTGTCCGCGGCTTTAAGCCACACCGGAATCCCTATCAAGCCTACGTCAAAGCCGTGACCTATTCGCATCACGGGTTGGTGTGTGACCAAAATATTCACGAACTCCGCCGCGTTTACAACCGAAAATTTCCTGATAAAATCCCGGCTCTCGAACGTTTTTTGGCAGTGTTTCTGAGTGTCATCGAGGGGGTTCAGACTCCCGTCATGGACATCGCGGATGAATTCCTTCTTCGAGATGGTTCCGATCGGCCCATTCTCCGGACCGCCGTAAAAGCTCAAGCCGACATCCTCATTACCGGTGACAAGGATTGTCTTGAATCCGGAATCCCAAATCCCAAAATTATGACGGCGCTCACGTTTGGACAAATGGAATAACGGGAGCGTTTTTAAGTACCCATGGTCAGGCTTTATCCATCAGGTTTTGACGCAGCCGCGATGCGATAAGGCAGTGCAACTGGCCTCATTCCCCCGCACAATGCATCGGCCGGGACCCTCATCATTTTCTTACCCCATGTCATTGTCTAAGCAATCCGTAATTCCTGAGTTATCCACCCGATCGTCCACGAGACGGTTCTGGGTTATACAACAAGGCGTTCCCCTCACGAGAGGGGAACGCCTGTCGCACACGGTGTCGAACACAATGTGGCGACAGAAAGCCCAGAAGCTTCTCCCAGACTCTTGTTCTTCGCGCAAAAACGGCCACAGAATGCGCGGAGAATAGACATGAACGCAATGCTATCTGAACGGGAGTGCGTCTCCAGGTCGGGTGGCGATAGTAGCCGACGGTAATGAACTCTTTCCCACCTAAATCCCGTAGAGGGGGCACCGGGAGCGTTTATACGTTTCTTGAATGATCGTCTGGTGGGCCATATAATGAGTGGAGAAGGAGGGAATGGTCATGCCGAATTATCGGGATCGGGTCGTGATTGATCCGGCTATTCGAAGTGGAAAGCCCGTAATCCGTGGTACACGCATCACGGTCTCAGATATTTTAGATTACCTTGCAGGCGGCATGTCTATGATAGACATCGTGACAGACTTCCCGGATTTGTGCGAAGACGATATTCGAGCAGCGCTCGCTTTTGCGGCGGACCGCGAACGGCGACTATTTTCGTACTCATGATGTTGCTCTTTGACGAAAATCTGTCTTATCGCCTGGTGGTAGCGCTATCGGACATTTATCCCCATAGCGTTCATGTGCGGGACGTCGGCTTAGTGGGCGCTACCGATGAGGCGGTTTGGGATTATGCCATTCGGCATCACCTGGTTATTACTTCCAAAGACATCGACTTCTATCAACGGAGTATTCTGCGAGGAGCGCCACCAAAAATTATTTGGTTACAGATCGGGAATGCCTCTACGACTCAGGTTATAATTGTTTTACGACGAGAATTTTCCCACATACAACGATTTTTGAAAGATGCCGAGGCGGCGTTTTTGCGATTGGGTCTGGATTCTGATGCGTAAGTCCATCATGGCGCCGAATTTCCGAACAATGGAACCACACCATTCGACCTCCTATCAATTCCCAAACGGACATGCTCGTCGGTTAATATTTTATGGCTTCTAAGGCCTCCAAACAGCCAGAGCCAGGGCGGCATGACTCCAATGCGGTGATCATGGCTCACCACAAAAAGCCCCGGCTTCAAGCTAGGGTTAATCGTTAGCATCTCATATAATGAAAAGGGGTTCGGCCAAACTGAAGCGATTCGCGCCTATCGTGCTGGGGCAATCTCTGAGCATCCTCCCTGGGTTCATCCGAAATCCCCCTGGTCAAATCGGTACATCGGGCAAACGGCCCTGGCCGGCGACATACTTCGGGGAAATGTGGCTTGATGGACGATACACTTCTGAACATCCGCTTGGGGAAAGACGGTCGCGATCGCCCCACTAAATCCGGTGAACAGGTCTAAACTGGACAGTCCTACCGCCTTCTAAGATCCACCAGAGCACACGATTGCCGGCCCTCCCCCCAAGCGGTAGGCTTGAAGGGAGGCCAACCCGGATAACAGGACTGGGATGACACCCCTGGAAGGGGACGACACAGCCGTGAAAACGGTTATTCGCCGGGTTCATACTCCGGCTGTTTCGCGGGTGGGTTACCGGGCGATTTTGCATGCTCGCGATGACTCAAGCGAACCCGGAATGCCTTGTCGTGCAGTCCTGGTGTCATCATACTGTCTACGCGATTTGGCCAAGGTCTTGGGCCGATCCCCCAATGCCGCTTGAGCTCCCGCCCTAATAAAGACCTCCGGTGCCAATACCGGACGATTGTCCCCCATGTTCGCCTGAACCCCTCGGCGATTGTGAAGGGTATTCTCCCATTTTGGTTGAGACAGCCCCAGATCACGTGGATGGGGCTCCCCACCTTTTCGCGCCATCTCAACCACATCGAGCCCTTAGAGAGGGTCAAAGCGGAGTACCACCATAGATTTGCCCCACGTTCGAGCCCACAGTCAGGCTATATTCCCTCGAGGGTTTGCAGCAAGCTCGATGCCATACGCAGTGCAACGAAGATGTCATGGTGCCACTGTTTATTCACGGGGTTCTAGCTCTGATTAATCTCCACCGGAAAGGGGGTGGGTGGAGGTGGCATGAGTCCTCATCAGTCTCCTTTCTGCCTGTTGTCTAGAGAATATCAGACAATCCAGTCACAGGTTATCCACAAATCTCTCGGAACAGGAAGCGCCATCGTGGGGCAATACCTATTGGGAAGGGATCCCGCAAGTACACAAAAAATCCCCCCGTCTCGGTTGAGAGGGGGGGATTCGTCGAACAGGGCGTTGAACACAAATGGTTCTGTTGAGGCCTTACACCGTGGTCCCGCTGCGTTGCAGACTTCCGCAAACGGCCACGGGGATTGGGATGCAGGGAATTGATCCGGACACTTCCCGAAAGAGAGTTCGTCTACGAATCAGGAG
>PXYT01000127.1 GCA_003023725.1 Sulfobacillus benefaciens | reverse complement strand
AGCGTCCGGATCCTTCGGATGCCGACGCTGCTCGCGAGTGAGAGGTAAAATTAGACCAAGCAAAGGAGGAGCAGTCGTCACACTTTGGGGCATAAAATCTGTCTTGACAATGGGGTCCACTTTAAGGCCCCTGCACCAGATATTCTGAGGGCCAAGATCATGCACACGACATGCCATCGCATATCTAAGGTCTGTTCTATCCACAGAAGAAGAGAGCGAGATCCGACAATGTCGGAGGTTTTGGGTGAGCGTTATCTGTGTGTACAATAACGAGCGTATTTTCACGAAGCGTCTCGCGGCATCTTTAAAGAACGCTCCGTCGATTGAACTTATGGCCGTTGATAATCGAACGCAAGCGTTTTGGTCGGCTGGGGCAGCATTAAACTACGGCGCCGGCAAAGCTCGAGGATCTGTTCTTGCGTTTTGCCATCAAGATATCTTCTTTTTGGATGTGACCGCGCTCCTCAGCGCAGCCAATAAATTGATAGAACATTCTTCCGATTTTATTGTAGGATCTGCTGGTGTTGATGCCACCGGTTGGCAGGGACACATGATGGACCGGTTTGTGATGCTCGCCACACCGCTGACCGACTGGAATTGGGTTGATTCGTTGGACGAATTGCTCTTTATGGTGACCAAAAAACAGTGGCAACAACAGCCCATCACCGAAGAGGCCCCCTTGGCTTGGTATGGATACGCGGTGGAATATGGGCTCCGTCACCGGAATCGGCGTATATGTTGCCGATATTCCCCTCATCCACCATAGCCACAGCAGTCATCTTATGGGCTTACGGCAGGTTCACGAGCACCTCGCACGAATGTACCCTGAGCGTCTTCCCATTTATACCTCCACGGGGACCATTACCCGAGACTATTTGCAACCTTCGCGCTGGGTTCATCGGGGGCTCGCGACGAAACTACGTCATGCAGTGCATACGTCGGTCCCATTACTCTATCCGGTTGACGTTCGTGAACCCGACCCGTTGGTCCGAGCGCTCAGGGCAGAGCATGTTCATGTCGTGAATCCCACTATCCTCGGGACGGCCTCGGTTTCGGTCTCGTTGTGTACGATACAATACCAGCATATTCCTTTTACCTATTGGCATATCCCCTGAGACTACATCGTCGAGGGGGTTGCCGACTTGTTGACAAAACCAGCAACGGTGGTGATAGCCACCAATTTGTCCCAAGACGCGTATTCTCGACTGCGGGAGAGCCAAAATCTCGTGCGCCATGGAATGTTCGCGAATTCTGGGTTATTGCCGCCACCAGAGCTCAATAGACGTCGAGAATCAGACCAGTGAGTGTTCTCTAAGGTGTGAGGACCACACAGTCGCCCATTTCATGGATCTACTATAATGGACCTCGGGGATGCTAACCCTGAGACAAGCCAACCGAGGTGAACTGCAGTGGATTTTGGACGGCTGTTCCGCCATGGCCGCACACGTTTAAAAGAGAGGTCCCTAAAATTTTCGACTCTGATTTTGGCAATGGGCGGAATATTGTCCAAGATACTGGGTCTCATCCGTCAATGGTTAATGGCCCTCTTATTTGGTACATCAGTGGCTACGGATAGCTGGCTTATGGCCAGTATCATCCCGGCGTTGCTCTTTGAAATCATTGGGGGATCGTTTAACATCGTGATGATCCCCCTGTTGTCCCGACATGTGCAGGTTGAAGAAGGTCCTGAAGGAACGACAGGTTTTCTCAGTGAGATTTTTTCTTGGATTGTCGTTCTTACCTCTCTAATGATGTTGCCACTAGAAATTTTCGCTCCGCAATTAGTGCATCTCATAGCGCCAGGGTTTAATGGCCCTCGGCAGCCTCTGACGGTGCTTTTGCTGCGTGTGATGTTACCCGCGGGGCCTTTTCTCGTCCTAGGCAATTTCATGAATGGTGTGCTGCAGTCCAAGAAGCTTTTCATCGGGTCCGCCTTAACACCGGTTATTATCAACATGGTCCGCATTCTGACCATGATAGTCCTTGGCCTAAGCATGGGCATTATCGGTGTTGCCATCGGATTTACTCTGGCTCAAATGGCTCAACTGCTCTATTTAGTGCCTGCCCTCAGACGTCAGCACATCCATTTGAAATTGCGGCTACACATGCAACATCCGTGGACTCGCCTCTATTTCAAATTGGCCATCCCAAATATAGTGTCTCACTCGGTCCAAATTGGGGGGACCATCATCGACCGAATTTTTGCCTCAACTCTGGCCGTGGGGCGCATTTCAGGTCTGAACTTTTCCCAAGTGATTAGTCAATTGCCCATCGGCTTAGTCGTAACGCCCATTGTAACTCCCATCTATACGCGTCTGTCGGAATTGTTTAATCAGGACGGAAACTCCTCGACCTATCAAAATGTTGTGCGTCAAGGCTTGCAACTCACATTGCTGGTTGTTTCCCCTTTTGTTGTGACATTGTTTTTGCTTCGCGTCCCCTTGGTCGAAATTCTCTATCAACATGGACGATTCAATCATAATGCCACCGCTCTCACCGCCCGATTATTAGGCTATTGGACGATAGGCATTCTCGGAACGGCTATCAACATATTGTTCTCTCGCATTCTTTTTTCCCAAAAGGCAACACGTACGATGAGTCTGATCGCAATGGCAACCATGGGAGTCAATATTCTGGGGGATTTTCTCCTCATTGGACCTCTCAGAGCCGCTGGCCTCGCCTTGGCCACGTCACTTGCCGCGTGGTTTCGGGTCTTCGCGATGGCAATGTGGTTACGGTGGCATAATGTCCACCCGTGGCGATGGCACCGCCGATTTTTCGTCGGGTGGATAGTGTCCATGATGATATTTACTGCAGCCATGGCCGCATCCACAAGGGTGATTTATGCCGCGCATATTGCGCACTGGTCTTTTGAGTTGATCCTAATTGGCGGCTTCTCGGCCATGGCCTGGATTCTTTATGGAGTCAGTTTGACACGGTTCAAAATCATCCCGAGTGCTCTTTCCCATCTTGGTCGGTGGATGAAAAAATCATTCCCGCGAAACTAGAAGAGCAAAAACAGCCGCTGTCTGACATATAACCCGAGTTTCGCACCCCGATCAAATGTTTATCTGTTAGAATCTGGGTGATGATCGCATGGTGAGGGGAGCGGCTTCGCATTTTCAGTAGTATTTGGGCTATCTTGCCATTACCACATGTGACAAAAATTTTTGCGAGAGGAAACGCAGTCAGGTTCCCAAAACCCGCTGACGAGGCTCTGGCTTTAGTTGCAAACTGTCATGACTAGCCCACTGTACTTGTCCTTTTTATTTCTTTAGACTCTTCTTCGATATCAAATCCACTTTTAAGAATGAACTCCTGAAGCAATTTATGGATTCTCTTGTTGATTAAATGATGATATTTTTGCGCTTCCAATGTTCTTTGACTGTTACTGCTTTGCCGCATCTTTTATGCCGCTTTTCGGCACCTCGCAGCACAAAAATTGGAGGAGATGTCGAAGTACTTCTGTGTGTTTTCTTGTGATGGTCGACTTTTCTGTGGGATTACTGGCCCGAGAGGACAAGAAACGCCCAAAAAGGGGAACACTATTCCAGCCGAAGTCTTTCACGGTGTACGGATTGATGTGCATAAAGAGACGGCGGTGGTGACGATCCGGCACTAAGGTCCGAATCAATTGACCCCCAACCGGCAAGAAATCCGGACCTTTGGGATCCTCAGCCCTGTCCTGATGGAGTCCACCGGCTCGTATTGGAAACCGCTTTTTGACACTCCCCACGGCTAAAGCCGGGGGATTCTTGCGAGGAACTCAGATGAGCTTTACTCGCAAGGGGTTTGCCAAAAGCCCCCTAGCCACTCGCTCAAAGTCGAGTCTGTGGTTA
>PXYT01000126.1 GCA_003023725.1 Sulfobacillus benefaciens | reverse complement strand
ACAAAGCGCCCGGTGAGCTAGAGAACGCCGTCATAGACGAGGAGGAAGCCCACCAACGGCCACCCAATCGGTAGCGGCACATGATAGTGGGGTGCTTCGAGGACGATCCAGGCAATGAGCAGGGCCAGAGCCGCTTCCCGGGAGGAGACCAAGCCGACTACGGCGCAAGTCATTACGGAGCACTTTCAAGGGCAGCTGCGCCAAGCGGGTATGGTGGCCTTTCCGCAAAATTGGATGACGCAGACGCAGCAGATGGTCGAGGACGGATGGACGGCCACAGATCTTATGGCGCTCATTGATTGGTGTCTCGCCCATCCGTTTTGGCGAAACAAAGTGACGTCGATGGATAAGGTGGCCTCTTTGGCAGGCGAGTGGCAATTGCAGGCAAAGGAGGCGCAGCATGGGACCCACCTTTCGCAGACTACCCAAACGGGACGGCACACTGATCCAGGTGCCCTCGATGCCTTGGTCGTCCGCACCGACACCTCCTGACAACTTTACGGCCCCCTGCTGTGGGCAAACCATTACCAGCACACAGAACTCGGTTATTCAGGGGGCGCTTACGGTCTGGCAATGGCAGTATTGCGATTGCATGCGAGAGGCCTTGGCAGTGGCTGAGGAGACGCGCCAGCAGATGGAGCAAAATACGATTAGGCGGGAACGCTGGCAAGGGCAACAGCGGGCTTTGGATGCGCTTTTTCCCCAATGGTGCCAATCAGCCAAGGTGCCGCACCAGACTCTGGATCATTTCGTGGCGAACCAAGAAATGCGGGGACTGATGGCACGGTTGCGGGCGTGGCTCGATGCTGTCAACCAAAAGGAGGGCTTCATGCTGACAGGTCGGGTCGGCAATGGCAAGACCCATCTAGTACGAGGCATAGCCCACGAGGTGCGGGCTCAATATCGCACGGTGCTATACACCTCCGTCCCCTATCTGCTGGAACATCTTCGCGGACCTACCGGAGCGGACATGGAGATGGTGTTAAAAGCCATGATCCAAGCGGATGTGGTAGTCTGGGACGATTTGGGTGCGGAGAAACCGACCGAGTGGACACTCGACCGTTTGTATCTCCTGCTGGATGCCCGCTATGAGGCCGAAAAGCCGGTCTTGGTCACTTCCAATGGATCTCCTGCCCAACTAGAACAGCGACTAGGCGCCCGCATCGTCAGCCGGCTTATGGAAATGGGGCCCGTGTGGGAAGTGCCAGGAGTCGACTACCGGGTCCTCTTGGCACAAAAACGATTAGTGGCCGGATAGCGAAGCTGACTATGTGAGATTGTGGGACCCCCATCCCTCCGACCGTCCCGAGCTCGTGGACTCGGGACCGTCTCCTCCCTTCCCCCAGAAATTCGGGTGGGGGAAGGGCGTCATCCGGGGTGGAATACTGGGCTCCTTTCATGAATGCAGGATAAGGAGGCGGGATCACGCATGCGGCCGAGCCGCATGGGATAACGCTTTGAGGCGGGATCGTCAGGGGGACGGTGATCCCTCAAGAGGGATCACCAATGTCCGTTTTGCTGAAGGAGATGCGAAAGAAGGCGGGATCGCATGCGGGATTTTCATATTCGACTAGAAGAATCGACATGGGAAGCGGTTCTCGCCATGGCGACTCGGCGTGACGAGCCCATCGCGCTTCTCATTCGCCGTTTAGTTAAACAAGGGCTGGCCGGGGAAGCGGCTGCCGATGGGAGTGCGGTGGTCGCCCGAACCGTACGGCCGGTTATTCGCACCGAACTAGAGGCTTTGCGAAAGCTCCTGTTTCGGGATGCGTTTGATACGGCCGTCACCGGCCAACTCATGGTCTGGTTGGTGCAAGACCACTTGGCCTCCCATCGGCGGCTGGATGAATTGAAAGGGGTGATTGCCGATGCCCGTCAACGGGGTGCCGACCGGCTTCGGCGCAATGCCGAAAGCGAGTTGTTGGCACTCTGGGAGGAGGGCGATGAGCGGAATGATTCTCATGACTAGTAATTACCGATCCAGAGTCTTTTTGCTGGGCGTCAGATTCATTCCGTGTTCGAGTAGAACTATCACCGGAGAATTTATTTTTGGCGATCGCTCCACCCTTAAGACGGTCGGCGGTTGGGGGTCGTGGTATCATGCAACGCACCGCAAGTCGTAAAGCAATCCGGCTATGGCAACGGGCACTGATAGGAATGTTGCGGTGCTTTCGGAGCCGAGTTCCTTCGGGGTGTAGACCTCAGAAGGAGCGCCGAGATAGTGATTGTGGAGATGAAGGCACTCTAGGACGTTAGAACTATAGTATAATTTAGACAATGGGAATTTCGGATCGCATGTGCTAAGAAGGGTAGGTGACGAGGATGGGTTTTCGGTCATTGAAAAAGTTGCAGCGCGCACATTGGCGTCAGTTGTCTTTGCAACAGCAGTCTGGTTGGTTGACAGGGCTCATTGCGTTGGGCGCCACGATGACCGCGGTCTCGGCCACGGAATTGGTGCCGACTTTCTGGCAAGGGTTCATGACGGGGGTTTGGGGTACGGGAACGGCGCTGTTGATTGGATTACTGGTTGCCATTCAGGTCTCGGCGCGAAGTCACTAACTCGTCGGTGTTGCGCGAGGCAGACGAATCCCCAAGCAGGCGTCTTATCAGCGTTGCCTTCCATGATTGCTGAGTATGGGATGTGGGATAAGGTACCTTTAGCATCCGCGTGAACCGTGGCGCCGGGTGTATTGCCCACTTTGCGTTGCCTACTTTCCGCTTAAGCGATCCGATTTCCACGGCTAAGATCGACCCAACGGCCTCACCGTCTTTTGAGCGAGTGTCTCGACGCGATCGCCGACGATTTGCGAAACTAATCCATTGGATTCAGACGCGCCGTAGTACTGTAGTGCAAATAGGGCGTTATAATCCAGATGCGTGTACTTAGGCCATGAACCGTTTGCCAGGGATAGCCGTGGATAGGAGGAAGTACCTGTTAATTTCGGATGTTCTAGTGGTTGCAGACAGGTTGGGCTTTTCCAACCTAAAACCCGTTGTCTTAGGGAATGCGGGAAACTTACTCGTCCATCTTTCCCCGTTCCCGATAGTTGCGAGAGTGGCCAAACTGTTTCCCGGTGACGATTCGCTGTTTTGGCGAGACGTTTGGGAATTTGAGATTAAGGTCGCAAGGCACCTGATGGCTTACGGAATACCCGTCGTTCCCTATTCATGCCTTGTGCCTCCCGGACCCTATCCCGTCGGAGACACCTGGATGACGCTTTGGGAATACGTGGAGCCAGCGCCGATCCCGCGTTGAGTGGTCAGCAAGCCATCGCCATGGTCAATGATTTGGTGACCGTGATGTCGAAATTCCACGAACCTCTGCCTCCGCTAGGGGCTTGGCGCAACGTGGCTCAAGCGGCCAATTTCTTATCACATCAGGATGATGGTCGGATTTCAGCGCTGCTCGTGGTTTATCGCAAAGTGAACGAGAGGATACAGCGCGAAGTGCTCCATCCCGCACACGGAGATGCTCATACAGGAAACCTTCTCGCCACCCAAACCGGGTGGCGGTGTTAAGACAGCCAGAGGTGTCCCAAGATCGGCCATCGTTTCAATTCGCCTTGGAAGCACGGGTGATCCTGTCGACGATGACCAACGTGGCATTAGCCGTAAACGGCCATGGAGACGGGGACTTTGCCCATGCACAACTCGAATGGATTCACGACTTTTTAGCGGTTGTTGATCACGGACCGCTGTGGCCTGACTGAGCGTAGGTGTCGTTGCGCCAGGCCGGGTGTACCTAACAATTGTGAGTAATCATTTACCAATAATGGAAATATATAGAACGCAAGGGAGTTTTTGAGGTCGTCCACGAAGTAACTCCTCATCATACCAGGTCTGCCGGACCCATGAAGAGGAGTTGTGAAATAATGATAGGGGAATCAACAAC
>PXYT01000125.1 GCA_003023725.1 Sulfobacillus benefaciens | reverse complement strand
CTTAGCCCTGCGCGGCGCCAAAATTCGCAATGCGCTATTGGAGGAGCTCCTTCCCCTGCTCTGGGTGGGCCGCGTTGACGCGGCCATTGCCTGTGCGACCGGCAGATCGCAGTTCTTGTTAGTGAAAGTCTAACCCGTGCCAATTTACTCGTTCTAGTGCGGTAGGCAATAGCGGCAGGGTGTCCCGAGTAATCGGGAATCTGATGGGCCTGAGCCAAACTTCGGGGCCGTAACGAACTGTGAACCCGTGGTGGCCGGACGGTGGTGGCGAGCTTTCGGGCGTTAGCGAAGCCTTCTAACGGGATGGTTACTCTGGTATCGCTACCGGTAACGAGAAGACCAATAAACGAGCAATACCATCACGTACCCCGTCCGGTGTTTAGGGATGGCACCGAAGGAAAGAACTGCGATTGACCCGGTGAGACCCTGTTTGGCCCGGGGGTATAACGAAGAAGGGCAATGCCATGACGGCCCATCCCTCACCAACGGGTGGAACAGGGAGTCGGAGGCCGGCATAGTACCGAAGTACCGGATGGGACAACAGAACCCTCCGGGAAGGGGAAGGGCGGCCACTTCGATAGGATTTCCACTGTGATTGTGGGACTTGGTAAGGCAAGATTGGCCACAAGGCCTAGCGACAGCCGTGTTCCCCTACGGGGAACACCTGAGACCACAGAGGGAGGAAAACGAGGATGACACAGAGAAAATGGTACAGTTTGGCGGACAAAGTCTGGAGCTCCAGCAATCTAGCCCTAGCGGCTGGGGCCGTGGTGAAGAACCACGGGGCTGCCGGGGTGGACCATCAGAGTTGCGAGCAATTTGCGGAACATCTCGACGAGGAACTGGAGGCCCTGCAGAATCGGATGCGTCAGCATGATTATCACCCCTTACCGGTCCGCCGGGTCTACATCCCGAAACCCGGTACCCATAAACAAAGGCCGCTTGGGGTGCCCACGGTGCGAGACCGCGTAGTGGAAGAAGCGATGCGCCGAGTTCTGGAACCCTTGTGGGAACCCACGTTTAGTCCGGACAGCTACGGATTTCGCCCGAGGCGGAGTGCGCAAGAGGCCGCGACTCGTATCTATGGCCATCTTACGGAAGGTTATCACTGGGTGGTCGATGCGGACATCCAGGATTACTTTGGGTCCATCGACCAAGCCTTGCTGTTGGACAAAGTGGCTGAGCGAGTGGCCGATGGAACCGTGCTGGGCTGGATTCGGGACATGCTGCGAGCGGGAGTGTGGGAAGGGGGTCAGTTTCACCCGACACCGAGAGGCACCACACAAGGGTCCGTCTTGAGTCCGCTCTTGGCCAATATCTATCTCGACACGCTCGATCAGGTGATGGCCATGGTTCCCGACATTCAATTCATCCGCTACGCGGATGATTGGTGTGCCTTAGCGCGGACATCGGCAGCGGCGCAACAAGCCCTGAATGTGGCCAAGACGGTGCTGGCTGACCTGCACTTGGCCCTGCATCCAGAGAAAACCCGCATTGTGGATGTCCACGTGCAGTCCTTTGATTTCTTGGGCTTTACGTTCTTTTGGACGCGTCCCAAAACGGGCCCCGGACGACCGCTGTTTGGTCCCAAACAGGCGGCCATTGCCCGATTCAAAGACCGGATTCGTCTGCTGACAAAACGCACGCGTCCCTTGAATATCCAGATGGTCATCGAAGACTTGGCCCCGGTCATTCGGGGTTGGGGTCAATACTTTACCATCAGTCAGGCGGGCGAGTATTACCGTCTCGATGCGTGGATTCGAGAACGTTGTCGGGCTTTCATCGCCAAACACTGGAATCGCAATCCCCAACTCGACTGGGAATGGACCAACCAACGGTTGGCCCATCTCGGCTTACCTTCTCTCGCGTTAATGCGTCGTCACGTGTTCACGCAATCTCCTCGCCCCTAACTCGGGGCAACTATCGTCGGAGAGCCGGATGTGGGAAAACCACAAGTCCGGTTCGATGAGAGGACGGCCCCGCAAGGGGCCTCCTACTCTACACCTCCAAGCGATTCCGGACCACAAGCTGAAACCGGGACAGTCCGTCGATAAACTGATTGGGTATTTTGAACGCAATCGCGCCTACATCCCGTGCTATGCGTTACGAAAGGCCTTGCATCTACGGAATTCTAGCAATCGCGGCGAAAAAGCTAACGATCTCTGTGTCGCGAGCCGTCAAAAACACCAAGGCATGAGTTGGTCACCGTCCGGTTCCGTGGCTTTAGCCACGGTCACCACACTGAATCACAACCACGGTCTCACCGCCTGGTGTACTCATCACAGGATCGCGCTCGAATGGGTAGCCTAATTTCGACGGACTTCAGCTCTTTAGTTTATTAAATTGCACAGGTCGCAATATTTCAAGAGTTAAAGAACGTATTGTCGAATGGGATCGAAGTGCTGCAACTTATGCGCGTACCGCGCCGGACCTTCTGACGTATGGCAAGTCCAACGCATGGATCGCGCGGACCGTTCAAAAACATAATCCTCAGTCGTGGGTCGATTTAGCCTGCGGAACCGGGCTGACAACTCAGGCTATCTTGGAACGGGTACCGCAGGCCACGCGTGTCGTCCTCATGGACCAGTCGAAGGCCATGTTATCGGAGGCGGAAACGTATTTTGGGCGACGGTCGCCATTTGTTTTTCTAAATGAAGATGCATGCGATAATTGGAGTCCTAGAATAAACGACCTCGTCGACTGTGTTGTTTGTAATGCGGCACTTTGGCAGTTTCGAGACGTACCCTCTGCGCTTCGGGAGGTTGCTATGGTTCTGCGATCCGGCTCACCCTTTATTTTTACGGTGCCGGATGGCCCTACCGTGCTAATTGAGGAACTTCGCGGGGATTTGAGAGAGTTATGGTCAGATTCTCCCTCTCGGGTGGCAGGGCCACCAGTAGCGTCAGCATGGCCAACTGTCTTAGCTGATTCCGGATATAGTGTTTCTATCACGGAACGTATCGAAGTGCCTATAACGATCATTGACTTGGTTAAGTGGTGGAGAGTTCCTATCTTTCGTCCTCCCGGAGCGAAAACGTTGTCGGAATCAGAGTGGGTCAAGGCTATGGTACCGTTATTACGAAAGTATTATGGTAAAGTGATCGGTAAAGTCTGTTGGAGAGGCTTTGCATCCGTTGTAAAGTGAGGTAGCATAGTGGCCGAGAATCCGAATTTGGGGAAATCCTCTCAGCGTTTCCATATGTCGCGTTCGGTTATCGTTTTAGTGGGTGGCCAGTTTCTGAGCCAGATTGGCAACGTCGCTCTAATCGTCGCAGCGTACTGGTATGCTTCATCTCGTTTTGGGGCGGCAAGCCTCGGGTTTCTAGGTCTGGCTGCTGGGCTTGGCGGTATGATTAGCTTGTTGTCGGGTCCCTTCATTGATCGATGGAATTCTCGGCACGCCATGATTGCCGTTGACCTTCTACGGGCATTGATTATGGCAGCCTTGACCGTTCTTATACTTCGCCACCAGCTTTCCCTAGTAAGGCTAACGATTGGACTGTTCCTCCTTGAGGCCATTGGTTCGCTATTTTCTCCGGCAGAGATGCGTCTCATCCCCACGCTTGTGCAACGTGACCAGTTACCATCCGTGAATGCCGTGAATCGCGCAGCCATGTCGCTCGCACAGGTAATTTCTTGGGGTGTGAGCGGAGCATTGCTGGCGGTAATCGGTGTAGCCGGGTTGTTTTTGACGAACGCTCTGTCATTTGTGACATCGGCGATATCGCTTATGGCCCTGCAGGTCGGTGGCGCAGAACGTAAAGAACCCGGAGCCCAACAGGCGCCATTCCGATCCGGAAACCTCCGTAGAGCCTTTTGCGCTGTCCTGGAAGCCTTGAGGGACAAAGGTTTAAGGACAGCAGAAAAAGAATTTTCCCCCAATAATCCACGACGGGATGCGGTTTTGTGGGCAGGGATTGACCGGG
>PXYT01000124.1 GCA_003023725.1 Sulfobacillus benefaciens | reverse complement strand
TCTCGGGCACCTTTCGGAGCATGACGGGGGCGGAAGTCTTCGCACGGATTCGGGGCGACATTTCGACGTTGAAGAAACAGGGACTCCCGGTTATGGAATCTCTCCAACAAGCGATCCAAGGGGCGCCTTATCTCCCGCCCACTCCCCCGTAGGGCGCCCCAGCCCGTGTCGAGCACTCAACGGATTTCGGGGGGCGGGACGGCCCCCCTTATTCGGAATGGAATCTGCCACCTCTGAGTAGTTACCATAGCGAACGCGTTCAGTCCGAGGTATGGACATTGCTTCACGACGCCTGTCGTTCGTTCCCCAACCTCAAAGCGAGTCTTATAGAGAGAGATCAAAACTTCCCCAAAAGTATGGAAGAGATATGGGCAGATGTCGACACTGCATCAGCTATCATGTTCGCGGAGATGGGGAGGACCGAAAGTGCCTAATTATGCAGAGATGCAGTCCATTGTAGTGAAAGTGTTAACGGGCCATGCTCCCGCTGAAGATCTCCGGGAACTTGTGCGAGACCAAGATTTTTCAGAAGTGGTGGTTGCTACGTCGAGGATTGTGGCAAAGAGACGGTGGCGACTGAGGGTCAGTGCACCATATACACACATGGCACTCACGAGACTCGGCCTCGAAAAAATCATCATCGACGAGTACATGGCCGCGGCGGCACCTCCGTGCGACGCAATCAGCTTATTTAAGGAAGCTCCAGATACTCTGGGATTCATCCGGTACGCTCAGACCCGAATTCGTCCTGGTGATCTGCTACAAAACGTCCTCGAGTTCGAGGCCGCAAAAACACAACTGAGCATTCACGAAGTGGCCGTTCGGCCAAGGGATCAGCCTGATGGTTATTCCAACAAATTCGAATCGTGGAATCCCGTGTTGGCCAAAACCGCAACCGTACAAAAGTTTACCGCAGACCCCACAGTCGTTTGTGCAGCGCTCAAGCAGGAGAAAGATGTGCTACCAAGCTTGCCGCAGGCAACGTTGCTTATTGCAATTACCCACGGTCGGTTCCGAGTTTATCAATTGGAAGAATCGATTGCGTTAGCCTTGCACCATTGCGATGGGACGGTTTCTGCGGAAACCCTAGTGGGCAGCAATGAGCGTTTGCGATTGGTTTTCCAGCATTTAACCGCCCACGGAATTCTCGAATAGGGGGTGATTTACGTGAACATTTGCGTGATAGGTAAGGTTCCTCCCATACAGGGAGGAGTGAGCAGTATTACCTTCGATTTGGTTTCCTATCTGGCAAACAAAGGGCACCACGTTTCCGTAGTGACAAACGCGCGGAGTGTCGAGTCGGCATATCGAGAAACCCTACAGGAAGAAGACTGGGCGTTTCGCCACTACGGACGAAATAAAAACGGAGGGTCGTTGCGAATTGTGGATGTGCCGACTCCCTCCAGAGCTTACCGGCACATACCGGATGGTCAGCCGTTTCTCACCCAACTTACCGGAGTAACTCTATCGGTGGCGCGTGGTTCCGATCTCATTTTGAGTTACTACCTCGAGCCATACGGGCTGGCTGCCTGGCTTGCCGGCACCGTGTTAAACAAGCCTTATATAATCATGCACGCTGGTAGTGATGTTGGCAGGTTAATGAACCGCAGTGATCTGGCTCCCACATACAAGGCCGCGATTAGGGGATCCCGGGCCATTTTTGCCGGACTTCGACGGCCCTTTTTGGGGATGGGACTTAGTGAGGATCAAGTGGTGGAGATCCCGCCTCGCGGGTTTAGCTCGTGGTTTACGTCCGCACCTAAACAAACCCGAGACGGCGGACAAGTCCACATCGGGGTTTACGGAAAGGCGGGACAGAAGAAGGGAACAGATGCATTGCTCCTTGCGACCGCGAAAGCGTTGGACCAAGGCGCAGATTTTCACTTACTGTTGCTGGGTAACGGTTACGACGTCTATAAAAGTATGATCCACGAGCTAGGAATTACAGAGAATGTGACCGTCGAACCGTTTATCGCTCCTTGGAAGATCCCTCAGTTCATAGATAGATGTGACGCGGTGGCTTTCTTGGAATACGATTTTCCCATCAAGTTTCATTCGCCTGGCGTACCCTACGAGGTATTGAGCCGGGGAACCTGTCTCATCGTATCTAATGACATTGTGGGGCGCTTGGGAGAGCCCAGGAGCGCGGAGTTGCCAGATCAGAATCTGATCGAGGTCGATCCTAGACGGCCAGACAGCATCGCCGCCGCCATTGTAAGTATTTGTTCGCGGGTAGAAAACGCTCATGAAATCGGTTCGCGTGGCAGAGACCTGGCTGACTGGGTTGGGGACAGTTCGCAATGGAATGCATTTGTTGAGAACAAACTTCAATTGGCGTGCGCGCCAGCAGACACGAACCATTATGGATGGTCTAGTGTAGTAGGATGGTTGTCGCGAAGTACAAAAGCGGACCCCGAGGGCATGCTTGAAAAGCTGTGGGTGGAATGGCGAGAGGTGGACGCGCAGTCGTTTCCGAATTCAATGGTTGAAGCGTATGCCTTTTCAAAATACCTTGAGGAGCGTGCGCTCCAAGACATTGGAACTAGCGAGTTAAAAAGTGAGTTAAAACTAGACAGTATCCGCCTCTGGCAATTTATGGATTGCCAAGACGACTATTTCGCCGAATTCGACAATGGTCCGGATGCAACTGATGACCAGCTCCACCCGCTTGTAACCTCACATTGGTGCACGACTGAGGTCGACGGCAAAGAACTCATTTTCTTTCGCACTCCCAACTTAATCCAGGCTCCCGTATTTGAATATGGTCCAGATTTGAAAGCCCTCGTGCGGGTCTGCGACGGGCGGACGCCAATATCACGTATACCAGACGAAATAGGTCTTCGATCCACGGACGTAACGGCTATGCTACAACGTCTATATGACCAAGGAGTTATTATCTACGTGCGTCGAATGCCCGATACGGAGGAGAATTAGCGTGGACAATATTTCGACCTGTGCAATTCACTACACTAAACCGTTGTAAAGAGAGCCCGTTGCAAGGCCGCGACGCCAACGCGGGTATAAATTGTTTATAATGGCTGGACATCGCTCTTCCCGATGGTTATGGTCAAAGGGGAGGTGGGTGACGATGAACCTGCGCATTCAAATCACGATTCAGGACAAGAACGGACACACGGAAGTTCATCCCGTGGATGTGGACGTCGAGATGCCCGAGGATGGGCCCATGATTATTGATGAGGTCGAGCGGGAGATTCTGCGAGTCAACCGCGATGTCATTCGGAACACGATTAGCGCCTATTTAGAGGAACTTTCAAAAAAAAAGCCCGAACTGCGGGAGGAACTGATGGCGGCGTGGTCACGCCAAATGACCACCCTTATGCCGTTGACGGAGAAATCGGCCGATTCACCTTCCAAACCCACAGAGGCGTTGACAAAGCCGGGCACTCGTGGAGCACAGCTACCCAAGTCTTCGCGGCCCTAGGGCCGCGTGAGTGGTACCGCACAGACGGCTTGCGAGAGCTGTTATTGCAGACGGCCACGCACATGGCCTATCGCCCCGCCGTCGCGCTGTTGAATCGCATCCGGCACGAAGCCCCAGACACCGGGACTCCGGTGCGAACGGCGGCTGAGGTGGTCGAGCGGGAGGGACGTACCCTGCAGACCACGATGAATCAGTGGGCCACCGACGTGTTAACGAGCGCCGGATTTACCCCCCAGGGGCAACCGGATGCCGCATCCGTACCCACGGAGGCCCACACGGC
Source organism: Sulfobacillus benefaciens (assembly GCA_003023725.1). Taxonomy (GTDB): domain Bacteria; phylum Bacillota; class Sulfobacillia; order Sulfobacillales; family Sulfobacillaceae; genus Sulfobacillus; species Sulfobacillus benefaciens. The sequence goes on along the minus strand of PXYT01000124.1, from coordinate 303 downwards.
GATCCGGCTGCTGCCACAGACCACCATCGATCAGGCGGCGATGCGCTACAATCAGGACAAGGCGGAGGCTTTTCGCATTGATGAGGCGGCCGTGGCCGCCTGCTATGAAGACCCGGCTCATACGGTCAATGTGTCGATCGATGATGTCGGCGTCAAAAAGCAAAAAGCGGCGGGTCGCCGACCCGCGACGCCTCCGAAAGCCGGCCGCGAATATGTTCACAACACCATTGCACACGTTGAATCACCGCGCGGTCGCTTTCTGCTCAATGGTCTGGGTACCGAGGCGGTCCTGCGCCTCCTGAT
>PXYT01000123.1 GCA_003023725.1 Sulfobacillus benefaciens | reverse complement strand
CGACACATTTCGCGCAAGGCTTCGTATTCGGTTTTCGTTAAGCCTTTAATCTGATTGCGTTGTGTCAGGTACACCAGAACCACCTTCTTTCTACAGATATATTATATAGCAACTATCTGACTGGGATCAACCCAACATTTCGCCTGACGGCGAGCGCCTGATATCCCCATAGCTAAAGCAAGGGGTTTTACGGCGCATTTGATAAATAGGGGCAAGCAAAAAGAAAAGCCTTCTGACCTATGAGGCCGCAGGGGATAATCCCGGCGCGGGCGGCCGCAATAACAAAATGGTATCGTCGGCCTCAATAACCGGATGACGAAGCGGCAAAATGACCTGTTGTTGCCTTATCACGGCCAAAATAGTGGAGGAGAGAGCAAGCTCCAGCTCATCAAGTCGTTGACCAACCCAATTTTGTTGAACTGAAATTTCCTCCAGTGCCAAATCTGGAGACGTCAGTAACGCTACAAAAAAGTCAGCCGCATGAGGAGTCGCCAGACTCTTGGCAAGCGTGTGGCCCAAGAGATCCTGGCTGGCAACACTGTGCGTCATCCCCAGATCCTTGAGTGTCTGGGCTGCCTGCCGGGACTGAGTGATTGCGAAAATCGGGGTTTTGGGAGCGATGCGGTGGGCCTCTATCGCTGTCATCAAAACCGCCCCATCGCTCTCGCCAACCACGACGATTTGCTGCGCCATGGGCAAGGACGCTTTGGCGAGAATATGGGGATGGGTCGGGTCGCCGGTAATACATGGCAGATTATCCGGTAACTCGGAGGATGACAAAGGCGAGACAATCACTGCTTGGGGATGTTCGGACAGCAAGTCCGGTAAAATATGAATTAAAAGCGGACTGTATCCTAGAATCACGAGATGATTGTGTATTTTGTTCATAGTCATACCCCAGACCTTTCGTAATTGAATTGAAACAATGGCTGCAGCCCATCCGGCAAAAGCGGCACCGGCCAACGGAATGGCGGTCAGCATAGTCCCCATGGCGATCCACCGTCCGACGGTGTTATGCGGCGTAACGTCGCCATAGCCGACAGTGGTTACGGTGGTTACGGCCCAGTACAGTCCAATCAGCCAGGACACATGCTGTGTCTGTGAAAATAGTGTGGCGCTCACAATCATAATGAGGACAATGAGTCCCGTAAGAAAAAGAATTTGATGCTTTGACACGCGTTGCCAAAATCCGAAGAAGAACAACGGCATACCTAAACCCTCTTTCACACTCAGAATATCTTATATTTTAAGTTATACAGGGATAAATTAATCTGACCCTTTGCTGAGTTTTTACGTTAGACAAAACGTGGCAAGGGTAACAGTGAAGGGCGCATCGGACAGCCTAACACCTCGTTGTTCTCTGTGATTCACGGTAAACCAACCGGATTGAACTGCCATAACCTGGCATCGGACATAACTTGACACCGTGACCAGAATTAAGTGTTAACTGTCCATCTCGCTTGCCGTACGGATAAGATACTTGAGGAATCACCCCCGAACCAGGGTTCCAGAGACTGGGTGGCATTCCATGGGGTCAAAGCGGCCGCTCACGGCCATTCATCTCTTCCGTATTGGCCGTAAGAACAAAACAACAGGTTCCCGCCGTAAGCACCCGACCCAAAAATGGTCATCTCCCACAAACTCTAGACAGCCGTGGTCACTAGCAAAGAAACACGAAACGTGAGAGTGCCAACAAGCCCGCAACCGGATAGGGAACAATCGGCCCGATAGTGCCTGAAAGTAAACAAGTAAAGAGGAACATTTCATGGACATTGATGCTCGTCCCGATATTTTTTCCGCACTTTGCCCTCCCTTCATGACCTGTCTTATCGCCCCGGAGCCCTTAAGTGCAATGATTCTGGCAAAAGGGCGACTCTTCATGGCATCGGGATCACCGGGATTTATGGCCCCGCGAAGTGTCACACGATGTCATTGAGCCCGTTCATCGCAACAATCGAAGGAGTGGCCCGTATGGGGATTATCCCATAACGTACCCTGTTTTCGTGCGCGGATCTCGAACCGTTAGGCGATTGAGAACGACGGCAACGCATCCTCGGCACCCTGCCCGATGAGAATCTGATGCGCACCCTCGAAGCCGCCCGCGGTCGCGGGCGGGATGATTACCCGGTCCGAGCGATAGGGAACTCGGTGCTGGCCGGGATTGTCTTTCAGCATCCCAGTATTGAAAGTTTACGCCGGGAATTGAGCCGGAACGGTCCATGACGCGTGCTCTGCGGCTTTGCCGGGCCGCACTCCCGGCCGGCCTCCGTGTATACATGCTTTCTCCGCCGCGTCATGGACACCAATTTTCACGGTCTGACAAAAACCAGCGCGCCTGGGTGGTCAGCGATCGCCGCGGCCTACGTGTCCCGGGCAAGCCTTGTTGTCATGTACGGCACGACTCATATCTGGCATATAACGCCATAAAAAAGTTATCTATAGTCCGAATTTTCTCATAACGGAAACGGATCCCGGAGGTTTAGCGTTGACAATAGAGATAATTCTGATCATTATTAAATGCGGTAGTTTTCGTAGAATAATGACAGACCAACTGTTAACGATGTGTCGATTTTGGGGGATTGATCGGTCTCGCAACTCTTTATGCCCGGAACAGATGACTCCAAGAGGGCCGGGCGACGGCGCGTCCTTCCAAGGAATTCTTGCTTTATCGGATGCGCTACGCTGTAAAACGTGTTGGGCCCCTCACCATCCAGGTGAGGTACTGTCCAGATGCCAACACGCTTCTGTAAGAATGGGCTAAGCCAGCGGGAACGAGCGTTCGCGAAAAAAGAAGAGTCCTTAGTGTTGCTTACTGACAATAGGAGGAAATGTAATGACCAAGGGTCGGAGAATTATCGGGTTCGGTGGGAGCCTCGCTCTCGCCCCACTAATATTCGCTAGTGTGTTCTCAGCTATCGCCGCCACCTCTGCTACGGTAATGGCGGCTCCGGTCAAAATGACTAGCTTGCCGACGACAGCCAACGCATTGATTTTTTTGGCGCCGCTGGTTAAGAATGGCATCGTTCTGCAGAATCTGGACAGCAGCCTGGCCCCCTACCTGACCGTTACGGTGACCAACGCCACAGGACAATTGCTGGAAACCTACACAGCCCAGGGGTCCCGATCATCCCAATTGATGGTGAGTCGCGCAGAATATCACGTCGTGGGTCACGGCATGGCCGCTGGGGATGATATCATCGTCAGCCTTAATGGGATGACAAAGGGGACTGTGAATCTGCCTTCTTTGGTATTGGGCACATTCGTAGTGGCATTCCCTCATCCTCGATCAGTTGCCATTCAATTCGCCATTCGTAATAACCCGGTGGTGCGATCCCGTGAATTGCGATTGGAAGGAGACTCGGCCACACAGGTGGCAGCGGTGTTGGAGACAGAGTTTGGGCTCTCGGCGCTCAATGCCGCAGGCCTGCTGGCCGAACAACAATACTCTGCCCCCCACGTAGGTCAAGCGCTCAATGCGGTCTACCATGAATCTGCAACCCAGACCGCATCCATCCTGACCCAGTTACAGTACAGTGCCGACCAGGTGGCGTTGGCATTGCAAAGCGTTTACCAAGAGGATGCCCAGGAGACGGCGGACATTTTGCAGCAGATTGGCGATACCGCGAGCCAGGTGGGCGGGGCGCTCAAGAACGTCTACAACGAAGGTGCACAAGCCACCGCGGCCATCTTGCAGCAGGCAACCTACACGGTGGATGAAGTAGCCGGGGTGTTGCAGTCCGGGTTCAACCAGACCGCCCAGGAGACGGCGGACATTTTACAGCAGATTGGCGACACTGCGAGCCAAGTCGCTGGCGCCTTGCAGGCGGCATACAATGAGAGTGCGCAGGCCGCTGCAGATATCATGCAAAGTCTGGGGTATTCGGTCAACACGATTGCCAGCACACTGCAGAGCGTTTACAGTCAGAGCGCCCAGGATGTGAGCAATATCCTGCAATCATTGGGATATTCGGCGTCGCAGGTCACTACCGTGTTAAGCAACGTGTTCAGTCTCTCTCAGCAGACTATCGGAGGCATTTTAAAGAGTGCTGGTTATACGG
>PXYT01000122.1 GCA_003023725.1 Sulfobacillus benefaciens | reverse complement strand
CCCCCGAATTAGAATGTTGCAGAGTCTTATGGTAGAGAAACACCAAGATATGGTGAATTCGTTGTAACCAATGGAACATAGGCATGAGCATTTTTTGCTAAAGTCGCTACGTCTGCATGGCAGGAATACCATTTCAAATTGTCGAGATTTAACACAATCGGGCCATAGTGGGGGCCATCTCCGATGATCAAGAGATTGTTTGCAAAGGTATCCTCAAGATCAATTGTTGTATTGGAATTAGGTAAAGGCACCACAGTAAATGCGGCTAATTGATGCGGACTGGACGGACTTAAACACGCGGTGGCTGTCGTTGAACACGTTTCTACGGCGACGAGTGGCCCACCTGGGGCAGCCGGTGGTGGGGTTGAGGGGCCACTGCCTGCTTGGCCGTTTCCTACAAGAATCCAAGAATTCCCCAATCGAAATATCTGAAGTTGCCCATATTGGGTCTGCAGTGCGGTTAATTGAGCGGAGGAAAAGAATCCTGCGGCGCTATCGACAATGGGTGGCGATGGGACGGCTGGTAACAGAGGAATTTGGGACTGCGGCCGCGGATGAGGATTTGGTGACGGAAGAGGACCCGGATGACATTTATTGTAAGGAATTCCCGGGTCGCACCCTTCGGTAGTAGCTGCTGCTGATACATGAGCCTCATGAAAGGCCGTAAATGACCATAGCGATGCAGCTAAAATAACGATGGGAATGCTGAGTTTCCAGTATTTCATTAACGGCAAGAGTACTCTCTCCTTTCGTGTTTATTCCAACAGAGATGGAAAACTCCTGCTTTAGAGGCGCTAATTTTTGGGTGTTTCGTTCAACATAGCAAGAATGCCGCGTGCTTGGTCATGGTCAGTTCAACGTATGCGTAGCTTTTAAAGTTCTCACTGACGATTCGCGCGATCATGTGTTCACCCTCCCCTGTGCACTCCCTACAGATCCCTTTCATGTTAAAGTTGCCATAAGAGACATCGATTGCGCTACAATTTCAAAGGATTTTACACACGCCAACACCGACAAGAGGAAAAGGCGGCGTGAATCGGGAAAATCATGGATTTTTCCGAACCAGCCCCGGCCAGAAACGAAAGAAATCTTACCCCATGCATCATCGACACACGGGGGTATGTCCCGGATTCTCTGACTCATACCCGTGATCCAAGACGGTGTATAAGCTGAGCTGATTACCGTCAGGATCACGAAAATCGCAATACGCGACGCCGCCTGGCACCTCCTTGACTTCTGTTGGGGTCAGTCCCAGTTCAACGAGTCTGGAGTGCTCCGTGCGGATGTCAGGCACTCCGATACGAAAAACCCCGCCGTTTGAGTTCACGGCACCTTCGAAGAGCTGAAGCCACGTGTCTCCCACCTGATATTCCACGACGCCCGCGTCGGGTTCGATATCTGGCCCTCGTTTTTGAAGGAGTGTCTCGTACCACACTCGGGCTTTGACCAAGTCGGAAACCGGGATTCCCAGCGTCACGCTAGTGACTCTCATGTTGACCCCCCTTGGAAACTCATTCCATTATATGCAATGACAGCCATACGGTATAGCTTTCGAATGGTCATCGGGATGCACAACAATTTTGTGGAATTCATCGCGCATGCTCGGGGGCGTCTGTGCCTTGAGCACAGACTTAACCCTGTTAATCAGCTGACTTTGGCCGATCTTCTCTAGCCCAAGCAAGGCTTCGATCACCCGGCGATGGCTCGGTTGCTCCCGGGCGAGGCAACGACTGATCCATCCCCGACTACCAATACTCTAAGGCATGTGGCGATTTCATAACGGCTCATTCGGGCGGGGAATTGAAAGATAAAGAGTACCACAGGCAATGGTCGGCAATGTATCGGTTTTACCCGTTTGGACGCGCTCAATACATCAAAACAATGCGCCTGAGGCTCTGGCGATTGCCCTCGTTTTGAGGGGTATCCGGAATTCATGATTGATCACAGACTTTTCACTCACCGTCAGAGTGGCACATTTTAGGTTGATCGGGGCAATGGTTGTGGTTAAGATTTTTGGCAAAAGAGGTGGACCCAAGTCCACCTCATAGTGTACTAACGCCCCCGTTACCTCATCATTCGCCTCGTAAATCGTTACACCCTTTACCAACCAACTCTCTACGATTTCCACTCGCCTTGCCATTCGTATAGAGGTTCCGTCGTCGTGTACTCACGCAGGGCCTCGATTTTCTCACCGGCGAACCGCACTATGCTAGCTCCGTCAAACGAGAGTTCGCGTCCCTGCCACCAGCATCGGAACGCCCATTCAATGGCGGCTGAGTTCTGTCCGCCAACGAATGAGAGGATGTCCCATTGGAGAACCCGACCACCTTCGGCGAACCATGTTTCCATCCATTGTCGTACTCGGTCGCGGCTCTTGCCATAACATTCCGTCACCACACAGTCGTGCGCCAGTGTGTCTAGCACCTGATTGATATGTCCAGCTTTCCACCCCTCCACATACTGCTCTAATAACGTCCGCATCGTGTATTCATCCAAGGTTAATTCCTCCCTACGGCTTCCATCATCTCACAAGTCCGTCAGGAGAAACAGCGAGCGGTCCACGTTTGACAGCGTACCGATGGATATTTGGCAGAAGAGTCGGTTAGGTAGCTATTACGGCCCGTTAATCCCCTAAGAATTGCTCTCATCGAATTCGTGACGGGGCCAAATCAATCACATAATCCGATTTCGCCTCTGCATGACGAACGCACTTCAGAATGAGCGATCAATCACAAAATCCGATTCTTTCTTGGCCTGGCGCTCTGCCAGGCCTTTTTTGTGGGTGAAGGCTCTGGCTGCTCACGGATTGCGGATGCTGGCGATTCCCCCCACACCCTAACACGCTGAAAGGAGAACAACTCATGGCGTATGCGATTGATGTCGGACACGGCTATACCAAAGCCCTTTCTGCCCACGGCGGGCGTGTCCTGTTTCCCAGTCTGATTTGCCCGCCGCCCCCCTCGGTGGATCTGGGGGAGTTTGGCCAGGCGGAGGAGATCACGATTGATGGCCAGCCCTTTTGGGTCGGGGACGCGGCGCGAGGGCATGCCCCTCCCCGGTGGACCCGCAACAAAGCGACCGACGCGGAGACCCTCCGACTCATTCAAGTCGCCGCGGCCCGACTGGGCGCCGTGGGCCCCGTCAATCTGGCTACCGGCCTGCCCTTAAGTTGGTTTGGCGCGCAGCGGAAAGCCTTCCGGGACGCCTTACGGGGACGGGTCAGTGTGATTCAGTTACCCGGACAGTCGCCCCAAAGGTTTTGGTTTTCCTCCGTCACAATCTTGCCGCAAGGACTCGCGGCAGCGTTGGCACGCATTGTCCGTCCGGATCAGGGCGCTGGCGACTACTTGGTGGCCGATATCGGCTACCGGACTACGGATTATGTAGTGGTTCACAAAACGGCATCTCGATCAGTGCAGGCGGATCCCACCCAAGCCGGATCCCTCGAAATCGGCACCCATAGCGTGGCCGCGACTTTAGCGAGCGCTTTGGAACATGATCTGCACATCCCGTTTACCCCGACAGAAGTGGAAAGTGCCTCGCAGGTGTTTGCAAACGGGGAGCCTGTCACCTTAGGGGATCGGCGAAGAGCCGCTGCCGCCACCGTTAGCCGCCAATTGCAGGATCGATTGACGGAAGCCCTGGATACGACACTCCCGAAATTAGCCGGGGTGGTGCTTTGTGGAGGCGGGGCCGCTCTGTTCGGTGCGGCCTTTCCTCAAGCCGCGATTCCCCCGGATCCCCAGTGGGCGAATGCCACGGCTTACCTCGGTGCTCTGAAAGACGACGATCCGGCCTTACACATCCCCCATTCGGGATGAGGACAGGCTTTCGGGACATTTGGGGCCGGGATGTTACACATCGGGGCGGCATGCGATCCCTGTCGGCGAACTTCGATGTGTAAAGATGCCCGCGAAAACCCGTAAAAACGGTGGCCCCATGCGAAAGGATGATGTGTCATGCGGATGCATGTGGTGCTGGATGAGAAGGCGGACGCGGATTTAATTCGCTGGTGGCAATCCCGTCCCAAAGGGAGCCTTTTCCGCTGTGCGGAAAATTCGGGCTGTGGATAACTTTTTTATGGCATTATATGCCAGATATGAGTCGTGCTGTCCATGACAACAAGGCTTGCCCGGGACGCGTAGGCCGCGGCGATCGCTGACCACCCAGGCCC
>PXYT01000121.1 GCA_003023725.1 Sulfobacillus benefaciens | reverse complement strand
GCAGGTTTCCCTATAAAATAGAGTCTATATTGCGACTCAAGAAAAGAGGAAAGGCAATCATGTATGGAATCGCTGAATGGTTTGGGCGTGCGATGGCGGAGTTAACCTCCGAGGAACGTGTGGAGTATGCTAAAAAAGCTCAGCAACCGATAGAGGAAGCCCACATGGAATGCCCCTACCGAACGAAAACATTTGGCAAACCTATGCTTTGTAACAAGGCGGGTGGAGTCTGTGCCCTTGCCTCGTATTCTCAGGATTCTACCGCGAGTGCCCCTACCATTGCACCATCCAGCGTGTGTATATGCCCCGCGCGCTTATTGGAACCAGCGGTCTTTCGCCGCATTGGTCAAGCCATTCTGGGGTCCGAAGACATGTTTTTAGTTCGCGAAGTCCCCTTTCTTCAAAATGCCGTCCCCTCGGATAACGGGCCCACATTTAAAGCAGGACGGATCGATTTTGTCATTGTCGATAAGGATGATCGCAGTAAGTGGTGTGCCGTAGAAACACAATCGGTGTATTTTTCAGGCCAGAACATGGGGATGGAGTTTGACGCGTTGATTGCATCCGGGGGCGACCTTATCATGCCTGTTGGGCGCCGGCGTCCAGACTATCGTAGTTCGGTACCCAAGCGGTTATCGCCACAACTCATGCTAAAAGTCCCTCAGTTAGGGAGAGGAAAGTATCTGGCAGTGATTGTGGATGAGTTTGTGTATCGTCAAATGGCTCCGTTAGCGGAAGTGCCTGTGGATTCCTGTGAAATGACCCCGGAAGAACTGCGCCTCGAAAAGCTTGCCTTATCCGAGGTCATTTGGTTCATCGTGGCCTTGCGGACTAATCAACCTACCACGATCGAGACGGAACGGTATACGACGTTGGCGCACTCCATTCAAGCGGTGGATTCCGCGTTGCCCATTCCCATGAATCGTTTCACGGCGAATCTTAGCCAGTTAATCGATGATCCCAGTCAACGCGGTGACAAAGTTATTCCGCTCTTCGCGGAGCCTTCGTAATGAGCAGTTCATATAAAATGTTATGGTGCGTGTTTTTCATGGGCACCCGTTCCACCCTCATGCCATGCTTCTGGACTAATGCATGAACCTCTGGGGCGTCATCGTAGGTCATCAGACACTCTCCCTGAGCCAGCATAATCGACTCAAACAATCGAGGATGATTCACCGAGGGATGGGTGTAGAGCCGTTTACCAGCTTTTTTACCCCCGGCAGTATAGGGCGGATCAATGAACCACGCAATGTGAGGATCATCAGTCCATTCCTGGATAATAGCAAACGCATCCTCTTGACGAAATATCAGGCGATGGCGAAAGTGTTGAATGGCCATGATCCGCCGCACTAATGTTTCTGGGTACCATCGAGATTTGAGGCCTTTGCCATTTTCCCCTTCTTTCATGATACTCGCCCCGGGGGCTAAAATGCCCCCACGCTGGACGCGATTACGGATAATCGTTTGAAACGCCCGTTTTGTTACGGTGTCGGCTGAGGCTGTGAGTATGGCAGAAACGTTGGGAAGTGTCATGTCAAAATCCAAAATCTGTTGACACAACCAATCCACATCGGCGGCGCTCCCGTTAAGCAGTGTGTGCCATACAGACGCCACCGCGTCATCGATTTCACTGAGGACCACCTGATCGGCGAGATTCTCTGCGGCTGCTGTTAAGCCGACAATGCCTCCTCCTGCAAACGGTTCGACAAAGCGTTGCGGCCGATATGGCAAAGTATTTAGCCATTTACGAATTTCTGGTACCAGCCAGGTTTTGCCGCCAGGATAACGGAACAGGCTTAATTGCTTAACCTGAGCGACGTTAACAGGCTTGGTGATCTCTTTCTCGACAAGTGCCACCAAGGTGTTCAGGATCGGGGCATTTTGGGCGTGAGCGAAATGGGGCCGCAATGCATCAAGCGCTGGCCGACAATCTGTATGTACAATCACGGTACTGCGCGTGACGCCTTGAGCAGCCATGCGCCGCAGTCGTTTCCGTTGACGTGTCGCTACCGTATTATCTGACACAATTCACCTCCGTGAACGTTCACGGATATTATAAAGGATTGGAAAGAAATAGCCAAGAATTATACGAGAAATGTCCGTGGCAACAATTGCGATACGCTTCGGAAGTAATGCCAAGGAGGGTGTTGCAGTGTCGTAGAGGATGTTCAAAGGATGCTAGGACACTCTTCTCGGAGTTTTTCGGCCTGTTCACGTAACGTATCGAATCTTGGTGTGTGCCCACCTAAGTATGCATGCTGAATTTCATAAATCAACGTTAATGCCGTGCCACATCCTATTAAAAAATAGTTTATCGCTGCATCTCGGCCTTCCCCTACGAAAATCCGTGTTTCTTCTGGGTTCTCTTCCATCAATCGGGGCAGCTCTGCACCGGCCCCATGGGATACGATAGACAACAAGGTATAGTCAAGATCATACGATCTTTCATACATTGGTCCCATTTGTTGCGCACGCGTTCGAAAGTCGGGAACAAACGATTTGATCGCATGCACACTCTTCTTCGGTTGCGCGTCTTCATGGAACCAGAGCTTATAGAGATGCGGCTCACCTTTGACGGTCTTTTCTAAGTCGTTCATTGCATCCTGATAGGCGGGTACAAGATATCCATCTCTTGCGAGAAATGTGTGAAGCATGCCGAGTTGTTGGGCAACGCCTGATACCCAAAAGTCCGTCGCGCGTTGCATACGTTGTTGTGGATCGTGTAACATCCATGCGGTATTAAACCACGTCTCCCACATACTTCGTACGACAGGTGCGATGGCTGTTCCTAGATATAATCGCACGAGAGTCCTAGAGCCTCGGAGAAGTTGTAGCATGCGACCGAGTCTCGTGGCTGTAATATCTATGTCCGCAAGGTCCCGGGCAGTTCCGGGAAGACGATCCGCTTTTATCTTGGAAAGTAAGGGCAGGGCTGCCTGCAATTCTTGGTCAATGTTTTCTGCGTAGTTGTCGACCCTCTCAAGCAGCTCGTCGGTAGGCGTTTGAGGGAGTTGTGGCTGTTTGTGAGATGGACGGCTATTCTTATTGCGGCGGCGTTTTTTGGCCATTATGCATATCTCCCGATAGTATGTGTCAAGCTTGAATACTACGTCTCCCGTAGACGCCGTGCGTCGAATCTAATGAGAGCCTTCGTTAATTACATGACAATAAAGCCCTATAGCTAATATGGTAGAATATTGCGAGTTAAATAAACGCCCCCTGGGCACAGGTTAGGGAGGGCCCCTCTCTCTCGCGACGTTTTAGCACTGTACGATTTTCGACTTTGTTTGACACACTGTGCGGCCCAACGGGGTAAGCCGGATGTTTCGTGCATGTTCAACTGTAGACCCGCCTAAACGTGTCATATCAGCCATTAACAAACCTGTTCCGCAATATGGCGTAGGAGAAATCAATGTTTGAACCATTGCACTTATCGTGTGCGGACCCAGAGAGAATTTCTGTGCTAAGGAATCTTCCTCATTAAGTCCGTCACAGACGGCTAAAAGCAAAGCCAGTTCTTGGTCACTAATCATTCTATTCGCCATTGGGACGCCTCTTTGTAAAATACTTTAATGCACTCATAATTGTCCCTCTAATATCGCGTTTCTGCAACTATTTTTGACTCCATGGCGTATATGGCATGATACATATCTGCCGAGATCTGGCACCCTGTCGATCAGGCGTAAGGAAACTTATTCGGGCGATGCGATCACAAGTATTAACGTCGTGGTTTAAATGGACCCACTGTCGTTTTTTTTGATGCGGCGTAGCGAACGCGCTTCAATATGAAGGCGCGTAGTGGAGCCCAGATCTCAGGTTGTTCGCGACTTGCCTCTTGAATGTCTCGTGTTGTCTTATCAATTATCGCCAGCCAATGCCGTTTTTTAGGATTTTGCGATACCAAAAGCATAAGGAAAGCCAGAGGTCCCACCACAATAACCAATTGATAGCCGACAAGCCGAAAAGCTGCTTGGTTTAGCGTTAAGGATTGCGACAGTCTGCGAGCAGCGCGTAAGAGCTGAAGCCATTCTCTGCGCGCTCTTGTCCAATCACTGTCAGATGTGGCATAGGCTTGCGACATCATGGTATTAAGCGGAAAGTCGTAGCGAAGAAATTGCATTGCCTTTTTTATTTTGTTTCGGGGTGGACGCTGCATGGACTGATCAGCTGCAGCCCGATCAATCATACTTTCG
>PXYT01000120.1 GCA_003023725.1 Sulfobacillus benefaciens | reverse complement strand
GGCGGTCGGAGTAGCCAGTCCCAGGGCACAGGGACACGCGACAACCAACACCGCCACGGCGTCTAGCGCCGCAAAACGCCAGTGGCCGGTGGCCAGACCCCAACTCGCAAAACTGATGAGCGCGATGGCTATTACTACCGGCACAAAGATATTGGCAATGATGTCGGCATAACGTTGAACCGGCGCTTTGGTGGCCTGCGCTTCTTCGACGGTCCTGACGATTTGAGCCAGGGTTGTATCCCGTCCCACTCGCTCCGCTCGGATTTCGAGGGTGGAGGTGCCGTTCAGGGTGCCCGCCGTGACCCGGTCCCCTACTGTCTTATCACGGGGCAGGGGTTCCCCGGTTAACATGGATTCGTCGGCTGACCCCGCTCCCGCGACGACGATGCCGTCCACACCGAAGCGCTCGCCGGCCAGGACTTGCAAAATGTCTCCCGGCTGGACGGCGTCAATGAGGACACGGTCCCACTCTCCTCGGGCGTTAAGTCGCCGGGTTTCTTGAGGACGCAAGGACAACAGTTCCGAAATGGCCTGGCTGGTCCGCCCCTTGGCCACGGCTTCCAAATATTTTCCGACGAGCACCAGGGTGATGACCGTGGCCGAGGAGTCAAAGTACAAGGGGCCATGGACGGTTAAGTCATAAAGGGATAGACCCCATGCGGCCAAAGTTCCTGATGCGACCAGAACATCCATATTGGCGTTTCGGTGGCGGATATTCATCCAAGCGCGCCGAATAAATCCCCACCCGGGACCCCATTCGACGAGGGTTGCGAAGACGCCCAACATGATACCATTTCCAAGCCACGCAGGACCCGTGTCAAACAACATATGGATCATGCCTGCCCACACCGGGAGGGTGAGAATCACCGACAGGAGGAGCCTATTCCGGGCCGATGCCATTTCATGGGAACGGGGACCAAGTTCATTGGATTTCTTGAGTTTAACGGTAAAACCGGCCTTTTGTAACGCGTCTGTGAGCTTTCCGGAGTCCGCGACGCCCCGGATTAAATCAGCGGAGAGAATCCCTGTCACCGCGTTGATTTGAACATTCTCGACGCCGGCGACAGACAAGGCGGCCTCCATGGCCCGCTTGCGCAGAGGTTCCTCGTCCATGCCGGATAGAACCCAAGACATATGATCCTTGCGCACCGTGTAACCCAATTCCGTAATGGTTTCGACCAGGTGGGGCATGGTGACAAGACTTGGGTCAAACGTGATGCTGGCCCGTTCCAGCGCCAAATTGACGTGGGCATCCACGCCGTCGAGCTTATGCAGTGCTTTTTCAATGCTGTTGACGCACGTGGCACATGTCATTCCGCCGATGTCCAGATTAATGGATTGGCCCTGGGAATCAATCGGACGGGTGGCCATGATGAGTCCCTTCTTTCATGATTTTTTGTACCGTGTCCGGTGTTTCTTCACCATGGCAATGGCACAGCGGGTGCTCGATCAAAGGAGACAGGGCATGATCGGGTTCCAATGCCTCACCGGCGGTAAAGGGCATATATTTCATCGCTCCGATCAGTTCGTCTACGATGGGGGTGCCCATGCCTTCTTTCATCGCATCCGCAACGCAGGTCAGCAGATGATTGCGCAGCAAAATGCGCTGAACTTGTTCCAAACTGGCTTGAACAGCGGACACTTGTTTCATGATGTTGACACAGTAAATGTCTTGATCAACCATGCGGCGGATGCTGTCGAGATGACCGGCCACAACCTTCAGTCGTAAAGCCGCATCCTTTTTCAATTCCGGTTCCATACGCATCTCCTCCTGACCCCACCCCCTCCCCCCGTGGGGTGTTTAGCTATATTGTTCGATTTTTCGTTTGAAATGTCAACTGCAGGGTCGAACCCTGGCTGTATGGCGAGATCCCGTAGGAAATGTCCGCTACGGACCCGTTATCGCCCGCGGCACAGTTGGTGTTAAATTGTGTCATTTTGCCGGTTCTATGCGTGCCGTGAATCCGCCATGGTCTGAGCTGGGGGTCTTTACCGTGTTATCCTTTTTACTATGATGGATAGGAAAGGAGTGTGATGCGGGAATGCCGGAAGGCGAACAGCCTCAATCGTACGATGAGGTGGAGCAAGCCATGCAGAGATATATCGACCAGGTTTTTTTGAATCAGCCGTTTTTCCGTACGCTCCTGGGCGGTGAATGGGATGGTCGGGTGCTTCGGTATTTTGCTCAGCAGTACGCGCATTACAGCGCAAACTTCCCGCGTGTGCTGGGATCTGCCATTGCCGCTATGGCCCCGGAGGACCGGTGGTGGATTCCTTTGGCGGAAAATTTATGGGATGAGGCGGGGCGCGGAATTCCGGGACATTCCCATGCTGTCTTGTACGGGAGTTTCTTGCACAGTGTGGATCCTTCCTCCTTATTGTGGTATCCCCAGCGCAGCCAGTGGCCCAAAATGGGGGCAAGCGTCCAAGGAGCCGTCGAGACTTTTATCGATTTCTTTGCCGAGGCTTCTCCTCTGGAGGCGATGGCGGCCGTAGGCCTCGGATCGGAGTTTTTTGCGGGACAAGTCATGGGAGTCATTGCGCAAGGTCTTCGTCATCCTAGGTACCAGAAACCCAATCCCATAAACACCGCTTTTTGGGACGTACATGCTGAGCATGACGAACCGCGCCATTATGCGTTATGCTCTGCCGTATTGCGTGAGCAAACAACAGCAAAGAACTATGACCGGGTGCTGGATATCAGCAAACGGATAGCGGGTTCCGAATCCCTGATGTACGAGGGAATCTATCAGGAAGCGCAAACACTCTAGGCTGAGGGGGATCCCAGGGCGCTGTACTCCTTTTCGCCGACCCGGAATCCAAGAAACTGGCTCCATAGAACCAGCCGAGCCCTTGCGACCCAGGCTGGCTGAGATCCGAAAGCATTTTGACACCCGTTTTGCATGCTCCTGGCCCAACAAATGGCCTGGATATGTTCCCCTCGCCGGTCCTCAGTTTTAATTCACGCATCTGTGTCTTTGACTCGCCTCACTGAGAGGAAAAATTTGATGATATAAGGGCTAGAGAACTGTCTGGGCAATAAGAGCCAGGAGAATGATACGGCAGAACTCACAAGGGCTGCCGTTCTGGTGTCTTTCTCTGTCCTACGGGCTTGGCACCTGCGGCCTTGTGCAGTGGTTGCCCCGACGAATGAAAACCGGCCAGGTGATTGGTGCGGAATGACGGGTGAAAATTCTGAGCGTTTGAGCTATGATGATAACGCATCATTGATCGGTTGCGGTTCTTTTTGCCGTGGGCAAATGGTTCAGAACCGAAAAAGGACGGGTAGTGACTCCATCAGTGCGCCCGGCCATTCCGGGCAAGACTGAAACGCGCATCTTTCGTCGCTCCAAAGTTGTCGAAATTTTCATTACGATAAGGTGGTTGCGATGGACTTAGATATCGTCGTGTCGCGTGCGGCGGGTTTGGACGTCCACAAAAAGATCGTGACGGCTACCGTAATCACGCCCGAAATGACTGAAACCCGATCCTATGGCATTGTGACTCCGGAGCTATTGGAACTGGCGGATTGGATGGCGGCATCTAAAATCACTCACATTGCCGTGGAAGCGGCCGGGGTGTACTGGAAGCCGGTCGTCAATCTTCTGGAATCCTATGACTTCACCGCCGTCTTGGTCATTACGCCTCAGCATATCATGGCCTTGCCCCAACGGCAGCCGGATGTTCCCCGTTCACAATGGGTGGCTTCTCTGCTCCGCTCAGGTGCGTTAAACAACCATCTCCCGCCGCGTCCTAAGCGGGAGCTGCAAGAAGTCGTGCGATACCGGACGACTATGGCGCACGAGAGGGACCGGGAAGCTAATCGTATCCAGAAGAGTCTGGAAGAACTGGGAACGTTGGATAAACATATCATTGCCAATATCTTTGGGGTTTCGGGTAAACGCATTTTGCAAGCCATGGCGCACGGAGAGACAGATCCCAAAAAACTGGCGACTTTGGCCGGGCCGGAGCTTAAGGTGCCGCGCGAGATTCTGATACCTGCTCTCAACGAACTGGTGGAGGTCCACCGACATATCATGCTGAGCGTTCCGTTGCAGCACGTCGCGTTCTTGGACCTTCAAATTGAAACGCTGGACCAGGAAATTGCACAACGTCTGCAAATATTTTAACACGGGCTTGCCGGTGGACCGTGAGCCGTGTACATCCAAAACCCCTGCCGGCCAGTAGAGGTGTGCTACGGGGGGAGCTGCGGCTTTCGAAACGGGAGAAATTTGAACATAATGCCCGCGCATTCCCCTTCCCAGGCGAAGCCGGGAGGGGGTCAAGCGGGTGGCGGCCTCTTGGCCGCCTTCCGGGGTTTTTCTTTTGT
>PXYT01000012.1 GCA_003023725.1 Sulfobacillus benefaciens | reverse complement strand
AAACGGGAATCAGGAGAAAGTAGCACATTTCAAGGGTTGGCGGCTGAATTGTCTTTGAAAAACGCTGTGTGATCAGGGTGCGAAACTCAAGAAGAAAAACCCCGGAAGGCGGCCAAGAGGCCGCCACCCGCTTGACCCCCTCCCGGCTTCGCCTGGGAAGGGGAATGCGCGGGCATTATGTTCAATTTTTGCGTTGTTACAGTGCATGGCATCAGAGTCCACATCTTCAGGTGCACGTTACTTATGATAATCCCTGTGTGATAAAGAACGAAGAAGACGAAGAAGGAACCTCCATGATTGCGGAGAAACTCTGTGCCGATTCTGTCTCTACTCAAATTTCTTCTCCGGAGGATTATGACGACTTCATCGTTATGAACCTGGTTGAGACATCCCCCGAGCAAATAGTGTTGCATGGAGACTTTCCCCGCTCATTAATTCGTCGTTTGTCGGAAATCTTTCCGGGGCGCGTCATGCGGGAATCTGGTGTTCTCAAACCATATTGCTCATCTCGTGTTCAAGGAATTGACAGATTGGGAACCTTCTTATAAGGTAGAAATATTCAATAGAGTCAACACGATGAAGAGACGACAATTTTCGTATTCTCAGCAGAGAATGAGGTTCATGGGCTGAAAGACCTCAGGGTTACGCGAAAATTTAACCACCTTGGAGTGTCTAACGATAGTATAGGAGAAAAGTTAGCGGTGCGACCGATATCTCGCTCAAAGTGGGCAACGCAAGTTGCCAATGGCGGTGGAACCGCGGAAGAATTTTCCGTCCCCTGTATGAGGGACGGTATTTTTTTTTTTTCGGGAGGATGGATTGACCATGAATGGTTTGACAGTAGAAATCCATGGCGAAGTGATGGTCAAACAACCGGGGGTCCGACCCGTGGATTTGGAAGGAGAAGTTCCACAAAATGCCCTCGCGGCATGGATTGACGGTGATGTCATAGATCTGAAACGGCCTTTGCCGCATGGTGGACAACTCCAGTGGCTGACTTTCGAGGACAGTGGCGGACAACGGGTGTTTCGCCACTCGAGTGCGCATTTGTTGGCGCAGGCCGTCAAACGGCTGTGGCCGGACGCCAAGCTGGGAACAGGTCCCGCTCTAGACGATGGGTTTTATTACGATATTTGGCTGTCCGATCCCCTTAAAGAAGACGATCTTCAACGTATTGAAGACACCATGCGAGCAATTGTCCGGGAAAAGTTGGATATTGAACGGATCGAATTGTCCCGGGACGAGGCACTGACCTTGTTCAAACAACGGCATGAGGACTTCAAAGTGGAAATTATTGAGCGGATTCCCGATGGAGTCGTGATTTCTGCGTACAGGCAAGGAGAGTTTATTGATCTATGTTCCGGTCCCCATTTACCAAATACTGGGGCAATTGGCGCTGTCAAATTGACCAATGTTTCCGGAGCGTACTGGCGTGGCGACGAAAAGAATCCCATGATGACACGGATCTATGGTACCTCTTTTCCCAGTCAACCGGCGCTGGAACAACATCTGGCCCGTGTCGAAGAGGCCAAGCAGCGCGATCATCGCCGATTGGGGCCGCAACTTGACTTGTTTAGCTTCCGGGAAGAGGCTCCTGGTTTTGCATTTTGGCATCCCAAAGGATATCAATTGTACCGTACCCTGGAAGAATTCTCCCGTCGATTACAGACTGAGCGGGGTTATGATGAAGTATCGACACCCTGGATTTACAGAATCGGGCTGTGGCAGCAGTCGGGTCACTGGGACCATTACCGAGACAACATGTTTTTGATGGACCGAGAGGATGAGCTGCTAGGAGCAAAGCCCATGAATTGCCCCGGTCATGCCTTATTATTCAAGGGTGCGCTGCGGTCATACAGAGACTTGCCCATACGCTACGCTGAATACGGACCATTGTCCCGGTTCGAGCGATCAGGAACACTGCACGGACTGCTTCGCGTACGGGGATTTCATCAAGACGACGCGCACCTGTTTGTGCGCGAAGACCAAATTGATCAAGAAATGTTTGCCGTCTTAGATTTGGTGGATGTGGTGTTTCGTGCTTTCGGTCTGTCGTACGAGGTCGTGTTCTCGACTCGTCCTGAGGATTACATGGGGTCTTTGTCCCTATGGAATAAGGCCGAGGCGGACCTGGAGAGCGTCTTGCGGGAACGCGGCATCAAATATCAGATGAATCCCGGAGACGGGGCGTTTTACGGACCGAAACTGGACATCTCGGCCATTGATTCATTAGGGAGACGGTGGCAGCTCGCCACGATTCAACTGGACTTTCAACTTCCAGAGAATTTCGACTTGACTTATGTGGATCAAGACGGCGGGGAAAAGCGACCCGTTATGATACATCGGGCTATTATGGGATCGTTGGAACGGTTTTTAGGAATTTTGGTCGAACACTATGCTGGAGCATTCCCTCTGTGGCTGGCCCCGGTTCAGGTGGTGGTAATCCCCATCACTGACCAGCATTTAGCTTACGCCGACGAAATTGCGAAAAAATTAAAACGGTACGGCTTACGCGTTGAAATTAACGGTCGAAAGCAAACAATGAACTACAAAATTCGCGAAGCCAGGATTCATAAAGTGCCGCGGATGCTGATAGTCGGCGGCCGTGACTTGGAAAATCATACCGTGTCGGTTAGAACCCGGGAAGAAGGGGACATTGGTGCCAAACCCTGGCCGGAATATTGTGAGGAACTCGTCGAGCAGGCCGAAATGCCATTAGGATAAGTTGACGTCATATATCGAGCAGGTTACAATAACCATGTTATATACCGAACAAAGCAGAAGCAAGTGCTTCTCACCCTCCGGTAAGAACCAAAAGGGTTGATGCAAGGGGTTTCTGTTCTTGGGCGGATTACCCGCCCTTTTTGTTTGGATGCTATTCATTGAAACAAATGAAGGAGGGAACAAGACTATCAAAGATCTCAGAATTAACAATGAGATCCGGGCGCGTGATGTGCGCCTTGTCGGAGAAGACGCAGAACAGCTTGGAGTGGTGTCCCTTCGCGAGGCATTGTCGATGGCACAAGAGCGCCACCTTGATCTTGTTGAAGTGTCACCCACCGCACGGCCTCCAGTTTGTCGGCTCATGGATTATGGTAAATATAAATATGAGCAGGCCAAAAAGGAACGTGAGTCGCGCAAAAAGCAGAAAGTCGTAAACATTAAAGAACTCAAGATCCGTCCTAATATCGAGGATCATGATTTTGATGTGAAAGTGAAGAGTGCACACCGCTTCCTGGAAGATGGAGACAAGGTGAAGTGCACGATGATGTTCCGGGGTCGTGAGATTGTTCATGCGGGTTTAGGTCAGGAAACGCTCAGCAAGCTGGCCGATTCAGTGAAGGATGTTGGAGTGATAGAACGGGCGCCGCGCGTGGAAGGTCGAAGCATGATCATGATCTTAGCACCTAAAAAAGGAGTGTAGTGTGATGCCGAAAATGAAAACACACCGCGGGGCGGTTAAACGGATGAAAATTTCGGCGCGGGGCAAAATAGTTCGTGCGCGTGCTGGTAAAAGTCATTTATTGGAACACAAGTCGCCTGCAAGACGGCGGCGTCTTCGTGCAGGTGGTATCCTTTCGCATGCCGATTTTCACCGGGCTAAGCGGCTGTTGCCTCACGGACGGTAGTTTTTGGAATATTAATGATTGTGGAGGGGTTTGGTCATGGCACGTGTTAAACGCGGTGTGGTTCGTCACCGACGGCATAAAAAGATTTTGAAAATGGCTCGCGGATATCGGGGAGCGCGTTCCCGTCATTTCCGCCCGGCCAATGAAGCTGTGATGCATTCGCTGTGGTATGCCTATCAGCATCGGCGTAAGCGAAAAGGGGATTTCCGTCGGCTGTGGATTGCCCGGATCAATGCAGCTGCGAGGCTTAACGGACTGTCATACAGTCGGTTTATGAACGGGTTGCACCGTGCGGGTATCGGGCTGGATCGCAAGATTTTGGCGGACATGGCTGTGCGCGACATGGAGAGTTTCAAGATATTAGTCGCCAAGGCCAAAGAGCAGCTATAATGTCTGTTTTACAACCCTTGGACTCGGTAGATAACAAATCCATTCGAGTTGTTCGGCGTTTGTTGACCAACAGGACTTTTCGGGAACGGCAGCAGCAAGCGGTCATAGAGGGTTTTCATTTGCTTAAAGACGTGGTGGATGCCGGAATACCCATCCACCTCGTTTTGTACAGTAAACGAATTACCCAAATGGAAGAGGGCCGCAGTCTATTGGCCCGTCTCCAAATGGCCAGAGTAAGGCTAATGTATGTGACGGATAAAGTACTGGATACCGCATCTGCGGTAGAAACGCATCAAGGAATTTTGGCTGTTGTGGAGTTGCCCAAGGACCGTGTGGGTTGGCCGTTGCCACAGGATGTTCCACCTTTTATTGTAGTTGCCTACCAAATCCAGGATCCGGGCAACCTGGGTACGTTGATTCGGAGTGTTCAAGCGGCTGGAGCGCATCTTTTTGGCGTGAGTAAGGGAACCGTTGATGTTTACAATCCGAAAACAATTCGTGCAGCGG
The DNA here is from genome assembly GCA_003023725.1 of Sulfobacillus benefaciens. Lineage (GTDB taxonomy): Bacteria > Bacillota > Sulfobacillia > Sulfobacillales > Sulfobacillaceae > Sulfobacillus > Sulfobacillus benefaciens. Next base: position 102,021 of record PXYT01000012.1, on the reverse strand, counting down.
CGGGAAGTGTTTTTAAGATCCCCATTGTATCCCTGAGTGACGACTGGATTACTGAGTTACGGCAACGGGAGATTTCTGTTGCTTTCACGGTTGTTCGGGGAGGAAGAAGTTATGCCGACTTTGACTGGAGCCGCCCTTCTGCACTGGTTTTAGGCAATGAAGGAAGCGGGATTCCCTTTGATCTCACCAGGGAGGCTGAAGAGATCAGTATTCCCATGGTGCCGACCGCGGAGTCGCTCAACGTGGCGATGGCGGGATCCATATTAGTTTTTCATGCGATGTGGCAGAGAAGCCAGAAAGGGATTCCTCTTGTTCCTCCGGTTATGCTATAATGCATGCAAATTTACTAAAATAAAGCGATGATCCAGAACGTGTGAACATCCCAAGGCAGATCAGAGAATCCGGGAGAGGTGAGAGCCGGAGCTGTGTAGGAATTCATATTCACTGGGGAGTGGGCTTTGAAATGTTAAAGTAGGAGCCATCGGCTTGTGCCCGTTATCCGCGATGGAGACGACTATGCTGCGACATGGCATAGTCAATAAAGGTGGTACCGCGAATCGTTCGCCCTTGAGGTGAACGATATTTTTGTTGGTAGATGAGGGGAGAACAATGGACGCACAACGGCTGGATAGTTGGAAAGACGAAATGACACGCGAAGTCATGAAAGCAGAGTCGCTCACGGAGTTGCAGACTGTTCGCCATCAATGGCTGGGCCGCAAGGGGAAGATTACCAATGCCATGAAAGGACTGTCGTCTTTGTCTATCGAAGACCGGCGGACTGTGGGACAGCAGTTGAACGGGATACGCGAATATGCTCTAGACTTATTTGCCCAGCGTGAGCAGGAAATGGAATTGCAAGAAGAGACACGACAGCTTCAAGAAGAAGTTTACGATATGACCTTGCCTGGTCTTTGGCCGGATGTAGGATTATTGCACCCGATTACCCGCACACGCCGCTTGATCGAAGATGTGTTTTTGCGGATGGGATTTTCGCTGGAATACGGACCCGAAGTCGAAGACGAGTGGTATAATTTCGAAGCCCTCAACATTCCTGCGGATCATCCGGCGCGGGACATGCAGGACTCGTTTTTTATCGATCTGCCCGGGATGGTCTTGCGCACACACACCTCACCGGTGCAAATTCGGGCCATGAAAAAATACGACGGCGCCTTACCTGTGCGCATCCTGGCCCCGGGTCGAGCGTTTAGGCGTGACGATGATGCGACTCACGTGCCCATGTTCTTTCAGGTGGAGGCATTAGTCATAGATCGTGGTATCTCACTGGCGGATCTCAAAGGAACCTTGAACATCATGGCTCATGAATTGCTTGGGGACGGCATCAAAACCCGTTTTCGTCCTTCTTATTTTCCGTTTACCGAACCCTCCATGGAAATGGACGTCACCTGCGCGTCATGTCGGGGCGCAGGGTGCCGGGTGTGCAAAGAAACGGGATGGGTCGAAATTTTAGGTTCAGGAATGGTGCATCCGCAGGTTTTAAAGAATGGAGGTTATGACCCACTAACTGTCAGTGGCTTTGCATTCGGATTAGGTATTGAGAGGCTGACCATGCGGATCTTTGGAATTGATGATTTACGGCTATTGTATCAAAATGACATGGAATTTCTCTCACAATTCCAACCGTACACGGGGAGGCCTGGATTATGATTGCAAGTTATCGTTGGCTTCAGCGATTTGTGCCGGAACTGCCAAGTCCGGATGTTGTTGGAGAAAAATTGACTCAGCTGGGGTGGGAGGTGGTCTCTAAAAAGCCATGGGGCTTGTGGTACGAACCCGTAGAACTGGTGGAAATTACTAAGCGAGTTAAACATCCTCATGCCGACCACCTGTCCTTGATAACAGTCCGGCGCCGGGATAACGTGTTGACAACGGTTGTAAGCGGTGCCTCAAACGGGTTCGCTGGGGACCGTGTTTGGTATGCCCAACCAGGGACTCGCTTAATCGACGGTCGTATTCTGGAAACTGTCACTATGCGTGGTATTGACTCGCCCGGGATGTTGTTGTCAGCTCATGAACTGGGGTTTGAGGCAGGTCCGCAGGATCTTTGGATCTGGGACGGAGACCAGCCTTTGGGCACACATTTTCTTGACGTGCTGGGAGGAATGGACACAGTATTTGAACTGGAGCTGACACCTAATTTAGCCATATTCGGTCAGAACATGCGGGCATTGTCGCGTGAACTGGCTGCATCGCTATCGTTGCCATGGAATTCCCGTAGTACGGAATTTTCGTATGGCCGTGTTCCTATGGCCAATGTGATAGATGCCCAGGCCTGCCCCATTTATGGACTCGCGGAGTTTCGGATCAAACCGGACGCTGTAACCCCTTTGTGGATTCAGATCCTCTTAAAAAGTATCGGTCAGCGGCTAATTCATCCCGCCGTTGATTTGACAAATTTTGTATTATGGGATATCGGTCAGCCGCTCCATGCTTTTGATGCCGATAAAGTGGACGGAAAAATCGAAGTCCGCAATGCCGTGGACGGCGAAGTGTTAGCGACCTTGGACGGTTCTGAACGCACGTTGTCCTCCTACGATTTGGTCATTGCGGATCAAAACCGTGCTTTGGCCTTAGCTGGGGTAATGGGAGGTAGTGGTTCGGCCGTTTCGTTGGAGACGACCCGGATCTTATTGGAATCGGCTCATTTTGACGCGCAGCGAATTTTTCAAACTATGCGCAGGCACCAGATTTATTCTGATGCCGCTTTACATTTTGGAAAGGGCACGGATCCTCATGCGGTGGTCACGGCTCCAGCGCAGTATCAAAATTTGTTAGCCGAAATGGGCATTTTAGAAGAAATCGGGCCTAGCCAAATGATCGGGATAATACCGCCTTCGCGTCAAGTTCCGTTTAATCCTCAGGGGATTCGGCAGCTACTGGGGGTCGGTTGGTCAGATGAACGAATCCTGGATGGTCTGGAGCGTCTGGGATTTGAAAAGGGAGAAACAGGAATCGTCATTCCGTCGGACCGTCATGATGTCGAAGGAACCCCGGATTTGGCCGAGGAAGTGGCGCGCTTGTATGGTTTGGACGAGATTGAACCCCGGATGTTTGTGGTTTCCGCGAGTCCGGGACGTCCATCAACACGTGTGTCTTATCAGGAGTTGATCAGGAACTCACTGGCGGCTGCGGGATACTGGGAAGTGATTACACGGTCTTTCACCTCACCTTCTCGAATACAGCGTGCCGGGATGCGCCCATCTCCGGATGTTATCAACGTGGTTAATCCGCTTCGGGACGAAGAAACCTTGTTAAGGCCGTCACTGCTGCCGGGAATGCTGGAAACACTAGAGTCTAACCGTGCGCGCCGTGACATTTCCCTGTCGTTGTTTGAACTGGCTCCTGTGTACACAAGAGAGACCCCAGACTTCTGGCAGTATGACGAGTTGACGGTTGTTCGGACTTTAGAAGCGCGAAAGCGCTACCCGCGTCCCGATTCTCCGCACTTGTTGGAACTCAAGGGCACCTTGGAGTGGTTGAATCAGAAATGTGGCATGGGTTTATCATGGAAACAGGTTCCATCAGGACCGGAATTCATGCATCCCGGTCGTCTGTTGGCCATATACAGACGGGACGGTTCTGTAGTGGGCTACCTTGGGGAGGTAAGGCCTCGCATAGCACAGCGCTATCACGCGAAGCGAATTGGTGTCTGGTTCATGAGAATCAGTGATGATCCGGGCGTTGAAATCGCGTCGCGCATTCGTCGGCCCATGCGCTATCCGGAGGTTGTTCGCGACCTCTCCTTAATTGTTCCGCAAGGTGTTTCCTACCAAACCATTTGGGAAATAAGCCACCAACTCCAGAGCTCAATTTTGCAGTCTCTGACTCCTATTGACCACTACCGTGGGGACTTTGGTCACTCCTGGACTTTTCGGTTGGTTTTTCAATCCGAAGACAAAACTTTAACGGATGAAGAAGTGGAGCGCGTGATTCAGCAGTTTTTGCAACTGACCCAGGACCTGGGAGTCACAATGCGACAATAAACCAAGAAATTTTCAGGTTTTGGCAGGAAAGGCAGGCGGCCATCGAGAAATATACAAAAAAGAGCGAATACGAGGAGGAAGGCCGATGGCGGAAGCGATTCGTACGGCAGTCACAATCAACGGAGAAGAATATCAAATCAAGGGAGATATCCCCGAGGAAGTCATTAGAGCGATAGCGCAACATGTTGACAGTCGTCTTCGAACCCTAAAGCGAAACCATCCTCAGTTGAACATGACCCGGTTATGCATGCTGGCATTATTAAACATGGCAGAGGACCTCTATCATCTACAGGAGCAAAATGAAGAGTTGGTCCGAAGCATGCAAGAAGACTGGCGAAAACGAGCCGTCAAAAACAGCAACGCTTGACACCCCCGGGGACCGGCATAACTGTGGGGGCCCGAAACATGATGCTATAATTGAGATATGAAAAAAACGCGTGAAAGAGATCCCGGAGAAGAGGGCGCTGGACTTTTGGCCTGCCTGAGAGCGGACGCGAGGCAGGGAAAATCTTTCCTCCACTACGCACCTTGGTGGTGGACGTGGGTTCTATAAACGCGGGGTCGGGGATTCACGTCGTCTAAGTAACAAACCTAGATGCCATGGTCGGTATGTGAGCAAACAGCAGGAAAAAGTAGAATTGTCTAGATGGGAGACCGTATTGAACAACGTTGACACCATTGCCGAAAGCCGCCTTCGGATCAGCCTTGAATTGGTGCAATTTCCCGAGGTGCTGGAAATGACAGCCCGCTTGGCTGATACCGTGATGGGCAAAAAGCGGATCAAATTAACTCTATACTTTCGGGATAAACATAAACTGCAGGAGCGGCATGCGCTTTTGCACGAGGTAATCCGGTTGCTCAATAATGGCGACAATCAACAAATCTCTCTGCAGGGTGCCACGGAAATTGCGCAGGATGTAGCTCGGGCCGCCAAAGGCGGAACTTTGTCGGCCCAGCAGCTCTTGAGTATCGCCTTGACCCTAAAGTCGGCACAAGCGGCCAAATCTTGGGTCACGGCAGAAGATTATCCTGGGCTCCACCAGTTGCTGCAGAAGATGCCCGGTTTGGCTTCGGTAGGCCAGGCCGTCTTTCGTGTCATCGACGAAGAGGGGAAAATTCGGGACTCAGCGAGTCCAGCCCTGCGACAAATCCGGCGTAACATTCAGCAGGCTGAAATCGAAATCGACCGGATACTGGAGGGAATACTGCATTCCAGTCACTGGGCGGAATATATTCAAGATGCCATTGTAACCATCCGCGCGGGACGGCATGTCATTCCGGTAAAGGCCATGTTTCGTCATCAAGTTTCCGGTATTGTGCATGACCGGTCGGCTAGTGGTCAAACCGTGTTTGTCGAGCCGATGCCGGTTGTGCAAAAACAAAATCAGGTGACGGAATTACACCATCAGGAGGAGGAAGAAATACAGCGTTTACTCGCTGAACTCTCCTTGATGGTGGGAGGCTATCATCGTGAATGTGTCATCGTGGAAGAGACCTTGGGTGAGGTGGATGAGCTACTCGCGATAGCGCGTTACGGGATCAGAACCCGGTCGGTGCTTCCTCTGGTTGGAGGCGGGGATCTGAATCTTTTGGATGCGCGTCATCCGTTAATCGAGAACCCTGTACCGCTCAATTTGTCGTTATCGAGCCAACGTCCGGTTCTGATTGTCACAGGCCCCAATACCGGGGGGAAAACTGTGGCCCTAAAGACGACAGGTCTCGTGGTGAGTTTAGCCTTGAGCGGGATGATGGTACCTTGCGCAGAGGGAACATCCGTCCCCTTTTTTGACCGTATTTGGGTCGATATAGGGGATGAACAGAGCATTGAACAAAATCTTTCTACTTTTTCAAGTCATATGGCGCGACTCATCCCCATGATGGAATTTGCAGATGATCGTACGTTATGTTTGGTCGATGAGATAGGGGCGGGTACCGATCCGGACGAGGGATCGGCTCTGGCCGAGTCTATGATCCACCATCTTCGTCAGCGGCATGTTTATGCTGTAGTGACCACTCATTACAGTCGTCTGAAGCTTCTGGGTTTCCGTTTGCCTGATGTGGAGAATGCGCAGGTGGCATTTGATCGGGAGACGCTCACCCCAACATATCATTTAATCATGGGACAACCCGGCAGTTCCCATGCGCTTTATATTGCCAGCCGTCTGGGCATGCCCACAGACATTGTGCAACATGCTCGAACCCTTATGGATGAAGAAGGCACGACCCTGGCAGATGTTATCGATCAGGCCAATCATTTGCAAATGGAATTACGCGAGGCCAAAAGGGAGGTCAGTGAACAAGACCAGGCTCTGCGTAATAAAATTCAGGAATTGGATAAGGAACGCAAGGCATGGCTTGAAAGCAACGAACGAGAAAAACTCCGTATGCGCCAGCAATGGGAAAACGAATTGAGAAAACTGCATGATGAAATGATGAACGCGATTGAGATGGTCAGGAAAACTCAAGGTCCGGACCAGGCGCGTGCGGTAGAGTCCTTGCGCGAAATTTGGCGCAGGCGGGGTATTTTGCCATCCTCCCTGGAATCTTCACAACCACGTGCCCCGCAAATCATTGCGCAGGGGGACTATGTTCGCGTTCGTGACTTTGAGGGTGTTGCCCGGGTCCTGGAGGTCAATGGCAAGATTGCTCTGGTAGAAGTGGGAACCCTTCGGGTAAAATTGGCTACCAGTGAACTGGAACGAGCCAGTAAACCCGATGCTCCCTCCACGGGACGCTCTCGGACAGCCACGGCGCTTAAGACGCAAAATATTCGCGTTGAATGCGACGTCCGGGGCATGACCGTGGACGACATGGTTGAAACGGTAGACAAGTATCTTGATGATGCCGTGTTGGCAGGTGCGTTTCAGGTGCGGATTATTCACGGCAAGGGAACAGGAACGTTGCGCAGGGCAGTAGCCCAGATGTTGAAAAGTGATCCCCGTGTTGGTCACTATCGTCTTGGTGAACGAGGAGAAGGCGGTGACGGGGTGACGGTGGTAACTTTCGGCAATGACGAGTGAGTGAACTTTTCGAATGATCGCCGGGTATGATATACTCGCGCCAGCGAATACGCGGGGAGGATTGTCGTGTTAGACGTTGACCAGCAATTACAATGGCTAATGCAAGGAACTGAAGATGTCGTTAGCCCTAGCCAATTAAGAGATAAATTGGAAAAATCGCAACAGACAGGAGTTCCCCTGCGGGTCAAATTGGGAGTCGATCCCACCGCGCCGGACATTCATCTCGGACATACGGTCGTGCTGGAGAAGCTACGCCAGTTTCAGGAACTCGGTCATGACGTCATTTTCCTCGTGGGCGACATGACGGGTCGTATCGGCGATCCCACGAACAGAGCTTCGACTCGCAAGCAACTCTCCGCCGATGATGTGCGAGAATTTTCTCAGACCTATGTAGAACAGGCGAAAAAAGTTCTGGATCCTGACCGTCTCACGCTGCATTACAATAGTGAATGGTTGGAGCCGATGCGCTTAGCCGAAATCATCCGATTAATGGCCCAGATGACGGTTGCTAGAATTCTGGAACGCGATGACTTTCATGATCGTCTAACGGAACATGTTCCCATTTATCTGCATGAATTGCTGTATCCGCTCATGCAGGCCTATGATTCCGTCGCATTGCGGGCAGATGTGGAACTGGGTGGGACCGACCAGCGTTTCAACATTATGACGGCAAGGCAAATTCAAGAAGCATTTGGATTGCCGCCGGAAGTGGGGATGTTTTTACCCATTCTAGAAGGGACCGACGGAGTACGGCGCATGGGCAAAAGTTTGGGGAACTACGTTGGAATCAATGAGTCTCCTCAAGAAATGTTCGGAAAAATTATGTCTATTCCGGATACCCTGATTACTCGCTGGGCCGTATTATTGGTGGGGGAAGACAAAGAAAAGTGGGAGTACCGGATCAAAACGGAAAATCCGCGTGACGTCAAAGCGGATTTGGCGAGGCGTGTTGTTGCTCGGTTTTGGAGCTCAGCGGACGCCGATGAGGCTCAGGCACAGTTTGACCGAACGTTTCGTGAACATCAGGTCCCTGACGACATGCCTGTGGTCGACTTGCCCGAGGATCCGTGGCACGTTCCTGCCATCGAATTGGTGGCACATCTGCCAGGCATGCCAAGCAAGCAGGAAGCACGCAGACTGTTGCAGCAAGGCGCTGTCAGCGTCGATGGGAGTAAGGTGGCTATCGAAGATACGGTACAGGTACGACATGATTCGTGGGTGCGCGTCGGTCGTAGGCGCTTTTATCGTTTTCGAATGAAATAGCGGGCGTGTGAAGACAAGAACGAGGCAGATGTCTTGAGCGGGAAACGAAACGAATTCATGGGGCGGCCAAGGAACGAGGCTTTTCAAAGAAGTGGGCTGTGGGTGGATCTAGGGATGGCGGGCCGATTAGACGTCAACACAAGAAAGGATGAGACACGTGCGCGTGGCGGTGGTGGGATGCGGAGCTATAGGCTCGCCTCTTGTCATTCAATTGCTGGCGGAACCGGATATCGATGAGATCCGTGTGATTGATCCCGACCGAGTGGAGTTGTCTAATCTGCCCCGGCAACCATGGTTCACGCCGTCCGATATTGGCAAGTTTAAGGCGGAGGTAGTCCGGGATTATGAACCGGGCCGGATCCAAGGCATCGTGGGTGAACTTACCAAAGACAATGCCCAAGAATTGTTGCGGGATGTGGATTTGGTTTTTGACGGCTCCGACAACTGGGCGGCTCGGGAGGCTATGCAGCAGTGGTCGTTTTTCACTCTGAGGCCATGGATCTTTTCGTCGGCTTTACGGTTAGAAGGAATGTCGTCATTTTTAGCGCCTCAGTTCACCTGTCTGTTTTGTTTATTCGGTAATCTGCAGCAGGGCCCCAGATGCTACGAGGCCGGTGTGATGGGTACCGTGACTCTTGCCGTTGCTGGTCAGGCCATGGTGTTGTTCCACCAGTACCGAGATCATCGGAATGATTCGCGTGAGTGGCCTCAAGGACTGTTTCTAATCGACGGACACGACGGACGCGTGCGGCGAATTGGTATGAGTTCAGTGAGGTGCGGCCATGGAGTTGGATAATACGCAGTTGGAACGGTATGCCAGGCAGGTATTGGTGGAGGAAATTGGTTATGACGGCCAAGTGCAGCTTCTGGAGCACGAGGTTAGCATCCAAGGCCCTCCCATGTGGATGCATTTGGCTGGACGGTATTTGCAGGCCGCGGGCGTACGCGTGTGTTATAAAACGGAGGAACCCGTAAGCCAAAACATTCGAATTCACGTGGACACGGGTCAGATGGATGACATTCAAATTCCGGTAGACTCCCGAGCCGATTCGGGTCAGACCGTAGTGAATATCGGACTGGCCTTGAGCCAATTGTTACTGAGCTTAGCGCACACGGAGGCGGTTTGGTGAATCCCTTGAATATTCGTCTCATCCAAATGAACAGTACGGTGGGTGATATTGAGGGCAATCGGGATAAGATCGTTCGAGCAGTCAACCTAGCGAAACGAGAAGCTGTGGATATTGTCGTGTTTCCTGAAATGGCATTGCCCGGCTACCCACCGGAAGATCTTATTTTCCGTCCCGATTTTTTACAGGCTTTGCAGGACGCCTCTGATACGGTTGTCAAGGCGTCTGTAGGAATTATGACGGTTTTTGGTACCGTCTATGCTGAGTCGGGCTTATTCAACAGTGCTATCGTTGCTCATAATGGAACATTGTTGACGCGTGTCAACAAGCAACTTTTGCCAAATTACGGGGTTTTTGACGAAGCTCGCTATTTCAAACCGGGTCAGGAGACGAAAATCATTGTGGCGGGGGAGTGGTCGATTGGCATATCCATTTGTGAAGATATCTGGTATCCTGACGGACCGTATTTACAACAAGCCCGGCATGGAGCCAATTTGCTGATCAATATCAGCGCATCACCCTACTCGAGAGGAAAACAGGCCAAGCGTGAACACATGCTGCAAACTCGTGCGGACGATGTCGGAGCTTATCTGGTGTGGAATAACCTAACCGGAGCTCAGGACGAACTGGTCTTTGACGGCGTTAGTGCCGTTTATGGGCCGGATGGGCATGTTGTGGCCCGAGCCCAAACTTTTGAGGAGGATGTGCTCACTGTTTCTTTAACCGCCGTTCCAACCCTTCATCGGCGTTTTATTGACCCTAGATGGCGTCTAGGCCCGGTTGACCGCCACATCGAGACAATCCCGATTGAGCCTATGGGGAAACAGGGGAATTCCCCACTCCCACCGCGCATTTCTCCTTTGCTGATCGAAGAAGAAGAACTCTACCGTGCTCTGGTGGTGGGCGTTCGCGATTACGTAGAAAAGAACCGATTTCCGGAAGTTGTTATCGGTTTATCCGGCGGCATTGACTCGGCTTTAACCGCGGTGATTGCAGTAGATGCCTTGGGCCTGCAGCGGGTTCATGGAGTATTGATGCCTTCACCTATCACATCTCAACAAAGTCTGGACGATGCTTGGGCTCTTGTTCATAATTTAGGAATTCACGCACTTGAATTAGCAATAGGTCCAGTGATGGAATCCTTTGATCGGCAGCTTCAGGCTGTATTTCAGGGTCTTCCCCGGGATATTACCGAGGAAAATCTGCAAGCTCGGATTCGTGGAACTCTTCTTATGGCGTTGTCGAATAAATTTAGGTGGCTGGTCTTGACAACAGGGAATAAAAGCGAGATGGCCACCGGGTACAGTACTTTGTATGGCGACATGGCGGGAGGCTTTGCGGTCTTAAAGGATGTTCTCAAGACCCAGGTTTTCCAACTGGCCAGATGGATCAACCGGGAAACGGAACGCATTCCCGGCAATATCTTGGTCAAGCCGCCAAGTGCAGAGTTACGCCCGGATCAAAAAGACGAGGATTCCCTACCTCCGTATGCTATCTTAGACCGGATTTTGGAAGGATATATCGAGGACGACCTGTCATTGGAACAACTGGTGGCAGAACAGCTGAATCCGGACTTTGTGGCGCAGGCCATCAAGCTAGTTAATCGCAACGAATATAAAAGACGGCAAGCGCCGATTGGCATCAAGGTTACGTCGCGAGCCTTTGGTCGTGACCGCCGGATGCCCATAACCCGGCGTTTCGAATAGCTGGCCCTATGATTCCCGAGCGTGATAAGGTTATGGTAATAGCATTGCAGTACAAGGAGGCGTCAAGCAATGTCTGGACATTCGAAATGGGCCAATATAAAGAGGAAGAAAGCGAAGGTCGACGCGGTCAAAGGCACGGTATTTTCCCGTTTGACAAAGGAGATTATGGCTGCCGCCAAACGGGGAGGTGGGAATCCTGAAACGAACTTTCGACTGAGGTTGGCTGTGCAAAAAGCTAAGGCGAACAATTTACCCCAAGCCAATATTGACCGGGCTATCCGCCGCGCCACAGGCCAAGAAGAAGGTGTTCACTATGAAGAGACGGTATACGAAGGATACGGTCCGGGCGGCGTTGCTATTTACTTGCAGATTCTGACGGATAACCGAAACCGGACGGCCGGAGAGATTCGTCATCTGTTTTCCCGGCATGGCGGGGCATTAGGTGAGAGCGGCTGCGTGGCATGGATGTTTGAACCCAAAGGTCGGCTGGTTATCCAGGAAACGGACAAGGGTGAGGAAGAGTTGCTGGCTGCCGCTATTGAAGCGGGGGCGGACGATTTGCGCCGTGAAGACGATGAATTTGTCGTTCTCACCGCACCCGACGGGCTTGACCAGGTTCGCGAAGCATTTGAAAATCAGCATATTAAAGTTAGTGAGGTTGAACTCGTGCAATTACCTAAAACGACTACTGGAGTGTCGGACGGAGAAGCCAAACAGCTTGCCTCATTGATTGATGCACTGGAGGACCATGATGACGTCGAAAAAGTATTCTTCAACGGCGAGTTCCCCGACGACTTTGAGATTGATGAAGCATAATCCATGTCATCTGTATTTTTGTATTTCGGGAAGACCTTTTTAGCGGTTTTTTGAAGTCTGGGTCGGGAGAAGTGAGTGACTCGGACCTTGAAGCATGGGTGTTGCAGGAATGCCTGGTGGGAACAGGACACGGATAATCCGAAAGGTCTCTAGGGACAGGCCAGGGATTTTTAAACGGGATTAGGATGATGCCCCAGGAGCAACGAATTCTTCGATATTGGGAATGGTTCAGTCCCGCCGGGGTGGTTGTGCGAGTAGCCACTTTTTCTTTGTCTAATGGCTCTTGTGGTGAGTATGGGGAATTAAAGAAGGAAAACAAGTGTTTTTGGCGTATTGTATTTAGAGAAGAACGTGGCTGGGCAGTAAGGAGGGAAGCTGCCTTTTGGGCAGACGTGAGTGTGAGGATACTGGGAATTGATCCGGGAACGGCCATTTGCGGGTGGGCCGTTGTGGAGAAAGATAATTATAGCAGCAAGGCGGTGGATTATGGTGCCATCGTGACACCGAGCAGTATGGATGCGTCACAAAGACTAGAGCTAATTTATGCCAATCTGCTGGACATTATTGAGCGTTATGAACCTCAATACGGTGCCGTAGAAAAATTATTTTTCGGACAAAACACCAAAACGGCGCTGGCCGTCGGCCAAGCGCGCGGGGTTACTTTACTGGCTTTGAGGCATTGCAAGGTGCCAATGGTGGAAATGGCGCCCAGTGAAGTCAAACAGACGGTAACCGGATATGGGAGAGCCGACAAGCATCAGGTTCAAATAATGGTCGCACGGCTACTGCATTTGTCGCAAATCCCCACACCTGATGACGCAGCGGATGCTTTGGCGATTGCCATGACGGGCATAGAATGGGTGAGATACCAGGAGGTTCTTCGTGATTAGTGATCTTATTGGGACCGTGCTTTACAAGGACGGCAATACCTGCACACTCAATGTGCACGGTATCGGGTTTTTGGTTGAGGTGTCCCGCATGACTCATGAGCAACTTCCTGGCATCGGCCACGAGGTTCATTTGTATACACATCTTGCTGTGCGCGAAGACAACTGGCGCTTGGTGGGATTTGCCACGGCGGATGAGAGACAGATATTTTTGGATCTGTTGAGCGTCGGAGGACTGGGTATCAAGGGGGCTTTATCGGTATTGGGAGCACTGGGCATTGATGGCCTCGAAAGCGCTGTTTTCAATGGGGATTGGGAGCGCATAAAACAAGCACCGGGTGTGGGCACGAAATTAGCACAAAGGATTCAGCTGGAGTTGTCGGGCCAATGGGAGAACCGTCCACGCAAGCAATCGACTCAACCAGCGTCCGATACGCCAAGAACTGAGGATGACGTCGTAGGAGGTCTGATGGCACTGGGCTATTCCCGGGAAGAAGCAGAGTCTGCAGCCCGGCAAGTCCCGGCGGAAGGAGATTTGGCGTCACGTATTCGCCAGGCGCTTCGCACGCTGGACAGGCATTAAGGGGGAACAACCGTGGAGGATCGCGTCATTTCAAGTCAGAACTTGCAAGAAGGCGAATATGAATTAAAGTTGCGTCCAAGCCGGCTTGAAGAATATATTGGTCAAGAAGAGCTTAAGGAAAAATTGACCATTTTTATTCAGGCCAGTGTGGCGCGAAAAGAGGCCCTGGACCATGTTCTTTTATATGGTCCCCCTGGCTTGGGTAAGACGACGTTGGCCCACATCATTGCCAGTGAATTGGGCGTCGCGATCCGTTACACTACCGGGCCGGCTATTGATCGCCCGGGTGATTTGGCGTCCATTTTGACCAATTTGAATGAGCACGATGTGTTATTCATTGATGAAATCCACCGATTGCCCAGAGCTGTGGAGGAGGTTTTATACTCTGCCATGGAAGATTTTGCCCTCGATCTGGTTCTGGGCAAAGGTCCTGCGGCCCGTTCAGTGCGTCTAGATTTGCCGCGATTTACGCTTATCGGGGCTACCACGCGACCGGGATTGCTGGCATCACCCCTTCGGGATCGTTTTGGGGTGTTGCTGCATTTGGACTTTTACGAGGCTTCGGAACTATCCCGTATCATTGACCGCTCCGCACGGGTTTTGGGAATTCCAATTGACCCCGAGGCGGCTCATGAAATATCCCGGCGAAGCCGGGGCACACCCCGGGTCGCGAATCGGTTACTCAAGCGGATTAGGGATTATGCTCAAGTCCGGGCCACAGGGCAGATCACGCATGTCATCGCCATCGAGGCACTAGATTTGCTGGATGTGGACCATTTTGGACTGGATCAGGTTGATCGTCGTCTTCTCCAGTCGATTGCGGAACGATATCAGGGAGGACCTGTCGGCCTCGAAACGTTGTCCGCTGTGGTGGGAGAAGAAAGCGGAACCATTGAAGAGGTTGTGGAGCCTTATTTGTTGCAACAAGGATTCTTGCAACGGACGCCGCGTGGCCGTGTGTTGACATTAAGGGCATATCAGCATCTTGGGATTCCGGCCAATGCCGGATTATTTGACGGCGATACTCCTGAACAATGAGATTTTCTTGGAGGTGAGGGCCCATGGGATTTGGCTTGCCGCAACGGCGTGTCAGACCTCCGGCCTTATTGGCTTTGGCGCAAGCGGGCGATATTGAAGCTCGTAACCAGTTGATTGATGATTTTACGCCATTTGTTCTGAAGGTGGCGAGTCAATCAGCGGGACGCTATCTGACTCCGGGCCAGGACGAAGAAATATCTGTGGCACTGTTAGCTTTCAACGAGGCGATTTCCGCTTACAGTGAAGGGAAAGGAACCTTTTTAGCCTTTGCCCGGACGGTCATTTCCCGTCGTCTGATAGATCATTTTCGTCACCAAAAATCGCGCTTTCAAGAGATATCTCTGAGTGAATTGGAGCGAGAGGATAGCGAAGGGTACGCGCTGTCAGCCCAGGTTGATGGTTTGGCACAAGAGCAATGGACAACGGCTCAGGATGATGAAAATCGGATGTATGAGATTATCGAATTGCGGGAGAAGTTGAAATCCTATGGAATTTCCCTGGCGGAACTTCCAAAGTTATCACCCAAACACCAGGACGCACGCAATCGGTCAATTCACATTGGGCAGCTTATCGCCGGTACCCCACCCTATCGCGGGTATTTGGAACAAAAGAAGGAACTGCCCTTAAAAGAATTGGCCAAACATCCGGGAATTACCCGCAAAACCTTGGAACGTCATCGAAAATATATTATAGCGGTAGTTGTTATTTTGATTTCCGACCTGCCATATTTGCGAAGTTTCGTGTTGGATCGAATACGGGGTGAGTAAGTTATGGGAGTAAGAGCGGTTGTTATTGCCGTGGACAAGCATCGCGCGACGGTGCTAGTGGCTGGCGGACAGTTCAAGCGAGTCAAACTGAACCAGAAAAAACTCGTGGTTGGTCAGGAAATCGATCTGTCTACACTGCAGAATTTTCAGCCCGTGAAGAGAGCGTTGGGGGCGATCACGGCTCTGGCTTCTATCATCATGGGACTCAACGCCTACTTGTCCCAGCCTTCCCCACTAGCGACGGCGGTTTTGAGCATTGACATCAAGCCCAGCATCAACATGGTTGTAGGAGGAAGTGCTCCGGTTGTTTTGCAAACCTCAGCTTTGGACCCGTCAGGCAAAAAACTTCTGCAACAAATCTCGCTGCAGGGGCTGCCTATTAGGCAGGCACTCGATAAAGTGACCCGCTGGGCACAACGAGATGGGTATCTTACCGCGAAAAGATCATATGTTGTATTAGGGGCGGTGTCCCACACGTCGCATTTTGGATGGTTCTCAAAACTGTGCTACGCTGAGCGAAAATTACTCAGTGGTCACGGTGCCTGGCACGGGCAGCTCATTTCGGTGACCATGGTGACTCACAAGACTCTGAGGCACTTTGCTGACCGTGATGTTTCAGTGGGCCGCTATCTTCTGTGGAAAGAAGACCAGGGCTCAATACCTCCGTCCTCCGTAAGTTACCGAAAACTTCAACAATCTCCGTTAAGTGTACTGCTGAAGAGAAAGTTGCACCCGCCGCGACCACTCCCTATTTCTCCGATCAAGGCTTCAGCCAAGCCTCTGTTCCGATCTCATGACCCTGTTCCTTTGGTTACCCGTTCCTCCCCATCCGATCCCCGAATCCTGCCTCCTTCGCCACGGCCTCCCCTAAGCACGGCGTCGGTCAGAAATGGGGCAGACCTCGGGTGCACACACGGTTCCCCTCATCATTCCGGTGTTGCGGGAACCAAGGGAATAACAATGGCAAACGGCGGAGCACCTCACCTTATGAAGAAAAAGCG
Organism: Sulfobacillus benefaciens; assembly: GCA_003023725.1. Taxonomy (GTDB): domain Bacteria; phylum Bacillota; class Sulfobacillia; order Sulfobacillales; family Sulfobacillaceae; genus Sulfobacillus; species Sulfobacillus benefaciens. Next base: position 85,812 of record PXYT01000012.1, on the reverse strand, counting down.
GCCATTCGGTGCTGCGCCTGTGGTGAATATGAGGGTTTTTCATCACCTGCATTAGGCTTTCTGATGAAGTACGCACCATAGTTGCGTAAATGGACCATGATCTGTAAGAATATGGGGTGAAGAGCTGGCATGTCGCGATGAAGCGATTCCGGCAAGAAATGGGGAGATTGACACGGGCACACATACGAGTTCCTTGTATTGGATTTTTTTTGCGGTATTAATTGGTATGACCATTTGGATGTTCACACAGCAGTCCCGTAACCAAAAAAATCGCCAGCAACTGCAGAAGAGTTTACAAAAAGGGGATCGGGTCGTGACGGTGGGCGGCGTGATCGGGACCGTAGTGCAAGTGGATGATAAACGGGTCGTCTTGCAGGTCGCGGACAATGTGCGTATCGACGTCTTAAAAACCGCTGTCGGGGGAAAATATCAGGATTCCTAATCACGGCTATCAACACTTTGAATCCCGCCTGAGTTATGTCCCGAGGTGTGCTATAATACGGGCGAATTCTCATAAAGGGAGTTCAACGAGACATAATTGGGGAGGCGGAAATAGTGGCGGATTCGTCACTTAACCCATTTTTGCGGGCACAGCAAGCTTTCAAGGAAGCTGTCGATACACTTGGTCTTGAGCCCGCAGTATACGAGATTCTTAAACAGCCACTCCGTTCATTCGAAGTGGCAGTCCCTTTTATTCGGGACGATGGCTCTTTACAAGTGTTCAATGGTTACCGGGTTCAGCACAACGACGCGCTAGGACCGACAAAGGGTGGTCTGCGTTTTCATTCGTCTGTCACAATGGACGAAGTGAAGGCGTTAGCCATGTGGATGAGCGTCAAGTGTGCATTGCTGGGCCTTCCATATGGGGGCGGGAAAGGCGGAATTGCTTGTGATGTCGACCAATTGTCTGAAAGCGAAATTGAACGGTTAAGTCGTGAGTACATCCGTGCGGTAAGTTTGGTCATAGGACCCGACAAAGACATTCCGGCACCCGATGTTTCCACCAATCCTCAAATCATGGCGTGGATGGTCGACGAGTACTCCCGTATTCGGGGGGAAAACACCTTTGGTTTGATTACAGGAAAACCAATCATCATTGGCGGGTCGGCGGGTCGCGTGGAGGCCACCGGCCGAGGCCTGGTGTTTGCCACTAGACAATTGGCAACGGAACTGGGAATTAATTTTGCCAAGAGTCGGATAGCGATTCAAGGCTTTGGTAACGTAGGGTCGGTCGCCGCCGAAATTGCCTACGACATGGGAGCCAGCATCGTGGCGGTATCGGACAAGGACGGAGGACTATATAATCCGGCGGGCATTGATATCCCGGATTTGTTGGAATATAAGCGCACGAACCGGCGTCTCAAGGGCTACCCTCACGCTGAGCCCATTCGGAACAGTGAATTGTTGGAACTTCCGGTGGACATTTTGTTTCCCGCCGCTTTGGAGAACCAAATCACGGCGGATAACGCACCGAATATCCGGGCTCGCATTGTTGGCGAAGGGGCTAATGGGCCTACCACCCCGGAGGCCGATCATATTTTGTTCGAAAAAGGTATCATGGTTATTCCCGACGTTTTAGGCAATTCGGGCGGGGTGACAGTATCATATTTTGAATGGGTTCAGAACCAGACGCGGTTCTATTGGTCAGAGGATGAAGTGAATGGCCGATTAGAAGAATATATGTCAAAGGCTATGGCAGAAATGCATACTATGCATGAACGTTTTGGGGTAACCTTACGTAAAGCCGCGTATTTAGTGGCGGTGGAACGGATAGCACAAGCTATGCGATACCGCGGCTGGCTCAAATAGAACAAAGGATGCAGCAAAGGGTTCTCGCGATGCGGACCCTTTGAGGAGGTTTTTGGGTGGATCAGGATCCGATAGAGGAATTAAGGCGCCGTCAGCAAGCGATTGAAGAAATGGGCGGAAGTGCCCGGGTGAAGAAGCAACACCAAGCTGGAAAATTAACAGCACGGGAACGCATAGCGGTGTTGCTGGACGCTGAAACTTTTGAAGAAATCGGAGCCCATGTTCGTCACCGTTCCACGTTCTTTGGCCTGGAGAAACAGAACATTCCGTCCGATGCGGTGGTAACGGGAACGGGTCGTATTGATGGCCGTGTCGTCTATGTGTATTCCCAAGATTTTACCGTTGCAGGCGGTTCACTGGGTGAGATGCATGCCCAAAAAATTCAAAGGCTTCAAGATTTAGCCTTAAAAACCGGTAATCCGATAATCGGCTTGAACGATTCGGGCGGGGCTCGCATTCAAGAAGGCGTGGATGCTCTAGCAGGCTATGGGGAAATCTTTAAACGAAATACCTGGGCATCGGGAGTGATTCCTCAGATAACGGTGATTATGGGGCCGAGCGCGGGGGGCGCCGTCTACTCGCCCTCGTTGACCGATTTTATTATCATGGTAAGGGGAACAGGGCAAATGTTCATTACTGGACCCCAAGTGATTAAAACGGTGACGGGTGAGATGGTGACTAGTGAGGAACTGGGTGGCGCCGATGCCCATATCCATCTCAGTGGTGTTGCACATTTTTCGGTTGAGAGCGACGAGGAAGCATTACGGCTTGTCAGACGATTGTTGTCCTATATACCCAACAACAACCGGGAATTGCCCCCCGTCAGTTCGGATGAAGATCCCTGGGACAGACTGCCTCGGTCATTAACGGATGTTATTCCACGGGACACCAATAAGCCTTATGATGTGAAAAGAATTATTCATTCTGTTGTAGATACTGGCTCATTTCTGGAAATTCAGCAAGGCTATGCGGATAACATGGTCATTGGCTTGGCCCGGATTGGGGGACATGTTATCGGCGTTGCGGCCAACCAGCCTCGGGTTTTGGCGGGGACTATGGACATTAACGCGTCCGATAAACTAGCCCGGTTTGTGCGATTTTGTGACGCCTTTAATATACCGATAGTGACTTTCGTCGATACTCCGGGGTATTTGCCCGGCACCAGTCAGGAATTTGGCGGGATTATTCGTCATGGTGCGAAAGTGTTGTTTGCTTATGCAGAGGCTACGGTGCCAAAAATCACCGTCATTCTGAGGAAGGCATATGGTGGCGCGTACTTGGCCATGTGCAGCAAATCTCTCGGCGCTGACTGGGTTTTGGCCTGGCCCACTGCAGAAATTGCGGTGATGGGACCGGAAGGGGCCGCGAATATTATTTTCCGTGATGAGATTAATCAGTCGGAGAATTCCGAAGCCGTACGTAAGCAAAAAGCTGAGGAATATCGGGAAGAATTCGCCAATCCTTATGTAGCTGCTTCGCGTGGGTATATTGATTCGATTATAGACCCCCGGGAAACCCGGTTGCGTATTGCGCGTGCCCTCATGACCTTGATGAATAAACGGGATGACCGGCCGCACAAGAAGCACGGAAATATGCCGTTATAGGGATAGGGAGAAGTAAGAGGCGTGGAGCGAACAAATCATTCGTGGAGGAAAATGGTGGACGAACGGGAGTTGGACGAGTTATCCCCTGAAGTGTTGGCAGCCATTATGGCGGCCGTGCTGTGCGTCGAGGATGTATCCCACGGCACGACGAATGTCAGAATTCGCGAAGTATGGCCACAGGAAAGCCCATGGCGCTGGGTTGGATGGTAGCTTATCGTGAAACCCTTGCGCGCTGGTTCACCACTAGAGGAGGTTTGTCTATTCATGGCGGTTCGTAAGTTTCGTATTCGCGTAAACGGGGTAGAGTATGACGTCGAGGCCGAAGAGATCGGGACAGAACCATTGTCTGTGCAGCCTTCGGCACCACGGATTTCCACCACTCCGCCCATTGTGGCACCTGAACCTCCGCGATCGGCTCCGGTTATTATGCACGATGGCGAAACAGTTATTGAAGCCCCATTGCCGGGCGCAGTGCTTGACGTTAAGGTTCAGGAAGGTCAAAGAGTGGACGTGGGACAAGTCTTGATTATCTTGGAAGCCATGAAAATGGAGAATGAAGTCACAGCCCCCGTGTCCGGCAAAATTAAAAGCTTGCGTGTACAAAAGGGCAGTGCGGTCGACGCCAATGAAGTGCTTGTGATTATTGAGCCCGCGTAATCATGGCAAGAATCATGGTTATAGCTCCCCACCCCGATGATGAGGGATTGGGAGCTGGAGGAATGATTTATCGCGAGGCACATAAGGGGGACGACGTGCGTGTTGTTTTTATCACGGCTGGAGACGGGTTTGTGCAAGATGCCGAACGCTATTATCTTCTTCTTCATGTAACACCTGAAGAATATCTTCATTTAGGGTACGAGCGGCAGCTGGAAGCGCAACACGCAATGGAGCATTTGGGACTGAACTCCGACGATGTCATGTGTCTTGGATTTCCCGACGGGGGTCTTGACTATCTGTTATTGCATTTTGACGAGGCTGACCCGTTCAAGAGTCCAACAACAGGAGAGACCTTCGTTCCTTATATCAACATTCCTACATATAAGATTCCGTATACGGGCCGGAACCTCGTAGAGTTGTTATGTCAAGAATTCAGGATGTTCCGCCCCGATATACTGATTACTCCTTTGTTGGTTGACCAGCATCCGGATCACTGGGCGACTTCGGCGTTTGCGACGCTGGCCTTGTTGCAATGTCAATCCGAAGGCCTGGGATGGGCTAAAACGGCGCGGCACTATGGGTATTTGGTGCATTGGACGGGATGGCCGCTACCGTTGGGTTATCATCCCGAACTCATGATGGAACCTCCCCCTGCATTAAAATCCTATCCGCTCATTGCCTGGCGGCACGAACATTATCGTGAGGAGGTCGTGGAGGCGAAACGGCAATCACTGCTGACTCACGACAGTCAAGTGGAATTGATTAAGCCCTTTTTGCAAGCGTTCGCGCGCCGCAGCGAAATATTTGGTCAGATTAGGCCGCTTGCTCTGGGACAGAAGACGATAGTGCCGCGACCCAAGACTGATGTCTTGGCGAAAATTTTGCATCGGGATTTTGGTTTAGTGCATAGTGAGTGGGAATCTGACGGCCGGTATGTGAGGGTTTCTCTTGATTCTGCCATTCGCTCTTCATGGCGGCTCCGTTTCGCCGATTTCAGCATTGGAGAGAGCATTGAGTTTTTTGCGATAGAAGGGGAAGTGGGACGGATGAACTCGGCCGGGGTCGCCATACGGCACGGAGAACAACAAATCCATATTTGCTGGGAAGATCCCATATCTGACTCCCGGAAATATGATTACAGACTCATGGGCTTCGTCGTCTTCGACGCGGAGGGCAAATTGATTGCGAGAAGCGGATTTTGGCCTTGGACCATGAAAGCATAGAGTGCGCAGAGTGTGATGCCAGGGATGAATGAATGGGGGAAAGGAAAGCGTCCAGGACGCCGTGTTCGATGGGCCCCAGTGCCACGCCAGCCTCGTGATGCAGGCCTTTCACCACGGCGCAAGGCGGGCTGCGAAGGGACCCGCAGTTAACTTTCTTGGATAAGATGCCCGTTGGTTGCGGTTGGGCCATGTTTCTTGACAATCAAGGCGTAGGCCGATATAATTGCCATGCGTTGGGGGCGTAGCTCAGTTGGGAGAGCGCTAGAATCGCACTCTAGAGGTCAGGGGTTCGACTCCCCTCGTCTCCACCAATTCTACATGACTCCTGTCTGCAGAGCCAGACAGGAGTCTCCTTGATTTAGTGCACCATTGCACGTCAACGTATAGGACATCAAGCATTGAGTCGACCCACGCGGCACTCGTCGCAATCGCCAGGCTGGGCCCCCGCCACATCGAGCTGCTGGAGCTCCCGAAACGGTGTTTCCTGCGGTATTATTTCCCATTTCGATGTTGTATTCACCCCATTTCCGTAACCCTTCCTCAGTCGCAGGTCATGACCCATTTAATGGACAGGGATGGCTTTTTCGATCCCGGTACTTTAGTTCGTTCGAGCTTAAGAACGCAGAATATGGAAAAGTATTTACGCGTCTTTTTTCGAGAACCGACGGCCCCTGGCTTCACCAATGTGCGCTGTCATACAAAGAATGCGTTGCCGAACCTGATAAAGATACGTTCTACGACATTGGCTGGTTCCACCGTTCTCACCGCTATTTTGCCTTGTGTGGAGGCATGGGCTTGGGATTGTCCGAACATAATTTAGGACATATTGGCCTGTCGGCATATCCCTGTTCTGCAAGCGCCAGGGATGGTGGCGGGGGATGGGAAATTGTCTGTCACCGTCGTAACATACCAGTATTTGGCATTAAATTCTTTTTCGGCACAAGCAGGAAACATAGGGTTCATGGCGAATTTGAAAAGTGGAGGCAAGTGGAGGGTTGTGGAGGGAAAGGGGGGATCTGACCATGCTCATGGGGGAATACGAACATACTCTCGACGATAAAGGTCGGATCACAATCCCTGCCAGACTCCGCGAGGACTTAGATGTACACTTTGTGATCACCAAGGGACTGGATGGATGCCTCTTTATCTATCCCATGTCCGAATGGCGGAAACTTGAGGAACGTCTAAAAGCTCTACCCATGACCAATGCCAACGCTCGTGCCTTTGCCCGTCTATTTCTTGCCGGAGCTCAGGACGTTGAGACAGACAAGCAGTATCGTGTGACGGTTCCTCCGAGATTGCGTGAACATGCCGGGATTGATCGCGAGGTGACACTGGTGGGAGTCAGCACACGAGTGGAACTGTGGGCGGCTGAACGGTGGGATAAGTACCAACAGTCGGCTCAGACCAGTTATGAGGAAGTTGCCGAAAAGATGGTTGATTTTGGATTTTGATCGAGGTGCGTGATGACATATTCTCATGTGTCGGTCTTAAGTAAAGAGGCCCTGGAGTATTGGGTTCAGGATCAGGAAGGCGTTTACATTGATGCTACCGTTGGCGGCGGAGGGCATAGCCTTCAATTGCTGTCCCAGTATCCTCACGTGTGCCTGATTGCGTTCGACCAAGATCCCGTTGCCATTGATGCGGCCAAAGAACGGTTGGGTGCTTTTTCCAACCGAATCACCTGGATACGTGCCAATTTTCGTGACATGGATCAGAAAATTGATCCATCTCTTCACGGTCACATTGCCGGAATTTTCTTTGATTTGGGGGTATCGTCACCGCAATTCGATGATTCGTCACGGGGATTTACTTATCAAGCGGATGCGACACTGGATATGCGCATGGATCCCTCCAACCCACTCACGGCCTTCCGGCTGGTCAACATGCGCTCGAAGGAAGAAATTACCCATGCGCTGCGTGAATGGGGTGAAGAACGGTGGGCTCGGCGGATTGCTGATTTTATCGTCAAGGCTCGGGAACGGGAACCCATTCGTACGACCGGGCAGTTGGTGGAATTAATTAAAGCGGCAATTCCTGCATCTGCGCGGAGAACCGGAGGACATCCGGCTCGCAGAACATTTCAAGCATTACGAATTTGGGTTAATGATGAATTGGGTGCCTTGAATCAAGGGTTGGAAGCGTCCCAACATCTCATCGCACCCAAAGGCCGGGTGGTGGTGATATCCTTTCATTCTCTCGAAGATCGCATTGTCAAGCATGTCTTCAGGCAATGGGCACAGGAACAAAAGGGACACATTGTGACCAAACACCCTCTAACGCCTTCAGACGAGGAAGTTTTGGAAAATCCCCGGTCCCGTTCTGCCAAAATGCGCGTTTTTGAACATTTTTAACAAACAAGAGTCGGATGCCGGCGAAGTGTTGCACTATATTCGACAAAGAAGTGGATAAATGCCATAAACACTGAATAATCGACAAAGTAGGGAGGAGAACGCACCATGATCGACCATGAGCCACAAAACGGTTTTAACGAAGGTAATCTAGCGCGGATTTGGGAGAAAAAGCTTCGATATAAAGAAAAGACCGTTCCCCGGCGCAAACGCAACCCATGGGCTGGCACGATCCTGTGGATTGGCGGCTTGTGGGGAGCAGCCATGGCAGCCTCGGTTTTGGCCATTCATGTGATGGTTATGGGCTACCAAGTTGATCAATTACAAGCTCGCTACACTCACCTTCAACGCGAACAGCAAGTTCTTTCGGCGACGGTGGCCTCATTAAGTTCTTCTAAGGTGCTGAACCAAGACGCTTCGAAGATGCATCTTACTATGGTTTCTCCGCGGCAAACCGTTCACACCCGGTCTTCGGGTTCGCCATCTCAGCCCGCCGTGTCCGTTGGCGAAGCACACATGACATGGATTAAGTTGGTTGACCAGTGGATTAACCAACTGCGGGGAGCCGTTGTGAAGTCATGAAAACACGCAGATCAGTCCAGTGGCGCGCCTTATGGACATTAATATTTTCAGGGCTGTTTATGGCGATTTTGGTTGTTAGACTCGTTGTCATTCAGCTGGCAGATGCCTCGCGTCTTCAGGCTTATGCACGAAATATTCACGTTCACAAGATTACGTTGCTTGCACCGAGAGGACAGATTGTCGATCGCAACGGCAGAATTTTGGCCATGGATGTGCCAACATACCAAGTTGTGGCAGCACCGAAGTATGTCGCGCATCCTGCTCAAGAAGCCGCTGTGCTGGCCAAGTATTTGCCGTTTAAAGAGACTTTATTGGACAAGGTGATGAGCAACAACTCTTGGTATGCCCTACTGGATCGGTCGGTGTCTATGACCGTGGCTCACAAGATTCAGCAGCTTAATTTAACGGGGGTCAGTGTGGTTCCTGCCAACGGTCAGGAATATCCCAACGGAACACTCGCCTCCCAAGTCATTGGCATGGTGGGGGCCAATGGGCAAGGACTGGCTGGGATCGAATATGAAGACAACAAGATCTTGGCAGGAAAGCCCGGATATTGGGTGGTTCCGACTGATGCCAGCGGGCAAGCGCTTCCGCAATGGCAGCAGGCATACAAGCCTCCAACACCCGGCGATACGGTCCAGCTGACAATGGATGCCAATATCGAGGCGGTGGCCCAGAAATGGTTGAAATGGGGTGTCAAGCGAGCTCACGCTTTAAACGGTACGGTGGTCATATTAAATCCTCATACCGGCTCTGTGCTTGCCCTGGCGAACTGGCCAAATTTCAATCCCAATAATTATTACTCGGCGACCCCATTGCAAATGACGAATTATGCCGTTCAGGACCCTGTTCCGCCCGGGTCCATCTTCAAGCCCGTTACCGCGTCGGCGGGCTTGGGACTGGGCCTGTTTACACCCAACAGCATGTTCGATACCCGGGGCTACAAAATTGTCGATGGCGTTCGTATCAATGATTGGAATCCAGTGGGGTGGGGATGGATTACGCTGACGCGGGGATTGGAAGTATCGTCGGACCAAGTATTCATGGACGTTGCGCTCAAGGTTGGAGTCAACGGGCTATTTCATTATATTAAGGCATTTGGTCTCGACCATCCTAGCAATGTCGGTTTGCCCGGTGATTCCAGTGGTGTATGGATTTCTAAAAAGCAAGTGAATGCGGTCGACCTGGCTACGATGGGATTTGGCCAAGGCATGGCCGTGACTCCGATGCAAATGATTGCGGCGGATTCCGTTATCCCTAATCATGGTACGATGATGCAGCCCCACATCGTCAAAGCGGTTTTGTCGCCGACGGGAAAAGTGATTCATGCCGTGAAACCGCGCGTCGAATCTAAACCCGACAGCGTCAAGGTTGCTAAAGAAATTGAGCACATGATGGTGTTGGAAGCTACCAAGGGCACAGGAGTGCCTGCGCAGGTGCCAGGGTATGTCATCGGTGGAAAAACCGGAACATCACAAAAGATCATTGACGGAAAAACGTCGAACAGCTTATTTGTGGCATCGTACATGGGATTTGGACCCGTTCCTCACCCGCGGTTTATTATGCTCGTGATGATCAACAGGCCTGTCGGCAAACTGTTTTACGGAGACCAAGTGTCAGCTCCTGTGTGGAAACACATTGCCACCTATCTGTTCAAGTACTGGAAGATAAAGCCGTATGCCGGAGCGGATAACGGGGCGAAGCCGTTTAAACCCTGAATGGTTCTGCTGACCGGCGTCGGGACATAAAAATTGTGAGTAACCAAGCCTGAGACTCAGGCGAGGAGGCTCGCAAGATGACGAATCGACCGACACTAATCATAAAGCGGCGGACTTTTATTGTCATGAGTTTTATCAGCCTGTTTGACCTAGTGCTGTTGGGGAGACTGGCGGATATTCAGGGAGTGGATTCGGCAGATTTAAAGGCATTGGCTGATGGAATACATTTTCGGGGCGTGCCTTTGGTGCCTTTTCGAGGAAACATCGTTGATCGGAACGGCCGCCTGTTAGCTGGCAGTCATCATGCCTACTCGGTTTATGCTATTCCCATTCAAACCCGCAAGCACCGGGATGACGAGGTGATTTTGTTGTCGACGTTGCTGAACTTGCCTCGAACGACATTGCAAAGACGGTTGCAGCGGCGGCAGGGATTCGTCTGGGTCAAACGGCGAATATCCGGGCAGGAAATGCAAGCTGTGAAGGGGCAATTGGGTGCCTTGCCAGGGATATATCTTTTGACAGAAACGGCTCGTTATTATCCGCAAGGAGACCTGGCCGGGCCGGTTTTGGGCTTCACAGGAATCGACAATCAGGGACTAGCGGGCGTGGAATTGACCTATGACAAATATTTAGTGGGAAAACCCGGAAGTATTCAGGAAGAGTCCGATGTAACCGGACAAGCGGTTAAGTTTGCGCAAACCCGCGTGATTCCATCCGTGCAAGGTGACACGGTTGAACTTAGTCTCGACGAAAACATTCAGTCGATGGCGGAACGAGCCTGTGAACAGGCCATGATTCAAACCCGGGGCAAATCGGTGAGTATTGTTGTTATGCATCCGGCTACTGGAGGCATTCTGGCGATGGCTCAACGTCCCACAATGGATCCGAATCATTACCGAGACTATAGTCCGAAACAATACCGGGTTTTACCCGTTTCCGATGCCATTCCTCCGGGATCCATTTTCAAACCGGTGACGCTGGCTGCGGCCCTTCAAGAAGGGAGCGCGACCCCCGATTCTCATTACTTTTGCCCTGGGTTCAAGAATGTGCTGGGCAGGCGGGTTAATTGCTGGAGACCACAAGGGCATGGAGAACAAAATCTTAGTCAAGTGGTGAAAAATTCCTGCAATGTGGGGTTTATGGACTTAGGGCTCGGGATTGGCGTATCGAAATTTTATGAATATCTTGCGCGTTTTGGTTTGCGGTCCCGAACCCATATCGATTTACCAGGTGAAACCTTGGGCCTCACGCCGCCGGCGAAAAAGGTCACCCCCCTGGATTTGGCAATTATGGCATTTGGGCAAACTCTTACGGTTACACCACTCGCATTGCTCACGGCTATTGCGTCCCTGGCCAATGATGGCAATCTATTGACGCCGCATGTGATGAAACGCATTATTAACCATCGAGGCGAGGTGGTGAAAACTTTTGACCGGCAAGTGGTGAGGCGGGTCGTGACCCCTGAAGTTGCCGGGAGAGTTCAGGAGATGATGGCTGAAGTCATATCTCAAGGTACGGGTAGATTGGCACAGGTGCCCGGTTACCGGGTTGCCGGGAAGACCGGGACAGCGCAAAAAGTGGTCAACAGGAGAACAGAAAAGGGGGTCTATATTGCGTCTTTTGTCGGGTTCGGCCCGGTTCCCCATCCCGAGGTGGCGATCATCGTAAATGTGGATGAACCGGTTGGGGCCTACTATGGGGGTCAGGTGGCCGCCCCCATTTTCGGTCATCTCATACGGGCTATCTTTAAGTATTTAAAGATTCCCGCCACGGAACCTATCACACCACCGAAATCCGGAGAACCGGCTATGGTCCCGAGTTTGGTGAATTTGGATCCCGAAACCGCTCAGCGAGATGCCGCAGCCTTTGGTTTTCCGGTACAATTTGTAGGGCAAGGAGATGTAGTCTGTGACCAATCCGTGGAATATGGTGGTTACAGACGGGCCGGAACGATATTGCGACTCAGATTGGGATCCTCACCTCGCATCTACCTCGAGTGGGTCACTGTACCACGATTTAGCGGGTTGACGATTCCGCAGGCGACCTACTTGGCTTGGGAAATGGGTGTGAACGTGTATGATCGGGGACAAAGACGAGGAGGGTATGTACGAAAGCAATCCATTGCCCCGGGGACACAAGTTCGTGCCGGAACAACAGTGGAGGTGTGGACTGCCTAGACCGGCCGTGAAAGTCAAGGGAGACAAAGTGGGAGGCCACGGGATGACATTTAAGGAACTGATTGCTGTGATTCCCGGTGCTACTGGTATCGGGAATGCGGACATTGAAATAAGCGGTATTGCTTATGACTCCCGGCATGTCACAAGCGACAACCTTTTCTGTGCCATACCGGGTTTCCGGACCGATGGTCATTTGTTTTGTGGGGAGGCGGCTAGCCGGGGAGCTAATGCGTTTCTCGTGGAACGTGCCAATGCCATTCCGGACGGCAAGGCCGGTGTTGTGGTAAAAAATGCCCGGCAGGCGATGGCCCGAGTGGCGGATAAATTTTATGGGAGTCCATCAAGCCGGCTGGCGATGATTGGCGTGACGGGGACTAACGGCAAGACTACCACAACGCATATTATTCGAGCCTTATTGGAGGCCAATGATATCCCTACCGGTCTCACGGGCACCCTTTATACCTTAATGGGACAAGACAGTTATAAAGTGACGAGGACGACGCCAGAGTCCCCGGACTTGCAGAGTCTCTTGCGCCACATGGTCGATCGGGGCATGCGGGCAGCGGTTATGGAGGTGTCGTCGCACGCACTGGCCTTGTCGCGGGTGGATCAGGTCCAATATGACGTTGCGGTGTTTACTAATTTAACTCAGGATCACTTGGATTTTCACAAGGATTTGGAATCATATTTTCTGGCTAAGGCTCTGTTGTTTCAGCGACTGGGGCAGGGAAACAGCAAGACAGGCCCACGTGCCGCCATCATTAATGGTGATGATGCCTACTCAAAGCGCTTGATCGACATGTGTTCCGTGCCGGTTCTGACCTACGGGCTTCAGGAAGGCGCCGATGTCGCGGGTAGCATGGTTACCGTGGGCAGTCGGGGAGTACAATTTTTAGCCACTTTTCCGAATGGGGAAAAACAGGCAATCGAGTTCGATATGACGGGAACCTTCAATGTCCTTAATGCCTTGGCCGCGATGAGCGTGGGGTACATTTATGGATTGTCTCCCAGGCAAATGGCTGAAGCTCTGGCGAGATATCCCGGAGTTCCGGGACGTTTTGAGCGGATTGATGAAGGTCAGCCGTTCACGGTTATCGTTGACTATGCCCATACTCCGGATGGGGTAGAAAACGTGCTTCGCACAGCCAGAGAGTTCACGGTGGGAGCAGTGCGGGTGGTCTTTGGCGCGGGGGGAGATAGGGACCGTGGTAAGAGAGCCTTGATGGGGGAGGCGGCGGGAAGATTGGCGGACTGGGTGATGTTAACGGCAGACAATCCACGGTCCGAAGACCCGATGGACATCATCGCCCAAATCCGGGAAGGATTGCAACCTACGGGTACTCCGTACGACGTTGAATTGGACCGGGAGCGCGCGATACGGGTAGCATTACAAAAGACTCAGCCTGGAGATGTTGTCTTTATTTTGGGAAAAGGCCACGAAACGTATCAGATTTACCGGGATGGAACTATCTATTTTGATGATCGGGAAGTGGCCCGTCAGGCCCTGCGGGAGCTCAAAAAGTTATGATGGAATTGACATTTAAGGATGTAGCTGAGATCTGTGGAGCCCACGCGGTGGGGGTGCGTTTAGATGACAGGTTGCGGGACATTACCATTGACAGTCGGGAAGTGCGGCCGGGCACGTTATTTGTTGCTCTTCCAGGAAGCCGGACTCATGGGCATCAATTTGTTCCCGAGGTGTGGCACCAAGGTGGCGTAGCCTTGACAGAATCCACATTTGACCCGCTTTCGGGACCGGCTTTGGTGGTAGAATCTCCTCTTCAGGCTATGGGCCAGTTGACCCGAACCTTGATTGAGCGTAGGCATATTACTGTTGTAGGGATTACTGGCAGTGTCGGAAAAACTAGCCTTAAAGAACTTGTGGCAGCAGTTCTGGCCTCACGGTTTGTGGTGGGAAAGTCACAAGGGAACTATAACACGGCGATCGGCATTCCCCTGTCTTTTTTGCACAGCCCCGACACGATGACGCATTTCGTTTCGGAAATGGGAATGAGGGCGTTAGGAGAAATACGGACCCTCACTCAAATTACGCCGCCGGAGGTGGCGGTCATTACCAATATTGGCCCGAACCATTTGGAATCCTTGGGGAGCATAGCGAATATTCAACGCGCCAAGGGGGAAATTCTGGAAGGCTTGAGGGAAGGTGGTACCGCGATTCTCAACAACGATGACCCGCTGGTGCGCCAACTAGGAGAAAATCTTGATGGGTATAAGGTTTTGTGGTTTGGCTATCGGTCCGGGGACGTTGTCATAAAAAATGTGCGCATGAAGGAGAATGAAACCGAAGTCACGCTGTGGCACCGGGGCCAGGTAATCACATTGCGTGTTCCCTGGCTCGGAAGACAGCATGGATATACCGTAGCTGCTGCCCTTTTGGTGGGAAATGTTTTGGGTCTTGATTACGATGAGATTTCCCGGGGGCTTCAGGGCGTGGATCCTGGAACGGGCCGCCTGCAACGGCGAAAAATCGGATCGCTGACCGTCTTTTGTGATTACTACAATGCCAGCCCCGCTTCAATGAAAATGAGCCTCGAGGTCCTAAAGGCCCAGCCATCGGCTGGGCGCCGGATTGCCGTACTGGGAGATATGCTGGAGTTGGGCAGCCAGGAAATTACGGCACATGAAGAAGTGGGAACGTTTGCAGGACACCATGCGGACTTGATTCTAGCGGTAGGGTCCCGGGCACACCAGATTGCCCAAGCCGCAAATGCGGAGCGAACGAGTTGCGCAGAATGGGTGGGGAACCTCGAGGAGGCTATGAGATGGATCCACGACAATATTCGCGAGGGCGACGTGATCCTGCTCAAGGCTTCCCATGGCATGAATTTTGAGACGTTGTACGAAAAGCTCGCGGATTGGGGGGGACCCCAATGAACGTAGTTTATGGCGGGATCTTTGGGTTTGTGGTGGCATTTGGGCTTGGCCCCATTGTTATCCCTACTTTGCACCGTCTTAAATTTGGTCAGACGATACGTGATGCAGGCCCCGCCTCCCATTTAAAGAAACAGGGCACGCCAACCATGGGGGGGTTATTGTTTCTGCTTCCTTTACCTTTGGCCGTTCTGTTTTTCGCGGCGGATAGTCTGGAGGCTTGGGCTTTGGTCGCATTAATTTGGTCTTATGGAATGATAGGTTTGGCGGATGATGCCCTCAAGGTGATATTTAAACGTCCGCTGGGACTGAAAGCCCGGGAAAAGTTGTTCTTCCAAATTTTGTTTGCCTCGGTGTTTTGCTGGTTGGCGGCCAATCGCTTTAGTGCTGATGGACCCTACATTCTGCCTTTTCACGCGGGCGCCGTGTCTTTAGGGTGGTTGTTTGGCCCTTTATCAGTTTTGGCGATTCTGGCAAGCGGAAACGCTGTGAATTTAACCGATGGCCTTGACGGATTAGCCTCCGGCGCGGTGACTTTGTGCATGGCGTTCTTTGCATTCTGGGGGATCGTCCATCATGATATGGCGTTGGCCCTGGTCTCTACCGTTCTCATCGGAGCCCTGATTGGGTTTATGCGATATAACATCCATCCCGCGCAAGTATTCATGGGTGACACGGGGTCTCTGGCACTGGGAGCCGCTCTGGCTGCTTCAGCCGTCGTAAGTCGAACGACATTGATTCTACCGCTGGTGGGAATCTTGTTTGTCATTGAGACCCTGTCGGTGATTATTCAGGTTCTCAGTTTTAAATTGACGGGAAAACGAGTTTTTCGAATGAGTCCTCTCCATCATCATTTTGAACTCGGCGGATGGTCCGAAGAACGGGTGGTGGCTGTTTTTTGGCTGGTTGCGGCCATAGGTGCCATGTTGGCGTGGTGGGGGATTTGAAATTGAAAGTCTCCCGGGAAGATGGAAGGGTTCAAGGAGGAATCATCATGAACAAGGAAAGACGACGAATGGATTACCTTTTGCTGGCAGCCGTTGCGGCTCTTTTGGCCATAGGCACAGTGGTCGTCTTTTCTGCTAGTGCCCAAGCGTCGTTTAAGCAGTTCGGGAGTCCTTACTATTTTGTGGAGCACCAACTATTGTGGTCCGTCATTGGCATTATCGCGTTGATTGTTGCGAGTCGGATTGACTACTGGCGGTATAACAAATTAATTTTTCCGGGGTTTGTCCTGTCCATACTGCTGTTAATTGCGGTGCTGATTCCGCATGTGGGCATTAACATCAATGGTGCCCGCCGATGGCTCGGTGTCGGATCACTGCAGATTCAGCCTTCGGAACTGGGAAAATTGGCGACAATATTTTTGTTCGCGCGGTTGTTCAGTCTTCACCGGGACCGCCTCAATGACTTGTGGAAAGGGGTTGTTCCCCATATTTTATTGGCGTCCGTGATATTTGTTTTGGTGTTGGCGGAACCGGACTTGGGAACGACCGTCGTTATCGCGGGCACATTTTTTGTCATGATGTTCGTCAGTGGTGTTAAAAAGCGACACCTGTTCGAACTGGGAGGAACCGCTATCCCGGTACTGGCTGCCGTGATTTTTGCCGCACCTTATCGTCGCCAGCGGATATTCGCCTTTCTCAATCCCTGGAAACACCCCCTCGGTGACGGTTTTCACACGATTCAAGCTCTCCTTGCTCTCGGATCCGGGGGGTTACTGGGGGTGGGACTGGGTTATTCCCGGCAAGCCCTGGGGTATTTGCCAGAAGCTTTTACCGATTTTATCTTTGCCATCTTGGGCGAGGAGTTGGGTTTGTTGGGCACGGTCTCGGTAGTCCTGCTATTCATGATTGTGGCCTGGCGTGGCTACCGTATCGCCATGCGCGCCCCGGATATGTATTCGAGTTTGCTGGCAACCGGGTTGACGACCATGATTGTGATACAGGCTGCCATCAATATTGGTGTCGTCACCGCGACACTCCCCGTTACCGGTATTACGCTGCCTTTCATTAGCTATGGGGGTTCTTCTCTCGTTCTGAGCATGGCCGGGGTTGGCGTGCTTCTAAATATTAGTAAGCACGCGATGTGACGGTCAGCATAGTGTAAAAGTGTTCGCAGGGTATAGTCGGAAGTCAGGCGAAGGAGCGATTGTGGGGGCATGCGCTTATTGATAGCAGGTGGAGGCAGCGGCGGACATATTTACCCGGCTCTGACTATCGTTGATTCAGTCAGGAGCCTGTTGGGGTCGGTTGAGGTGCTGTATATCGGAACAAATCATGGTTTGGAAAAAGACCTCGTGCCTCGCCGGAACATTCCCTTTGCCACGATTCATGCCCGGGGATTGTTGGTCAAAGGGTGGAGCGGCAAGGTTCGAGGAGCGGTGACGGCGGTTGGCGGCTCGCTTGAGGCTATGCGACATATCCGTCGTTTTAAGCCGGATGTTGTCGTGGGAACTGGGGGGTATGTCTCGGGACCGGTCGGATTGGGAGCGATCGTTATGGGCATTCCGTTAGTGCTGCAGGAACAGAATGTATGGCCGGGGTTTACGAATCGGGCTCTGGGACCCCGTGCGAAATCTGTGATTGTGCCTTTTGATGAAGCCCGCAAATATTTCCGTAAGGAAACGCGTCTGACCGTGGTGCCGAACCCTGTGGTGGTTACGGTAGAGGAGAGTCGCCAGCAGTTGCGGCAAGAAATGGGGATTAGTTCGGAACAAGTAGTCATTTTGGTTACGGGCGGAAGTCAGGGCGCAGACGCTATTAATCGCTTTTGGCTTCATTTTTTGCCGAAATTTGCAGAACACCCGCAATGGGTGTTGTTGTGGGCAACCGGAAGTCGATACTTTACCGCTGTCAAGGAAGAAATGTCAAAAATTGGTGGATGGGAACCGAAACAGGTTCGGGTATTCGAATACTTTTATGAGATTCAAAAGTTCTATCGCGTCAGCGATTTATTTATGGGGAGGTCCGGAGCCATGACCATTGCCGATTGTCTTGCCTTTGGGCTTCCATCGATTTTGGTACCGTCACCTCATGTCAGTGAGGACCACCAAACCAAAAACGCCGAGGTCATTGCCAGCCGCGATGCCGGTATTCTCATTGCCGAACAGGATTTGCCCAAACGTGGGGAAACGGAACTAATTGCCATTCTCAAAGATGGTGAGCGGCGTGGTAAAATGGCGTCGATTGCTTTGTCGATTTATGATCCTTCTGCATCTGAAAAGATTGCCCGGGCGATCAGTGAAGCGGCACGGCATTGAGGAGGAGTGCAAGTGAACGCGACCATGGTCATTGACGAATTGCGCGAGTGGGATATCGGCCCGGTAATCGAAAACGAGCCTTTATCCCGGCACACCTCTTTTCGAATTGGAGGCCCGGCTACGGTCTATGTTCAACCCCATTCCGAGACAGATTTAATTCGAGTGCTGAACTGGGTGGAGGCGCAAAAAATACCCTATTTCATCTTGGGTCAAGGGACCAATGTTTTGGTTTCCGATAGGGGTCTGGATGCGGTGGTTATCTCTACATCCCGCGCTCTGCGGGAAATCCGGCTGGAAGGCACAAGGATGACGGCAGGCAGCGGCGTGCTGTTGACCAAGCTGGCACACAAGGCACATCAGGCTAACTTAAAAGGATTGGAATTTGCGATTAGTATTCCTGGAACGCTGGGCGGGGCTTTGGTCATGAATGCCGGGGCTCACGGGTCCGAAATGCGCCATGTGGTCGACAGCATGCTGATATGGGAGCCGGGTACGGGACTTAGAATGTTGGATGCATCTGAAGCGGGGCTTATCGTCAAAGCCTCTTTATGGAACGGAATTGGATTGCCATAGAGGCCGAAATGGTCTTGGACTCCGGAGATTCGCAAACAATTTTGAGTACGATGCGTCATTTCATGAACTACCGAAAAACGACACAACCGGTTGGCCATGCCAATGCGGGAAGCGTTTTTAAGAATCCGCAATCCGATTTTGCCGGAAGGCTGATCGAGGCCGTTGGGGCGAAAAGTTGGCATGTCGGCGACGCCATGGTGTCCCCTGCGCACGCCAATTTTATTGTTAACATGGGGCAGGCTACCGCCCGTGATGTTTTAACCTTGATGCGGCGGATTCGGTGTCATGTATTCCAGCGTTTCCGTGTTCTGCTTCGGCCGGAAATACGCTGGATTGGTCCAGGAGAGGGAGGAACCGAGGGAACATGGGAGAATTTGTGGTACGGGGAAGGCGCAGGCTTACAGGAACCGTGCGAGTAAACGGTGCGAAGAATGCAGCCTTGCCCATTATGGCAGCGACGGTTCTTGCCACGCGTCCCGTAATACTGCATGACGTGCCGGATTTGCGGGATATCCGTGTCATGAGTCAAGTTCTTAGGTCCTTGGGAGCCGAAGTGGAACGACAGGGAACCGATGTGTTTGTAGATCCCGGAACTATTCATAACTATGTGGTACCTGCGGAGTTAATGCAGGAAATGCGAGCATCAATTTTTTTGTTGGGCCCATTATTAGCGCGGTTAGGGTCTGCCGAGGCAACGCAGCCTGGGGGGTGCGCCATTGGACAAAGACCGATTGATCTCCATCTCTATGCCTTAAAGCAACTGGGAGCCCGCGTATGCGACGAAGGGGGTCGAACTTTGCTGCGTACGGATGGGCTTGTGGGCCATGACGTCCATTTTCCTTTTCCCAGCGTAGGCGCGACTGAAAACGTGATGATGGCAGCAGCCACGGCCGTAGGCGAAACCCATATTCGGAATGCCGCTATGGAACCGGAAATTGTGGATTTGGCCCAATTTCTCGAGAAGTTGGGAGCCACTGTCAGAGGGGCCGGAACTCCGGATATTCGTATTACCGGCAATCAGCAGCTGGGGACAACAGAGCATACCGTGATTGGTGACCGAGTTGAGGCGGCGACTTTTGCTTTGGCGGTGGCGGGAGCGGGGGGGAACGTGGTCGTGCAAAACTGCATGGTAGATCATTTGCCGGGTTTTTGGAATCTTCTTGAGGACATCGGTGTAAATGTAGAGGAAATCGATGCCGAAACTGTTCATATAGCCAGTGATGGGGCTTTTAGACCGCATCCGGTGTCGATATCCACGGCTCCCTATCCTGGATTTGCCACCGACCTTCAGCCGCAGTTCATGAGTTTCCTATTGCAGGTTCCTGGTGTTCACCTCGTTACCGAGAAGGTCTTCGAAAACCGTCTGGGACATGCGGCAGAATTGCGGCGATTCGGGGCACAAATTGTGGCCGATCAGCGTGTGGCTCTCATCTACGGAGGGCACCCCCTTTACGGCACCGTAGTGGGCGCCCGGGACCTGAGAGCGGGTGCGGCCTTAGTCATTGCCGCATTGACGGCTCAGGGAGAAACGGTCATCAAAGGCCGGGAAGTTATAGAGCGAGGATATGAGCGGCTTGATCAGCGGCTTCGAACCCTGGGCGCGGAAATCATTGCAAGATGACCGAGAACGTGCATAACATCCGGCATGGAGCAGGCGCATTTGGATTCAACGGATCCTCCAGTTCCTTCTCGGGCAACGATTATCGGAGAATTTCTCGTCTTGCGCCAGGAGAGATGCGCCGTACAAATGTGAGACAAGCCGTTGTGGCACTGGATTTTTCTCGGGATCTAAGTGGATTCAGACAATTTTCTCTTATTCTGATTCCGATATGCAGGAATATGGACTAGCAAGCGAGAAAAGGAAAAGAGGAACTATCGTCGATAACATGTGCCGGAGGTGTAATGTGCCTAGACGAGATCTAATGCTTGCTCTGGACGTCGGAACCACGAAGGTGTCCGCATTGGTTGCGGAGGCAAAGGCTGATGGGGAGGTGGCTGTGTTGGGGATCGCAGCCACTCCTGTCGTCGGGATGCGCCGAGGACTGGTTTTTGAGGTCGAGCGCGTTGCTCTCGCCATCCGGGACGCAGCAAACCGGGCCAATAGCATGGCGGGAACTTCCTTGACTCAGGCAGCAGTGGCAATTAACGGCGACCATCTCATGTTGGTTTCCGGTCAGGCAAAGATTGCACTGAAAACTGGAGTCATTCGTCAAGAAGATCTTCAGCAGGTGATGTCTAAAGCCGCCCATGTATCTCTGGGAAACGACCGTGAAATCATTCGCGTGATTCGCCGTGGAATTGCTGTTGACGGATTTCGCGGCGTGGTGGATCCTGTAGGTATGGTTGCTCACACCCTGGAAACCGACGTTTTTGTTGTGTCGGGACTGACCACGGTTATTCGCAATTTGCGTCACGTGGTCAGTATCGCGGGACTGAGTGTTGTCGGTTTTGTTCCTACTCCTGAGGCCTCCGCCAATGCCGTTCTTTCAGATGACGAGAAACAAGTGGGCGTCGTTCATCTTGATGTCGGAGGGGGAACCACCGGTGTCTGTGTGTACCGGGGAGGTCACTTGCAATATCTCGGCGTTGTGCCTTTAGGGGGAGAATCTATCACCGCGGATTTGTCGATGGGTCTTGGGGTTGTGCCGACCCAGGCTGAACGGCTAAAATTGGAGCATGCTGCAGTGGGATCGGAACGTGATGGTACGCTGGAAGTGAGGGCTGTCAGTGGCCAAGCTGTGAAACTGATTCCTGTGAAGGAACTTCAAGAGATTGTTGCTGCCCGTATCGACGAATGGACGGATTATGTCGAAAAACAACTGCAAAAAATTGAATGGACAAAAGGCCCGGCTGCGGGTGTGGTGATGACAGGAGGCGGATCGCTGCTCAAAGGACTCGATTCGTATTTGTCAGCGCGGTGGGGCTGGCCGGTCCGCATAGGCATCCCGCATGGACTGGGAGGTTTGTCGGACCTTTCAAAGAACCCGGGTTACGCGACTGTGGCAGGGGTGGCGAAAGCCATGGCGCGGGACAAGGTAGCACCGGAACCGGAAACATTGTGGCGTCGGATTGTGCAATTTTGGGTGAATTTGTGGCGGTAAACCAAGTGGATTCGCATATGGGGAGGATTTGGCATGCTGGAATTCGATCAATCGGCCGAGAATTTCGCCGTCATTAAGGTGATCGGTGTTGGGGGGGGCGGAACCAACGCGGTAAACCGTATGATACAGGCTGGATTAAAAGGAGTAGAATTTATTGCAATTAACACCGATGCCCAGGCTTTATCTTTGTCCATGGCGCCCACACGACTGCAAGTGGGAACAAAGCTCACAAAGGGGCTGGGAGCGGGGGCCAATCCCGAAATTGGTGCCAAGGCCGCAGAGGAAAGCCGTGAGCAAATCGGCGACGCCTTAAAAGGGGCCGATATGGTTTTCATTACGGCGGGAATGGGTGGGGGGACAGGAACCGGGGCGGCTCCCATCGTGGCCGAGGTAGCGAAAGAAGTGGGTGCTTTGGCTGTTGGTGTTGTGACCAAACCTTTCACATTTGAAGGCCGAAGGCGTCAGACTTTTGCCGAAAACGGCGCTGCAACGTTAAAAGCCAAAGTGGACACATTAATCACCATTCCCAATGACCGTTTGCTTCAAGTGGTCGAAAAGCGCACATCCATCATGGAGGCGTTTCGCATTGCCGATGATGTCTTGCGTCAGGGCGTTCAAGGGATCTCGGACCTTATCGCCGTGCCTGGCTTGATTAACCTCGACTTTGCTGACGTCAAGACGATTATGTCTGAGATGGGGTCAGCGCTTATGGGCGTCGGCGTGAGCCAGGGAGAGAGCCGGGCATCGGCGGCTGCCAAGGCTGCTATTTCCAGTCCCTTGCTGGAAACCAGCATTGATGGGGCCCGGGGCGTATTGCTGAATATTACCGGTGGCAGTGACCTGGCGCTGTTTGAGGTGAACGAGGCCGCTGAAATTGTGATTCAGGCGGCGGATCCCGAAGCCAATATTATTTTCGGAGCCGTGATCGATGAAAGTTTGAAGGATGAGGTGCGGGTGACCGTCATTGCCACGGGATTTTCGGGTGATCGCATGATATCTCGAAGTGAGCCCGAAATACGGGAACGCGAAGAAGTGGAAATCAAACCCTTCGCGAACAATGATGACCTCGACATTCCCGCGTTTTTACGGCGGAGAAATTGAACTTTCCGCTATAGGGAAAGGGCCGTCTTCATTTGAAGATGGCCCTTTTTTGTCGGCAACTTTTTAAGTGAATCCCAGGAAACTGACAGCCTTTGCATTCTTTTGTCCGTAAAATACTGCACGTCAGACATACCCTGCACCTTGGCCGCATAGTCATCTGATGGGTTTTTATTAAATGCCTCAAGGGGATGAGCCTGTGATCAGTGCTGTCGGCACTTTAACCGTTAGTTATGTCATGGACTGGTCGTTGTTGAGGCTGACGGTTGTCCTTTTGGACCGTCGTCCCCGCCTTTGGCGGTTGGCGTTGGCTTCCGCCGTCGGCTCGTTGCCGACCCTGTGGGTTTTGTTGACGCAAAATTTTTACGCTGTTCCCTGGGAAGTTCTGATGTTGTGGCCGTTTTCCATGCTTTTGCTCACTCTAGGGCGATTGTCGTGGCGCGTCTGGATCAAAGCATACTTTGTTTTCCTGGCATTAACGATTCTTGCCGGAGGCATAGCTTTGGTGGTGTTAACATGGATTCCCCGTCTATCATTACCGTCATGGCTTTTAATCGGAACGACAGTTCCCGCTGTGTTGTGGGCAATCGGGCACTTTTTGCCGCGGCAGCGGATCCGTCAGTATCTGGGTGAATCACCGTACGGTGAAGTCCGTTTGATTCTGGCGAATAAAAGTCTGACAGTCCGGTGTTTGTGGGATTCCGGAAACCGGATGCGGGATCCCGTCTTGCGTCGCCCAGTGATTATTCTTGAAGTGAATCAGGCGATTGAATGGCTACCAAGTTCCATTTTGGCCTGGGTTTCATCATTTCTGGCCGGTAAACCCAGCCCTGTGCCTGAGGAATGGAAGGGGCGTCTCGGAAGTGTTCGGTATCAGTCCATCGGCGGGGAAGGAATGTTACCGGTTGTGGCACTGGATCGAGGTCAGGGGAGGTTTCAGGATAAATGGTATTCCTTGGCACCTGTGACACTGGCTTTGACGAATGTTGACATCTCGGCAGATCGTTCCTATTTTTCTCTGGTTTCGCCGGATTGCATCATTAGCATAAATCATGAAGGGGTGGGTGCATGATTGCAGAATGGCAACCGCAGCAAAATCCGACGTGGTTTCACCGTGTTCGCCGACTCTTGTCATCAATTTTGGTACCGGACCGCTCAGATGTCGAAATTCACTACGTTGGCTCCAGCGAGGCTCTGCCCCCGCCCCTTACGGGAGACGAGGAAGCGAATCTGCTCTCATTGCTGGGAGATGGGGAGGATAGTGTACGCTCCATTTTAGTTGAACGGAATTTGCGTCTTGTCGTCTACATCGCCCGTAAGTTCGAAAACACTGGTATTGGGATAGAGGATTTGGTGTCCATTGGTGCCATTGGTTTAATAAAAGCGGTGAATACCTTTAAGGTCGACAAGAAAATCAAGTTGGCCACATATGCTTCGAAGTGCATCGAGAACGAAATCTTGATGTATTTACGGCGCAATTCACGTATTCGGTCCGAGGTTTCGTTTGATGAGCCGCTGAATGTGGATTGGGACGGTAACGAACTGCTTTTGTCTGATGTTCTGGGAACAGAGAACGATACCATTTATAAAAGGCTCGAGGATGAAGTCGACAAAACGATGCTCAAACGAGCCTTAAACAAACTGAACGCTCGTGAAAAACGCATCATGGAGTTGCGTTTTGGACTAGTCGACGGTAACGAACGGACGCAGAAAGAAGTGGCAGAATCCCTGGGCATCAGTCAATCGTACATCTCCCGATTGGAAAAACGCATTATCAAGCGGCTACGCAGAGAATTTCACCGCATGGAATAATCAAAGGTTGTCAAGTCGCGATTAGCGGGGTAAAGAAGCTTCGGTATGTGCCAGTTTCTGGCATGTGCCGAAGCTTTTGTGTATATCCTCCTTCTCCTTTGGTGATACTGCTCATGGAACGAAGTCGGTTGTCGATACAACTCCGGGGAGGAATCCTACGCCTATGCCATTGAACAAAGTCGAAATCCCTGGTGTCAACACAGCTAAACTGCCGGTGCTCGCCAACACTCGAATGCGTGAACTGTTTTTGGCCATGCAATCCGGTGACGAAAAGGCACGCGATGAACTTATCAATGGGAATCTTCGCCTAGTGTTGTCCGTAATTCAGCGGTTTCAAAATCGCGGCGAACATAGCGACGATCTCTTTCAGGTCGGGTGTATCGGACTGATGAAGGCGATTGACAATTTTGATTTGAAGCAAAACGTCAAATTCTCCACCTATGCTGTACCGATGATTATTGGTGAAATCAGACGGTATTTGAGGGACAACAACCCGATTCGGGTTAGCAGATCGCTCCGGGACATCGCCTATAAGGCTCTGCAGGTTCGTGATGGTTTGGTGCATCGTTATTCCAAAGAACCTACGATCAGTGAAATTGCGGCAGAATTGAGCGTACCACGAGAAGACGTGCTATACGCGCTGGACGCGATTCAAGAACCAGTGTCGTTGTTTGAGCCGATTTACCATGACGCTGGCGATCCCATTTTCGTCATGGATCAGATAAGCGATGAAAGAAATCATGACCGGAACTGGCTGGAAAGTCTCGCTATCCGGGAGGCGATGAGACGGCTTACGAAACGGGAAAAGATGATCCTTACGATGCGGTTTTTTGACGGGAAGACGCAGATGGAGGTAGCGGACGAGATTGGCATTAGTCAGGCTCAGGTATCGCGATTGGAAAAGGCGGCATTAAAAAACATGAGGAAATATATCTGATGACCGGATTTAAACAGATTTTCGTCAGTGCATTGATGATAATACACGTTCTTGGATTCGCTCTGGGACCCTATCAGGGCTCTGTCGCTGGTCAATCGCACAGGCGCAGAATGCCGATTCACTTACCCGCGGTGATTCGATTCCGAGTTATTGCCAATTCCGACAATCCTGCGGACCAGGCCGTTAAACTGGATGTGCGCGACCGTGTCTTGGCCAAGTTGGATCCCTTACTGGCCCATGTGAAAACACGCCGGGAGGCTGAGCGGGTCATTCAAACGCACGAGAGGGTGATAACTCGGGCTGCGGACCAGGTTCTGTCCGTGAACCATGTGTCGTATCGTGCCCATGTTTCGTTGACGCGGACGGATTTTCCCACGAAGGTTTACGGCACATGGGTGCTACCTGCAGGGAAATATCAAGCTTTACTGGTTGTACTCGGAAAGGGCCAGGGACACAATTGGTGGTGTGTGTTGTTTCCGAGCTTGTGTTTTATCGACATGAGCAATGCGGTGGCCGTCTCAGCAACAAGAGCTCAGGGTCAGGCCACTCTAGCGAGACCGGCATTTCACAGGGAAAACTCAGAGCCAGTGCCTGCGGTGCCTATTAAGCTTCCCCCTTCTCCGCAAACTCGGTCCTCGGGTCAGCTGCACGTGAGATGGTCCCTTCCCCGCTTTGTCAATCATCTCCTGGGTTGGATGTAAAAGGCAAAGTTGTTCCCGTCTAGGGTGATTAGGTGACTCATATGGTATAGCGGGGGGATGCCCAATGCTGAAGACCTCCGAGTTACGAACTAAGGACGTGGTCAATGTCACAGATGGCCGCCGCTTAGGGTTCGTTGGAGACCTCGAGTTGGACCTGGAGGGCGGACATATCAAATCCGTCATTGTTCTCGGCTCCGGCCATCTGCTGGGACTGTTCGGACGTGAGAGAGACACGGTGATTAATTGGGATCAGATTCGAAAGATTGGACAGGATGTGATCTTGGTGGAGTTGCAGCCGTCAACAGCGCAGACGGCGGATAGTTAAGGATCCGTCAATCACGGCTGAATATCAGTTGTCCTCACATTTCGCTTGTCGCTGCAGTCGCCTCCGTGAAAATGGCCATTGTTACGAACCCGTTTTCATGGCGGCGATTGTGTCCGTTTGAGGGGCGGCGATTTTTGTTCTTCAGGACCCGATTGGCTGCGAGGCACCCCGGAATTCCTTGCCTAAGGGAACTGTCAAGGACCGGAGCCTTCTTGCGCGTTTCCAGAACTCAGATTGATGCAACCTATGCTAAAATGGAAACAAATACCCAGCTATGTCTCCCGTGGCGGGAATTTGATGAGGAGGGCAGGTCCCTGGATGTCGCAATGGGTACAGCGTGATTCCCGTTTTGTCAGTTGGAACACTCAAGAAGGAATAACGGCCATTTTTACAACGCGCCTAGGTGGTGTGTCGATGCCCCCGTTTGATACCTTGAATCTGTCTTTTAACGTCACCGATTCGCCGGCAGCAGTGGCAGCAAATCGTCAGCGGATTATGGATGTCGTAGACAGAAAAATGGACCAACTGGTTATGGCTGAGCAGGTTCATCATAACCGGGTTGGATGGGTGGAAACTGCCGATGCGTCCAAGGGGGCTTTCCGATCGGCCGATGCCTTGCCAGGACTGGACGGCCTCTTGACCCGCCGAACCGACGTGGTGTTGGGCATGGGTTTTGCGGACTGTGTTCCCATTTTTATTGCCGTGCCCCGGCACCATATAGTGGGTCTTTTGCATGCCGGATGGCGGGGCACTGTCAAGGGCGTGCAACTGCGCGCCGTTAGCCTGTTGAAAGAGGCAGGGATTGATCCTCAAGATATTGAAATTGGTATGGGCCCCTCGATCGGCCCCTGCTGTTATGAAGTGGATGACACCGTGGCTTGCCGATTCGATGAACTCCTAGGCGCTCAATCTCCCTTAGTTCCAGCACGGGAAGGACACTATTTTCTTGATCTCTGGGAGGCGAACCGGGCACAATTTGTTCGGGCAGGAATACCTGAAGCGCATATCGACATTTCCCGACTTTGTACGGCCTGTCACCGTGACCAATTTTTCTCGTACCGCCGGGACCATGGGCGAACCGGCCGTATGGGAGGTTTTATATGTATGAGTTGATAAGAGATAATGTTCAGCGGGTACTGGCTATTATTGAAAATTTGCGACCCGGCGAGGGCGTAAAATTGATGGCCGTCACAAAGACCAGAACGCGCCGTGAGGCCGAGATTGCAATCGAGGCAGGCGTAAACCTTGTCGGCGAGAACAAGGTCCAGGAGGCCATGGCCAAATACCGTGACAAACTTGCGGTTCCCTTGCACATGATTGGACATCTGCAAACGAACAAGGTAAAATACGCCATAGATCTATTTGACGGCATTGATAGTATAGATAGTGAACGGGTAGCCGAAGCTTTGAACCGGCGCTTAAACCGGACTATGCCGGTCATGCTGGAGGTTAATGCCGGTCGGGAAGAAACTAAGACCGGCTTGATGTTCGAACACGTGAGGCCGTTTTTGGCAAAAGCAGAGCAGTGGCATAATTTGCTTTTCGTGGGAATGATGGCACTTTTTCCGGCATCAGCAGACAAAGATATCGAGGAAAACAAAAAAAATCGTGATCTCATGAAGGAAACTGGAGAATTGTGGCGAATGTCTCAAAAAGAGGGATTCCCTTGGGCACCTCTAAATGAATTGTCGATGGGGATGTCCGAGGATTTTGAATGGGCTCTGGAAGCAGGCAGTACGATGATTCGCTTGGGTACCGCGCTTTTCGGAGCAAGGCCAAAAACCGGAGTACTGTAAGGAGGGTGTTGGAGTGAAATCAGGTATCGTCGGGAAATTTCTCAATTTTGTAGGATTGGAAGAAGTTCAAGAAGAGGAGCTGGACACTCAGCAAGTGGCGGCGGCTTCAGACTGGGAAGATGAGGTGCCCCAAAAGAAACGCGGAAGCATTGTCAGTCTGCCTGGGTCTCGAGGATTTCGCGTGGTGGTGATGCATCCTAGAACCTTAGAAGATGGTCAGGCTATCGCTGACCAGGTTAAAGGACGTAGGCCGGTCATTGTGAATCTCGACTTGGCGGAGGAACGTGCGGGTCAACGGTTATTAAACTTCCTGTCCGGTGTCGCCTATGCCCTCGATGGCGGCCTGCGCAAAGTGGGAGATAATATTTTTTTGGTTACGCCCAACAATGTAGAAGTTGCCAGTGAAGATCACGAAGACACGCCAGGATGGACACGGAGCTTAAATAAGTGAATCTTATTTTTACACACCTCGCGGATACGGTTCACATTCTGCAAGATGTGTTTTATGTCGTGCTGATGATTCGGATTGTGGCGAGTTTTTTTCCTCCGCGGTCGGCGGGTTTATGGGACAAGGCCGCGTATATTTCGACGCAGCTGACGGAACCGATTTTGGCCCCCATCCGCCGGAGAGTACCGCTGGTCGGTATGTTGGATTTGTCGCCATTAATTGCTTTTTTCCTGGTGGACATCGCATCGTTCGTCTTGGTAAGAATGTTTTTATATCTGGCAAGGTTTTAAGCGCGGGAGGACTTTATGCCACTGACACCCTTAGATATTGTTAATAAAGAGTTTAAACACGGATTTCGCGGTTACAGTGAAGATGATGTCAACGAATTTCTCGATGAAATAGTTCGAGACTATGAGGCGCTCATTAAAGAAAATGACGAACTCAAAGAAAATACGTCGGGAATGACGGAGCGGCTGGAACAGTACCGGAAACTGGAAGCCACTTTGCAAAATACGCTGGTGATTGCCCAGCAAACCGCAGAAGAGGTGAAAACGGCCGCCCGAAAGGAAGCCGAGTTGATCGTTCGGGAGGCGGAGGCCAGGGCGGAGGAAATCGTTCGCCAGGCCGAATCGCGGGCCCGGGAGGTGGAAACCCAATTGGTTCAGTTGCGCTATGAATCCGAGAAATTTCGGGCGCAAGTGAAAAGTCTGTTGGAGTCACAGTTGCGTTTGGTGAGTGATGCGTCCTTAGCCCATGCCACGGTGGAAACCTAGAATTCGCTTGTTCCTGCCGTGAAATGTGATAAAATACGTTACACGATTGAAAACGATGATTGGGACACGAGTCGTGGGATTGCCGGCACAGCGAACCGGGTTTATGGTGAAAGCCGGAACGGAACCCACGAACTCATCACCCATGAGTGCTCGAATGAATTTTAGTAATTCGAGCCGGACATGCCCGTTACGCATACGAGAGCTTAATGCGCTTAATGCATTGGGAACAAGGGTGGTACCGCGGCTTAACGTCCCTTCTTAATATGGGGACGTTTATTTTTGGTTGGAGGGACAGTTATGGATTATCGGAACACGTTGCATTTACCTAAAACGTCTTTTCCCATGAAAGCCAATTTGCCCGAAAAGGAACCACAATGGCTTTCTGAGTGGGACAAAATGAATCTTTACCAGATGCAGCGAAGGGAGCGTGCCAATCAGCCGAAGTTTGTTCTGCACGACGGTCCACCATACGCCAATGGAGATATTCACACGGGAACAGCTTTGAACAAGATTCTGAAGGACATGATAAACCGATACTGGTCATTAGCGGGACGTGATGTTGTCTATGTTCCCGGATGGGATACCCATGGACTGCCCATTGAAATGCGGGCTTTAAAACAACTTGGCGTTTCACAGCATCAAATTGAGCCACTTGACTTGCGTGAGGAGTGCGGTCGGGTTGCTACCCATTATATTCGTGTGATGACGGAAGAGTTTAAACGTCTCGGCGTCTTGGGAGACTGGGACCATCCCTATGTGACGATGAGCCCCGAATATGAAGGGGCTCAACTTGGTGTTTTTGCGGCCATGGTGGAAAAGGGCCTCATTTACCGTGATCTGCGCCCGGTCTATTGGTGTCCTCATTGTGAGACCGCCTTGGCGGAAGGTGAAATCGAGTACCACAGTCACCGCTCCGATGCCATTTATGTGGCCTTTCCTGTGAAGGACGATGATCGCGGCCCTTTGCCCGTTGAAACACGAGCCGTTGTGTGGACAACAACTCCCTGGACCATTCCCGCCAATGTGGCCATTACGGTAAATCCCGAGCTGATGTATGAGGTGCTGGAGACTAGTCAACACGGTCGTGTATTAGTCGCGGCAAACCTAGCAACCCAGCTGATAGATCTCATGAGGTGGGAGGTCCGTGAGCGTTTTGGACCATGGACCGGACAAGAATTGGAAGGGGTTGTCACCCAACATCCCTATCTAGGTCACGATGTACCGGTGATTCTCGGCGAACACGTCACCAGCGAGAGCGGGACGGGTTTGGTTCACACGGCACCCGGACACGGCATGGAAGACTTCGAAGTCGGAAGGAAATACCATTTGCCGGTGGTACAACCCATTGATGACCAGGGACGTTTTATGAAGGGAACTCCCCTGGTGGAAGGGGTATTCTATCAGGAAGCAAATGCTCTGGTGATGGCGCAGTTGGAGGAAACCGGACATTTAATCCGACACGACGATTTTACGCACCAATATGCCTATTGTTGGCGCTGCAAAAACCCGGTGATTTATCGAGCTACAAAACAGTGGTTTTTGTCGGTTGACCGTTTGAGAACGAGTTTGACGCAAGCGATTCATCCGGTGAAGTGGGATCCGAATTGGGGCGGAGAACGTATGCGCCAAATGGTGGAGAATCGAGAAGACTGGTGTCTGTCTAGACAGCGAGTCTGGGGGGTTCCCATTCCTGCGTTTTACTGCGAGGACTGTCAAGAGGCAATTTTGGAGGCTCCATTGATTCGTCACGTGGCTGAGATAATTGCCCGTGAGGGTTCGGGTGCCTGGTGGCGGCACGAGGCTTCCTACTTTTTACCGGAGAATTACCGGTGCCCTCACTGCGGCAGCAGTAAACTGACCCAGGAACACGATATTTTTGACGTGTGGCTGGATTCGGGTTCCAGTCAGGCCGCCGTATTGGGAGAATCCAGAGGTTTAAGCTGGCCCGCAGATCTTGTATTGGAAGGCAATGATCAGTACCGAGGGTGGTTTAACAGTCTCCTCACCACTGCTGTGGCAGCGAAAGGAGAAGCGCCTTATCGTATGGTTCTGACCCACGGGATGGTTCTCGACAAATCTGGACAGGAAATGCATAAGTCGCTGGGAAATACGATTGACCCCATGGACATTGTCAAACAGTACGGCGCAGACATTTTACGACTGTGGGTGGCCAGTTCCGAGTACCGCAATGACGTGAGAATTTCGGATGAAATCCTGCGCCAACTGGCGGAAAGCTACCGAAAGATCCGCAACACGTTTCGATTCATTCTCGGAAACTTAGGCAATCGAGAGGGGTTAGAACAGCCCCAGACGCTTCATGACCCTTTGAATCGCTGGGTTGTGGATACGCTCAACTCATGGACAAGTGAAGCACGACAGGCCTATGAAAGTTACACATTTCATCAGGTTGTGCATAGTCTGGTTCGACTGCTTACCACGGAACTGTCGAGTTTTTATCTTGATGTGATTAAAGATCGGCTCTACACTTTAGCTTCCCAGGATCCGCTCCGGCAAGAAACCTTGTCCGTCTTGAAGTACATGGGGGATGTGTTGGTGCGGGCGATCTCTCCGATTTTAGTTTTTACCAGCGAAGAAATTTACCGCTACCTGCCCAAAGACTCCGCCAGTCCGCCCTCCGTTCATTTGTTGCAATGGCCGCAGACGTGGGCCATTGGATATGAGCATGAGGAGTCTATGCGTATGGCACGGTTATTGTCTTACCGGGAGGTCATCCTCAAGACCTTGGAACAACTCCGGGAGAACAAGACGATTGGAAACTCGTTGGAGGCCACGGTGCATTTGACGGTTCCGCAAGACGATTCGGCCGTCACCGAATCCGAGCGAGGATTATTGACAGAAATGGTTATGGTCGCTCACATTGATGTGGAAACAGGAACCGAAATTTCGTGTAAAGCCGATCGCACATCATGGAACCGATGTAACAGGTGCTGGCGTTACACTTCGGAGGTGGGGAGATATCCAGATCATCAGGATCTGTGTGAGCGATGTTATGGTGTTGTGAAAGGAAGGCTGTAGATGCGCAAATCAGCGTGGGGCATTGGGATTATTGGCTTCTTGGTTTTTGTGTCAGACTTGATCATACAATCCCGTGTTGCTGCCATGATGGTGCCTGACCAGAGTATACCCATTTTACCACCTGTCTTATCCCTCACGTATGTGTTGAATAACGGGGCCGCGTTTAGCCTATTGCGAGGCGGAACGCCGCTCTTTATTCTGGTGGCACTGGCCTTATTGGTCGGTATCGCTGTCTATACGGCACGGCATCCGCGGATGCCGTGGCCTCTTGTCATCGCTCTCGGTCTTTTGGCTGGCGGATCGGCTGGGAACCTGTGGGACCGCATTATCTGGGGACGAGTGATTGACTATATTCATATTGTTGACTGGCCCGTATTCAACTTGGCGGATTCTGCGATTGTAGTGGGAATGGGATTACTGGTTTATTATTACTGGAGGCAGGACAAACATGGAGACCTTTCCCCCTGACACGTACAGGGTTCCAGAGGATTTGGCTGGAAATCGTCTGGACCGGGTTATTTCTCATTGGGGTTCCGAACACTCGAGAACGTTTTGGCAACGGCAGATTGTGAAGGGTCATGTCCGACTCAACGGAAATGTAGTCAAAGCGGGAACGATTGTTCAAAAGGGCGATGTGATTACTGTCGAACGTGTCCGGGAGCAATCGACGGGGCTTGTGTTTGTGCCAAAATCCCAAGACGCGGAGTGGATTGTTTATCAAGATGACGATCTTGTGGTTGTCGACAAACCTCGCGGGCTGGTAGTCCATCCCAGCCCGGGGCATGAAAATGACAGCGTGGTACACCGGCTTTTGCCGTGGCTGCCGGTTTCGGCGGAAGACTTTCGGCCCGGGGTGGTTCACCGGCTTGACCGGGACACTACCGGTTTATTGATTTTAGCGCGGACTGAAAGGGCTAAGGTTCGGCTTTCGCAAATGATTCAACAAAGGCAGGTTCGTCGTGATTACATAGCTGTCATTCACGGCCACATGACACCCGCCGATGGTGTGATTGAGGCACCTATCGGCCGCCATCCTCAAAACCGCTTGAAAATGGCAGTGGTCAGAGGTGGGCGAGAAGCCGGGACTCGGTATCACACACTGGCCGTGTGGGAAAATTACAGTGTTTTGCTATTGACTCTGGAAACAGGAAGAACGCACCAAATCCGGGTGCATGTCAGTGCGATGGGGCATGCGGTGGCGGGCGATCCTCTTTACGGCCCGCCATCAGGGCCAAACTCTGGGCAATTGCTGCATGCTATGCGCCTGAGTTTTCCCCATCCGTTGACGGGCGAGCCGCTGTGTTTTTGGCGGTTTCCGCCCCGCGATTGGCGCGATTTCCCCCTTTCCGGAGGGAGAAACGTGCAAATTACCAACCAAGACGTCTTTGGCCCGGATGACTTGTCCTGTCCCTCTCTAGGTACCAGGACCTTTTTGACACACGCTTTAGGATTTGTCCTCTGATTTCAGATCTGCATCGGCAAGGGGAATCTGGCCCGGGGTCACCCTGGGTGAAGCCTGTACGAGGGGTACGAGGCGCGACATTATTTGATCCCTCACCTCGTCGTCACTGGGAGACGAAGTTTCTGCCACAATTAACAGGGAGTAGCTCGTGGGTGTCATATCAATAATGCGTGGAGAAACGGAATATCCTAGGGTCTGGAGCAATTTCTGAACGCGGGGCATGAGCTCGTGGGGGTTCACCGCAATGTCCACGTCAAAACGCATCCGGACGTTTCGGCGCTTGCCTTGCGACACATTCTCCACTAATGCTTGAATAATTGTGCCATTGGGAACAGCCATGACGGGGCCGGTGTCGGTCAGAATGGTCGTATACATGAGAGAAATGTCGACGATGTTGCCGGAGTATGACGGCTTGGTGGATTCGTGGGGAAAGGATGGCATTAATATCGGAAATTGCCATGCAATAAAATTAATGCGGTCGCCAACCTCAAAAGGATGGAAGATGAGCAAGGCAATTCCCGCGATGAGGTTGCTAAAGAGGGTTTGCCCGGCGAGACCAATGACAGCCGTAACAAACGCGCCGCCAAAGACAACCGAGGAAAGCCCCACGCCAAATGCCGCCAAGACCGCTAGGATTACGGCGAAAAACAGGAAAAGCCGAATGATGAAACGCAGTGAAGTGGTGCTTTTGGCGCCAATGGTACGGGATATCAACTGAAACAGATACCGTTCCAGCAAAAAGGAAATGGCCCCACCGATGAGGAGCACAATTAAAGCTTTAATGGGATCGGAAACAGATTTCGAAAGGTGCAAGGGTCCTTTAGCAATATTCACCAGAACGGCCAACAAGACACCAATGATGAATAACACAAGAATTAAAATGCCTGTTTTCCGCCAGAGTTTTTTCAGCTCACCGTTCTTTTTTAATTCACCATTATGGTTGTGATGCGCCATGCGTGCCTCCTTCGTCAGGATGGAGATACTTCCCGACACTACCCTATCATAACCCTCCTTGAGGGGTAAACCCTGACACCAGGTGACGAATCGCGGACAATCATGGAATGGGGATCTGCTGGGCCTGAGATTTTCCTTTACTCACGGGCGGAAGTGAATTAATATGTGAAATAGGTACACTTCCTTTAACACCAGTCCCGTGAGGCTGGGAAGGGGCAATTGCCAATGTTTTTGCTCTAGTCTGCGGGAGGCTAGAGCATTTTTTTGTCACGATGCCCAAGGGCGATCTCGAATCCGCCTGGTCTCGGGGAACAAAAATCCGGCTGTCAGCCATCCGAACAAGTGCGTCTCAAAGAGATTGGGGAGGCCGAAAATCATGAAACAAGTTGCTCTCTTGATGGATGAAGATGCTATCCGCCGTGCTTTAATGCGGATTGCGCATGAAATTGTGGAGCGGAACCAGGGTGTGGCAAATCTCAGCCTGGTGGGAATCAGACGGCGGGGAGTGCCCTTGTCGGAACGTATTGCGGCCAATTTGATGGTTATTGAGAATGAAGCTCCCGTGGTCGGGAGTTTGGATATTGGTTTATACCGGGATGATTTGGCTAACCGTCCGTTTTCTCCGGTTAAACAGACCTCGCTTGGAAGCCGGATGGTGGACAGACGAATTGTTGTGCTAGTCGATGATGTGCTTTTTACCGGACGCACCGTCCGCGCGGCGCTTGACGCCCTGTCCGATTTTGGGAGACCAACAGCCATTCAGTTGGCTGTGTTAATTGATCGTGGGCACAGAGAATTGCCCATACGTGCGGATTACGTGGGGAAAAATGTGCCGACATCTCGTTTGGAGCGGATTCGCGTGGAAGTTAAGGAAATTGACGGCATTGACCGAGTCTATGTGGAAAAAACCGAAGAGGTGGAGGCGACGGAATAATGCAGGATTTAGTGGCCTTGGAAAGTCTCTCCACCCAGGACATCGAAAGTTTGCTGGACTTGTCCCAAAATATGGCCGAGATATTGGACAGGCCTATCAAGAAAGTTCCAACGTTGCGTGGGAAAGCGGTTGTCAATCTCTTTTTTGAGCCCAGTACCAGGACCCGCAATTCCTTTGAACTCGCTGCCAAATATCTCAGTGCCGATGTGATTAATGTTCAGCAGTCAGGGTCCAGCGTCGAAAAGGGTGAGACCCTGTGGGATACGGCTCGGAACTTATCGGAAATGGCTGTGGACGGAGTCATTGTCCGTCACCAAGTCTCCGGTGTTCCTCAACAGTTGGCGGACATTCTCGACATCCCGGTGATCAACGCCGGGGACGGGAGTCACGAACACCCCACACAGGGCCTGTTGGATGCCTTAACCATTAGCCAGGCCAAGGGATCATTGGCGGGCTTAAAGGTGGCCATTGTGGGCGACGTGCTGCATAGCCGGGTGGCGCGCTCAGACATTCATGTGTTGCTGGCACTGGGTGCACACGTCGTTTTGGTGGGACCTCCCACCGTCCTGCCGGAGAGCTATGAGGAGTTGGGTGTGGAAGTGACCACCGATTTACGTCGTGCGTTATCGGATGCGGATGCAATACAGGTCCTGCGACTACAAAAAGAGCGTCAGAATTCGGGAGAGATTCCGTCATTGTGGGAATACCGATTGAGGTGGGGAATCACCAGCCAAACGGTGTCCTGGGCCAAGCCTGATGCGGTCATTCTCCATCCCGGGCCTCAAAACCGCGGGGTTGAAATCGATTCGGACATCTTGGAGAGTTCCAGGTCATGGGTCTTGCGACAGGTGCGAAACGGTGTAGCGGTCCGGATGGCCGTACTGTTTCGTTTATTAGGGGGTGGGCGCGGTGATGAGTAGGGAACAAACGGGGTGGGTCATTCGGAACGTGCGCGTTATCGATCCCTTTCGCGATGTTGACAGCATTGAGGATATTTATGTGAAGGGAGAAGAGATTGGAGAGCCGTCCCTATCGACGGATTATTCTGTTGTGGACGGACGGGATTTGTGGTTGGTCCCCAGACTGACGGATATGCATGTCCATTTCCGCGAGCCGGGATTTGAGAATAAGGAGGATCTGCTGTCGGGAAGCCGTGCGGCCGCTGCAGGGGGATTTACCGCGGTTTGCACGATGCCTAATACGTTCCCTACCATAGATATTCCTAGTCTCGTCCAATGGCAAAGAGATCAGGCTAAAAATATCGGGCTTGTTCGTATTTTTCCTATCGGTGCAATTTCCAAAGGGCAGGAGGGACGAGAACTGGCCGATCTGTACCAAATGGCCTGTGCCGGGGCTGTGGGTTTTTCCGATGACGGCCATCCTCTGAGAGACGCGCGAATTATGCGTGCGGCTCTTGGCTATTCCACAACCCTTGGCCGTCCGATCATTCAGCATGCGGAAGATCCCGCGTTGAGCGAGGGCGGGGTTATGCATGAAGGATCCGTTTCTCAGCAACTGGGACTCCCCGGGATTCCCGAAGAAGCCGAATCGGTTATGGTTTGGCGCGATGTCGAGCTGGCGGGGCTGACAGGAGGGCTTCTTCACGTTGCCCACGTATCGGCACAGGGTTCTTTGGAAGCGCTGGACTATGCCAAACGCCGGGGGCTTCGCGTCACGGCCGAAGTCTCGCCGCATCACCTGTTCTTAACCGATGCCATGATTCGGGAATGGAACTTTAAGCCGGTGACCAAAGTCAACCCCCCATTAAGACCGGATGGCACGCGGCAGCTACTGATTCAAGCGGTACGGCGTGGATTGATTCCGGTTATCGCTTCTGATCATGCTCCGCATCATCAGGACGAGAAGGACAGGCCCTATAATGAAGCGCCTTTTGGCATCAGCGGACTGGAAACTTTTATTGGGACTATTCTTGGCGTGTTTATCGTGGACGGATTGCTGGACCCGTTAAGTTTGTTCCGGCTGGTCACCGTGGAGCCGCACAAAGTGTTGGGACTAGAGTATCCGGGCCTGACGGTTGGCGCCCCAGCCGATTTCACGCTGATTGATCCTCAGGCGAAGTGGGTTGTCGACGGGAAGAAATTTTACTCTCGAGGGAAAAATACGCCCTTAGAGGGAACATGGCTCCAAGGACGTCCTGTTGCCACTATGGTGGGGGGACAATGGACGATGAGAGACCAGGAGGTGCTCAGATGAGGGGCGCGCTGTTTTTTGAAGATGGGACACGGTTTGAGGGGAGAATGATCGGAGATGTCAGCAAAGCGGCGGCGGGAGAAGTGGTATTTAATACAGCTATGACTGGGTACCAGGAAATTTTCACCGATCCGTCGTACTTTGGTCAAATTGTGGTCCTGACTTATCCCTTGATTGGAAACTACGGGACGTTTGCCGAAGCGGCGGAATCATTGTTTCCCTGGGCCGCAGCCGTGGTGGTCAAACAGGATGCGCAATTTCCATCC
The DNA here is from genome assembly GCA_003023725.1 of Sulfobacillus benefaciens. GTDB lineage: Bacteria > Bacillota > Sulfobacillia > Sulfobacillales > Sulfobacillaceae > Sulfobacillus > Sulfobacillus benefaciens. The sequence goes on along the minus strand of PXYT01000012.1, from coordinate 47,110 downwards.
CATTTTGGGGGATCCGAGCGTTTTGAGTCCTACCTGAAGCGTTACCACAAATGCGGACTTGCCGGCGTTGATACCCGCGCTTTAACCTTGTACATTCGAAAACGGGGAACGCAACATGCCGTGTTGGGGCCAGTGGACATGTCCGAGGCAGAGCGGCTGGAAGCCTTCAGTCATATTGATCTGTCCGGGAGCGTTTTTCAAGTGACGACTCCTAAGGCTTACAGCATGGGAGAAAAAGGGCCGAACATCGTGGTCATTGACTACGGAGCGAAGAACTCCATCATGGCTCAGCTCCTACAGCGTGATTTTCGGGTTACGGTTGTTCCGGCCACCGTAACAGTCCAGGAGTTGATGGATTACGATCCCGATGGTGTGGTATTGTCCAACGGCCCGGGGAATCCCAGTGATTTTAAGATGCTACTGCCACCTGTCCGTTACGCCATCGACCATTATCCTACTTTAGGCATCTGCCTGGGGCATCAGCTTGTCGGTTTAGCAGAGGGAGCTTCCACCTACCCGTTGAAGTTTGGACACCACGGTGCCAACCATCCATTACTGGATGACGACACGGGAAGAGTGCTGATTACGTCGCAGAACCACGGTTACGCCGTGGACCCCTCCCCGCTTCTCGACCGGTATCGGATTCGGCTCACCAATTTGCACGATCAGACGGCGGAGGGTTTTCAACATAAGGAAAAACCGGTAATGACTGTGCAGCATCATCCCGAAGCCGGTCCCGGACCATGGGATTCCCATTATTTATTTGACGAGTATGTTGACATGGTCATGCAACGAAAGGGGTTAACCAATGCCTAAACGAGGCGATATCCACAAGGTTTTGGTGATTGGATCGGGACCGATCATTATCGGTCAGGCTGCCGAATTCGATTATGCGGGCACCCAAGCCTGCCGAGCATTACGGGAAGAAGGGTTGGAGGTCGTGCTGGTGAACAGCAATCCCGCTACGATTATGACGGATCTGTCTGTAGCCGATGTGGTTTACCTGGAACCCCTAACGGTGTCTTTTCTTTCATATATTCTTGGAAAGGAGCGCCCGGACGGAGTACTCGCGACTTTAGGTGGTCAAATGGGGCTCAACATGGCCTCTGAACTGGGAAGAACGGGTGTGTTGACGGATCTCGGCATTCCGCTTCTGGGCACGCCGCTTTCCGCGATAAAGCTGGCGGAGGATCGTGAAGACTTTCGCAATTTAATGATCCGGCTGGGGCACCCTATAGCCAGGAGCCGCACAGTCACCACTGTTGAAGAAGGAATTGTGTTTGCACAGGAGATCGGCTATCCCGTCGTTTTGCGTCCTGCGTACACTCTGGGTGGAACCGGCGGGGGCTTTGCCCATGATGATCAGGAACTTTTGCAACGGCTGCCCCATGCGCTGGCATTAAGCCCTATCACGCAGGTGTTGGTGGAAGAATCGATTGCCGGGTACAAAGAGGTCGAATACGAGATTGTCCGTGATCAGGTCGGCAACACTCTTAGCATATGCAATATGGAAAACATTGATCCGGTAGGGATTCACACCGGAGACTCCATTGTGGTTGCTCCCAGTCAAACCTTGAGTGACTATGAATATCAGATGCTCCGCAGTGCCGCTATAGATATTGTGAACCACTTAGGCGTTGTGGGCGGATGCAACGTTCAGTTTGCTTTGCATCCGGACGGGCGTTACCGGGTGATCGAAGTCAATCCCCGCGTATCCAGATCCAGTGCCCTGGCATCTAAGGCCACTGGCTATCCGATTGCCCGCATTGTCACCAAAATTGCTATTGGTTTGACTCTGCCCGAAATTGCTAATCCGGTTACGGTCAATACCACTGCCGCATTCGAACCCGCCTTGGATTATGTGGTCGTGAAAATCCCACGTTGGCCATTCGACAAATTTCCGACGGCGGAACGCCGTCTGGGAACGCAAATGAAAGCCACGGGAGAGGTTATGGCTATTGACAGGACCTTTGCCGGTGGACTGCAAAAAGCGGTCCGATCGCTGGACATCAAGCGTTCATCGTTGTATAGCGCGGAGTTGTCTAACAATACCGATGAAGAGATTTGGATAGGAATTGAACACGCCACCGACGAGCGGTTGTTTTTTGTGACCGAGGGTATCCGAAGAGGGTTCGGTGTTGGGGACATTGCCCAAAGGACCGCTATTGACCCATGGTTTGTGGAAGAGTTGGCGATGGTCGTCCAGGACGAAGAATGGATCGCGCAACATCCCAGCACCTGGACGGAACGCGCACGTGAATTAAAACAGCGCGGATTCTCGGACGAGCGTATTGCCGAATTGACCCATAGTACCACAGATGAGATCAGAGCGGCGAGGATAAAGCTCGGCATTGTTCCTGCCTATAAAATGGTCGACACGTGTGCCGGGGAGTTCCCGGCTCAGACTCCTTACTACTACGCGACTTACGAAGAAGAAAATGAAGCCTTGCCCTTGGAAGGACCAAAGATTTTGGTAATTGGATCGGGACCCATTCGGATAGGCCAGGGAATTGAATTTGACGCGGCCAGCGTTTATGCTCTGAACGCACTAAAAAGGCTCGGTTATAAAGCGATAATGGTGAATAACAATCCGGAAACCGTATCAACTGATTTTAACGCATCGGACAGGTTATATTTTGAACCCATTACACTTGAAGATGTGTTGAATATCATCGACAGAGAACAACCCGACGGTGTAGTGGTGCAGTTTGGGGGGCAAACCGCGATCAACTTGGCCGCATCACTGGCAAAAAACGGCGTGAAAATCATCGGGACAGAATTGAAGGGATTACAGGCGGCTGAGGACCGGGAATTATTCGACCGTGTTGTGGAGCAGCTGGGAATCAGACGTCCGCCGGGACTGGCAGTCACGACAACTCATCAGGCATTCGAGGCTGCCGACAAAATCGGGTTTCCTTTGTTGGTTCGACCTTCATATGTATTGGGAGGGCGCGCCATGAAAATTGTGGAGGACGCCGCGCAATTAGCAAGTTATTTGCAAGAAAACAACGAAATGGGAATGGGTCAGCCCCTGCTTATGGACCGTTACATGAGCGGCTTGGAATTGGAAGTGGATGTGGTGAGTGATGGGCAGCGCGTGTTGATCCCGGCTGTAATGGAGCATGTGGAACGCGCCGGAGTGCATTCGGGCGATTCGTTAGCGGTTCTTCCTCCCGTCCGGGCTCAACAAACTATCATTGACCAGGTGGTCGATATTTCCACCAAACTCTGCTTGGGACTGGGCATTAAAGGACTCTTGAACATTCAGTTTGTGGCGGTAGAGGACCAGGTCTACGTCATTGAGGCCAATCCCCGGTCCAGTCGCACGGTCCCGTTTGTGATCAAAGCCACAGGTGTCCCTTTGGTGGACTTGGCTATGGAAGCCAGCATCACCGGACATTTTGATGAGCGCTGGGGTGAGGGGTTGCTCGCACCTCCCGATCATTTTTCGGTAAAAATGCCCGTGTTCTCATTTGCCAAATTGGGACAAGTCGATGCCATATTGGGTCCTGAGATGAAATCGACGGGCGAGGTGATGGGAATAGACCGTGACTTTTCCAGCGCCTTATATAAGGCCTTGATCGGCGGGGGATTCCGACTGCCGGCTGGAGGCAAAATTCTGGCCACGATTGCGGATGCAGACAAAGAGGAAGCATTGCCGTACTTGCGGGATCTGGCCGAACTGGGATACCGGCTGTACGCCACCCGGGGCACTTTGGCCTTTCTGTCCGTTCACGGAATTCCTGCCACTCCGGTATACAAGATTCGGGAGCGGAGGCCACATTTGGTCGATCTCATTCACCAGGGACAGTTTGACTTGGTCATCGACACGATTACCGTTGGCGGGAATCAGGAACGGGAAGGCTTCTTGATTCGCCGGGCCGCGGTGGAACGGGGAAGCCTGTGCTTTACGTCATTGGACACCGTACGGGCAGCAATTGAAGCGCTTAAAGGGCGTCAGCGGCAAACATTTTCTGTGCATCCACTCAATGAATGGTTGCGGGTAGGACAGGTGAGATAACATGGCGAAAGAGGAACAGAGACTGAGAAGTTCCATCGTGGCACGCACACTGGCGGCACAAGGGCATGTGGAGTTGATTCTCGAAAGCCGAGAATTGTCGCGAGCCGTTCCTGGACAGTTTGCCCATGTTTTAACTCCGGGAATGTTACGCAGACCCTTATCGTTTTCCCGCATTGACCCGGAACATAACCGGGTAGGACTTCTTTTTCAGGTGGTAGGATCGGGGACGGCGTGGCTGGCCGAACGCCAAACAAATGATGTGTTGGATGTTTTGGGACCGTTGGGACACGGTTTTCCGGCCCCTGATCCTGTGAGACCATGGGTGTTGGTTGGAGGCGGGGTGGGGGTGCCGCCGCTTTTTGCCGCAACGCAGATGTGGTTGCAACACACAATCAGCACTCCCCAGGTCATTATTGGTGCTCGGACGGGCGCCTGGGTGGTCATGGAAAACGATTTTAAGCGCTTGGGTGTTCCCCTGACCGTCACCACCGATGACGGCAGCCAAGGACAGCCGGGAAACGTACTGGCTCCCTTGCAGACATGGCTCGATGCCCACAGAGAAGGGCAAGTCTATGCGTGTGGACCCGTCCCCATGCTTCAGGCTATTCGCCGGCTCGCCTTGGGCCGCGCCACGGCGTATCTTGCCTTGGAACAGCGGATGGGTTGCGGGATCGGCGCCTGTTTGGCCTGTGTCGTGCCGACGGTGGGGAATTCCGGTATGTCGTATCGGAGGGTCTGTACGGATGGTCCAGTGTTTAAAGCTGAGGAGCTGATGTGGTGATGGATTTACATGTCGAATTTCCTCGAGGCCTGACGTTGGCGAACCCGGTTATCGCCGCTTCGGGAACTTTTGGATTTGGGCCGGAATACAGTCGGTATGTGGACGTCGGGGCCCTGGGCGGGATCAGTGTCAAGGGCGTCTCACCCAAAGGGTGGGACGGAAATCCTCCGCCCCGAGTCTGGGAAACACCAATGGGCCTACTAAACTCTATCGGTCTCCAGAATCCCGGTGTCGATGTGTTCATCCAAGAAGACTTACCATTTTTGCGCCAATATCCCACCAAAGTTATTGTGAACATTATTGGGCATACCGTGGAAGAATACCGGCAAGTGGCCGAGCGTTTGAATGGGCTGGACGGCGTTCATGCCTTAGAGGTGAACATTTCATGCCCTAACATCAAACAAGGCGGAATGAGTTTTGGGCAAGATCCTGACCAGGCTTTCGCCGTGATGCAGGCTGTCAGGGGAGCGACGGACCTGCCCGTTATGGTTAAGCTCTCTCCCAACGTGACGTTTCCCGGACTCATTGCGCAGGCGGTGGAGGCTGCCGGAGCGGACATGATTTCCGCTATTAATACCGTGGTTGGTTTAGCTATTGATATCGATCGTAGACGGCCTGCTTTGGGGGGTGTTACGGGGGGATTGTCCGGACCGGCCATTAAACCGGTAGCCCTGCGGATTGTGTATGAGGTGGCTCAGCAGGTGAGAATTCCCGTTATTGGGATGGGAGGCATTCAAAAGACCGAAGATGTGCTGGAGTTTCTCATGGCTGGGGCGAGTGCAGTGATGGTGGGGACCATAACTTTTCAGCATCCGGACCGCATGAACCAAATCATTAATCAATTGCCTGAGGTGATGCGCAGCCGCGGATTCTCTTCGTTACAAGAAATCATCGGCGCTGCCTTGCCGGGCAAGGCGGATAATACGGCAGAGGAGGAAGTCAGTTATGAGTCCTAAGCCCCTGAGTAAAGGACATCGTCCGCGATTGTGGATTGCGTTGGATGTGCCGGATGCCGTCACAGCAGAACAATGGATGCGGACATTTCCCGAACACCGCCACTATAAAGTGGGGATGGAGCTATTTTACCAAATAGGGCCGCAACTTCTCCGCCAATGGATTGAGGAGAAAGAACTCGCCATTTTTTTAGATCTCAAATTACACGACATTCCCCGTACCGTGGCTCATTCCATCACTGGTTTGGAGCGGCTCGGCGTTCGGCTGACAACGATCCACCTGTCGGGCGGTACCAAAATGTGTGAAGCCGCTCAGGCAGCGAGCCGCACCATGGACATTGTCGGGGTCAGCGTGTTAACAAGCCTGGACGACGGGGATTTGACAGCAGTGGGAATCAATGGCTCAGTTGTGGATCAACTCCAGCGGCTAGCCGCAATTGGCAGGCAAGCGGGGCTTAGCGGTGTGGTTGTCTCTGGCCGGGAGCTGCCGGTTATCACCGCGGTTTGGCCGCAAGCGCGATTAGTTGTCCCAGGAATCCGACGTCGGGAAGACAGCCCTCATGACCAAAAACGCGTGGTTACGGCGAATCAGGCGCTGTCTTGGGGGGCCACAGACTTAGTGGTCGGTAGAACTTTGCTACACGCTGAGAATCCACGTGAAATCTACGAAGAATTCGCGGCTTTGCTGCAAGGGGAGATGTTGTTATGATCGAGGCGGGAACACTGGAGGACCTACGGGATGTCGGTGCTTACTTACAGGGGCATTTTCTTTTGACCACGGGACGGCATAGCGATACATTTTTCTTGCTGGCACGTTTGACGGAACGTCCTCACCGGCTACAGCCGTGGATAGCCCGGCTGCACGAACAAATGGAAAATATCGATGCCCATACGATTGTGGGGCCGGCGATGGGGGGAATTATTCCCGCCTATGCTTTTGCTGCCATGGCGGATGACACCCGCGTGATATTTGCGGAAAAAAGCGAAACGGATACTATGGTATTTCGCAGAGGCTTTCGGCTTGAACCGGGAGAACGGGTGATCATCATCGAGGATGCATTGACCACCGGCAGTTCCATTAAAAAGGTGATGGACGCGGTAGCCGAACAAGGGGCGTGGGTATCGGCGGTGGGAACACTGGTTAACCGCTCTTCTGACGGCAAAGTGCCATGGAATATTCCTTTTTTTTCCGTTTTGACGATGCCTGGCATCGAGACCTGGTTGCCTGAAAACTGCCCGCTGTGCCGACACGGGGTGCCTTTAAGCAGGCCCAAACGGTAAGGATTGATGCGCTTGTTGAGGCTTGGGATCCTCAAGAATCACGGAAGGCACCGTCGTCCTGCTCACCGCATCCGGTTTCCAACAAAAAGTGTCTGATGGCTGGCGTCGACAAGCTCAATCGAGCAATTTGTCATGTGTGGCGCCGAGCTTTCGCAGTCGATTGTCATCGGGAGTCACATAGAGCGTTTTTTCGCGTTCATAAAGAACCTGACCGGCTTCGGCATGAGGCTTTTTCCGGACGAATTTCCGCTTGGTATAGTCCACGGCTACGGTTGAGGAATGTTTGGCCGGACTATAGTAGGCGGCAAGGTGGGCAGCGTCCAGCAGATCTTCGAGGTTGGCCTGACGTTTTCCGGTAAATAAGATCACGTGTGATCCGGATCCTTGTTTGACATGAAACCACAAGTCGTCAGGGCGGGCTCGGCGCATGGTTAATTCTTGGTTTTCTTCTCGGTTTCGTCCGACGAAGATCTCGAATCCCCCCGTGCTCACGAATCGGCGAAACGGCAAATTGTCCTGCCGTTTTTTTCCTTGAGGCATGTTGAGATGTTTGAGTTGCGTACGGTAATAATCGATGGGGTGATCTTCCCGGGCCTGAGTCAGAGATTCCTCCGCATAGTTCAATTCTTTTGCCAACAACTTGGTTAGCCGCTCGCTGACGGTCCTACGGTTCTTGATTCGTTTGTACTGGCGATAGCAATGTTCGGCCATTTCCGTTGGAGTCTTGCCCTCCGGTAATTTGAGAGTTAATGTTCGCGCAGGATCGGAGAAAGATGGCACATGGGTCTCCTGCTGGTTTTTGAAGTTGTACTGGTAGGCCAGCCAAAGATCCCCTTGTTCCTTCCATATGTCACTGTTTTCTTGTGCCATAAGCTCGGTGTCTGCCAGTTTCGCCCGCAGATGATGCACACGGTCTCGCCAATGAGCTACGAGTTGGTCTTGAAGGCTAGTTCTAAGACGTTCTTGCTCTTTATTCCAAAATATCTTGTCAAGAACGGTGTCCGGTTCATCGGTAGATTCCGCTCTCCATCCAGGCAACGGGGAAACCCAGAGATCCCTACGCTCGTCGTGGTCCAAAATATAGAAAGAGAGGGCCGAGGTCTCATATTGGCGACAGAAAGTTTCCAGGGACCAGGCTTCGGCATCGGGAAGCAATTGGCGGACAGAAGGGGACAAATCCCGTGTCTGATGAGTTTGACATGGATGGGGCAGGGCATCAGGCAATCGGTACAGTTGCCCGGGGCGGATAATCCGGTTCCGCTTTTTATCTTGGACATGGCGCAATGACTCGAGGATGTTGTGCTGGCTGTCCATAATGACCATGTTGGTTATGTGCCCTGTCAGCTCGATGACGAGATATCCGGATGTTTCTTGACCCCAATCGTCGGTCCAGTGTACGGCCAGCCAGAGAATCCGGTCGAACGACTGGGTAAACACACTGTCGATGGTAAACGGCAGAAACCGTAGAAACAGCGGATGAGTGGCTTTTGGTAAATCATAACGATGCTGGGTTTCATGTATGCGTGCGTATCCTGGGGTAAATGCTACCAAGACGAAGACATTCCTTCGGCTTGCGGGGCTCCAGCCCTGCAGAATGACCCGGCTTTTGTCGGACCAGGCGGAACTCACTTCCATGTTCCGCCAGCGAACATTCCATTCGCGGGCTAATCGGTCAAGCAAGAACGCATCAAAAGGCATACCGAACCTCCGCAATTGACTTTTGGGAACCGAGGTTGTGATCACAATGACTGCATTTTACGCTGTTGCCGCCTTTATGAAAAGACTACAGCCCATGTATGGATTTGTCGCACCGAAGGTGGGATAATGTGTGAGGCATAAAATTTGGTCTATTTGAGAAACTTTTCACAATCGGGAGGATTGTTGCGGTGTCGAGAGCAGCAGGTTTTCGAGAGTTATGGCAAGCGTTGCCTCTAGAACGTTTTACCTCTCGGAACAATTATATTTGGCTGGTTGTTGCGACGGTATGTATCGGCGCTTTCATGGCCGCCCTGGATGCGAGCATTGTGAACGTTGCGCTGCCTAACCTGACAACTTATTTTCACTCGAGTGCGTCTTTGGTGAGCTGGGTTTTGATAGCCTATTTGCTGACCCTGGCTACGCTTTTGACGCTGTTCGGACGTTTAGCCGACATTTTGGGACGAAGGCCCTTGTACACTTTCGGGTTTCTGGTCTTCATCGTCGGGTCAGCGGCTTGCGGCGCTGCGCTCAACCTGCCGATGCTGATTGCCGCGCGAATCTTCCAGGCGGCAGGGGCCGCGATGCTGCAGGCCAATTCCGTGGCTATCATTACGGCTGCGGTTCCGTCTCAAGTTAGAGGACGCGCGATTGGTTTTCAGGGCTCGGCCCAGGCTATTGGTCTATCGTTGGGACCGGCTATCGGCGGTGCCTTGGTGGGCTTATTCGGATGGCGGGCAATTTTTTATGTCAATGTTCCGGTTGGCCTCATTGGCACCGCTATGGCGGCAATGATATTGCCTAGAGATAAAATGGCCAGACGCAACACGACTTTTGACTGGTGGGGAACCCTGTTGATGACCCCATTCCTGGTGTTGATTATGCTGGGTTTAACGGAAGGCAACAGCTTAGGATGGTCGTCCCCGACGATTTTAGGAATGTTTGCCGCCGCCGTGCTGTTGCTGATGGGATTTATATTCCGGGAGTTGTCATTTCGCTCCCCATTGGTGGACATGCGGCTGTTTAGGATTCCTGTGTTCAGTATCGGAAATTTTACCGGTCTATTGTCCTATCTGGCGATGTTCGGTGTGCTGTTTCTCGTGCCTTTTTTCTTGGAACGGGTTCTCACTTACAACTCGGCACTGTCCGGGCTTATTTTGACAGCTGTGCCAGTAGGGATGACTGTTGCGGCTCCCAAATCCGGGGCTTTGGCCGACCGTTACGGTCCTCGTCTTTTGACAACCTCGGGCATGGCTCTGACGGCATTCGCATCCCTGATGCTCGCGTGGTCTTTGGCGCTTCGGCCCAATGTTGCGATGATGGTTGTCGAGTTGATTCTCGTGGGAGTTGGATTGGGAATTTTTACGCCGCCCAACAACTCATCAGTCATGGGAAGTCTTCCCGCTTCGCGCTTAGGAGTGGGTGGTGGCATTTTAAACATGGCACGATCCTTGGGAATGGCCATGGGAACGGCTTTGTCAGGAACGATGCTGGCGGTATTCTTGTTTGCCAATGGCGGAGTTGAGCGCCAGGGAGGACCAAAAGGTCCTTGGATACCGGCCACCCGCTACGCTCTCTATCTCTTGGTGGGACTCTCCCTGGTGGCAGCGCTCTTATCTCTGTTCCGGGTTGCATCGGAAAAACCCGGTGAAAAAATGCCGCTTGAATGGTAGAGTGAACCCGAGATTTCGGTGCCTTGGGCTTTTTCCTTAAATTTCTAGGCTAGTTGTTAAGGCAGGCTGTCCATTGTATGCTTAACCTATATTGACCAAACAAGGTGCCGGGAGGGTACAGGGATGTGGACTGTCGTATATATTGCTCCGACTAAGACCATCGCCGAACGCATTTTCGGCATATTGCAAAATGAAGGGGTCTTAGTCCACCTAAAGACGGTTGAACTGGACGCTAACGATCATGGCAGTATTGAAATCCAGGTTCCTGAAGGCGAAGCAGAAGAGGCAACGGAAATCATTGCAGAACATCTTGGTCGATTACGATAACGATGAAAAGGAGTACCTATGTGAGACGCACAAAAATTGTGGCCACCATCGGCCCGGCCTGTGATGATCCAAAGATTTTAGCGGAGATGATTCGGGCAGGAATGGATGTGGCGCGCTTGAACCTGTCCCATGGTGATCTCGATACCCATCGGGAACGGTTTCGACGGCTTCGTGAAATTTCGCGTGAGGTCGGAACTGAAATTGGCATTATGTTGGATACCTGCGGACCCGAAGTCCGTCTCACGCACTTAAGCCAGCCGCTAAGACTGAATCCGGGCGATCAATTTGTTTTGACCACTCACCCGGACGGAAGCAGCCATCAGGGGGGCGTGAGTTGGGATGGCATATTTTCCATGATAGAGCCCGGACATCTGTTGTGGGTGGATGACGGCAACATTGTCCTGCGCTGTGTTGAACAACGTGCCGATGAATTGATCACGGAAACGGTTGTCGGAGGAATTCTGAAAAATCGCAAAAAAATCAGTTCACCAACGGTGACATGGCCTCTCGATATTTTGACGGACACCGATCGGACGTCTTTGTCGATGGGCATTGCGGAAGGCATGGACTTTGTTGCGGCCTCTTTTGTTCGCTCGGCAGAAGATGTCGTGGAGATCCGAAAGTTTTTTGAACTCAATCACTCCGATGCTTTTATTATCAGCAAAATTGAGAATCGTGCGGGGGTTGAGAATCTGGCTGAAATTCTCGCAGTATCTGACGGGGTGATGGTGGCACGAGGGGACCTTGGCGTGGAGCTTCCCCCGGAACGTGTTCCGTGGTTGCAAAAGGACATCATCGGCCAGGCCAACGAGCTGGGCATTCCGGTTGTCACCGCAACGCAGATGCTGGAGTCCATGACCCACGCGCCCCGCCCTACACGCGCAGAGGTTTCGGATGTTGCCCATGCGATTTGGGACGGGTCGGATAGCGTAATGCTGTCGGCTGAAACGGCATCGGGTCAATATCCGGTGGAATCCGTGCAAATGATGGCAAAAATCGCGGAGGACGCTGACAACCGCCGTGGGTTTTTGACGCCTCGAACCTTTTCGGTTTTGCGAGTAGGGGATGCGGTGAGCCGGGCGTCGGCAGAAATGGCGGAAAGTTTGGGAGCTCGGGCTATCCTCACTGCCACTGCCACGGGCTACACGGCACGAATGGTGAGCCGTTCCCGTCCTAGTGTGCCGATTATTGCTATTTCCACCCAAGAACGCGTGATGCGCCGTCTGAAACTGACGTGGGGAGTGTTCCCAATTATCTCTGATGATACCGAACACTCGGATGACATGGTTAACAAAGCCATCGAAGCAGCTGTCGAATATGGGCACGTCGCCGATGGGGATCTAGTTGTCTTGACCGCGGGGGTCCCGGCCGGGATTCCCGGAACTACGAATATGGTTCGGGTGGAAACTATATCCAGCCCGGTTTTGGTGGGAACCGGGCTGGGTTACGGGGAACCCGTTACCGGGGTAATATGTTTTCAGCCCCAAGATGCCGAGTCATTGCCTAACGATCCCTATGTAGCGGTCGTCAGGGATTATGATAGTGACGCTAAGGAGTTTTTTTCCCGCGCTAAAGCCATTATCGCGGAACGCAGCGGCAGAACCTCCGACGTGGCGGTGGCTGCGGTAACCTTGGGCATCCCGGCAATAGTGGGGGTAGAGGGGGCTATAGAGCGATTACATAATAATCAAATTGTCACCATTGATCCGGTGCGTGGCGTAATTTATAAAGGACGGGTGAAAATCTGAGCGCCCTAGAGCAGAATTTCTGAGATCCCGAATGGGTGATGGAAATGCGGTCATCTGGGGCGTGCGTGGTTTTAGCCCAGGCCAGAGGGCGGAGGAAGGGAGAATTCTTTTATTATGATGGTTTATTTGAATGGTGAACTCATTGATGAGCAAGATGCGCATATCAGTTTTGATGATCGCGGTTTTCTCTTTGCTGACGGAGTTTACGAAGTGATTCACATTTATGCCCGGCATTTCTTCGAATGGGATCGGCATATGGCACGCCTTCGACGCTCGATTACGGGTATTGACCTTCCGGACATTGATAGAACTGCCTTAACCAAGGGAGCTGAAGCGCTTTTGGAGCAGTTTAACGGCGAGGAAGGCGTTTTGTATCTGGAGATTACGCGGGGAGTTCAGCCCAGAACTCATTCCTTCCCGTCTCGCGACGTTCCGCCGACCATTTTGATGTGGATCCGGCCGCATCAATCGTTTTCGGACCGAATGATTGGCGATGGTGTTAGCGTGATAACGGTTCCGGACGATCGCTGGGCGAAAGTCTGGATTAAGACTATTGGGTTATTGCCAAATGTACTGGCCAAGGAAAAAGCGCATAAAATGGGAGTGTTTGATGCCGTATTTGTGCGAGATGGTATGGTAACGGAAGCCACCAGCGCAAATATTCTTATCGTGCGTCAAGGAGTATTGCAAACGGCTCCGGTTACGAATTACATTTTGCCGGGAATAACGCGGGAAGTGGTTTTGGAGATAGCGCGGGATCAAGGAATTCCCACTCTCCTTGAACCATTCTCTGTAGAAGATATGTACGCGGCCGATGAAGTTTTTCTGACTGGCACTACGACGGAAGTCCTACCCGTAACTCGGGTGGATGGGCATATGATCGGCAAGGAGGCTGGACCTATGGCCGTCTTCTTGTTGCGAGAACTGAGACAAAAAGCGAATTCCGTATCATAAACGCGCCGCTGGGGGAAACTGCCTAGGGAGGCGAAATCATGCAGAACAGAGAACTCTTAACCGATGAGGCGCGCGGGTATTTTCTAGACCTGGCAGAGGTTTTGCGGGAGTTGGGACAAGGTGAGCTCCTAGGGCGTTTGGCCGAACTATATATCGATTTTCGGCAAATTGAATCGCAATAGCTCAACTCCACACATTGTTGTGAGCACGTTGAATATTCATGCTTGATTTTGAACCGAGGAGGGTGGGGGATGCACGTGGTATTGGTTGAGCCGGAAATTCCACCCAATACAGGTAACATTGCCCGAACCTGTGCAGCCACCAATAGTTGTTTGCACCTGGTGGAACCCTTGGGATTCTCCGTGAGTGATCGCTACCTAAGGCGTGCAGGGATTGACTACTGGGAATTCGTGCCAGTCAGGATTCATCCGGACTGGCACGCTGTTGTCGAGTGGTTGGGGAATCCTGATAAATGGTATTATTTTACGTCACACAGCTCCCGCTTTTACACTGAAGCCCGTTATGATCCGGATTCGGTCCTGGTGTTCGGGAAGGAGTCGACGGGTCTTCCCGGGGATTTATTGGAGAAGTATCCTCAATCCACCTATGTTATTCCCATGAATCGGCATGTGCGATCGTTAAATTTGTCTAACGCTGTGGCAATTGTCGTTTATGAGGCAATGCGCCAACAAAGCTTTATGCCGATGGAACTGTCCTGACGGCGTAAAGCGGAGCGGGAGTTCATTAATATGCCTTTGTTACTGCTCACCGCCAGTGGAATGGTGCTGATTGTGCTGTCGGCAGACTATTTCACCAATGGTGTAGAATGGGTTGGATATTATCTCCATTTAGAAGAGGGCGCGGTAGGATCATTGCTGGCGGCTCTAGGCACTGCTTTGCCTGAAACGCTGGTTCCCGTTATGGCCATTATCTTCAGCCCCGAACCCGGCCAAACGGCTATTGGATTGGGAGCCATTTTGGGAGCTCCTTTAATGTTGGCAACTATTGGGTTTTCAGTGATTGGTTTGGGCTTAGGCGCCGGGAAACGATCCACCCACACCCTCAATGTGCCGGCTGTGGGTGCCATCACCAAAGATTTGGGATTCTTTCTTGTAGCTTTCGGGCTGGCGATCCTTACGACCTTTCTTCCACACGTTATTCATCCCGTCGTCGTTGCCGCGTTGCTGATTTTCTATGTGTGGCACGCTTGGCAACTGGTCAAGGGTCATAAAACCGAATCAGGAGGGGAACAGGCTTTGCCCTCCCAGCCGCTCCGTTTGTCGTCTAGACTTAGGCGAACGGCGTGGATGGCCGTTGTGCAGGTGTCATTGGCTTTAATCGGACTGATTTTGGGGGCACACTTTTTTGTCAACGCTCTTGATATGATTACGAAAGTTTTTCCGATTTCTCCTTTTATTCTGTCGGTAATTGTGACTCCGGTTGCCACCGAATTGCCGGAGGTTTTGAATAGTGTGATATGGATTCGTAGGGGGAAGGACACTCTGGCGGTCGGCAATGTCACCGGCGCTATGGCTTTTCAGTCGAGTATCGTACCGGCGTTGGGAATCGCATTTACACCATGGGCATTGACTCCATTGGAAATTGCCACGGGGGCTTTGACGTGGCTGGCAGCACTCTGGATATGGACCAAAAGCCGATCCCACCGTCTTCATGTTGGTGAATTGTTGACGACCGGATTATTTTATTTGGCCTATATTGCTATTGTGGCCAGTTTGTTCAATTCTTAACAGGGGAACAGGGAACGTCTCGGGATGGGCTGCATTTTTCATGGCGGATGGCGTCGGAGCAGCAGATCCATGTCGACGTCCTGAATGTGAAATGTGGCACTTGGCGGCAGCACCTGGTAAACTGAAAAAAGATCATGACTCCCGTTACCCCGCCAGTAGTTCATGCCAAGGGCGGCTTTAGAGTCAAAGGGCCCGACCTAAATGATGTGCAGGCGAGGGGAAGGAGGATTGTCTGCAAAGAAGGGGCGCACCAGCAAGCGGTTTTATCTAAAGGGAACGGAACTCGCTGTTCCATACGTCCGTCCAAAGAAAGATGAGCGCATCATATGTATTGGGACCAAATCACAACGAAGAATTTCCTGGAAGAAGTTGTCGGCCATTGTGATACCGCCATTCTCCCTGTTGGCAGCATTGAAGCCCACGGTCAACATTGCCCATTGGGGACTGACAATATGGCTCCCGGATACTTTGCCGCACAACTCGAAAAAGTTTACCATGATCGGGTTTTAATTCTTCCTGCCGTGCCCTATGGATACACTCCTGACCTGAGCGCCTGGCCGGGGAGTCTTTCGGTCTCGGCTTCCGTGCTGCAGCAATACGTTGCGGAAATTGGTCAGGGCGTCGCTCAGTGGGGTGTCAAAAACCTGATTTTGTTAAATGGCCATGGGGGCAATATTGGGGCATTACAAGCGGCTATGGACCGAATAGCCCAGGAACAAATGCGGGTGGTGCTGGTAAACTGGTGGCTGGATTTCAGCAAGCAAATTCTTACCATTACTCAGGGACAGGGGCATGCCGGGGAAGACGAAACGTCGGTGATGCTGCAGGTGGCTCCACAGTGGGTTCACATGGAGGACGCATCCTTCAATCCCTTTCGGCCTCGGTACCGCATTAAGGGGCCAGGTATTCAAAACAAAAGCTTGCGTCACGCGACGACAGGAGACGGAAGACTGGGTACGCGGGAGAAGGGCGAGAAAATCGTTGAACTTGTCCTGAAGGAACTGAGTTTGCTTTTGGAACGTTTGTGGGTTGATGATTTGTTCGATCGAACCGATAACAGTTGAAAACATTTTCAAGGAGGCCGGATTATGCTAAAGACATTGCCCCTCGCTGACAGAGTGCAACAATTACATCCGTCACCGACTATGGCTATTGACTCCAAAGCCAAATCCCTCATTGCGCAGGGAAAGGATGTAGTGAATTTCGGTGCTGGAGAGCCTGACTTCGACACACCGGAAAACATCCGCCAGGCAGCGATAAATGCCATTAATCACGGGCATACCCGCTACACGGCGGTAGGAGGCATTGATGCGCTGAAAGCGGCTATCCGGGAACGAATTCGTTTGGATACCGGAGTGGAGTACGAGCCCGATGAAATTCTGGTGTCGGTCGGCGCGAAACATTCTCTGTATAATGCGGTTATGACCCTCGTTAACCCGGGAGACGGCGTGCTCTTGCCTGTGCCTTACTGGGTCACGTACCCGGAACAAATTACTCTGGCCGGGGGGGTCGTGCAGTATGTGATGCCGGATCCACAGCACGAAGGGGAACCGCGCCCTGATGACATCACGAAAGTCATGACCGCCGAGTCTAGAGGACTACTTCTGAATTCCCCCAGCAACCCGAGCGGCGTCGTGATTCGGCCCTCAATTCTGGAGCAGATTGCACGCTTGGCTACCGAAAAGGATCTCTGGGTTATTTCCGACGAAATTTATAACCGATTGGTTTATGACGACACAGTACACACGTCGATGGCCGCCTTGCCGGGAATGCGGGAACGAACCGTTCTTATCAATGGTGTGTCAAAATCGTATGCGATGACAGGATGGCGTATAGGATATGCTGCGGGCCCCCGGCATATTATTAAAGCCATGACCAGTTTGCAGTCCCAATCTACGTCCAATCCTTCCACTATTTCGCAGTATGCGGCTTTGGAGGCTCTTATGGGACCTCAAGAGGAAGTCGATGTGATGCGCCGCGAGTTTGACCGGCGCCGACGGTACATTGTCGGACGCATCAATCAAACGGCTGGCCTTGACGCGGCCAATCCCCAAGGGGCGTTTTACGTGTGGGTGAATATGGCTGCATGGAAAAACCGACAGGTTGGCGGGCGCTTAATTCGGAATGCGGACGATCTGGCTTTGGCGTGGCTTGAACTGGCAAACGTGGCAGTGGTACCCGGTTCTGGTTTTGGCATGCCCGACTATTTCCGTATGTCCTATGCAACTTCCATGGAAAGGATAGAAACCGGTCTGGACCGCATGCAAAACCTCTTGGAGACGGCGCAGTGACAGGAAAACCCAAAGTAGCCGTTGTGGGGCTAGGGGTCAATAACAGGCCCCTGGTTCCTTTTCTCTATAAGCGCGGCATGGAGGTGATTGTCGCCGATAAACGAGAAACGTCTGATTTGCATCATGTATTGTGGGAAATGGGATTGACGGATGTGAAGGTCTTGGGTGGCGACAGCTATTTGAATGATCTGTCGAAGGTCCCGGATCTTGCCACGGTTTACTTAACCCCCGGTATGGTAAAAAATCTTCCCGAGATTGAACGAATGCGTAAACAGGGAGCTGCAATAACCTGTGAAACCGATGTTTTTTTTCAAGAGTGCCCGGCTCCCATCATCGGGATTACCGGGTCCGCCGGGAAAACAACAACGACCACCCTCGTGTCCCAAGCGTTAAGTGCAAGCGGTGAGAAAGCGGTGTTTACCGGTGGAAACATTGGACACTCGTTGTGGGAGGACTGGCCAAACATCACGCCTACCAGCTGGGTTGTAATGGAATTATCCAGTTTTCAGTTGGAATTGGTGGCACACAGTCCCCATGGAGCAGCAGTTTTGAATCTCGCTCCTAATCATTTGGACATTCACGGCACCATGCAAGCTTATGCCAGGGCTAAATCGAACATCTTCCGCTACCAAAATCCCGGAGACTGGGTGGTTTTTCCCTATCCGCCCACGGTGCTGTACCACATGGAAGCCAGACCCCCGGGGCGCATACTATATTTCTCCTTGCAAGACCATGGTCAGCCCGGGAGTTTTGTTGCGGACGGAAAGGTGATGTATCGGGACTTTTCTCATCAGATTATGAGCTGCTTTCCCGTATCGGTTATCCAGATTCCCGGCTCTCACAACGTTTTAAATGTGTTGGCGGCCACAGCGATAGTGGGTATGATGCAGGGCCGAATGAGCGCGATGGAAGAGGTTGTGTCCCGTTTTCGCGGCGTAGCCCACCGTTTGGAAAAAGTGCGCATTCATGATAACATTTTATATATTAATGACTCCATTGCCACAGCCCCTGATCGGACAATGGCTGCATTGCGGGCCATTGAGGGTCCCATTGTCTTACTGGCCGGCGGATACGACAAACACTTGGATTATGCTGAGTTGGGCCAGGCTATTGCTCGGAGTTTGGTTCATCACGTTGTGGTTTTAGGGCAGGTTCAGGATAAATTGGCCCACGCCATAGCACGCTATACCACCATGCCGATCGAGTATGCCGACACATTTGAGGATGCTGTGCATATGGCCAGGCGAGCAGCGAAACCCGGGGACACGGTGTTGTTGTCTCCCGCCGCAGCAAGTTACGATATGTTCAGGAATTTTGAAGAGCGTGGTGAAAGGTTTCGCGAGATTGTGGAGAGTTTTTGAGAGATCGGGAGTATCATTCAGGAGGGCTTTGAACTTGGAACGGCGCGATATACGTAATATAGCGATTATTGCTCACGTTGATCATGGTAAAACGACTTTGGTCGATGCCATGTTGCGGCAAAGCGGGATTTTTCGGGACCCATCCCAAATGGCGGACAGGGTTCTGGATTCCAATGATTTGGAACGGGAACGTGGCATCACAATTTTGTCTAAAACAACCGCTATTCATTATAACGGCACAACGATTAATATTGTTGACACTCCGGGACATGCCGACTTCGGCGGCGAGGTGGAGCGGATTTTGAGCATGGTTGACGGGGCGTTGTTGGTAGTGGATGCCAATGAAGGACCGATGCCGCAGACGCGATATGTTTTGCATAAGGCGTTGAGTGCCGGAATCAAACCTATTGTGGTTCTGAACAAGATGGACAGAGAGGGTGCCAGGCCTCACGAAGTCGTGGATCAGGTACTGGAACTCTTTATTGATTTGGAAGCTTCGGATGATCAGCTGGAATTTCCGGTTCTCTATGCTTCGGCGAAACAGGGCGTGGCATCTCATGAATCCATTTTGCCCGAAAACGGAAATTTAGGTCCGTTGTTCCGCACGATTTTAGAAGAAATTCCTTTTCCTGTAGGAGACGAGGAAAAGCCCCTGCAAATTCTAGCCACGACCCTTGAGCATGATGAGTATTTGGGTCGGATGGTCATTGGCCGGATAACTCAAGGACGCGTCGCGGTAAACCAGACGGTAGGGATTGTGAATCACGGTGGAGACGTGAGACGGGCCAGGCTCAGCAAGATTTTTGGACGGATCGGGTTGAAACGCGTAGAGTTGGAGAATGCGACGGTGGGGGATATTGTGACGCTGGCGGGAGTGCCTGACGTGACTATTGGCGAGACCATCACCGATGCCGACAATCCGGCGCCCTTGCCTCCCATTGTTGTGGACGAACCGACCTTGACGATTTTGATTGGTGTCAATACCAGTCCGTTTTCCGGCCAGGAGGGACAATACGTTACGTCCCGGCACTTGCGGGAGAGGCTATTGCGGGAACAAGAACGCAACGTGGCTCTCAGAGTAGAGGACACGGAGGATGCCGAGGTGTTCCGGGTTTCGGGACGCGGTGAATTGCACTTGGGAATATTGTTGGAGCAAATGCGACGCGAAGGCTATGAAATGGAAGTATCCAAACCGGAAGTTATTATGCACAGAACGCCAGAGGGTGAACTGGTGGAACCGGTTGAACATCTTTACCTTGACGTGCCGGACGAATATGTGGGACCGGTAATGGAGCTGTTGGGTCCCCGCAAGGCCGAAATGACTCATATGGGTCAAGCCGGCCCCAGTCAGACACGGTTGGAATTCATAGTTCCTGCCCGGGGTTTGCTGGGTTTTCGAAGCGCTTTTGTCAACCAGACTCGGGGTTATGGGATTATGAATCATCTATTTGAGGGATATCATCCGTATTCCGGGCCTATCGAGGAGGCACCCCGAGGTGCCCTTATTGCGATAGAAGATGGCGTCACGACGTCGTATGCACTGGACAATGCCCAACAACGAGGCACGCTCTTTGTGGGTCCTGGTGTTGCGGTTTATGCGGGCATGGTTGTGGGTGAGAACAGCCGGCCTACGGATTTGGAACTCAATGTGTGCAAGAAAAAGCATGTGACCAACATGCGGAGTTCCACGGCTGACGAGGCTGTTCGCCTGACGCCTCCCCGGCCCCTGACACTGGATTTGGCCCTGGAATACGTGAAGTCGGATGAACTCGTGGAGATTACTCCCAAATCTATCAGGTTGCGAAAGGCTACGTTGGACAAGACTTTGCGTAAACGGGAAAAGATCCAAAAACTGTAGACCCGGAAGGTCGGGTATGACCGATGCAATCGTTTCCGTTGCTCAATATTTGGTCGGCTTACTCACTGCTGCAGTCCACATGGGATCTAACGGTCGGGCTCACCGAGCTGCAAAATGCCGGATTTACTCAAGCGGGCTTGGCCGATTATTATTCTTTAGCCGCAACAGAACGTTTCGAGTACGAGGCTCGTTTACGAAATCTCCATGCGTGGCTCGGCGTGAGTGTGGTTCTCGAGGCGAAGGGCCAGCCGTTCCCGGCATCTTTGTATGCTCTTGATCATTCGGGGTGGCAGGAGTTGTGCCGCCTCATCACGGATCCGGGACAAGTCCTGAATGTCGAGGAGGTGTCATCAAGGCATCTTTTGCTACTCTTGTGGGGACATTCTAGAGTAGCGTGGGAATCGGATTTTCCCCTTATCCACTCGCTCCCTTTCGGGGAGGTTGTGGAGGAGTTGTTGCCGTCTGCCAGAGCTCATGGTATTGGCTGGATACCGTCGTATCCGGTTCGTTTTAATCGCCGCCCTGGGGCCGACGAGGCTTACAGGGTTTTGACACGGCTGGGAGAGTATGAACCGTCAGCCCATGCACTCGCCATACCGGATTCCCGCACGGCATTGGCGTCGTATCCGGAGTCGTGGCGTTCACTGCTGTTTGAGGACAAGGCTCCCGACGTTCTTGCGCGTAATGCATCCTACATGCCACAGGTGACCAAAGGTGACGAGGAAGATGCGCGTTTGTTGAGGGAGATGGCCCGGCAACGGCTCCATCAATGGAATCCTCAGCCAATTTCCCGGTACGTCCAACGTCTCGAGCAAGAGTTGGCCGTTATCACGCAGATGGGGTTTTCTTCATACTTTCTGATTGTCGAGGATTTGGTCCATTTTGCCACCGACAATCACATTGCTATCGGGCCGGGTCGCGGTTCAGCGGCAGGGAGCCTGGTGGCACGGGTTTTGGGCATCACTAGGGTAGATCCCATAAAGTACGGTTTAATCTTCGAAAGATTTCTTAATCCCCATCGGCGCAATCTGCCGGATATCGATCTGGATGTTGACTCTCTCAAACGCCACGAATTGATTGCCTATCTGAGGCGGCGATGGGGAAGAGCGCATGTGGCCCAAATTGGCACTTATGGGACATTGGGGGCACGCGCTGTGCTTCGTGACGTTGCAAGGATTTTTCAGATTCCCATTGAACAGGTTGACAAGGTGTTGGAGCAAAGCCGTCTGGTTAGCGGCATGCATTTGGCTGAAGGGGGAGAGTCTCTGCGGGAGAGGATGATGAAAGTCGACCCTACGGGCCAATGGTGGAAAATCAGCCGACTCTTGGAAGGCCTGCCCCGCCACGCCTCAATTCATGCCGCAGGGGTAGTTCTGTCGAGTCGTTCTCTTGAGGAGCTGATACCCTGTAGCCAAGACGGCGAGGGGAACCTCGTAACCCAAATGGACATGGCTTCCGTGGAACGGCTGGGCTTGCTCAAACTGGATTTGTTGGGATTGCGAACTCTAAGTGTTTTGGACCGGATACACCGTCGTCACGATGATCAGTTCGATACCGTCGATCCGACAGATCCCAGAACGTTAAAACTCCTGGGCAGAGGGGATACTGACGCGATATTTCAACTCGATGGCAAAGGAGTCCGCCAACTTCTGCAACGCCTCAAACCTCAACAAGCCAAAGATATTATCGACGTTGTGGCATTATACCGCCCAGGACCCATGGATACGATTGAAACCTATTTATTGCGACGTCGGGGCAGCAAGGAGATCCCCCAGGACATTTTAGGCAGGTTGTGCCGAGATACGTTTGGAGTCATGCTCTATCAGGAACAACTAATGATGTTGGTGCAAGAGGTGGCGGGTTATTCTCTAGCCGAGGCCGATTTATTTCGTCGTGCCGTCAGCAAGAAAGATCATGAGTCCTTGCGGGAAATGGCCGTGGATTTTGCCGAACGATGCCAGGCCCATGGCTTGCAGACCGATGAGACACTAAACCTTTGGCAAAGAATTCTTGCATTTGGCGATTATGGGTTTAACAAGTCTCATGCGGCCGCCTATGGCCTTCTCAGTTATTATATGGCGTTTTTAAAATCTCACTATCCTCTCGATTTTTGGGCCGCTGAATTCAGCACCGTTGGAACCGAGCGATTAGGGTACGAGATGACTCTGGCGGTGTCCCAGGGCATCGTCGTTCATCCACCCGATATTCGTTATAGCGGACAAGATTTTCACGCTGTCGATGACGATGTCATTGTTTCCGGGTTATCATTAATCCGCGGCATGAATCTGGATAGTGCCTCACAAATTGAACAAGAGAGGCAGGAAGGCGGCCCCTATCAAACTCGACAGGAGGCGTACAACCGTATAATCAGGCGTCTTGGCCAACGTGTCGCCGATTTGTTGGAAGAAGCTGGCTGCCTGGCTCTTTTGCCCGGAACGATTAGACACCCAAAGCAGATGGAATTTTTTTCTGATTCCCCAAATTCCGGTAGCGGGAGCCGTGTTGTCAATGCTTTGAGGAGTTTTGGATTTCGGTGGCCCCATGCCGTAGGGCCAATTTATGTTCGTGTAACGGGGCCGGTCGATGTAAGATGGTGGCACAGGACGTTGTCCGAGTTGGCGAAAACTTTTCCCGGATCTTGCGGAGTTGTGGTCGGGAACAAGGAGGGTCAGGCTCATCGATTCGATTCCATAATGCTCGAGCCAACGTGGAAAAGTCTGGACGCGATCCGGCAGCTTCCGGAGGTTGCGGCCTGCGGACGACGTGTTGAATCCAAAGAGAGGTGGCCGATATGAGCAAGATGTCGCGAGAAGAACTCGTTCAGCATTTGACTCCTCCCCCGGGCATCACCATGCCCCCTTATCCTGCCAAACGGGACAAAATCTACCGTCTTAGTCTGATTTTGTTGGGTATTGGCGTGGCCGCGGAAGGGATTAGCGGGATTGCCGGGCTTGTCGGCGCGCAATTCTGGATTCAAGGTGGCATCAGTGTCGTTTTAATCGTGTCCGGATGGACCTTTCTGGTGTGGCTGAAACAGTGGCGGTGGACTGTGCGCATGATGGTCGTGCTCGGGTTTATTTTATGGCCGTTCTGGCCTCTGGGGGCGTGGGCGTTGTCCTTGGCTGCCAGCGCTATTATGGCAGCCAAGGAAACCCATTGTTTTCACTTCTGGGCCGGTCGTGTGATTCCCTGGTACACGCTGGCTTTGGGAGTGTTTTTCATTGCTCATCTGAGTCAGCCGTATTTGGGCATTGTCTGGCTGGGGCTTGCTGCACTGTGGATAAGTTTGGCGGCCGGGAGGTCCAAGCTTCCTTTATTCGAAGTCTGATGGGCCGTTGTTTGTAAAAGGCATCACGCTGTCAAAGCGCCTTGGCCTTTTTCGTCAGTAGGAGTGCCGGATATCCGTTTTGGCGTTGCCGAGGTCAACGGGTCAGTTGTGAAGCGGATGGGGGCCGCTTGCGACTAATAATGGCCGGGCTTCCGGATGCCGAAAGCCCAGAGCGAATAACAAGGAGAAAATCAGCCTGAGTGGCTTTAGGCAAGTTTTCGGCAGCGCACCAGAAGAACTTTGAATGAGCAGAGCGGCGCCAAAAGACTGACGCCGGCATCATCGCATCACAACTCCTCAAAGAATATCCATATGTTAATAGTGGTCCGGAACCCGTGTAGCTTCTTCGTGAACGCCTAGTTGGGCATTAACGTACCGGGAGGCAGCAAATAGTACGTCAGACAAACGGTTTATGAATGTCAGCACGGGATGGGGAACTTTTTCCATTTTATTAAGAGCCCATATTTCGCGTTCGGCTCTGCGGCAGACGGTGGTGCAGATGTAGAGACTGGTGGCGGTTAAGCTACCTTCCGGGATGGTAAAAGGTTTCCACGGGGGCGTATTGTTTCGCAATAAGTCGGCCAGTTGCTCTAGCTGTTTTGTCAAACTGTCCGGGGTTGAGGCTTGGCTTTGGGTATCGAACGCGGTGGAAAGATCGCGACCCACCATAAACAAGCGGTGTTGCAGATCATGGAGAAATTGTTCCAATGTTTCCCATTCGTTTGGAACCATCTGGGGTCTGGATTGGGCAAGATATGCGCGGGCTTGTCCAATAAAGGCATTGAGTTCATAGAGCGTGCCGTAGGCATTAACTCTTTGCGAATGCTTTTCGATCTTTTTGCCTTTGCTAAGATGGGTAATGCCTCCGTCACCATTTCGGGTATAAAGTCGGCTAGGCATGAGAGACTCCTTTCCGTACGGCTCTAGGACTGCTTGTGTAGCCGATGATTATGATAACCATGAGGTTTTGTCTTCCGCGGGGATCCGTGGCACATGAGGAACATCATGGGGATAGCCCACTCGCACAAAGGCTACGATGCGTTCATTGTCTTTAACCTGGCAGAGCTGTAAAGCAGGAGGATACCGTGTAATGCCTCCTGTACCCCAGTACGTACCGACTCCGTGATCCCAAGCCGCCAACATCATTGCATAGGTGGCGCAGCTGACTGCCGCATAGTCTTCCTGCTGTTGGAAAATGTCGTCCGCTAGGATTTGTATCACAGCGATAACGGCTGGAAGGGAGGCGAAGTCTTCACGGGCCTGCTCGGCAATCCGCTGAGCATGAGGCCGATTTTGTTTATGAGCCTTCTCTAAAGCCACTGCGTAACGGTAATCCGCTAGTTTGTGGAGACTGTGACCCTTCACGACAACAAAGCGCCAAGGCTGGGTTACATGGTGGTTGGGTGCCTGAACGGCGGCTTCCAGCATACGGCTGATGATGCTGTCCGATACTGGATCGGGACGGAAGCGGTGGATCGTGCGGCGAGTAATCAGTCCCTCATATAAATTCATATAGTTCCCGCCCCTCCTGATAATTTGATGGCAAGCTGTTTACGAGTATGAATCGCGAGATTTCTTGGTCATCGAACTGCGCTCGGGGATCTTATCGGCTCTTTTGGGTCTATCCGCAGTGTCCCTTGGTTTAATCCCTCAGCGCTTAAAAGGAGCAACATGTTCCAGGGACTCTCAGATCCGAGGCCGTGAAGTATACTACAAACGACCAGGGGCGAATATCAAATTATTTCCAACTGCCCTTACTCGAGAGCTTTTATTCCCCGCCTGAAGGCAGATTGGAAATAATCCGGAAGGTGCGCCGATCCCGAAGAATCATCTTGTTCTCAGCAGCGTAGGTGATAACCCTGCCATTACGCAGAACACGCAGAACGCCCACGGCCGGATACTCGATTACAGGATAAAGTGAATTGGTTCCGTATTGTGCGCTGACAATGGCCTCGACCAATTGCTTAGCCCTTGCTTATTTTACCATACCGACTTTTTCCGGAAAAGCAGACTTAAAAACCAGGAAAGCTCGCTCCTACGCATGTCTAAAGTCAAGAACTTGAGTAGGAGGCCGAACAGGCAATCTGGGTCGGGCGATACTAACTTTCTTGATTCACCGTCAAGACGAGGGTTCCATTATGCAGGTCATGAACGATGGCATTGGTAATCCGCGTCAGCCACATCGCTATTCTTTCCCGTTCCTGATCGTCCTCAGCGATGAAAATAGGGGCCATGCCACCGGATACCGAATCTTTTCGGGTTGTGACAATCGCAAACATCACGGGAGTCGGTGCAACAGCCAATATTTACATCTCCTTTCGATTTAAGACCGGACTTGTCATCCGGTTCCATTTGCTTGATTCGAGAACGGGTGTGCGCTTGATGGCCCGAATGAGTTTATTCATATCGTGGTCCACGGGCAATATCGATAGCCCGGCTTTTCCGGTTCCGGCCGGCATGGCCATGCGACACAGAGGGGTTTGCTCAGGATATCCCACGTCTTTTTGCACCCCCACGGCCGCGGCGGCTTCATAGGAAATGGCTTGTCTTTGCGAAATATTCCATAATACTGCCTGACCGCGCTCGTTTTTGGGAGTCAGCACGACGCCCAACCCTTCCTTTTCGTACCGCTCCCGGGGATGGGGCAGGCCGACTTCCATCATCATCACGTCGCCGACGTACAGAAGAGAGCCTTTATCAAACCAAATTTTAGCCGGTTCCACATCGACGATGTCGCCTAGGTGCTGCCCCGACATGAAAATTTCGCCAATGATTACCACAATCACTGCGCCGATAACACCGATGACCAGCCCGCCCACCATCGTAATGGCCGAAGTCAGAAGGGCCACGAGCATGGCCAGGTAGTTGCGTGCTTCATACGTGATGGCGATACCCTCGATATACCCGGGTCCACGGGACACCAAAATCAATTTCTCTTCTTGGGCCAGGGTCTGCCGTTCAGTGTTTCGTACGTCCCGAAACTGGGTGGCGGCAAGCGTGAGAAAGGTGGCAGCGGTAAACTGCTTGCCAATGAGCGCGATCAATACACTCGAACCGATCATAGCCGCAATGACTGCCAGGGCCAGCTGAGAAATGTAACCGGACGGGTAACCGGGATAGTGGGTAGTCCCGGTTTTTAGAGAGAACAGCCGCGAAATTAACCCCGCCACAAATCCCACGATCATGGGCGTCCAATTTATCGATATCGAACTGCTTGACATATCATCCTCCTACCCAGTGGTGCTGGGTTTTCTTCCAAAAGTGATCCCATCTTTTAGGCTGTGCGACAGCCTGGCATTATTGTGGGTTAATAATTCGATCGGCATACATGTTTTTCTCAGAGGGACACTGATAGGGATATCCCAAGGAGCATTTGGCACAAACTAGAAACTTGAGGGAGGGAGGAGGCTTTGGTGCCTAAATATTTGACGTATTTAGACGGAAAGACGGTAGAACGAGACCGCTGGCCCGGGCACAACACAGTTGTTTGGGTGGATTTAGGGCCCGGCGAGCAGGAACAATTGGATCAGGTTGTGAGCCGCTTGTATCATCCGCACCCGGTGGCTATGGAAAAAGTATTGCATGGGCACGAAAGACCGGCAGCCCTATTGATTGAAGAAGACGCCGTGGTTTGCGTGATTTCGGATCCTCAGGGGCACATTGATAACGAAACGCGTTATCCCATCGGCATTTTCTTGGGGCATCATTTTCTCATCACCACGCATTTTTATCACGACAATGACCTGATAGACACTAGCTGGAGGAGAACCATTCAGAACAACGGTCTCCAACACGGGGTTGACTTTGTTCTGTATCACCTCCTGTATACGCATTTACGCCATGTTTACCGGGCGACGGAACAAATTGGGCAGAGTTTTGAGACGCTTCACATCAAGTTGTTGCGCACACCAAACCAGAATTTGTCCTTGGACATTGTACGATTACGCAAAAAAACTTATTGGCTCTACAGTGTCATCCGTCCGGAAATCAAAATATTCGCCTTGCTGAAAGAACACGTATCCTATGTTCAAAAAAACAATCACCCTTATTTTGAAGATCTTTACAGTCAAGTGGATGAGATTCTTAACGATATTGAAGCGTATCGCGACGGATTGGAAGGTATGGTCGAAGCATTTTCCGGTATGCAGTCGAACCAGATCAATAAGGTGATGAAATTCTTAACCATCCTCTCTATCCTGGCTCTGCCTGCGACGACTATCGCATCCATTTACGGAATGAATTTTTGGATTCCGGAGATTCACTGGCATTATGGCTACTGGTATTCACTCATCATAATGATTTTGGTAACGGCGGCTCTCCTGTTATACATGCGTCTTCACGGGTGGTTCCGTTGAGAATCGTTCCATACTGTCTGACTCGTCAATCGCTTGTAGGGGCCGTAACTATGTTATTACATTGCCGAGCCAAAAAAAATTCCAGTAAACGGTTAACATGGTCGAGAATGGAGAGAATAAGGAAAAACCTTAGAACGGGGAGGAATATGTCATGTTGTCGAACCCTGGACATGATCCCATTCAAAATCGAAGTTACGTGGACGCTGATTGGTCTGGAACTTTCAGCGATTATGTCGACATCGTCCGAGCCTTGCCCATGGTAGCGGAGAGTGCGCACCAACGATTGTGGCGTATGGTCATGAGTCGTGGAAAAAGAGGCGGTGATGGCCGAAAGTATCCGTTTTTTTCGGATTCGTTATACGGGCTTGAGGATACCGTGACAACACTGGTTGAGGATTATCTGCGACCCGCAGCCAGGGGGTTTGAGGTAAAAAAGCGAATTCTTCTCTTGGTTGGACCTATTAGCGGCGGCAAATCCACGTTGGTGACCTTGTTGAAACGTGGCCTCGAATCTTTTACCGCAAAGCCAGAAGGCCAATTATTCGGCATTCGAGGCTGCCCGATGCATGAAGAACCACTCCATTTACTTCCCCGATCTGTTAGGAACGAATGGGAGAGGGACTTAGGAATCCGAATTGAAGGGGAATTGTGTCCCGTGTGCCAATGGCATGTGGAAAACACCTATGAGGGGCGAATTGGGCAAGTACCTGTGGAGAGAATCATCTTGTCGGAACACAAAAGAATCGGAATCGGCACGTACGCTCCTTCGGATCCCAAATCCCAGGACATCGCGGATTTAACCGGAGCCGTTGACTTTCAAGGCCTCTCGCATTATGGATCGGAATCGGATCCGCGGGCATTTCGCTTTGACGGCGAACTGAATATTGCCAACAGGGGACTCGTGGAATTTCAGGAAATGCTAAAACTGGACGAGAAATTTTTGTATCAATTGCTGTCCCTCAGCCAGGAAGGCAATATGAAAACGACGCGGTTTCAGCTCATTTCCGCGGATGAAGTCATCATTGGTCATACCAACGAGCATGAATTTCGAACTTTTATGCAAAATCCTCGCAACGAGGCTCTGCTGTCCCGAATGTTCGTCATTCCGGTTCCCTACAACCTTGACGTTTTAGAGGAAGTGAGAATTTACCAGAAATTACTGGCTCCCTATGAAGTGACTACGATACACAAAGGACCGGGAGCTTTGGAAGCGGCGGCACAGGTGGCGATCTTGTCCCGCATCAAGGAATTGCCGAAACCGGGCCGCGATAAGGTGGGCAAGTTATTGTTATATCAGGCGCGGGATAGCGAGAACGACCGTCAGAATGCTTGGCAGGAAGGGCGGAAGATGGGAGAAGGTATGACTGGTATCGATCCACGGTATCTAATCAACCGGTTGTCCGTTTTGTTTTCGGACCCTGAAAGGGAATGCGTGGATGCATTGGATGTGTTGGAAGCCATTCGCTCGGGAGTGGAATATTCGCCGTTTGGAGAACGGGGATTGCGGACGGAAATGCAGGATTGGACCCAGACAGTCAAGGCCTTGTACGATCAGCACATTGAAAAACTTGTTCTCGCGGCATTTTCGGATGATTGGAGCGAAGAATTGGAGCGGCTATATCACAATTACCTCGACCATGTGATCCGCTTTGTCGACGACACACGGGGCGATGAAGAGCTTCTGCGTTCGATTGAAGAACGCATGGGAATCATGGAAACTCAGGCTCCGTCATTTCGCGAGGAAATTTATGCGCGCTTTAAAGCCGGGCGCGGGTCCAGAGACCTCGCGTCCTACCACGACTATCCTCAACTCCGTTATGCATTGGAACAAAAACTTTTCGACGACCTTCGGGATACAGTGAAGATTACCACTCACTCTTTGAATCCTGATCCCAAAACGTTGCAGCGTATTGAAGACGCGGCCCAAGTCATGGTAGACCGGCACGGATTTTGCCCGCGGTGTGCGACCAAAGCCATTGCTCATGTGGGAGGTTTGTTAAACCGATGAAATCCGGTACTTACAGCATAGGATATGGTGAATGGTGGACATACCACGGTGCTTACCACGATGAATGGCGACATGACCAGAAAGTCAAAGAGGCTGTCAAAGCGAATTTGGCCGATTTGGTGTCGGATGAACAAATCACTGTGGCCGACGGGCACCGCGTCATCAATGTTCCCCTGCCGGAACTCAAAGAGTTTCGAATTAGTTTCGACTGGCATCACTATTCCAGTGTGGGCCAAGCGGATGTGGGTTCCGACGGGGAGGAGCGTGGAACCACGAGACAGGCGGGGGGAGCAAAAGCCGGAGGAAGCGAACCAGGACTGGATGTTGAGGATACGGCGGTCACTTTGGAAGAAGCGGCCGACATTGTCTTTGAGAGACTCGTGCTTCCGGACCTCGATCCCTTGAAACGCAGCAGAGGCGACGGGAATGAGATGCAGCCGGCGGCATGGGATAAAGTGGGTTTGAAAAGCCGCTGGGTAAGACGTGCTACCCTTCGTGAAGCCATGAAAAGACGCGCCAAGGATGGAGATCGGCTTGAAATTATTCCCTGGGACGTCCGTTATTGGCGATATGATCCTTTGCCGGCCGAAGAGGGAGGGGCAGTCGTCGTGGCAATGATGGACACTTCGGGATCGATGGGGACTTTTGAAAAATATTTGGCCAAGAGTTTCTTTTTCTGGACCGTGGAATTTCTTCGCAGAAATTATCCCCATGTTGAAATCGTGTTTTTGGCACACGACGTGAGAGCTCGGGAAGTCGACGAGGAAACTTTTTTCCACCGGGGATCGTCTGGCGGAACGGTGTCTTCGTCCGTTTATCGTCTGGCATTGGATATACTGGCACAGAGGTTTCCAGAGGAGCTATTCAACCGCTATGCCTTTCATTTTACTGACGGAGGCAATTTGACCTCGGACAATGCGCTGGCGCTCGAGGTCGCCCTGGAACTATCGTCCCGAACAAACTTATTTGGGTACGGTGAAATTCATGATACGGACCGCAATCCATCTCCTTTGTTTCAGTCTCTGGCGGAGCAGGGAAGCATAGGGACCATGCTTCTGCGCCGGAAGGAAGATGTTTTTGTGGCTCTAGAGTACTATTTCGGGAAGGATAGGACGGCCCATGCTCACTCAGACCAAGCTTGAAATCCTGATTAAGGAAATTTTGCCCCTGGCCCAGCGTGCGGGTTTGGAATGCCCCCATATACACTTTGAGCTGGTCGATGCCCAAGACATTCATGCACTGGCGTCTTATCATGGTCTCCCTGTGCGTTATGCCCATTGGAGCTTCGGCAAGACTTTCGGGCGTTTGAAGACGGCTTATGATTATAGAATGTCACAGATTTATGAGTTGGTAATCAACGCCAGACCCTTTTACGCGTTTATTGATCGCAGCAGCACAGATGCCCAGGCTTTGCTTATTGTGGCCCATGTGTTGGCCCACGTCGATTATTTCTCGCATTCTCGGCTGTTTTCGACCACCACTCCCAACATATT
The DNA here is from genome assembly GCA_003023725.1 of Sulfobacillus benefaciens. Lineage (GTDB taxonomy): Bacteria > Bacillota > Sulfobacillia > Sulfobacillales > Sulfobacillaceae > Sulfobacillus > Sulfobacillus benefaciens. The sequence goes on along the minus strand of PXYT01000012.1, from coordinate 15,235 downwards.
ACATCAATCGTCATGGCGTTCCCGGCGGATAGCGGATCTAGGGCGAATCTACGGCAACAATGCTGTTGAGTCCTTGCTTGATGCCGCCTGGGTGCTGGGGGACCATGTGGGTCGGATTGGGGGCCACAAGGAACCGGCTGGGGATCCCTCCGACATTCTCGGGTTTGTCGCCATCAACAGTCGCGTTTTAGAAGAGTGGGAACGGCAAGTGTTGCTCATGGTTCGGGATGAATCGCGATACTTTTGGCCGCAGCGTCTGTCCAAAATTAATAACGAAGGGTATGCGACTTTCTGGCATACGCGACTGACGAGAGAATTGTCCCCGGGTACCGAGATAACATGGCAAATAGCCCATTTGAATAGCAGGCTGTTGGCTACAACGCCTCCTCGGTTGAATCCCTACGCCCTGGGCGCGCGAATTTACGAAAGGCTTTACCAACAGCACGGCATCACTCAGGTCATGGCGGCGCGAAATCTTCTGGACGATGCCGGTCTAATCCGCATCGGGCTTGATGAACATGTGATCCGACACTGCCGCCTGGATGTATTCCGCGAACAGGATTCTGCTTTGAGTTCACCCTATGCCGGGCCGGAACAGATCAAAACCCAGTTGCTCCAAGATGTTGAGCATGCGGGAGTTCCCTATCTGAGTGTCAGTCCAAGGTCCCGGGAAGAGGGGAGCCTCATCATTGAACACCATTTCGACGGACGCGATTTGGATTTTTATGAACTGCCCTTTGCTTTGAAAGCAGTCTCACAACGATTATGGGGCGGCCTGGTTCAACTCCATACAATTAAGAAGGGCGTGCACCACATAGCCAGTCACAACGGTTCCCGATGGGCAGACGAGGTAGTTTAAGGGTGCATAGGAACAACATAGGGTAACAACAAACTGGCCGCGAGAATGGCAATAAACCACCAAAACGTCGGCCCCTTGACAAAACGTCCGCGTCTTCCTTTCGATGGAGACGGGGGCCGCTTTTTCTTCCGCGGCCGAAACGGAACGACTTTAGATGTCTTTTTAACCGGGTTTGGACTTGGCACTTCAAAACCGCACTGTGGACAGCTTGACTCGTCACGGCTGAGAAGGCTACCGCAATGTTCACAAGTCATAATCTCCATCCCTCTCTTGACAACATCCACCAACATCTCGTTACCCTTTTATTTTATCCGAAACAACCCGGAACAGGGAACATTTTTTAGCGAGATGACCCTTCCCGGGCCTCCCGAGCGGGCCGCCATCGACCCCGTTGCAACAGCCATCCTCGTGCATTGAGAAAATAGACCAGACCTAGATGTGTCTTAGCATCGGCAGCCCGTCCCTCAATGAGTAAATTCGGTACCTCATGAACAGGAATAATCTTGACGTCAATTTCCTCCGTGGGGTCCCAGTTTGTGGGACCGGGGATGGGATTCACCGTGTAATACAGATGGACTTTATGGCGGGAAAGACCCACAGAGGGATAGAAACGGGACAATAGCCGCATGTCACCGGCCTGGTACCCCGTTTCCTCCTGAAGTTCACGCCGGGCGCCTTGCACCGGGTCTTCGCCCCGGCGGAGCCGGCCAGCGGGTAATTCCAGAATCTTGCGTCCTAACGCCGGACGAAATTGCTCAACGAGAATGACTCCTTCGGGAATTTCCGCAATAACGGCACAAACATCTGGCAATACGAGATACTCATGAATATAGTGTGTGCCTCTGACAGTCACGGGCACACGGCGTATACGGTTCCTTAGCAATGGACGGCTCCTCTAACGTGTATTACTTTATATTATAGCAATTGTGACTCAGGAAAGGGAAAGAGCGATGGACGAAGGTGGACGGAAAGAGGAAATTCTCAAAGCGGCTCAAACCGTGTTCAGTCAGTATGGCTATCATCAGGCCACGATTCGCATGATAGCCGATCAAGCGCAGTGTGCCACGGGTACTTTTTATTTGTATTTCGTTAGCAAACAGGATTGTTTTCTGGCTTTGGTGGAACAATTATATACTCACGTGATGGAACAGATTATGCGAGCTCGCTTTGGCGTCGACGACCCCGCCGAAAAGCTTAAACGGTCTCTGGACGCTGCGGTGAACGTGTTTCGCCGCGACTATGAACTGGCACAGGTGGTACTGGTCAGAGGTGCCGGAGCGGACCCTTTGTTCGAGGAACGAATGTGGCGAGTCAGGGAGGCTTTTAGCGAGTTTATCGTAAGCGATTTGATAGAATGTGGACTGGACCGTGAACGCGCGGTGATTGGCGCGCAAGCCTGGGTGGGTGCCCTAGCCGAAATTGTGGGAGTCTGGATTCGCCGGGATCAAGACCTCGATCTCAATGAAGCTGCTCAAGAAGTTCACCGAATTTTTTGGACCGCGTGGGGATTAAATGATTTTCATTCGACTTTGTAGCCGATACAATCAGAACTAGGAACGACAGGACAAGCAACGACTTTGTCACAGAGGAGACAAGAGGATGGCAGTGCAAATTTTATCGGTTGTACAGCAAGGGGAACTATGGGTGATAACTCTCAAGGTGTATGAAGGGGTTTACCGCAAAGACGCCTACACCGTGCGTGTCGTTGACACCCCTTTGCCCCCCGCCGAAATGGACCATGAGACCCAGGAAAACATCATGAAAACTTTTGTCTTGGGGCAAGTGACGAAACACATGCGGCGCGGATCACTGCCGCCCACTGGAATGCAGATTGACGGTCGGAACGTCTGGGAGACCGAGACAGCTTCCACCACTTCATAGTGCGTTGAGGGGGTGTTGACAGAAGATTACGAGTTTGGATGATTTTTTCTAGGAGGCGATCCCGTCCGGCAAGTCGGGCTTTACAATTTACTTGCGAACAAGATTTAATGACGAAAACATTTGCGTGTTTGTAAGACAAAGGGAGGCAAATATCATGGCAGAAGTCAAGTTCAAAGAAGGCCTGGAAGATGTCGTGGCGGGAACCTCGGAAATTTGCTTCATAGACGGTAAAGAAGGCCGGCTTGTTTATCGCGGATACGATGTGCGTGATTTGGCCGAGCATACGGCATTTGAAGAAGTCGTATTTCTGTTGTGGGAAGGTCATCTGCCTACTCAGGCGGAGTTCGACGAGTTCACGGCCAAACTTCATCCGATGGAAGTGCTGGCCCAACCGGTCTACGATTTGATCGCTTCGCTTCCTCCATCAACGAATCCTATGGATGCATTGAGGACCGCAGTTAGTCTGGCTGGCATCTATGACCCCGAATCAGGCGACAATTCCTACGAAGCCAGTTACCGCAAAGCCATGAGGCTGGTGGCACAAATTCCAACAATGGTAGCCGCGTTTGAACGAAGGCACCAAGGTTTGGAGCCAATTGCTCCGGACGCCAACCTGAATCTGGCCGACAACTTCCTGTATATGCTGCATGGACAGCGTCCGGATAAGTTCTCTGCACATGTGTTTGACACCGCTTTGGTCCTGCACGCGGATCATGAACTGAACGCCTCTACGTTTGCCGCACGCGTTACAGCGGCGACCTTAACGGATCTGTATTCTGCGGTTACCTCGGCCATCGGTACCTTAAAAGGCCCTCTGCACGGTGGTGCCAACGAACAGGTTATGCTGATGCTGGACGAGATTGGTGAAGTGGACCGTGTTGACAGCTGGATTGAACAGGCGTTGGCTCAACATAAGAAAATTATGGGGTTCGGTCACCGGGTGTACAAGACCGAAGACCCACGGGCCACGATATTGCGCCGATTCTCACGGGAACTGGGAGAACAGAGCGGAACCATCAAGTATTACGAGATATTGGAAGGGGTTAAGCGGGCGATTCAGACGAGTAAGAAGCTATACCCGAATGTTGACTTTTATTCCGGTTCCGTGTACAAAGCGTTAGACATTCCGACCGAACTGTTTACCCCGGTATTTGCGATTAGCCGGATTGGGGGATGGACGGCGCATGTTTTGGAACAGTACCGTCACAACCGGATTATTCGTCCGCGTGCGGAATACACGGGGCCCAACAACCAGGTGTTCCTTCCCATCAATGAGAGGAAGTAGATTTTCTTCAGAGACATGTCGAGAATACCGTGGATATCGTGAACGCCTTCGTACCTCCGTATCAGGGAAGATGCATTCTCATGTGCAGGGATTAGCTGGACAACCTCTTTCAAGGCAGGCCGGGATAATCAATCGGTCCTGCCTATTTTTTAATGAATGTGATTTGATGAACCTCTTTCGGCAATGAGCCGCAACCGTTTCAACCCAGGAGCAATAATGAAGACGGATCTGCATGGGTGTCTTGTATCTATTCTGCCATTGGTGTCCGCTGCGAACTTGAGAGGGATTTTGACCCTCTTGTGGGTGTTGGACGAAAGGAGTCTTCCCATTTGGAACTTTCTACCCCAACACTCGGCAAATAAAATGGCGTGCAGATGTCGTGGAACCTTTCGTGGTGAAGAACGACACCCGGACGTCACTAGAACGTGCCCAATTGTCTGTGTTCATTACTGCGTTAATGTATGAAGCCCGTGATGGAAGTTTCATACTTTTTGTAGAATAGTCGGACCAATGGGGTCGGAATACAATAAAAACGGCATTTGGGAACAATGTCGAAAGGATGAATAATGTGACGATATTCAGTCGTGATGAATATGAACAACGTGTTCAGGCCACTAAACAGCGCATGGAGCAGCAAGGTCTCGATACATTGATTGTCACGGATCCGGCCAATATCAATTACTTAACCGGATATGACGGCTGGTCCTTTTATGTTCCGCAAGCCATCATCGTGTCGCTTATATTGAGTGAACCTCTGTGGGTGGGACGGGAACAGGACAGTAACGGAGCGCGACTGACTTGCTGGATGAGCGAAAGCACCATTAAACCGTATGCGGACTATTATGTTCAGTCAGTTGTCCGGCATCCTATGGATTATGTGGCTCAGGTCGTGCGAGGCTATGGCCTGGATCATGGACGGATTGGTGTGGAAATGGACGCGTACTATTTTTCCGCACTGTCCTTTCATAAACTTGTGCAAGGGTTGCCGGACGCTCGCTTTGCCGATGCAACCTTGCTGGTCAACTGGATTCGGTTGATCAAGTCAGATCAAGAAGTTGCCTTGATCAAACAAGCCGCCGCCATTGTCACTCGTGCTATGGGCACGGCGATGGATGTGATTCGTACGGGGGTCAGAGAATGTGACGCCGCAGCTGAGATTCTTCGCGCCCAAATTCAGGGTACCGAGGAGATCGGAGGGGACTACCCGGCTATTGTTCCGCTTATTCCTTCAGGCGTCCGAACAGGGACTGCCCACCTGTCATGGATTGACCGCCGCTACGAACCGGGAGACACCGTCAATATTGAAATTGCCGGGTGTGTGCGCCGTTACCACTGCCCTTTGGCGCGTAGCGCAGTTATTGGGGTTCCCTCGCCACAACTCATCGAACTCTCCCAAGTCGTCGCCGAAGGAGTGACGGCTGCTTTGGATGTGGTCAAACCCGGATCACTCGCTGAGGATGTGGAAGCAGCCTGGCAAAAGGTCATTCAGCATTACGGATACCATAAGGCTTCTCGACTGGGATATGCAGTGGGATTAAACTACCCGCCTGACTGGGGTGAGCACACGGTGAGTCTTAGAGCCGGAGATATGAGTGAACTTCAGCCCAACATGGTATTCCATCTGATTGCCGGCATGTGGCTGGACGGATACGGCCTGGAGATCAGTGAAACCTTTCGCGTGGTGCCTGAAGGTGTGGAGGTCCTCACCGGAACAGAAAGAAAGTTATTCGTTCTGGAAGAACCCCAGGCCTTATGTTCCTGAAGCGATCCCGGAGAGTGGAGGTGAGAACATGGAGATAATTTTTGAAAAAGAACTGCGCAATGCTGTGGATTTGACGGAGGACGTCATCGCGAGGATTGAAAGGGGATTTCATCTTTTGGCCAACGGCGATGTACAAACGCCGCCAATTATGCGAATTGAAGTTCCGGAAAATAACGGGGAGGTTGATATCAAAGCTGCCAAAGTGAACGGACTCGACCAATTTGCCATAAAAGTTTCGTCCGGATTTTTCGACAACCCGGGTCGTGGTCTGCCCAGTGGCAGTGGAATGATGCTGGTGTTAAGTGCGACCACGGGATATCCCGAAGCTATTCTTGTGGATAACGGATACCTTACGGATGTGCGAACGGCTGCGGCGGGAGCCATCGCCGCAAAGTACCTGGCCAACACGCTGGTGGACACCGTCGGCGTAATTGGGTCGGGGAATCAGGCTCGGCAGCAACTCCGTGCGCTGGCGCTTGTGCGAGACTTTCGGGTGGCCTTGGTTTATTCCAGAGACCCGGAGCATGCTCGGAGATTTTCAGATGAAATGACGACGTATTTGGGTAAGCCGGTGTTAGTGGCGGCGTCTGCGGAAGAGGTGGTGCGATCTTCGGATGTTGTGGTGACCACGACGCCAGCCACCCAACCCATCGTTTCGGCGCAGTGGCTTCATCCTGGACTGCATATTACCGCCATGGGGTCCGATGCCGAGTTCAAGCAGGAATTGGATCCGAAAATTTTTGCCGGCGCTGATAAAGTGTGTTGTGACATGGTGGCACAAAGCTTGCGTCTGGGTGAGTTGCATCATGCGGTCGATGCTGGGTTTTTGTCGAAGGATTCAATTGTGGAACTGGGAGACATGGCCTCAAAAAAACTGTTGGGTCGAACGCACCCTCAGCACATCACAGTATGTGATTTGACGGGAACAGGAGTGCAAGACACCATGATTGCGATCTATGCGCTGGAAAAAGTCATGGCGAGTCGAGTGAATGTGAGATAACTCTAAAAGTTACCAGTGAGGGAAAGAAGGCTGAAAAGATGCGCAACGGGCATACAGAAGAGAGTGAAATCGGCACCCGGTCGGTTTGGGGCGGCGAGGATCAGTATTTAATGCAGCATGCCACACAGGTTCCTGTGGTGCACAGCGTGGGATTTGGTTACGATGACCTTGATCAGTGGCACGAAGTGGCCCTGGGACTAAGGGAAGGCCATATCTACGGCCGCAATACGAATCCTACGGTTCATGTGTTCGAAGAAAAGGTCCGGCTGCTCGAAGGAGCAGAAGACGCGACAAGTTTTTCTACGGGGATGGCTGCCATCAGTGGCACACTGTTTACTTTGCTGCGACCAGGGGATCGGGTGGTTTCGTTGGTGGATACCTACGGTGGCACCAACAAGATTTTTAGCGAATTTCTTCCGAATTTTAACATTGAAGCGGTTTTATGCCCTACGACAGATCATGAATACATCATTCGTGAAGTGCAAAAGGGTGCAAAAATTCTTTACCTCGAAAGTCCAACCAATCCGACGCTGAAAGTGGTTGATTTGAAACGTCTGATTGATGCTGCTCATAGTGCCGGAGCGCTGGTTGTCGTCGACAACACGTTCGCGACGCCGATTAATCAACAGCCCATTCATTTGGGGGCCGACTTGGTTATCCACAGTGCTACCAAGTTTCTCGGCGGTCATGCCGATGCACTGGGTGGCGTCGTATGTGGGCGGGAAGACTTGGTGCGAAAAATCTATCATTATCGTGAGATTAATGGTGCCACCCTGCACCCTATGTCGGCGTACTTGCTGTTGCGCGGAATGAAAACACTGCACCTGCGCGTTCGCCAGCAATCGTCCTCGGCTTTGCGGATTGCCAACTTTCTCCAGACTCGTGACGAAGTCGAAACGGTGTATTACCCGGGTCTGCCTACACATGAAAACCACGACGTCGCGGTAAAACAAATGGTGCAGTTTGGAGGCGTTCTCAGTTTTTCTCTGAAGGGGGGCTTTGAATCGGTTCGCGCTTTCCTGCCCCATCTGCATTACGCCCATCTCGCGGCTAACTTGGGGGCAGTAGAAACGACTGCGGGACCGCCTCGGACTACCAGCCATGTAGAATTAACTGCGGACGAACGGGCTGTTTTGGGAATCCCGGAAACCTTAATCCGTTATTCGGTAGGCATTGAGGATGTAGACGACCTTCTTGAGGATTTGACTCAGGGACTGGAGCACATGGCCTATGAATTACAGTTACGATCCTGACGGGCCGACTAGGGATGGAAACGGGCGGTGGAGCGATGCATTAGACCGTGCTCACGACATCTTTCCCCAATTGTGCGAATGGCGTAGGCGTTTCCATACCCGTCCTGAACTCTCGTTTAAGGAATATGAGACCGCTGCCTATATCATTCAGGTGCTCGAAAGCATCCCCGGGATGACAGTGACCCGCAATGTTGGAGGTACTCAAGGTGTCATCGGGCATGTTGGGAATTTTGGGGGAAAGCATATTGCCCTCCGCGCGGATATGGATGCCCTCGCGATTGAGGAACCATTTCACCATGAATTTTGTTCCGCCACACCAGGTATCATGCATGCCTGTGGCCATGACGGGCACATGGCCATTCTTCTCGGGGCGGCACAATTGATTGCCGAGGATGTGATGCAAAATCACATACATGCCGAAGTCTCCTTCATTTTTCAACCTGCAGAAGAAACAGCCGATGACACTCAGAGGACGGGTGCACCGTATTTGGTCGATGCGGGAGCGCTGAATGGGGTGGATGCAGTGCTGGCTCTGCACATGGATCCCACCACTCCTGTCGGATTGGTTCGGATGCATGACGGCGTTTGCATGGCGAATGTGGATAACTTTCGGGCACGGATTGAAGGTAAAGGCGGGCATGCGGGTTATCCCAATCTGGCACTGGATCCCCTTTGGCTGTTGCTGCCGGTTTTGGAGGCCATTCATGGCATTCGTTCACGGCGTTTATCGCCACTGGACCAAGCGGCTGTCAGCGTGTGCAAAATTCAAGGAGGAACGACCAATAACGTGATACCGTCCTTTGTGGATTTGGAAGGGACTCTCAGAAGTTATACCGATGATTCTCGGGACCTGATCATCAAAGAACTTCAGCGTTCCCTTGAGGTGGCGGAGACTTTAGGAGGATGGTTTGAACTGCAGGTGCAGCGGGGGGAACCGGCGGTCGTCAACAATGCCGGCTTAAACCGGATCCTGCGTCAGGCGGTGTTGGAGGTAACGCGCATGGAACCGTTGTGGACCGGCCCTTTCGGGATGGGTGGCGAGGACTTTGGATTTATGAGCCAAAGAATTCCCGGATCCCTGTTTTTTCTGGGCTGCGCGGCATCTCCGGACAAGATGACAAGTTTACACGCACCGGATTTTTTTCTTGACGAAAGGGCACTACCTCTGGGAGTGGCAGTGTGGTTGGAAGCAGTGAAAAGAATGGTGCAGACGGATGCCGGGCAGTGACGGAGGAGGAATTAGCCATGAGGCACAAACTGGCCTTGATAGGATTTGGCACGGTAGGACAGGGTTTTGCGGAAATATTGGTGCAACAGAGCGAAGCCCTCGGGAACCAATACGGAATCGACTTTGTCGTGGTGGCGATAGCAGATGCGGTTAAAGGGTCTTTGGCTGACCCTGAGGGATTGAATCTTTCCCTGGCGCTCGAATCTGTGCAGGTGAAGGGCACCCTTGCGGAGTACCCTGACACGCCCGGACTGGTGAGGGGGTGGGATAGTTTTCAGACAATCCGCCAAAGTGGAGCCGACACCGTGATTGAAGCGACGTTCACCAATATTGCCGATGGACAGCCTGGGCTTGATCATTGCCGGGCGGCTTTGGAAGCAGGGAAGAACGTGGTAACCAGCAATAAAGGGCCCGTTGCTCTGGGCCTTGCAGACCTTCGTGAGCTGGCTCAAGATCATGGGACGCGCATTTTATACGAAGGTTCGGTGATGAGCGGAACACCGGTGCTGCGCCTGGCCGCCGCGAGTTTGGCGGGGGACGAAATTGAGATGGTGCGGGGCATTCTCAACGGCACGAGTAATTACATTTTAACGCGAATGGAAGAGGGTCTGGGGTTTGAGGACGCTCTGAGTGAGGCACAGAAGTTCGGATATGCCGAGGCCGATCCAACTAACGACATTGACGGTTATGACGCTCAGTTCAAATTATTGATCCTTGCTCAAGCTTTGTTCGGAGTAGAACTTAAGAAGAAGGATGTGTTCACTTTGGGCATCCGTCACATTGGTGCGGATGACATTGCCCGGGCACGGCGCGACAATCGACGGTACAAACTGATTGCGTCACTGGAGAAAACCTCGTCAGGGATTGTGGCGCGTGTCGCGCCTGAGATTATCCCCCTAACCGACCCATTGACTGGGGTGTCTGGCGCGGTGAATGCCTTGACTTACCGATGCCGGCTGGCTGGAGACATCACCATTGTGGGCCCCGGAGCGGGACGTACGGAAACCGGTTATGCGTTGTTGGTGGATTGTATCAATTTGTGCCGGGGTCAAATTTGAGGGGGTATTGCAGATGACGGAACTGGATATGGCTACCAAGTGGCCGATGTATATAGGAGGCGCCAGCCGAACATCGGAACGGGTAACGCCCGTACTCGACCCCGGATCGGGTCTGGTTGTGGCCAGTGTGCCCGCAGCGGCCCGGGAGGACGCTCTGGAAGCCTTGTCCTACGCGCAGAAGGGAACCGAAATTGCTGCCAATATGCCCTCCCATCAACGGATGCGCATACTGAATCAGGCGTCGGACCTGATCCGGGCGCGACGGGAGGCCTTTGCGGTTTTAATTGCCACAGAAGGCAGCAAAACCATTCGCGAGGCCCGAAAAGAAGTAGACCGGTGTGTCGATACGATGCATTTGAGTGCCGAGGAGGCGCGGCGTCAAGAAGGTGAAGTGATTAAATTTGACCAGTCACCGGGAAGCGAGAATCGCGTCGGATATTGGCAGCGCGGACCGGTAGGAATCGTTTTGGCCATTACCCCCTTCAATGACCCGTTAAATTTGGTCGCACATAAGGTGGGGCCGGCCATTGCCACTGGAAACGCCGTAATCGTCAAGCCCTCGGAACTGACACCACTCAGCGCACTCAAACTTGCGGAAACGTTGTACGAGGCCGGACTTCCCAGAGAGGTTCTTAGTGTGGTTACCGGTTCGGCTCATGACATCGGAGAACCTTTAGTGCAAGATCCCCGGGTGCGCATGGTGAGTTTTACCGGTGGCCTCAAGACGGGGACGCACATAGCACATCAGGCTGGGCTCAAGAAAATTTCCATGGAATTGGGGTCGAATTCACCGGTCATTATTTTGGCTGACGCCGAACTCGAAGCCGCAGCGAAGGCCTGTGTGTCGGGGGCATTCTGGGCCGCAGGACAGAACTGTCTGGGCGTTCAGCGAATATTCATCGAGCAGGGCGTGTATGACGAAATGAAGGAACGAATCGTGGCCTTGACCGCGGCCATTCGCATGGGAGAAAAGATGGACGAGTCCACAGATATGGGCCCTTTGATTACGAGCCGTGAAGCCACCAGGGTTGCCGACTGGGTGGAGCATGCCCAATCTCGGGGCGCACGCGTACTCATTGGCGGTGAGAGGCAGGGGACCTATTATCGCCCCACCATTTTGGAGGGGGTGCCAACGGGTATGACCGTGCTTGAAGAGGAGATTTTTGGCCCCGTGGCGTCTCTCGTTGCCGTTAAAGATCTGGATAGTGCCATTCATCAGGCCAATAGCGTAAATTACGGACTTCAGGCTGGGGTGTTCACACGGGATATTAGCAGTGCTTTCCATGCCATAAAAAAATTGCAGGTTGGCGGTGTCATGATTAACGACTCTAGCGACTACCGAATTGATGCCATGCCCTTCGGAGGAGTGAAAGGATCGGGGTTGGGTCGCGAGGGAGTGCATTTTGCGGCGGAGGCCATGACGGAACAAAAGGTTGTCTGCTTTAATCTCTAGGTGTCCAAGATATAGGGAGAGTGGATATGAGTGATTTAACATTGTGGAGCCACCGTGTGAAATTGGCTGCGAGACATATTAATCCATACATCGTCCGTACTCCGGTCTTGCCTTCCGTGCGGTTGTCTGAAGAGACGGGCCATCCCGTCTGGTTAAAATGTGAACAATTTCAGCCCTCGGGAGCCTTTAAACTTCGTGGAGCGGCCAATGCTTTGCTGGCACGAACTTCAGAAGAACGTCAACACGGAACGATCACCTATTCCACGGGCAATCATGGACTGGCCGTGGCTTACATGGGACGCCAACTGGGCATTCCGTCAACAATCTGTATATCGACGCGGGTGCCTGAGGCCAAGGTTAAGGCGCTGCGAGAAACAGGGGCCCGGCTTGTGATACAGGGTGATAGCCAGGATGACGCCAAGCAGGTCGCGGAGAATATTGCCCGAACGAACCGTCTCATTATGATCGAACCCTTTGATGATGCCGATGTTATTGCAGGACAAGGCACCGTGGGCTTGGAAATCTTGGCACAGTTGCCCGATGCCGGTACCGTCTTGGTACCTTTATCAGGCGGCGGTCTAATTTCTGGAATATCGGCATTCATCAAAGCACAACGGCCTGATATTCGCGTTGTCGGAGTGTCGATGGACCAGGGGGCTGTAATGTACGAGAGCCTTCGCAGGGGCCATCCGGTGGAAATGCCCGAGGTTTCGTCACTAGCCGATAGCTTACAAGGCGGAATCGGGGTGAATAATCGGTTTACATTCCAGATGGTGCGAGAATACGTGGACGATATTATTGTGGTGACGGAAGAGGAAATAGGACAGGCTATGGCGATTTTGGGGCAGCAAGGATTGATTGTGGAAGGTGCCGGAGCCGTTGGTGTGGCAGCTTTGTTCCACCACCTGGAGCTCAGGGGCAGCATTGTCGCTGTGCTCACAGGAAGAAACGTTTCTTTGTCGGCGTTTTGCCGGATTATTGAGCACTATGGGTCTCGGTAGTGGAGTATGGAAGAAGACAAGACGAGGCTTGAACGTCAAAGCGTTCAGGATCTCTTGGCTCGCTGCAACCCGGGAACCGTAAGCATCCGGAGTGACCCGGCTGAGGTAAGCGGCTCAGTGATGATATGATGCGAGTAGTCGGTAAGGGCTCCATGACTCACTGGGGGGAGCCGAGCGTGAGGGGTGAGACGTAACGCGGTACCAGGATTGGGGAGTTGAGATATTGTGAGCAAACTGACCTTGGGTGAATTGCTTGAGCTGAATGTTTTAGGGGATGCAAAAGTTCTCTCGGCGAGAGAACAGATACTTTCAAAGCAAATTGAATGGGTTTCCGTGATTGAGATTCCGGTGGAGGACTTTGTGCGCCGGGATGAACTTGTTCTGACAACGGGTTTAGGAGCCGGCGATCCGGAAGCGCTCAAGCGGTTTGTCGAGGAGATCCGGGTTGCCGGCGCAGCGGCCGTAGGCATTGCTCTAGGCCCCCATGTCCAGGACGTTCCCGAGGACGTCGTTGCCTTGGCGGAAAGCTGGAATTTTCCTTTGCTGACCATACCATGGGGCGTTCGCTTTGCTGATATTAGCCGACGGTTCTATTCGGAAATGGCATTGCGTACGGCTAGTCTGGAATATTCGGACGGCATTATTCGACCGGCTTTGCTACGTCTGGCTCAAGGCGACCGTGTCGATGCTGTGGTGGATATTCTGGGACGAGGGTTGCGGGTTGAAATGGCCTTTTTCGATGCGTTAACCGGCCTGTGGACCGGATCACAACCTTTCGGGGAATGGTGTCGGGAAAACCGGGATGAGTTGGAGTCGTTGCTCGTGGTGCCGCCGGATGTGGCCTGCTTGCCCTATCAAACGAAACGGGCCATGGTAGACGGCAGCGAAGTCCAGGTGCTTCCTGTGGTCTCGGCAGGACGGTGGTTAGGAACTTTGGTTGTTCGGCCGGAAGACACGAAGAGCGAAAGTGTTCTTCTGGAACCGTATGAAAGAATTGTGACCCATTTGTTAGCACTAATGTGTCTTCATCAAGAATTGCTTGCTGTGGGAGACGTTCACCGCCAGGAAGATTTTGTATGGAAACTGGCTCAAGGAGAATTCCGGACATGGGACGAATTATTGGCTGCGGCCGCTGGATTTGAGTTTGATGTTATTCAATATTATGCCTGTGCCGTAGGACGGCTTGATAACTGGGAACGTCTGTATCGCTACAACCAGACCGTGTTTCACGAGATGACACGACAGACTTGGGAAAATGATGTTGTCCAAAAGGTTCAGTATATCCTGGCAAAATCCGCCGAAATGCATGAATACCGCGTCATGAGTACTTATCATCGTGGAGACTGGATTGTCTATTTCTTCTCACCCAAGCGCATCTTGCCGTCAGCAGTTATAGAAGTGCTTCAGGGGGTCCAGAAGGCTCTGGCTGTTCACGTGGCTCACGGGTCCCTGTCGTGGGGCGTAGCGGCGGGCGGACCGGGTGTCCAGGGGTTTCACGGTTCGTATCAAAACGCTCATACGTCTCTTGAACTCGGTATCCGGCGCCAAGGTGTGGGACAATGTTATGAATATGAGCAAGTGAGCAATAACCAGATGCTAGTGCGCTTCGCGGTTGATGCCTCGGTCAGGAACGTTGTGCAGGCCACTCTGGGAGGCTTGGTGGAATATGACCGACAGCATGAATCGGAACTGGTTCATACCCTTTGGGTTTACTTGCAGAACCGCACCAATGTGACGGTGACGGCTAGGGCACTTCATTTGCACAGGCAATCCCTGCTCTATCGTCTGAGCAAGATCGAATTTCTTACCGGGCGGTTGCTTTCGAACTCCGAAGACCTTTTTCTTCTGGAATTCTGCCTACGGGTGATGAATGTGGAATCTCACCCAGGTTTTATGGGGCAATAGCGGATGCCATGCAACGTGACGCACAGGGTTCCTTATGGCACCGGACTCCAGTCTTATACAGGCGACCGTCAAGAAAACAAGAAGGGTCATCTTCGACCCAATCAAGGCCCTAACAAATTCTATTCGACAGATTTCATACAATGTGTCGAATAGAATGTGAACAGGCGCTTCCTTACAATCGCAGTAGTGATATTTAATAACTACTCACTATTGAGAAAAATATCAGATAAGAATTAATTGAAACTATTGACTTGATTTTGTCTTCTACGGTTTATTCTCGTTGATTTGGGCAAACACGCATTCTTGATGGCGTGTTGTGTTGGAAAGTCACCGAATCGCAGAAATTCTCTTAACCGCAGCGCTTGTGGAAATCACCTGCGGCATTCGGTCAAAGGAGGCACAAAAATTGCGAGTAAAGACATGGTTGGGCGTGGCTGCGGTGGGAGTGACTGTGGGCACGCTCGCTGCGGGGTGCGGGACAGCATCCGCCAGTGCGCCTACGCTGCTGCGACAAGTGAAAACCAGTCATCAATTGGTGCTGGCGGTGTCG
>PXYT01000119.1 GCA_003023725.1 Sulfobacillus benefaciens | reverse complement strand
GCAGGTCTAGCGATAGTACACTAGACCCGCGGCCTGTGTTGTTCTCACACCAAAACCCAGTCCGGCAACCACTCGGCCGCTTTGGTTAACCAAGGCATGCGTTCGGACGGAATGCCCTGCAGCCGAATGCGGTGGGTCGTCCGGTCGTACTGGACGGCCTGGGGTTTCAGGAGCCCGGCAATAATGCCGGCGGGATCGACCGCGTCCACCGCGCGCCATGATTCCGCCCAGCCCAAGGATTGGGCGGTTTGACGCACATGCATCCGGACGGTGGGGGTGGCCTGCGGCACTAAGATGACGGCCCAGTTGCCGGGCACCCGGACGAGATCCTGGTACGCCACCCGATACCGCAAGCGGTGCGCGGCCAACGTGGGATGACACAAGCTAAAGGTCAAGGGATGGGTGCCGGTCAACACGCCCCACACCTCCGCCTTCGGGCGTTTCAAGCGGATTTGCCGGTGTTCGGCGGCCGGAATCACCGCCGGCCTCTCCAACCACTGCGCCTGCCAGTCTGCGCGAGAGGTATCCGTCATGGTCAATGGATAGGCCACGTGTTCCATCATGGGTCGGTGCCGGGCGATAATCGTTTCCAGCGCATCCCGACGGCTCCAGGCGGCGACCAAGTCGTCCCAGAACGCGGTAAATTGGGGACTGACAATCGGTTGGCCGCAAGCGTCATGCAGTGCCCAGCCGGAGCCTTGCAGGGAGCCATGCCAGCCGCGGCTGAACGCGATGGCATCGGCAATCACGCGGATCGGATGGGATGGGGGAAAGGCGGCGCCGTGCTCGGCGTTCGCAGCCTGCTGATAAGGAAGAAAAGGTTTCACCGTCTCCGGATCGACCGGATCGGCGCTCAGAAAGCCCCAGTGCATGATGCGGATTTGCTGGCGCACCAGATAATGCAGAGTGTCGGGGATGGCGACAAAGATACTGCCGGGCAACATGGGTTCATTGTGAAAGTTGGTGGGGACAATCGTTTGCAGAGCGGGACCGGTTTGGGTCAACTGGCTCCACCGGGTCAGCGCGTCGGCTGTGGCCAGTTCTTGCCCGCCCAGCACCGACAGCAGATAAATCGGATCGGTGGGCAGCGCGGTGGGAGCGGAATGGGGCGTGGCCGGAGTCGAAGGGGTCCGTCGAGGCAGGGGCCGGGTGGACGGAATGCGGGAGCGGAACATGGGATTATAATGTTTTTTACCGGTGGCGCATTGCGATTGGTCGGCCAAGAAGGCCAAGGTTTCCGGATCATACGACGTAGTCATCATCAGAAGATCCTCCTTTTGGGAAACATACGGAATAATCATGCCGGGTCATCACGCGGCGAGCCGCCGCGTCACCAAATGCAAGCGAATGGACACAAAGATCACCCAGAGGGCTAAAAAATTGCGAGATTAATTAGGCGGACACGAACATATCAGATAGGTGAGGTCACAAAACACAACAAAAAACGCAAAAAGAAAGTGGGCGCACCATGGCCCTTGAAACTGAATGGCAGTGGTGCGTCGAAGAGGTTCTGTCAGGTCATCATCCAGGTCGTGGCGTTAGCCTCTGTCGAGGTGGCTTACTAGGTTGTACGCCCATCCGTGGTGCCCCTTCAAAGCGCTTCCGCTCAGCCTGGGTCTCCACATTGGCGACACGCTCGCCGTCCGTCCTGCTTTCCCTTCTCTTCGCACGTCTGCTGCGCCTGGGATTCAGGTGCCCTCCTATCCGTTAGTCAGTCTCCGATGAGGCTGAGTCCGGCAATCACGACGGGGCAAGGTAGGTTCGCACCGTCGCATTGAGCTTTCACGGCTTGTTGTCGAATCGTTGCCGATTCGAGTCCCTTGAGGCCTGCTCTCACGTGGTTCCGCCACGCACCTCAAGGCGTCAGCTGCCGGGTTATCCAGTATGTCCGCGGGGCTTTTCCTCACCCTCTTTGGACCTGGTGGGCTCGACTCTTCCGCGAGTCGGCCTGTTTCCCTTTCTTCTTGGCTAGGCTTTCGCCCTTGCTCCGGATCAGTCGCCGCGATCCTCGCTGACGTTGCCGAAGGTCTTGACTTCTCGTTCACCAACAAAGTTTCTGCAGCCATTCGCAGGGCCGGTTGGCATACCCTCGGGCACCCTCAGGCATTCCCGGTTCCCTGTTCCTGTCGGCAAATTCTCTGTGAGTCCGGCGAACCCGTCCTTGACCACACAGTCTCGGCTTTTCGTGACTGGGACAACTTTGCTCAGTGCCCGCGAACCTTGGTGGCTTCGCCTCCGTTTACTGCACCTGCTGTCCGGTTGCGACATTCCCAGCGGGTCTGAGGGGTGACCCTGTCGAAGCGCTGGGTTGCTTGTACTACAATAAGTATACTCAATGGGGTGTAATAGTCAAGAGTTGGAACATATATATTATAGCCTTTACTGTTACTTCTTTTTTTCTCACAATAGAATGCGTCTGTTATCCACCACGACTACCATCATAAAATACAGAAGTCACATTGACTCTCAATGTGATATGCTAAAAGAACAAAGTGAAGTGGACGAAGTATGGTCAAAACATGTAACACCAACTTGCGAGAAAAAGAAGGGATGATCTTGGGAACGTGATAGGAAAGGAAGGTGAACATGACTCAGAAGCAGTGGGGGGATCGGGTGGCCGTCGATCCCGAAGCTTTTGGGCAGGCCTTGCGGCGCGCTCGAGAAGCGTCAGGGCTGTCGCAGGAAAACTTGGCATTCGCGATGACGATGATTTGGCGTCAGCGGGAACCTGACGTGAAGGAAATTGTGTCGTTTAATTGGGTCCGCGTCGCAGAACGCGGTCAGTTGAAATCCGTGGACGCAAATCGTATCGTTTTTGCGGCGGAGGCACTGAAGATCCCTTTAAGCCAGTTACTGCGGCCACCAGCCACACCCAAGGGTAAGGCAGCGTTAACGGCCACGCCAGCCAATCTGGTGGTCGCATTTCGACGTTACGGTCTGTCCGATCAAGATATTGACAAGTTGCTACCGATTATCCAGCAATTTGCGCAGGGTAATCCGACGGTGCGCGACATTATTGAGCACATGGACATTCCCGACCGCAGAGACGACACCGACGGTTCAAAGCCCGAAAATCGCTATTAGAAGCAGAATTCAGCGAGAACCGCGAAAAAGAGGTTCTCGCTGAATACGAAGATTTCGTCATTAGTGCGTTGGCCCGATTTTTCCAAGTGGTGCCCAACCTAAATCCTGGAGATGATATCCCAAAACAGGGACGGTGACGCGAGCTTGATTGGCCCAGCGCCGTGCGTCCGGGGAAGTGATGAAGGCCGTGAACGCCGCAAGGGTGCGCAACGGTTGACCTAACACCTGATGTGCTGTGGTCATAAACCAGGGATAAGGCAAGAGTAATTCGGCAGCGCCTGCGTTGGCTTCGGTGTCTAGGGGGCTTTGATAATGGTTGGGACTCGGAAAGTACGGCAAGATGGATTGATGATACCAATAATGAATGAGTTCGTGGGCCAGTGCAAAACGTTGGGCAAAGGGCCCTAATTGGGCATTGAGCAGAACGAAGGGATCGCCCACCCCCAGAACGATAGCGGATTCCAATCCGGTAGGCAAGGGTGCTTCCACGACAGGCAATCCGGCTTGTTGGTAAAACTGGTTCACAGGCACCGGTATCAAGACGGGCTGCGAAGCCATCGCATGGCGTACGGCAAGACGCATACTTTCCGCCCATTGTGCTGCGTGCATAATGAGAAATCCTGCCTTTCTATCCATATTAGTGCAATTCACGCCCCTCATACGAGGGGCCATACCATAATGGAAAAATTGTCAAGTTCCCTAAGGGCTCAATAAAACCTATTATACCACGAACTATGATATCAAATGGGGATTTTCGTGCTGTGTCTGCCGTTTGCGCTAAGAATGTTGCGCAGAACACGACAGCGAGCCCTGAATCCCGCCGGAGGGCGGAAGTAGTTCTTGACAGATCATTCACAGGCACGTCGTTGATTTATCCCTAATTTTCTTGTCAGTATTATCTGAATAGGAAAATTTGTCTATGCAGGAGAATGTGCCTCCTCTGTCGCAGTGTTTTATCGAAGAGGACTTCGCTCTTCGATTTCCGACAAGGTCAGAGGCCCACGGATGATTCCAAGCGACTCGATTGTCCACGTTTTTGGCACACATGGGCCACGGCGTCAGTCTCCACGCCCCACGCTGGCTGCATGAGTCTGGACCGTCTTGTCCCCTGCCTCCCTGTTGGGGGTGAGCAAAATCGGGCATCGGGACGATGGCTGGTGGAACGTCCGCCTAACACGCCATCACACGCGGGGATCGGTTTTGGGGGAATGGGCGGATCCATAGGACGGTCGCCCCAGGGGATCTCATTTC
>PXYT01000118.1 GCA_003023725.1 Sulfobacillus benefaciens | reverse complement strand
GCATTTTCGGGAACATCCGAAACGTGACTCAGAGTGTGATTGGTAAGCCGCCGAAGTCTTCGTGACGTCGTCCCCGTGCCATATCATCGTCGCAGACGACACGTCCCTCGCATGATATGAGGGACTCCGCCCGCGCCGGACCCCGACCACACAATGGCGCCCCCCGCAAATGGCCAAAATCGCGAGTTTGTTGTTGTCTGCCCTTGCCTGGTTATTCGCGTGCGGGGTCGGGCGCTTAATTCGCTCCCAGCGGCTCTGAACGGCCCATTCCGCCCTTGACAACGGGGCGGCCTGGTGCCTGGCATCCGCTCACAGGTCTTATGTTAACTGAGGGTCTGGCAACGAGTCGGTTGAGAACACAGGAATGTTACATCATGAACCACCGCGCGGAGTATCCACCATGAAACATCACCTATGCGGGGTAGTACCAGCGTTGCTGCTACCCAGTGCAATCAGAGGGATTCCATGGGGAAAGTTCCTAAAATCGCAGGAATCGGAACAAATTTAACCCGGCGGCCGACGTCTGGGCTATCAGAAGCGGGCTCGCGACACCATACAGAGATAAAGTTCCCATGCCAGAACAGAAATCGGAACATCGCGGTTAAATCCGTTGTTATACAAGGCGGCCTTCACCAGTATACCCTGCACCTCATGACAGCGACGCTAGTACCACCTGGCCGCCTTAACGGCGGCCAAAATAGTGGGAAGCCCCCCACAATCCCAACAAGACAAGTCCCAACGTTGTTGCTATCCCCCATTCCCAGGACCATCTCTGGGGTAGAGAGCTCGGCGCAAAGAGACTTCCCATCACCCCTAACGGGGTGTGCGCCCGCCTTAATGTGTCGGTTAACCACATCAACCACACATCGCCGGGAATCCACACGATGCGCGGATGCACCAGCATCGCGGCGGCAATCCACCCCCCCCACCGTGCCGATCCCGCCCAATGCGGAGCGGGTGACCCAAAACGCCATGATGCCCAGAGTCCACACCCAAAGACTCAGCATTACGGCCTCTATGCCCGCTAGCATCAGAAGCGACAGGGCCGGACCGGAAGACGACGGAGTTCCCTGGCCGGCCCATGCCATGACCCCCATGGCCACCCCGATTCCGATCAGGCACCCGCCTCCGATAGACCACAACCATGGAGTCAGCCAACGGGAAAACCGAAGACCGCGCACGCGTTCTTCCCGGTCCATGTGATGGGTCAGCACAGATTGCCCGATTATCACGCTCCACCACCCCAAGATTAACAGCACCAATGGATTCGCGGCGGCGGCAATAGCCAAGCCTACGACGGCACTACGGGAGATCGAGGGGGTCGGAGCGACAATCAGTTCACTGGGATAATGGAGTTTAAACGCGAAAAACAGACCGACGAGCAGGAGAATGACTCCCCACCGGATCAGGCCGGTGCAGATCGGGCGATAATGGGCTCGCCACCACCACCGCCCCCATTTCCCGGGCGTCATGCTCATGACAGTCTGCGAATCACGGGGCGGACACCGTGGACTGACACCGATCTCTGAGCCTGGGGAGCGGCGACATGGCTCATCCAGTGCGTAAACCGACGGATCTGGGCGGGGGTGTCATGGGCCAGCGTATGGGACAGTCCGGCATTCATTTGATACGATCCCTGCCAATACCATGATGGAAGCCAGACCGGGTGTTGCAATTGCGCGACCTGCATGGCCGCCGTCCAGGACCGTACGGAAGGAGCGGCCATTTCGGTGAGTAGGAGGTGCCGATAGGTCTGCAGAACAGACGACGGAACGGATGCGGGCAGGCGATGATGACGCACTAAGTATTGACTTACGACCCATGGTCGTGTCAGCGCAGGCAGTGCGGCCTGAAGCCCGGAGACGGTGGGATGTTCGGTCATTTGTTGCGCTTGTCGATAGGAGGATTGATGCATCACCGTGAATAAATACAAGGTTTCGGCGGACACGGCGACAGATCCGATATCGGCTACCGTCAGGCGATTCAATTGATGCTTCTCGGCCCGCTGATGGGCCTTGCGTAAGACTTGCGTGGCCTCCCGAATCAACGTCTGCGACCGGGCTTGGATATAGGCGGGCCATGCCACAAAATACATCACAGCCCCCACGGCCACGACCACTACAAAAGCGGTCGTGAGTTTTTGTCGACGCGTCATGATGATCCCCTCGAAGATGGCGGAGACGGAGGGTTATTATCCCATTGTCGGGCGGCCTGACGATAGCTGATGCTCGCTCCCCACGTCAAGCCTCCGATTTGAAGAGCCAAGAGTGTGACGAGCACGCCGACCGGCGGATGATAGACAACCGAATGCACCTGCATTCGGCCCGTTGCCGTCCGGGTCGCATATCCTCCCAGCAGAATGCCTACGGGGATAGACTGTGGCACGAAATAAAAGGTCGTCCACGCTCCGTGCTGTTGCAGTGTCGTTCCCCACCGCATCAGGGGATCGCTGAGCACCTGCCACGCATTCAATGGATTGAGTGCGGCTACCATTCAACTCATCGTACGACCCACGTGAGAGAATATCCAGGGGATGAGGACACCTTGTACGTAACGTTGCTCCCACCAGAGGACCAACAGACTCACGCCGCCTCCTATCGCTCCTTGCCACAGAGTCGCGAATCCCAGTCCCACGACCCCCACCAGCCAAGGTCCCGCCACCGCACTCGGCAGCAAGGACCCGGCCACTTGCCAGGAGGATTCCGCGACCCCCGAGCCCAAGGCCCAACCCACACCATAGGCCATGCCGATATCCCCCAGGACCACGATGAGAACATAGATGGTGTACGATAATAATCGGGATCCTATCCAATACCGCACCCCGCCGCGAACCAGATGTTCCGCCGGCAGACCCGCACGCCAGTCCGTTTCCGTCCAGAACGCCCCCACCGCCCCCCAGATAAGGACATTGATTAACGGAAATTGCCAGGCTAACGTCAGCACATAGGGCAACAATGCGGACGCCGACCACAACGCGTCAACCTGACTACCGGCTGCAAGGGTTAGATGCGCTACCATCCCAGAGTACTGTGTCCACAACCGCCATCCCAACACCCCCCAATTAGCCGCCAAGCCTATCCATAGTCCCCACCATTTGCGCAATCGAAGCCACTCGCTCACCAATATCCCCCGCATTTAGGATACCTCCGTCGGAGATGCGATGGTCGGTAACCCCAGCAAATCCAGCGGATTGAGAAGCTGGTTTGCGACCGCGACGAGCAACGAGTCAATGGCGGGCTCCCAGGCGCTGAGGAGGAGTTCGCCGGGATGGTCACTCTCCGTATAAAGAATATGATGAACATCCAGCGCCGTACGCCACCGGTGGGGCACACGCCCCTGGCGCACGGCCAAATAACGGTGGAAGAATTGCGCTGGGGACCCGAAAAACACCACGTGTCCGGCCTCGAGAACGAGGATATGATGGACGGCGGCCGAAAATCCATGATCAGGATGAAGCACCATGAGAGTATAGCTTGAATCGGTCTGTGCCCGATGCGCTACGGTCTCCCACAGCAAGCGGCTGCCCTGTCCGTCCAATCCGGTGAAAGGCTCATCCAAGAGCCAGTAGTGGGGATCATGCCACAACGAACAGACAATGCCGAGTCGTTGGCGCTGGCCGCGCGAAAATTGCCGGATGGAACCCGAAGGGATGCTCCATTGTTCCAACAAATCTGCGGCATACGGGGTTCTCGAGGGTTGTTTCGCGATCGCCCTATAATAGGCTAACATTTCGTAAGCGGACAAATGGTCATAAAAGCCAGGGGGATCTTGCAAGTATCCGATGCGGCGATATTGAGCCGTGGGGGGAAGACCATCGAATTGAATGGTGCCGCACGCTGTCCAAATACCCGTGAGAATCCGCAACAAGCTGGTCTTGCCAGATCCGTTCGCCCCGGTAATAACCGTCAGCCCCGGGGGAATCTCCAATTCCGGAATTTGCAGGATCACGTGCGATTTCAGAGACTTGACGACTTGATGGAACACCACGCTCAATAGCATCGCCCTTTACATCTAAGGATGCTTTCACGACTACTGTACTCGGCATCGACGGATGACGGGAATATCAGGATTGACACACTGAAATTGATCGTTCGAGTAAGTAGACAGACGATAATCCTTAGGAATAATATCTAGCCCAGGAAAGAACTGAGCTGCTAGGGTTCAGGTCCCCCAGACCTTATGTCTCGTTATTCATAACACCAGGACGTTGGGTTCAAAAACGTGGCGATTTCGGAACCTCCACTGGACAACATAGTGTCAGCCTGGCCCGTGAGCGTCGCACTATACCATCCCGACCCCGGAAATGTCTGGCTATCGCTGTTCTTCCAGGTGGGCGATGCTTGCCACGGCCAAAAGTTGACCGATCCGCTCGCACTGGCCCCATCGCTGTAAGACACCGTAAACCATCCCCCATCAATGGTACCATAATAGGCATGGGCACCCATATAGGCTGTGCCACAATTGTTATAGGTGTGCGTCAAATTAATCCACGAATCCCCCGCATTTCCTTTAACGGTCGTTTGCAGCCATTCCCGGGCTCTGAACAAACGTTGGCGTAGCAACAGCTAACAGGGATAGAACACTCGGCGGAATCAAAACTGCCTTAC
>PXYT01000117.1 GCA_003023725.1 Sulfobacillus benefaciens | reverse complement strand
TATCCAAT
Organism: Sulfobacillus benefaciens; assembly: GCA_003023725.1. Classification (GTDB taxonomy): domain Bacteria; phylum Bacillota; class Sulfobacillia; order Sulfobacillales; family Sulfobacillaceae; genus Sulfobacillus; species Sulfobacillus benefaciens. The sequence goes on along the minus strand of PXYT01000117.1, from coordinate 4,871 downwards.
TCACGAGAGGAGATTACCATAATGCCGAAAAGTCTTCGGAAAACCGCTGCGTCACCAGCCAAACGATCGGCGTCCACGCTCACCCAGGAGTTGACTCGCCCTTCACGACGCCAACGGTCTGTAACAGGAACAGCGCCGGTGGTGGCGAAAATCTCGCGCAACCACACTGAAGTCGAATACGTTCTGCCACCAGAAGCCGTGGTGGTCCAGGCTTTAGAGCTTGAGTTGGCGAGACGGAAAACCGTCTCCTATGCCAACATGCTGAATTTTTATGATGACGTGCTGGCGGCGCTAGATGTGGATCCACCCGAGACGCTCTATCCCTACGTCGTGGCCCGAGTACATTCGACGGCGTGTTTGACCAGTCGGAAATGTCGGTGGGATGAAAAAGGTCGCCAATGGGTGTACACGGTTGAGACCAAACATTTTGAGGTCGCTGAGCAGGATTAGCAGACACGATGAGTAACACGCACGAAAGGAAGGACTGCTATGCGCCATATTATCGTGGATTCCGATGATCGGATTTTGAATGATCCGCAGCGCACCTGGGCTTTGCTGCGGTTGTGTTTGCTGGCCGATGACAACGGGAATATCGTCTGTTCGCTACGGCAGCTTGCAGCTGACTGGGGAGTCTCACGCGATACCGTTCTGCGTGTGACACGGGAGTTGGAAGCCGGAGGGTGGGTGCAGGTCAAGCGACATCAAGGACGTATGACGGTTTATCGTGTAATGGGACGTGGGATGCAACTAGTGGCAAATTTGCCACCGGTTGCAAAACTGCCACTAGTTGCAAATTTGCAACCGGTCTCCGACAATACGGTCTCCGTCAGCACAACCCGCACAAAGTCAAAGAAGGTTAAACCGCCCCCTTCCGACGCGTCCCGTCTGGTTCATCAGCATGCCGACCAGTACACGAAACGGTTTGGCCGGCCTTTTCCGGTCGCGTGGGCTCGCGATACACAAATCGTGAAACGGTTGATCGGCGTGTATGGCGTGTCTCAGGTGGAACAGTTGCAAATGCAGTATTTGAGCCAACCCTTAGACAGCTTTGCCGCGAAACGCGGCTACTCCATTCCGCAGTTTGCCGCGGAAATCGCAGGATTGGCAGCACAAGACGCCGTGCGAGCTCAAATGACGGCCGAGCAAATCGCGCTGTTGCAGGAAATGCAGGAGACGGTGGAAGGCTTCTCCGTGGAGACTGCGTTGACCTTGATTGCCGAACACCCGCTTACCGTCATCCGAGATCAGCTTCAAGTGTACCGATGGCGCCAACAGCAAGGCCAACCGGTCAGTCCGGGCCGCCTGGAACGGGCGATTCGCGAACGGTGGGCGATACCCGACGGAGCGCGGCCGGCCGTGTATACGCCGTATCCGTTTAATTCGGCGGGGAAATCCCGCAGTAACGAGGATGCGGAAAATTCGACGGTGAATGCGGAGATTCAGGATAAGATTGAGAAAATGATGCGCCAAAAAACCCTGGCGCTTCCGCATTGATGGCGCCTATTCAAAATTCGATTCGTTCTCGGCGAAAGAACAATGAGCGACAGAGCAACCAGCACTTCCAGTGCTGGTTTTGTCTTGATTGAGGAAATGGATGTCCACGGAAAGGAGATTGCTTCGATGTCGTTTCAACCGTTTATAGTGGTGTTTACCTTAACGGCTCCGGTTGGTCATGGTCTCGCTGATCATCCGCCGTTTATGATGCTCGACGGGTTGGTGGGATATGCGGTGGCCCAAGAACTGTTCGGTCCTCGAGCTTACACTCGTCGTGTCCACAAAAATACGTTTATCGACTTGCCGTTGCCGTTGGATCGGGCGTTGCCGGGAGTCTATGCCGCCAGCCAGGGATTCGCGCCGGTCGCCCGGTCGAGTCTGATCGTGTTTACCAGTCCTTATGACCGCGGATCCATCGACAAATTTGCCACGCCCAATAAAAAAGGAGAATACATGCCGCCGGTGATTCCGGCCAAACATCAACCTACCGTGACGCCTGTTGCGGCGTTGCAAGCACCGCGCATGGTGTTTTTTGGCCGCGGAGACGTTTCGGAAGTTGCCCGGCTGCTTCGGCGACACATTAAGTTCCTGGGGTTTAGGCGCAGTGCGGGCATGGGACACGTGGTCCATGTGGATGTGGTGCCGACCGTCCGAGATTGGAGTTGGAGTCGTTGGGATGGTGAGACCGTCTCTTTGCATCGAGCGCTGCCAGTCAATGCGCCCCAAGTCGCGGATGCCTTGACCGCACAATGGGGGGACGAGGCGGCCGAGTGGTGGACCCGTCATGAATCGGTCTATCCCCGCACGCGGTTGGCCGTATCCCCGCCATATCATGATCCCAACCGACAACAGTGGTGTTATGAACCCACTCACTATGGGTTGGCGGAAGCTGCCACGTTTTTGGACCAATGGCCGGAGTATGCTCCGTGGAACCGCGTCCACATGTTGGAAGACGACAGCGATGAAGCCGGTCCCGATGAAGACACATGGGCTGATGACGCTGATGAAGAGAGTCATTTTTCGCATACGTTACTTTAGGAGGCGTTGGTGATGGCCGTAAATAGTTCGCAATCGCCCCGTACGATTACGGGAAAATTTCAGGTGATCAGTCGTACCACGTTGCCGCCCATGGCCGAGGTGCAGATTGGGAACACTCGTTTCGAGTTGCCCGTTGCGGCGGTTCCGCGAGTCCCCGATGGGGTGGTGTTAACGTTGCAGTTGTCTCCCACGGGACAGCCGGAAATGTGGCAGTTTCCGTCCCGCTCCCTGCGCAAATTATTAGACCTGGACGCCCATGATCTGGCGGCCTATCGATCGGCGCATCCGGGTGATCCGCTGACTGTGGAATCGTTGTTGCGGGCGTCCCTGTCTTTGCCCGTTCTGGCTCATCGCTCTGTGGTTTCCATGTTGCAGCAACCGCATCCCCGAGGGTACGAAAATCTTTTGCAGTACCCGTGCACCGATGATTCTCAGGCCCGCACCAAGCAAAGGCAAGACATTTTAGCCGATCCCGTGCTCAGCGCTTTCATCCACCGTTTTGCTTGGCCTACGATGCATCTGTTACTGCATTTTCGCTATGGTCTCGAGGCCCCTCAAGCGCATCGCCTGTTGCACGTTCTGAACTTTTCGTCGGCTCTGGTTATGGATTACCCCTATTTAACGGTATATGCCCTGGATAGTGCTCAAGTCGATTTTAAGACTCTCGATGCGATTGCCGAGGCGCATCAAAAAACCGCCAGCGCCCCCGATCGCATTCATGCAGCCGTCTTTTTGGCCGTGCAGCAGAAAGCGTTTCAACAAAAACACATCACCTTTTCCGTAGACGCTTTGAAAAGCGAATCCAACACGATTCTTCAGGCTTACGGTCAAGCGCATCCGACGTCCTCATTAGGCCGTGCCATCATCAGCGCCGGGAACTATCCCATCGCAATTGACCAAGCCTGGCAGGATTTGGTCGCTACGGACTATGTCTACACGTGGCAAAATGAACAAGGAAAAGCACTGGCTTATATCACACGCGTATATTTCGCGGTCCGGCACAGTGGAAAATTTATGGCGCGTTTAGTGCAAACGCCTCCCATGGCGCCCTTGGTCAATCCGACCGCGTTGACTCAACGTTTAACCCTAGCGCCCTACCGCTTGGATGCGGCCCAGCTGCGAATCGTGCAACATGTGCTGACACGCCGGCTGACGGTGGTTACCGGCGGACCCGGACGCGGTAAAACTCATGTTATTGCGGCGCTGGTCCACGCGTTAAGCCAAACACCCTCCCCACCAACTGTCTGGGTTTTGGCTCCTACGGCCCGGGCCGTAGTGCGGGCGCGCCAAGCCGCCTTGCAGTTAGCGGGTGGAAAGCCGATCGCGACCACGGCATTTCGCACTTTACACAAAGCGTTAAATATGACGCCAACCTACGATGGCTCTGGAACCGTGACGCTGCCTGATCTGGTGATTGTCGATGAAGTATCGATGATTGATGCGATTGTCGCCCGCACGCTTTTAAAGAGCGCCTTGGGTCAATCAACACGCTTGGTGTTGGTGGGCGATTCGGCGCAATTGCCCCCGGTTGGTGTCGGTCAGGTTTTGCGGGGCCTCTTAAAAGAAACGGCGAATCAACACGGATCATTGGTGCATACGCTCACGCAGTCCTATCGGATTTCCGCTAATCCGATTACGCCCACATTGGAAGCGTTGCAACGAGTGATTGCGTTACGGGACGGGTTATCGGGTCATAGTGCGTTCGCCTCTTTAACGAGTCGGCAGCGGCAGGCCCGGATCCAACAAGATACGGACGCCGCGTTAAAGTTGTTGCGCCAAGCCCACACGGTGGATTGGGACGAGACGGTTCAATCCAAGAATATAGATGCGCGCTTGCGGCAAGCCGTCGCCGACGCACGCATCCGGTTTCCTCAAGAAGATATTTTGGTGCTGACTCCTTATCGGCATGCGCGTGAGTTGAATGCGTCCAATCTGAACTACACCATGCATAATCTGTTGCATCCCGGCCCCCACTTAGAGCCCGGAGAGCCCGTGCTGATTCGCGAAAACGGCACTTATCCCGAACACCAAGGGCTTCGCATGGTTTATATTCCCAACGGGACGTTGGGAACGGTGAAGTCCGCAACTTCCGATGCGGCAGTCGTTGTGGTGACTGATCCCGATGACGTGACCCAGGACGTGGCGATTGAATTATCGATGGGCGGATTTGGCACACTCTTTGATTGGGGCTATGTGACCACGGTTCACGCGGCCCAAGGCGGCCAAGCTCCCACGGTCATTCTGATTGGAACTCCCAGTGATGCGGCCGGCCAGCGCGCTATGAGCGTCCAATGGGAGCTGCATATGTTGTACACGGCTTTAAGCCGTATACAAGACTT
>PXYT01000116.1:5062-5748 GCA_003023725.1 Sulfobacillus benefaciens | reverse complement strand
TCATCCGGGCCAAAGCGCTGTGCTGACAGACAACCGAGACAGTTATTCGTCGCCGCTCTTCGAAATTCCTTCTTTAATGCTTAATATGCTTCATGGTCACCAAGGATCAAAGGCCGGGGTTCGTCGAACGTTTTTTGGAGGCCCAACGCAAGGGCCATGGGATTTACAAGGCCACTCCAATAGCGTCCCCCCTTAAGTATCGGTCGTCTCGGAGCCAGAAAAGGATCCAGTTAAGGCACGCACCGTGATCTTGCCAAGTGATTCAGGCAGCGCGGGAACACCACCGAAGTTGCGGGCTACAGTGGATGACGTTCTTATGACGGCCCCGACTTGCGGCTTATCGTTAGACCGAGATAACGCACGGCATTGTGAGTGAAGACTCGACACCACAACGCTACTGTTTTGCTGCGATCAGATTTTTAACGAGACTGTAAGACATTCCAGACCGACGCTGGGAAAAGAAATTACCCTTGAAGAACATTTCTCCAAGAACGATCGGACACCCCCGACCCAGACGGGTTTGGGATGCGAACCCTGAAACCCGTCTGGGTCTGCGAATAACACGGTTGTGGGCCGGCAGGCATTCCACCGGAAGAACAGGGAGCAGGTATAGATGTCATCTTGAGTGCTCAAACTGACTTGAGTATCCTAAAACGGCTTTCGGTCGTCATACAGCTCAATAGATT
>PXYT01000116.1:0-4997 GCA_003023725.1 Sulfobacillus benefaciens | reverse complement strand
AACAAAAAAGATGAAAAGACCCATAATAATTTGGATCCCCTCAACATCCCTGCAGGGGACGAAACTCAGCACAAAAAGGCTTTTCCGAAAAACCCCGCAACGGGCGAAAGCCATAAGGGCATGAGCACAGAACGAAAAGGGGACGACACATCTATCGGGCATAAAGCCATGAGCCAGGCCGAGCAGAAGACCTTGTCCGCCATACAGCGCCGAAGACTTGTGCAAAACCTGGAATGGTGGCAAACCATTCTCCGGAAACGAATTGACCTCCACCGTGCCAACTTCCTACATCCGGACATCCTGCGGATCATACGCATTGTCGACAACTTCGTGACGGAGTATTACGAAATGGGATATGACCACTGGCCCGAAGACGACCAGACATAGAAGTCGCGGGCAGACGATTCTCTTCGCAAGGATCATACCTGTTATGGGCTTTCAACACCCCTTGAGAGCGCGAATGCTCTCCTCCTTTCAGACTTCAGTTAGATCTCTCTGCGGCTGTGTTCTTTACCAACTCCTGTGTCACGCTATTTTGGAAGTAAGACACGTGAGACACTCAAAGAGACTGCCCGCGTTACGCACGGGTGGTGACGGCGGTATTCAAGGCCATGGCCCCGGCACCAAAGGCACTGGTAAACTCATTAAAGCGAGTAAGGCGCACCGCGATGCTCCGGTGGCCTGCAATCATCATATCCTGGTTCACACGCCTTTCGATTTGCGCACGCAGATATTCCCCGAATCGCGATAATGGCCCGCCCAGTACAATCGTATCAGGGTCAAAGATATTGGCCAGATTAGTGATTCCCTGTTGCAGATAGTGGAGCGTCTCCTCAAGAGCTTGCCTTGCCCACGGCTCATCCTGGTTAAAGGCTTCGATAATGTGATCGAGACCAACCCAGTCCCGGACATCCCGGGTCCGCATAGCGCGTTCCGTCAGGGCCCGGAGTGAGGCAACGGCCTCAAAACATCCCTGGCGCCCGCACCGGCAGTAGGGGCCGTTGTCGTCAATCACCATGTGCCCCACTTCGGTCCCGGCACCGTGAATTCCCACCAGCAGATTGCCTCCCATCATAACGCCGCCGCCGATTCCCATCCCCAACGAGAGATATAATAGAAATTCACTTGTCAGGGCATTTCCGAAATAATATTCGGCAATCGCTCCGGCGGCGGCATCGTTCACCACATAAAGAGGTCCTGGCAATTGACGCCTCAGGTATTCTCCGGCCTCGACCTCCTTCCATTTCAAATTGGGGGCATGAATCACTGTACCCGAGGGGGCTATGATACCGGGGATAGAGACCCCAAATCCCCAGTATTTCCGGGCCGAAATCTGTTGTCGCAGAAGCCGTGCGGCCTGGGCCAGCGCCTCTAACACCTCATTCGGTGATGCCTTGGCATCGAAGACCCCGCGTTTTTGATCTAACACCCGGGCTTCCAGATCAAATAACAACAGCTGAAACCCAGCCACATCAATCGATGCTCCCAGCAGATACCCGGCATCCGGATTGAGGCCCAATAGTCTTTCGGGACGTCCGGGACCGGCTGTCACCGATCCGAGTTCCATTAGGACATCTTTCGAAAAAAGACGCTGCACCGCTACTGTCACAGTGGATTTGGTTAACCCCGTGACTTCGGCAATTCGGCGTCTGGAGACGGGACCATGCTGGCGTACAACGGTCATCACGGCCATTTCATTCATTTCCCGCATCAGACTGTGACGTGCTACCGGAATGGGCATAATTAACAGGCTCCTCGTTGGTGAATTCGTTGGTCGTATTCCATCATATATGATCATGATACCGAGTGACGTTGACGGAACACTTCTATAGCCTGCCACAAAATAGAGAGAACAGACCAGTGGTCCCGATACCCAGGCTAACATTTTCTTGTCATTTTTGGACAATTGCGCCAAAAGGGTAGACAGTCCTATGCAAAACCTCTACGATATATATAAAATATAACACGAACTAATTAACAGCGACGTATCGACACATTCACGTTAGGAGGGAATTCTATGTCAGACAATTATAACCACCTTATTCCCCAGGCCGCCGACCGCTTCACTTTCGGGCTATGGACCGTGGGCAACCGCGGGCGTGATCCCTTTGGGGATGCCGTCAGGCCCCCTTTGTCCCCTATAGACGCTGTGAGGGAATTAAGCCGTTTGGGGGCCCAAGGTGTCACGCTGCATGATAATGACCTGGTCCCGATGGAGGCCAGCCAAGAGCAGCGTAACCAGATTGTGCGCGATTTCAAAATGGCCTTGGAAGACTATCACATGCAGGTGCCGATGGTGACGGTGAACTTGTTTTATGACCCCGTGTTCAAAGACGGTGCCTTCACCTCATCGGCACCCTGGGTGCGGCGCTTTGCTATCGACAAGGCCAAGCGCGCAATGGACTTGGGAGTGGAACTGGGAGCAGGGATTTTTGTTCTTTGGGGCGGACGGGAAGGGGCCGAGGTGGAAGCATCCAAAGACCCGCGTGATGCCTTGAAGTGGTACCGCGAAGGAATCAATGCCTTAACTGAGCATATCCTCACTCAGGGCTATTCCATGCGTATTGCCCTCGAACCCAAACCCAACGAACCGCGCAGCGATATCTACCTGCCGACAGTGGGATCGATGCTGGCCTTTATCCATACCCTTAGCCATCCCGAGCTCGTCGGGGTAAATCCCGAAGTGGCGCATGCCAAAATGGCCGGGCTCAATCCGGTACATGAGGTGGCCCAAGCTATTGACCAGGGCAAACTCTTTCACATTGACCTCAACGATCAGCGTATCGCCCGCTTCGACCAGGACTTGCGGTTTGGATCCGACGACATTAAAGGCACATTTTACTTGGTGAAACTGCTCGAGGACAGCGACTATCAGGGCCCGCGTCACTTTGATGCTCATGCCTACCGCACCGAAGACGTGGCGGGGGTATGGGATTTTGCGCGAGGGTCCATGCGAAGTTATCTGGCTTACCGTGAAAAAGTCCGCCAGTTTTATCAGGACCAAGAAATTCAAGGAGCTTTACGGCGTATCCAGGACCTGAACCGGGAAAAATCCGGAATGGAAGACGAAAGCGCCCTGAACTGGTGGCGGGAGAGAGGCTATGCCTATGAAGAACTCGACCAGCTCGTCACCGAATTGCTTCTGGGACTGCGGTAGAGGTGAGTATGATGGATGAAGGATATATCGGCATCGATGTCGGGACCCAGGGACTTAAGGCTGTGGTCATCAATCACGAGGGCCGTGTGCTGATGACCACTTTCAGTGAATATCCCACCTCATCGCCTCAAAGCGGGTGGACGGAGCAAGATCCTGGCGACTGGGACAAGGCCCTGAAAAGAGCTCTGGAACAGATTGCGGCAGAACATCTTTCGGTTACGTACAAAGGGGTGGGAGTTACCGGTCAGATGCATACCACCGTGGTCTGTGATGACAACGGCAATCCTCTCTACCCGGCCATCTTGTGGTCTGATCAACGAACCGCGTCCTATTCCAAACAATTGGAACGAAAATACGGTCTGGACCAACTTCTGGAAATCACCGGCAATCAACCTCTCAGCAACTTTTCCCTTTTGCGCCTGTTGTGGATCAGAGACCATGAGCCCGATTGCTACCGGCAGATTCGCCACGTCGCGGTGGCTAAGGACTGGGTTCGTTTTCTTTTAACCGGAGACTGGGCTACGGATGTTACGGACGCATCGGGCACCTACTTGTTGGATGTCAAGAACCGCCGCTGGGCATCAGATTTTATGGCCTCTTTGGACATCCCCGCCACCTGGTGGGGTCAAGTCGTGGAATCATCGCAGATAGTGGGCACAATGCGTTACGGTCCCGCAGAGTTCCATGGTCTGCCAGTGGTGGCGGGGGCCGGTGACCAAGAGGCAAGTGCAGTGGGAACGGGAATTGCCGCGGGTGATTTGGGCATCTCCCTGGGCACCAGCGGTGTCCTATTCCGGCCGTTAGACCGCTACCAATTGCCTCCACATCCCTCGATTCATGCTTTTTGTCATGCCGAAAGCGATACCTGGCACTGGATGAGCGTCACTCAGTCGGCGGCATTGTCGCTGCGTTGGCTGCGGGACAGTTTTTTCCCCGAGAAGAGTTATGCTGAGATGGATACCGAGTCTTTACGGGTACAATCCGGCGCAGACGGTCTGACATTTTTGCCCTTCTTAAACGGCGAAAGGGCTCCCATCATGAAGCCTTTAGCCCAAGGCGGATTTTTGGGCATCTCGAGCCGACACGGCAGAGAACATTTTGCCCGTGCTGTGCTGGAGGGAGTCGCTTACAGCCTGAAGCACTGTTATGTCACCATGGATCCGAACAACACCCTCGATCCTCATCGCATTATCATGACCGGCGGCGGGGCAAAGAGTTCGCTGTGGACTCAGATATTCGCCAATGTCATGAACCGGGACATCGTGGTGGCCGATGACCCCGGAGCGGCGGTAGGAGCTGCATGGCTGGCTCGAAGCGGGATAACCGGCGTGAAAGAAAGCATGCCTGTGCGGCAGGCTACTGTCAAACGCCCCATCACCGGGGACAGCGAGATTTATACCCAAGGATTTTCCCGCTATGAACGTGTGGTCACTCAATTACTGCCTCTGTGGGATGAAGATGAGTAGAGCCACCTCTGCCCCCGCCGGCTCGGGTCCGGGGGCAGATTGGCCCAAAGTTCTTCGCAAGGAACATCCCGTCATCAGATCTTTCCCTTGCGTCATGCGGCATCTTCGGTTGATGTTGCCATGGCTATTCTGAGGATCCCCGTCCCATCTCGTGACATAGGCTCTTTGTTACCTTTCAGCACGCTAGATCGGATGTTCTTTCTGAACATGCACGAGCATGAATGATATTGGCTGCATGGGAAGAGATTTTGCAATGGTTGCCAGTATGCCTCACGCAACATATTCGCAGACCTGGCCTATCCGTTTTGGGTTGGTATAACCAACGATTTCGTCTCCCGCCGTCATATTGTAGTGGGCCAATTCGCCATCATGAT
>PXYT01000115.1 GCA_003023725.1 Sulfobacillus benefaciens | reverse complement strand
GGAAGCGGATCGGGCGCATTTTTTACGGTTTTATGCCATCGCTCAAAAGCGGGAGCAACACCAGCAGGAGTGGGCCCAGTTGCCACGGCCGCTTCGCGAATCTTTAGGCATTCTCGGGACGCCCCGGTGATCCGACGGCGCCCCCGTTTTCGCGACGAGGGTCTGGCCCGAAATCCGAACCCATGCCTATGATTGATGGACCATGGCAAGATTTTTAAGGGCTGCCCGGATGCCATGATGGACACTTTTCTTGAAAAGTGGTCTGAAGGGGAGTCATATTGGCTCCCTTTCGTGCAGACCCTGCGATTTAATGAGATTCAAGTTCCTAAGCACCTTGAGGATGATTTTGTTGAAAGTGTTAACTTCCAGGAATTCCTAACACCGATAAATGATAGTGCGGGAGAACTACGAAAATCCTGTGAGCTATTTTTAGGTCCCCCTTTTAGGTTCTCTAAACCACAAGTAAACAGGATTGAGGACAAGGGGAAGTCTCTCTTAATCAACACGGTCATAGTATTCCCGTAATCTCTGCCTAGTGGCTCATCCAATCAGGAAATGGCGACTTATTATGCCGTCTGGGGATGGTTGTGTTTCGCACATAAGTGGGGTATTCGGTAGAGATCCCCAGCGATTGTTCATTTTCGCCACCACCTGACCCATCACGCACGGATTTAGGGTGACCCGGTTGCCCAGGACCAGGCTGGCCCACCACGGTCCATGCACAATTGTTCGCCTTACGGAAAGCGGTGATGGGGTGGCAGGCCATGATCAGGGGAAGGGGACAGAGATTCTTCAATAAATACAAGCCACTAGACTGTCCTTATTCTCCACAGTTTGCTAGACTATGAAGAATAATAGTAAAGCGGGTGAATGTGTGCACTGGTATGAGAAAGGCGCAATCTTAGGACGGATGGCTCTGCATCGTCCCCAAGACATTCCTCCCCTTCTTCGAGACCGTGAAACCGCGCAGAAGCTACGACGTGACTTACCTGAACATGGTGAGATTCAAGCCGAATTTTCCCGGGTACTCTTGTCTGCGCCCAGTCGCACCGATTTGGAACAGTTTGAGGAAATCTGGGTCGGTCAAGCATACGGGATGGACGAAGCGTTTGTTCCGCAACCCGGATGGACGGTCGTGGATGTTGGTGCAAATATTGGCTGCTTTACCTTGTGGGCGGCTTTCTGTATGCGGCAGGGACAAATTTTGGCGTTTGAACCTATGCCCACGACGTTTGACTATCTACAACGTAATATTCAAGACAATGGTTCTCGGTTTTCTTCGGTTGTCATACAGGCGCAACCGTACGCCGTAGCCGATATCAGCGATACGCTCTCTATGCTCTTGGTAGCCGAGTCCACGGGATGGAACCGCTTAATCGCCGGAGACGATCTGGCAAAAGAAACGCGACCCATTATCCAAGTTTCCGCGAAAACTCTAGACGCGCTTATTCCTGAACTGCCTGTGGACTTGCTAAAAGTGGACGTGGAGGGCGCAGAATTGAAAGTTTTTTCAGGAGCGGTGTAAGCCCTGCAACACACGCGTCGCATCGTTATGGAATACCATAGTGCGAACTTGTTGCGTGACTGCCAGAGTCTTTTAGAAACAAGCGGCTTCCGTTTGGTATCGCGCACGCCAGGACTGAACCTTGGCATGGCCTACTTTAGCCGATAAATAGTGGTCGGAAATCTATCGGATTTTACCCCTTCGAATGCGCTCAACACATCAGAACAATGCGCCTGAGGCTCTGGCGATTGCCCTCATTTTTGATGACATCAGACAGAGGCAACGCCTCACACCAGGTAAAACGGCAGCGCTCAGGCATCCATCCCCCAAAGTGCGGACTCCAAAGATTCCCCTTCTTTTTTAGCCTGGTCCTATGCCAGGCTTTTTTGTGGGCACCCAGCCGAGTAGGAAGGCCCGGATTATCCCAAAAGAAGAGTGAGGAAGGTGCACTGTGCGATTGATGTGGGACACGGGGAAAGTGCATGCCCTTTTAAGTCTTTTCGGGACTTGTTTAGTTTCTCGGGAGATTCGCTCAAGCATTCAGGCTTTTGGTTGTCGAAATGCTACCCACGGTTTGGTGGTAGCCGTGCACCACAAGGAACCAGTCAGACCCGGAAAAAGTGTGGACGCACGTGCTACTACGAATCCGCACCGTGGGGTATGACCAATAGTCATCTCTCACAGGGTCAAGCCGTGGTGACATGGTCAGGGACTCTCCCGATCCAGAAGTGGCGGACCGGCCTTATCTTCTTTTGTGAGCGGGAACCACGGATACGCTGCGGGAACCCTTCCGGTAACTTCGATAGTCAACCAGCGCGACAAATTCCAGTGGAAAGCATAATACAATCGAAATCGTTCGTGGCAGAGTGCTTCGCACATTTGCTCCTCACCAAGCACGAGGGCGGCTACGTCACTGCCACTGTGATGAGCGAGAAAGATTCGATGATTGCCATCAAGGATCACGAATTTTTCCTCTAACAAAGGATATTCCGCAACGACCACGGTACCTTGAGTGGGATCAGTTTGGTATACGTGTGGCAGATCAAGGTCGGCTGTCACAACCCCTGGTAATAGGTCATCGGCTGCAAAAAATTGGGGACCAACGTGGTCGCGTTGCGCGATAGCTCGGGCCGTCGCGATATCCCATACGAGTCTATAGTGGCCACCCCATGATAAGTCAATGACACGTTCATAGATCTCATCCCCGATAGGGGCGACTTCAGAGTAAGGAGTCGTGTCCAAAGCCTTCCGACTACGCACAGTAAATAAAGGCCAATCCATCAGTTTCTGACGACGGCTGGGTATCTGCGTTAGAAATTCGCCCGATTGAATGACACGCAAGGTGGGCTCCCAATTGCTGTCATCGACCATATCGTGCATTATTACTACTCATCCCCTTTCGAGGAGGTTGTTTCAATGTCCAGATTATCTGATTTGTGCCCACAGAACAACGCCTTCTCCGATTTTTACTGGTCAGCGGTGACGCAATCCATTCAGTGTTGGAGAGAATTTGAACAGCGTTACGCCATTGAGATCCTGATTCTTGGGTGCACTCGAATCGCACAGCATTCTGCAGGCGGTGCTCCACGAAAAGCCCAACAGCATAAGAATCCTCCCGGTTCTGGTGACTCCTGTTAGACTGAACGGTCTAAATCGGTTTATTTTCTGCTACCTAAGTAGGCCCTGGCGGCAAGCCGGGGATTTTTTATGGGGAGAGGGACGCTCGCGTTCGCTACCCCTATCATGAAAGGGGTGAATGCCATGAAGTATGCAATTGATGCTGAACACGGCTACACGAAGGCTCTCCAATACCGGAGGGCGTTTGTTATTTCCGACACCGTCTGGGTCTTTCTGGGATCCATTGGAGCTGCCCGGAAAGGTCTGACCCTGACCGTGGCGATCACGGCAATGTTTGCCGAACTGGGTTGGGTACCCGGCAATGTGACCCAAGGCGGAGACCGGATCCATCGGATCGGCCAACATGACGCGGTGACGATTCAGCACATTCTGGACGGGTCCCTGGATGCCCAAATGGCCCAAACCCTCATCACCAAACAAGAACTTCTGGATCAAGCTTTAGACTGGCAGCACACCCACAGAGAAACCTTGGATTACCTGACAGCGGACGATCGTGAGAAAACCAGAACGGAAGTGGTAGAAACGGCAGGGGTGTAGCCAAGATGCTGGCGAAATATCATAGGCAATTGCCGACCGCAATCCCTCAGATATGGAACCCGTTGGGAGAACGGGGAGCTCAAAGACCGCAGCCGGCCCAAAACCCAGAAGCCCCCGACGAACCCGGGGACCATTAACCGCCCATTGCCATAAAGCCTATCCCATAAGTTGGGGCGTTGTGTTCTCATGATGGCTCCCACGCATACACCGTGCTTTGCATGGCGAGGAGTCGTACAATGTGACCATCCATGAAGACCATTGGAGTGCGGGAATTTCGTGATCATGCGACTCGTTTCCTAGCAGGAACTGAACCCTTGGCGGTGAGCAATCGGGGTGTGGTCATTGGGTTTTACATCCCGGTGCCAAAAAACCGGGAACAGAGTCCGCTTTCAAGAAATCCTCACCGAAATGGGCATGTCGGAAGAGGAATTCGCGGCCCTCTTTCATGGGCGCCCGGCGAACAAATGATTATTGTGGCGTATGCGAGTGCCTGAGTGGCCGAATGGCTCCGTAAAAGAGGGCGGGAATTGTTGGTCCGCCCCGATTGACACGTCGTCATGGCCGAGGACCAATGGAATGAAACGACTCACGAATGGGAAAAGCGTCTGACTCTGCTCGTCCAACAGAAACGGTTAGCGACCGCTCAAGCTCACGATCTCACCGTTGCAATTGATCGTCTTGTAGAGGACCACGTCATCGACATCCTGCCGCGCAATCTGTCTGTACGCACACGTGGAACCGATCGCACGACGAAGAATCCTCCGAGATACTGCGATGATCAATTTAGTTCGGCTCATCCCTCTATAGATACTCGATCAGTACACGATCGCCATACGCAGTTAAAGAGCCACCTTCATTGACCTCAATCCCGAGAGTAGAACAGATGTGCGTCGCCAAATGATCCTTCGGAGTGGTACCATCGCTATTCTCGTTGATGAGCCGATTTATTGTTGCGGCGAATAGATCGGCAAGCTGTAGAGCTGGAATTTTTGACGATTCCGGGGTAATCTTACCGATCGAAACCCGATCGGTAAGATTCTGTCGTCGGACTTCGTCTCCGATTTCGTCCCAAATATGGTCTCGAAC
Organism: Sulfobacillus benefaciens; assembly: GCA_003023725.1. Taxonomy (GTDB): domain Bacteria; phylum Bacillota; class Sulfobacillia; order Sulfobacillales; family Sulfobacillaceae; genus Sulfobacillus; species Sulfobacillus benefaciens. The sequence goes on along the minus strand of PXYT01000115.1, from coordinate 234 downwards.
GATCGCATCCTTATCCTTCTGTTCTTCATCAAAAATAACTTGAATCGAGCACCGTTGAGACACGTCCACTCGCCCGGTCTTCCACTCGTGCCTCAATCCGTGAACAATATATCGAGGGTACAGTTGGTGAAAAATAGCTTGAGTCGAGCCGTGTTGCTGTTGTGAATCTAGGATGATAGCTTTAAACCCAATGGATGGGAAATTATCGAGAATCCAATCCCACCATTCACGGTA
>PXYT01000114.1 GCA_003023725.1 Sulfobacillus benefaciens | reverse complement strand
CAACATGGCCGGTACGTTGCGCTGAACATGCGCTTCCCAGGCCGCTTGATCGTCGCAGGCTTTCGCGATTGGTTGAGGGCTCCATTGCACATGCCCATAACCCCGACTGCGTCCCCCGCCCAGGAACCCGTCGGCCATTAACGTATCCAGCGCGGTATACAACAGCCCGCGTTCCACCGCCGTCAGACTGTCGTGAACATATAACCCGCCTAGCAAGGTTTGACCGGGAGGCACATATTCATTCATCACAAACATCTGCGTTTTCGCCTTGTCTTCATCTACCGCGTTGGCATCGGCCAGCGAGGTAGCTCGGCCATTCATGGGATCGGAACGGACCACGGCAGTTACGGGCCATTTTTGATTGCGGCTTTCTAACAGCTTGTTCCAGGAGGGGGTGGCCTGCGAGGGATGGATTAATGCGCCAACGCCGTCCCATTGCCTCAGAAGGCTTGCCGTTTCGGTAAACAGCGGGATTAAATCCGTCACAGCCAACGCGCCCGGCCGCATTTTGATATCGCCATTGGCATACCCAAACAGGGGAAGCATGGGAAACAGGTATTCCAGTTGTGTACGGTCTAACGGTTCACGTAAAGCCCACACCATTTGCGGTGTGTTGGCAGCGGGCGTTTCGGATGCGTCCGGACGGGTGGCCGCCGGGGTGTTCGCAGACGATTCTTCAGTAGTCGCAGACGAGTCTTCCGACTTTTTGGCTTTTAACGTGCCGCCTGATAAAAAGAGCTTCAAGATTTCGCGTTCTTTGTCGGTCAAAAGCACGTTAGGATCGAGCAGTTTGTGAACGAGGGCGACGCTGGGGTGATTGGGATTGCCGTAGCGAATAAGACGACGGAACAGAATCTGCGCGGTATACCGTCTGAGACGGCCCCGAAGGCTGTTACCGGAGACCACGGGAATTTCCATCCAACCGCTGGTTTCGTCATACCATTCCACTGTGCGAATCGGGGAAAAATTCTCTTTGTACCCGTTAAGACGCGTGCCACGGATTGTTTCATTAAACGTGCCTTGATGTAAGGGAGAAAGTGTGCGGACCATCAAGGGAACTAACGTATACACGGATTCGGAGTCTGTCGCCAGTGTGCGATCTAATGCAATCATTATGAAACCTCCTCAGATTTAGTAGGGTTGAGTAGCCGCGGCGGTACCGGCCATTCTGGAAACGGTTCCGCCGGCACTAAAATCTTCACAATATGCCGTAAGTTGCCATCGTCGATAGCATGGATTGTCTGCTGTCGTGTCGCGACACGATAAAGCGTGTCCCACAGAAGCGTGCGACGTAAACGCACGGTATAAAAGCCTGCACGAAACGTGAGAATGGTCAAATACGGCGAATGCGCGGGTGTATAGGGCAAATAGGGGTAAAGATTGCCTTGATGATTGCCATCGATCAGCACCCAAGAATGCGCACGGGATTCGAAAACGGCTTGATGCAGGGTAATCCAGTAGGGCGTATGCCAGATGTCGCCGGGGCCGTTCTTTTTGAGTTGGCCTAAACTGTAATGTTCCATCGTAGATTCTCCGGCGACCTTTCGGTGCCAGCCACTCCCCAAACGTTCTCCGGCGACCATCTTGTTCTGTTCCTCATGCTTTTGGAATAAAGCCACAAATTCCACGCAGGTGGCGCATAACACCATGGTTCGGGCCGTCGCAGCCCCGGCATAAGCATTCCAATTACTGACAGAACCCCACTCAGGAGTGGCGTACGCCGTATCATTAACGCGTTCTCCGCATAAGATGCAGGGCGTAGCGGGGTCCACCGCCAGCAAGGAAGGTAACGCCACATCTTTGTTAGATCCAAAAAGCGTTGCCGCCATCTTGGGCATCATCCCCACTCCTTTCGTCGACGGTATCTAAGGCGCCAAACCCATGGGTATTGGACACCCCCAATCCAAATGTCGCCGCGGCCGCAATAATGGAAGAAGGCCCAGCAATCGTCATCGGGTCGTCACTGAACCATCCAATCACGGGATGACCATACAAAGTCCAAAATTTCCGGCGCCAGCGGCGCGGGAGAGTGATTTGAAAGGCGTCTTCAGCGACAGGCGTTCCGGAAAATTGCCGGACTTTTTTAGCTAAGTTTTGTTTAAGCAACGGGAGAAACCGCGGGTGATCCGGATCCATGAAAACTTTTGAGCAAGAGCCCGACGAGGTAGGAGAAAGACGATCCGCCACTACGATAGGACTCAATAACCGCGTCGTCCAGGGCGTGGGCCAATCAGGATCGGAAAGAAATGAAGATTCTACGAGAAAAGACTGTGCACCGAATCGCAGAGGACGAGAGACGGCTTGCTTGGCCATGACGGAAAGTAAAGATGCATCCATCGCTTTAACCAGGATCGTCGCCCAGGGACTGGTGGGTTGAATACCCCAAGCCGTTGATATAAACGGGTCGAGGAACAATAAAGGCGTTGTCGCAAAGGGACGGATGACGCCGGAGTGCGCACGGTGTGGCATGGGATCTACGGGGGTATGCTGTATCAGGCCATAAAGCCAGGCGGTAATCATTGCAGGATACGCCCAAGGAATGCGCGCCGGTGGCGTGGTAGCGCGAAGGTAGAAAGTAAGTTGCATACGGCACCTCTTTCGTGTTCTGAAATTTAATGTGTCAATAACACAGTAACAACCCGAGCAGAGCTCGGGTAAGAACTCCTCAAGTTTTCCTCCCCATCAGGGGAATCGGATTAATGGGACATCCCCAACCACTCGATGATCGTAGTCGTCCGGTTTCACTCCTGTTTCACTCCTCATCAGGACAATCGGATTAATATAAGGTAATCGGATTAATGGGACCCGTGCTAGCCGTGGCAGATGAGACTGTCGGACTGGTTTCACTCCTGTTTCACTCCTCATCAGGACAATCGGATTAATGGGACCGAATGGACGTTGATGGCGTTGCAATTATCGGTGTTTCACTCCTCATGTTTCACTTCTCATAAGGGAATCAGATTAATGGCACCCGTGCATTACGCGTTGCCCGATGGGGTGATGGTCGTTTCACTTCTCATGAAAGGAATCCGATTAATGGTACTAGCACCGAATATCGTCGATGGCGCAGTTTCACCCCTCAGGAAGGGAATCGGATTAATGGGATGGATTGAGCTCCCCAGGAGGACAAAAAATGAGTGTTTCACTCCTCACAAGGTAATCAGATTAATGGCACAGCGGACGACCCCAGCGATCCCAACCGCCTGTTTCACTCCTCATAAGGTAATCGGATTAATGTGATCCTCGTGGATGCGGCGGTCAACATCGTAGGCGTTTCACTCCTCATAAGGACAATCGGATTAATGTGACTATGTCTTGTACTGCTACTTAAGTGCACATGCTGTTTCACTTCTCATCAAGGAAGTCAGATTAATGGGACTCCCATCGTAATTGTGCCTAAGCAGGTCATAAAGCGTTTCACTCCTTAGTAAGGACATCGGATTAATGGCACTTGGCGGCCATTCGACCACAGGGATGAGCCTTATGTTTCACTCCTCGTGAGGACAATCGGATTAATGGTACGAGTCGGATGGATGCTGCATCACTCGTTCTCGCTGTTTCACTCCTCATAAGGTAATCAGATTACATACACGATCGGTTAACTCAGGTGACAGGGATCGGGCCTTAAAATCGCTAGGGTTATACGGGTTAACGAGGGCTGTAGCGTACCCAAGCCGCCGTATTTTTGCCTTTTACTCCCACCCGCCGCATCCAACCTGAGTTATCTGGGGATGTATGTCAGATTAATGTAACCCGGTGGTGGTCGCCAGTGTGCAAAGTCTCAATGTTTCACTCCTCATGAAGGAAATCAGATTAATGTAACGGGGACATCGGGGGAATCAATGCGGATAACGGATGTTTCACTCCTCATGAAGGTAATCAGATTAATGTAACGGCCTGTCCGTTATCGCCGCCCCAACCAGTTCAGGGTTTCACTCCTCATCAAGGGAATCCTATTAATAGCGCGGCGGGGTACTGGTCTACTTTGGTTTGCATTTCACTCCTCGTGAGGACAATCGGATTAATGTGCGGGGAGGAACGGGAGTTGCCCGAAAAGTCGCACGTTTCACTCCTCATCAGGGTAATCGGATTAATGTGACCTTAGCGGCAACTGTGTGCGATTCGCCACCAGCATTTCACTCCTCAGTAAGGTAATCAGATTAATGTGACGCGGCGGATTCGGGCCCTCCATAAAAATGAACCAAGATTTCACTCCTCATAAGATAATCTGATTAATGGTACTGATCAGGCGTTGGACGTTCAGGCGGCGGCAGGGGTTTCACTCCTCAGTAAGGCAATCAGATTAATATAACCTCGGGTCCAACTCTAGCCATCCATCGTCTGGGTCGTTTCACTCCTCAGTAAGGTAATCGGATTAATGTAACATCGTCCGCTTTTACTGAATCGTCATCGATTATACGTTTCACTCCTCGTGAGGACAATCGGATTAATGTAACAGAGTTCCATGCTCGGTATCGCGTTCCATCCGAAGTTTCACTCCTCATAAGGGAATCAGATTAATGTAACCTCCATTAACCTTCGACCCATGTTCGCGGTATGAGGTTTCACTCCTCATAAAGTAATCGGATTAATGGGACCCCGGCCGACGCGCTCTTGACCTACCGGTTTCACTCCTCATAAGGGAATCAGATTAATGTAACAAACGGAAGTGAATGAACCCCTCGAAAACGGAGTGTTTCACTCCTCACAAGGTAATCAGATTAATGTAACGAGTTATCTCCTTTCAGTCGTGTCGTGGGACACGTTTCACTCCTCACAAGGTAATCAGATTAATGTAACTCCACAATTTTCAAACTCGTTACCCGACTCAGCGGTTTCACTCCTCACAAGGTAATCAGATTAATGTAACTGATGTGAGCCAAACGCAAGGCCAGGCCCTCCAGTTTCACTCCTCACAAGGTAATCAGATTAATGTAACGGCGGCCCCGGAAAACGGCTCCGGGTCACGTGGTGCGGCTTGCTTTGCGCGAACCGTCTTATGCGACGATTGTGAGCGGGTGCGTTAAAACGCGTAATGGC
>PXYT01000113.1 GCA_003023725.1 Sulfobacillus benefaciens | reverse complement strand
TTCATATCAGGTTCGTATCAGGTTAATTTCGGATACGTTTCAGGTGATTATCGGCCACGAATCAGATTCGACGTGTATGGTCAAGTTATCCTCCCAGAAAGAGAATAACGCACCATCATTACGGGAGCTCAATTGATGTGGTTTATACCGAGTGAGGCATTAACCACGTAATACGCGGTCGACTGTAGGCGTTCACTATATCTACTACTAATTTCATCCTCAAGGAGGTACGTCATGTTGGTTTTGCGGTGCGATTATCAGTATGTCCCATCGGGTCAGGACTTTACCTTGATTGCGGAAGGAGCCTATCCGTCGGGCGACACCTTGGAGATTTGGGATATTACGGATTCAACCAATGAATTGGTCTTGGCGTCCGGGGCTTATCCGACGCTGGGTGCCACGACCCAGCGATCCTTATCCCCCGGGTCTGCTCCGACGACGTTTGTCTTTCAAGCACGGATCGTGAATGCGAGTGGGACCGTTGAGGGGAAGAGTTATCCTGTGCGCGTCACCGTGGCGTTACAAGGCAATTCGTCCGACCAAGGGTATATTCCCTATTACATCAATCCCCAAAAGGGCTGTGTGTTGATGATTACCGGAGGTGTCGAGGGGGCAGACAGTACGGGATTTAGTCCCGAAATCTCCTTATCCCCGTTTAATTTTACGTCCCCCGTCTATCAATTCAGCTATGAGAACCCATCCCATGTCTGGACCGAGACGGCATTTACGAGTACCCCGACCTTTACGATGCCTCCGCTGGATGAAGATGGTCTCTGGCGTATTACGGGCTATGTCAAGGAATCCGCCGATCCCGATAGTAAACCCTATTTGGCCAAGGGCCATACCTATGCCATTGCCGCAGGGCAAAGTATTCCTACCGGATGGTCAATTTCCACAACCGGCGCTGCAGGATTGGGCGATGAGGTGAGCGTTACGGCACCGAGTGGGTATACTTGTTATCAATTTTGGGTCGCCCGCATGCACTCCAATAACGTCCATTCGGATTCCACGTGTCAAACGAGCAATGTCTTGGATTTGTGGACGAGTGAATTGGGAACCTACCGAATTCAGGCTTTCGGATTTCCTGAGGTGGCGAACAAAAATATCAATGATTGCTGTGCGGGAACCGCTACGCCGCTGGGGACGGTTTATGTGAACGTCGAGGAATAGAATAAAAAAAAGAGATTCCCGTCACTCGTCATGGCGGGAATCTCTTTTTTTTATTGCGGACTGGCCGTGAGGGGTGCCCCCACAGGATATGGGAGAGATTGCACAGTCTGGAGGCTATTCCACGAAAATCCCCACGACGCGAAGTCTTGACTGGAGGGAATCCAATGGAGGGTGTCATTGATGGTGGCATACACCTTCGAAGACCCTACCACATGTACCACGGTTTTGGGTGATCCGGCATTGAGTAAGATATTATCCGGCACCGTCTTCACCTGGGACCACTGAAACCCGGCAGCATTAAACAGGGATGATGACGGAATCCAAGAAAAATCTCCTCGGGGAGTGCGCAGATAGATGGCGGACTGTCCGGCATGGCGCACGACCGACCCAATGGGGGGCAAGGAATACTGGGATCCCGAGGAATTTAAGGGGAGGAGAGGACCAGGTAATTGGGACACTGGATAAAACGGGCCCGGCAAATTAGGGTCGTCGAATGGGTTTTGAGTACTAGGGGTACTGCCCGGAAGAATGGGACTCACGGTGCCATTGTCATTCAGTTGATAGGGATATTTGTTATTCGTGGCGAGTCGTAAATATTCAATAAATTGGATACGAGGTTGGGGAATGCCTGCAGGTAATACGTGGACTTGGGACCAGTTGAGTCCCATCGCGTTAAACGTTGCGGCATTGGGAATCCAGGTCATGCTGATATCAGTATGGACATTAGTGATAGTCTTGATATAAGACGGAATATGCACCTGATAGATGGCCGGGTTCCCTTGAAACTGCACCAATGCCCCATTCGTATAGGGACTGGGCGGGGAAGCCGCCATCACGGGCGAGACAGACGCCGCCGCCAATCCCATGGCTCCCGACACCGCCAGGGCCAGACGTCGCAACATACAAATTCCTCCTTCAATGGCCATGAAATAGTCTGGATGACTGCCTTTATCATAGTCCATTGGGCTTTCCGAGACAGACCTGCTGAGCGATCCAGTTTATGGATGAGGCAGAATCATCGTAGGGAGTCGTGGATCCTGTCCCATCACGCGAATTTCCCCACGGGAGACCGGATACAGGGATACTCCATGACAGCTTTGAGTGCTGGCGTGCCTTCCCGCGTCCTGTCATGTTTGGCGAGGATATGGACACGGCTTCGCGTAACGCCAACGGTCTTCCTGGCGTTATGTATAAGGGAATAGTCTCCGCAGGGGACGAATTTTAGGAGGAGTATGCGATGCAACGGGTGCTGTTCATCACCGGAGGAATCGTCGGAAGTCTTGTGTTAGCAGGATGTGGCCTGAACGGGAATCTCAATGCGACTCCCACCGGAAACGGAACGTATCATGTAAGCGGAACTATACAAACAAGTGGGGAGCCGAGTCCCAGCCCCTCATCGTCTGCGCATTCCCGTGCCCCGTCGCCCGGTGCTCGGTCAACCAGTCCGTCAGCGAGTTCATCTTCCGCCCGTGCTCATACGGGATCCCCGACCGGTTTAACGACGATCGTGAATCCACCACTCTCACAAATCGAAGAGAAAATAAACCAAGGCCAAATTTATGGCGTCGCGGACGCGCAATCGGCTGCTCCAGGCCAGGTCGTTTTGTTAACGGCCCCATCCTCTCTCGCAACGCCCCCTACCACGCTCCACCATTGGCCTCCGCACCGGTTTCACGTATATGCCGTCTTGACCGATCCCGAAAATCAATTGGGCGCGACGCCCTGGATTAACACCCTGCATCAGCGCATTCACTGGCTGACTCTAGGATCCGGAGTAACCATACAGGTTCAAGAACAGAGCGCCGCATCCCAGACGAGTCAAAAGTCTCCCGCTAATAGTGAGTCACCTTTGTTTAATCCGGTGGTGCTCCAAGCATTTCGGGCCATTTCGGGCCACACTACGGCTCGTATTGGAGGACCGACGATTCTCCCTGCTACCCGTAGTGGTTATTTAACCGCGCAAACCCATGCATCGGCGACCAGTTGGCGCATTCAACTCGTAGAAACCTCGCAGCCTTATGCGATCAATAGTCCTTTGATCAACGGAAATCATGTTGTCGGAGGAATCGCTGCGTGGGGCGTGACGATGCTTTCGTCCACTCCGCCCCAGGCCGCTCAGGCGCTGGAGGCAGCTAACAGGCTATGGACCCCCCAAACCGTGATTAATTCGAGTGCGCCCCATCAATCGACCCAAGTAGGCACAGCGCAATATGGACGACCAGCCACTTTGTATCCAGTGGGGGGAAATCAATGGTCCAATACGAAACTCGTGTTTACGGAAGGAGAATGGACGATTGAGCTTATCGGTAGTAACGCTGCCAGTGAAGAACAAGCCGCCTATACCATCGCCAACACATTGCATTTCCAATCATTGCCATCCTATCCCGGACTGATGATCGTCGACATGGTGGTGCCCGCATCCTCGCGCGCAGTATCTTTAGCCGCCGCTGTCACAACATTGGATTGGGTACAAGGGTCGACCGTTTCTTGGGTGTCTGCCTCTCAAGCCTCGAGTAATAATCCCGAACAAGCAATTCAATTAGCGACATCGTGGACATTATGGAATAAATAGACACCGGAAAGACCCGAGGGCGAGTCCTCGGGTCTTCATCAGAATGCGATAGCATCACGACATCTGATCTATCTGCATGCATCCCCCGCCAAACTCAAAATTCGTATTGCCACATAAATTGCCCGGAGAATAACAAGATCCCCCATTTCCTGCGGTCTGCATCACGTTAGCGGTGGCACCCGTTCCACTTCCTGAGGGTACGAAGCCGCCATATCCATTAGTCAAGGCACCACTGAAACTTTGCTGAAAGGCTAAGTAGATCACAGCTGCACCGTAAGGACTAATCGTAGTTCCAGAGCAATACGAATTGCCACTGGAACTCTCTGCTACGCCGCAATTATAGTAGCTTGCAGCGAGAGGATACGTCCCCTCCGAAGACAACTTACTTTGGAGGGTCTGACATCCTGTAACTAATGCAGCCATTACCGTCGGACACGTTGTCGTATTATTCCCACAGGCTTGCATTATATCCGTATCGCCTGCGGGTAATCCAATACCGAAATTCGATTCCATCGACTCAATAGCAAACACGACATGCGCATCAAGTCCCGCCGTAATGGCTGCGAGATTAGTCAAGGTAGCCAAATTGGGGAATTGACTATTGCCGGTATTTGTTGCATAAGAGTTATCGATCGTATCTGCCGTTCTGGGATAACCAGTTGCCAATAACGAATACGATGACAGATCAATGGTTTCCACATAAAGCCCTCCTCTCTAAGCCAGACAGGTATTAGAAACGGTGCCACAACTCGTCGAGACACTCGTCGTTTCCTGATCCTTTTGTGCCGTCGTGAGAGTGCCTCCAGTAAAGTTATTGTTGATAAAGCTGTAGGCCGATTGGGCTTGTTGCCACGCGAGGTTTAAACTATTGACTGCATTCGTCCCATCGGCATTGATGGGTCCATAGGCAGATGTATTGTACCAACTGTACGAGTCACAAAACATCGTAAATTGGCCGCTGCCCGTGCCGATCGCCAGACCATCTGCACACAATTGGCCGAGAACCTTAGACATCGCTGGTCCCCCCACGACAATCACGAGCTCGCTGCTCTTAATCCAGTTGGCAGCTTGCACCACATCGCCCGTAATTTGAGCCACCGGGGTGCCCACGTCATTCGCGGCCCAAAAGGCTGCGCTTAAATCGAGGGAATCATCGCCATAAAAATAGATCGCGGTATTCGCCATCACTCAAGTCCTCCTTTGTGTTAGAGCCATGAAAGTGGCTCGGAAAGATGCCTTCAGTGTACGAGCCGAATCTTATTCCTGGCGTATACGAACCTGATTTCTATCTGATTTGTACCGGAT
>PXYT01000112.1 GCA_003023725.1 Sulfobacillus benefaciens | reverse complement strand
TTTACGCCCGATTTTGGTAAGAGGCTGGCATAGAAAGCTGCCATAGCACTATAGGATTCCCTGCTGGGCCTCCGCCATTCATAAGGCTGACAGTCCAGTGCAATGGAAACGAGAACGGACTCTGCTTGGGGAAAAAATAAGAACCGCCGCGGTTCATATAATGGACAACCGCTGTCATATAGTGCCGCGCATCGCGATTAGTGGAAGCCGACCAATCAGCATTCGGGATATAGACAGCGGTTTCCATATCGGCAGGCGATGACTGGGATCCCTTAGAGGACAACGATGTGGTAAGGCAATGGATTTTCCCTTGTTCGGTGACCGCAATGGTTCCACTGGGACAGCACCCACGTGAGACGTCGAGGACACCGTAACATGCGACGATGGACTTGACGATACAGAGGAACCACATCCTGCTATCCCCAAGACTAGCGCCAGCGACGCTCCCCCCATCATTTTTTTCATGCCTATCCCCCCGAGCGTCCGGAATCTCCAGAAGGCCTCCAATAATCCCGGGCGCTTTCTATGAATTGAATCGCCTCAGTTACCCTTCCAAATCCCTTGCGTCCCCATCCGCCAAACCAGCGTAAAACATAACCGTTCTCAAATTCAGCAGAGCCTCACCATGGTTCTCGGAAAATGTGTTTAATGCCTTGCGCTGAGTCACATAAACAGCACCCAAATCCTTTTCTAAGGCAGTCCATGCCTCACATGCTTGATAATAAGTGCCATCCAAACGTATGTCACTTTCATCGAGTAACGCGGATAACATCATATCCTCCCACAACGTTTCCGCGACCACTGGAGAAAGGTGTTCCCAAAAGTCCGTATCAGGCCCTAGCACTGTCAAAGCTGCCGCGTTTGCCAACGACAACCGAAAAACCGGTTCAATCTGGGCACGTCCAATACTAAACCGATAGCCACCCTCATAAAAAACGGCACAAGCCGCCTCATTCACTGCCGTTAATGCAGTGTCACATGCCGCATAATCAGAAGGCTTCATCCACTCCCCCACGGCTCGCCATTCATCATGAATCGTTTTTGCCAGGGGAGTAGCTGCCCAAGCAGACGCCAGCATCTCGACGCGCATACTTTGGTAATGTGTTAATCCGGGGTAGGTTTTGACGGGGGTCGGAACCAATACCGTTAACAACGGTACGACTCCATCGAGTATTTGCTGACATGCCTGCTTTTGGTGCAAAATCGCCAAATATGCCGCATTAATCCGGTTCAATGAATTGATCGCCATAATTCATCCTCCTTCACAATACGGGAAGGAGCGACTCGTGACGGGCAAACAACGGCATGATATCATGAGGTTGCTGTCCGCGACTTGGGGCTCCAATCCGTTCGTCGCGGACGCATATGTAATTTGCGTCCTGTGAAAGGATTTCAACAGACAAGATCGTAAATCCTTCTAAATATCCATTCCAAACCAAAAAAATTTAAGAACTTCTGTTTAACACTGACACACCTGGCCTCACCATCACAGCCCTCAACAACGATCAAAATAACAAGCCGACTATTACAAGCCTCATCAGGATCTCTTCCAAAACCATCCCAGCAATTCTTTCTCAATCAGCCCCAAAACCCTTCAAAATACACACCCGTTCCCCCACACCAAACAACCTCATTTCATCAGAAAAAACCCCGCATCTTACCCGTTCTTTTCAAGCCATCAATCATATAACTTTATACAGGTTTTCCAAGCGAATTTAAGAGGGCTTAAAGCCAGATGGCATCAAGGATTCCGGGTTTTACTCTAAGATAGGGTCTGCCACACTAAAAGTAGGACACAGGAAGAGTTTGCCACACTAAAAGTAGGACACACTAAAAGTAGGACACACTAAAAGTAGGACACACTAAAAGTAGGACACACCTACACGCCCTTCAAGAAAAGGCAAAAGCCACAGCAGGGAACCAGTCGACAGAGGAGAGCCCGAGGAGAGCCCGCAGACCCCAAGGACACCCAAAGGAGAGCCACCAGATTTCCTCAAGGGAAAAGGTCCTCACACGGCCTTTGGTGAACCAGTCCAAAGGCCGCATTGCGGAGGTTACCACCACCATACAAACGCACGCACATTTCACAGTGAAATTTTCAGTACTCCTTCAACCATTGCCAAACCCTGCGAGTACTGACATTCAGGGCTTTGGCGATAGCCGCAATACTTTCCCCGTGAGATCGACGTAAAGCGGCCTCTGCGCGTCTGGCTTGTGCTTGGGTTTCATACTCGGCCCGGCTCATGGCCCCTTGCGCCCGCCGAGTCTGTGCTTGTTGTTCCCGATGCCGCTTGCGGATTTCCTCCGGACCGATCAACGTTTGCATTTCGGTTTGTTCTTCGGGCGTGATGTCGAGCCACTCAATGATCGTTTCATTCTTGAAGTGATACCGGGGATCGATCTCATGCCCTTGCCAGCGAATAGTTTCCCCCCGCATCGCTTGTTGAGACCGTTTGAAGATGGCCTGCATCCGTGTTCGCATCTCTCCTTCCGGCCACCCCCCGGCTTCCTGTGCCAACGTTAAGGCTTCGCGGTACAAGATTTTAGGGGAGTCGACCAACCAGCTCATGGCATTGATGGCAAGAAATAACCAGAGATCCCGATGGCCGGGAGGCAACTCTCCCCACCACCGCAACTCTCTGAGTTTTTGCAGGTCGCTCAGACGGGCTTCCCAGAGTGTGGCCGTAGTGAAGGCCGTCTTAACCTGTTTGTTGCCTTCTTGGGGCCTTTCTGGGCGTCTCAGGGCACGTTGCACACGAAGGTCGTTGAGTGCTGCTCGCGTCAAGGGCAGGATCTCATCGGCCAAGGTGTCGAAATCCCAGATTTCCCCCACGGGCGTCAAAGCCGTCACGGTTTCCCCGGATCGTCCGTTGACCGTCCCAATCAGCCGAAAGACCCGGGCTGCATCCAAAGCGGCCCGGTCGGCCCCTAAAGGTTTGAGGGCTTGATAGATGAGCCTTTGACAGGCATTCCAGCGGGGAAGAGCTTGCCGGGGAACCGGGCTATGGAGCCAGCTGGCTGACAACCCGCGCCCACTGAAGACCACAAACGTGGGATCCGGCAAATGGGCCTCGCGCAGAGACTCATGGAGCCAAAATAGAATGGTGTCCGGTTTACGCCCGGCCCACGGCGTTTTGTAGAAGTCGAGATCTGCCCAGAGACTATCCAGTTGCCACAAATGTGTAATGCGGCGAGGACCGCGGAAACGGTTTTGGGCTATGTAGACATCCTCGTGTGCCGCCAGTGTTTGTGCAAATCGGGGAGCTTCTTGGATGGGCACGCGCACTTCTTGCCAATGGTGCTGGCGAAGGCCAAACGTAACAAGTCCCGATCCGGACAGGGGATGCAGGGTTTGCGTGTGCTCAAATGGCGTCTGAATCTGTTTCACGTATTATCCTCCCGATTTTAGGGGAGGTGACGCGAACTTGTGGGGCTTGTCCCTGCGAGATGCTTTATCACTCTACGCGACTCTCAGCGAATTTGCCTTGCCTACTTGCGAAGGCGGGGACATTCCCGTTATACTCAAGCTACGGTCTACGGCTCTGTGAAAACCGTAGACATGCGTCACAACCCCAGAGTGTACGAATGTACCAAACCAAACATGTGGGTTCTCGCCGCCTTTTTCGCACGAAGGCGGCTTTCTTTTGCGAACCTGCATCTATTGTCCGAGCATTGGCCTTGGAAGGCAAGTCAATTTTTTCCATCATCATCCCACCACGGCCGTCAGACCGGTCACCGCATGCTGCATGCTAGGTTCTTTCTCGGCAATCCTCTCAGACGCACACAGAAGCCTTCTGCGGAGACAAATCGGCTTAGACAGGGAAATCATCGTCTTACTCGCTCAAGAGGCCATAAAATGGCTCACAATAGGCGTAATCAAACGAAGACCACCCCAACAGTTAGCGTCGCTGAGAGGATCTCGAAGCCTGTGTCTTATCATATAGGGTCCACGGTAAACCGTAGACGGTCTACCGTGTCCCTCCTTGTTCATTCAGGAAAGCTTCTAGCGCTTGCGTCATCGCCGCGGAATGACTGACCCCATTCCGATCACACCAGGCCACGAGGCGATTCCACGTGTCATTGGGGCAGTGGAAGGTTCGCCGCTTATGCGTAGCATCCCATGACGCGGAGGAGGATGGGGATTTGTCCGCATGTGTGTTCGGTGAAGTGACCGGCTGTAAGGATGGGGTTTCTGCCGGTACTGGGGCCTCCGGGGGATGAAATAGTTTCTCGATTCCGGATTCGGCTAAGGTGGGGCGTTTATTCGCAGCCATAATAGGTGAGGACCTCCTTTGTCAATGCACGGTATCCGTCCGCTCCGGGGTTGTGTGGGGCATAGGCGACCACCGGTTTCCCGGTCATGGCTGCTTCTTCAAAGCGCACGGATCGCGGAATCACACTGTCGAAGACCGGGATCCCCTGGGCCGGAAAAATCCGGCGCAGTTCCTGCATAACGTCGCTATGATGAGCCAACCGGCGATCATACATCGTCCCCACAATCCCGAGAATCTGCAAATTCGGATTGATCTGCTGTTGCGTCATGTGAATGCTTCGGAGCAGGAGTTGCAGGCCTCGTAAACTCAGGTAGTTAGTGCCTACGGGGATCAGCACGGCGTCCGCCGCCGCCAGCGCGTTTATCGCCAAAATGCCTAGGGTGGGGGGACAATCCATCACGATGAACTCAAACGTCTCGTGAAAGGGTGTTAGCGCCCGTTTGAGGGCCAGTTCCCGTTGATACTGTGTGTTGAGTTCCAATTCTGCTACCGCCAGATCCAGATTGGCGGGAATGAGGGCCAACCCGGTTAACTCCCCCAGTACAGGCTGTAATGCCTGATACTGGGGATGATCAGAGGGCAAGACCATGCCTTCATAGATAGTCTGACCCGCCAGCTTATCCGGATCATAGCCTAAACTAATGGTGAGGCTCCCTTGCGGATCCAGATCGACAGCGAGACAGGTATGTCCCTGAGCGACGAGGCTCCATGCCAGGTTGGCCACCGTCGCCGTTTTACCCACGCCCCCTTTCTGGTTCACGACTGCAATCACATGATTCACGTTACACCTTCTCTCGTTTAGTAAGGGGAAACCGTCCACGGGTTACGGTAAACCCTAACGTTTTGATATTCGCGGGTC